>JAWLBD010000041.1:0-56275 GCA_041395145.1 Verrucomicrobiales bacterium | reverse complement strand
ACCGGCTGGCAGGTCGCCGGATCGTAGTAGTGCTGGACGTCGAGCCGCGCGCCGGAGAGCGAGCTGTGGAAAATGATGCGCCCGCCCTCTGGCGCGGAGACGATCGCCTCCTCCAGGCTCGTCGCCGCGGTATTGCCTCCGGGAAAGAGCGCGAATTCGTCGTTCGCCGTATCGACCACGACCAGCTCGCCGCCTTCCACCGCGCCGATGTCGATGCGCGCGCCCGCGACCGAATCTGAGTTAAGGACGCGCGGCAGCCCGCGGGCGTCCGCCAGCGGAGGGTTGGAGAGACCGGCTCGACCTTGGTCGAGCGCATTGCTGCTGATGAGCGGCATCATGGTAAAGACGCGCCCGCCATGCAGCCCGAGCGGCGTTAGCTTCGACTCGCCAATGACATCGCCCAAGTTCGAAAACCCGAGCGTTCCGGAGGCTCCGAAGGTTCCCGAGTCATCCAGGTTGTAGCCGCCCGAGGTGAACGTCGCGCCGTTGGTATTCAGCGCCGGCTCGCGATTCGGTCCGATGATGCAGTGGGAGAAGGACATGGTGCCCTCGTCCGCGCCAAGCACGCCCGCAGACGGGGCGTCCGCATCGCCGTTCTCCGCGACCGTGCAGTGGCGCATGATCGTGTTCGACTCCAGCGACTCGACGGCGGAGCTCGAAATGCCAGCGCGGTTGTAGGCGAAGGTCGTGTTGGTGACGAGGCTGGATGTCGAGGCGACGTCTAGCGCGACGGCACCGCCTCGCCCTCGCGCTTCGTTGTGGAAGAACGCGCATCGGTCGATGCGCAAGCCGCGCCCTTCCGAGTAAACCGCGCCGCCATTCGCGCGGGCGCTGTTTTCGTAAAAGTTCGAGTCGCAGAGCCAGGCGGAGCCGGAGCCGAAGACGGCGATGGCACCGCCGTTGTTGAGCTGGTTGCGGTTGTGGTGGACGTTGGTGTCGCAGAGCTTGAGCGCGCCGTTCACGCGGATCGCGCCGCCGCTGGTGGTGTGCGCGCCATTGATGATGCCGGTGCTCACCAGCAGGAGGCGGCCGTTGCCCCCGATGTCGAAGCCGAGCCGCCCGTTGCAGTCGATCTCTTTTCTCGTGAAGGTCTTCGCGTTGCTGAAGCCGCTCGCTCCGTCGATGACCACCGATTTGTTTAGCGTGATGGTGGCCGGCAGGATGATGAGATCGGTTTCGTCCGGATCGTCATCGGGATCATTGGGCGGGCGATTCGGATCGGTGTCCTCAAAACCAACCTGCCCCCAGGAATCGTGGGAAAAGCGGATGCGCCCGCCATTGCGAACCTCGGCGATGCCCTCCGCCAGCGACTTGCCATAGAGGATGGGCGATCCGTTTTCCACCACCACCATGGGCGAGCGGAACAGCACCGCGACGCCGGCGGGCGCCGCGAGCGATCCGCCGCAGCGGTAGGCGATGCCCTCGTTGCCCTTGCCCTCCTGAAGCCCGATCGTCGCGTCCGCCGCTGTTCCGCTATTGCCCGCCGCATACTGCATGAGGATGTCGCCGGTGTCGAAAAGCAGCGCCTGGTAGGAGGCGCCGCCATCGCCGAATTTAAAGTCGATCCACGAAAAGACAGAGACGCCGCAGCGGCGATGCGGGTGCGGGCTCAGCTCGAAGTATTGGTAGAAGACGCCGCCGATCCCGAGCTGCGGCGAGTGCAGGACATTGATCCGGTCGCCCTTGCCGATGGCGGGCGCGGCCGGCGGGCACTGCGGTACGCCGTCGGTGCCCGCTTCGTCCGGATCGGTGGAAAGGTAGCCGTTCGAGCTCGGCACGATCTCGGTGATCATCGATCCGTAAAACGGGAACGGCTGCGGCAGCGTAATCGGCTCGCCGACCCCGTCCGGCTGGCTGTGATTCGAGGAAAGATCCGCGCCCGGTCCGACGACCCGCGCGCCGGTCGATGCGATGTCGATCCACTGGAAGACCGGCTTTGCCTGCGAAAGCCCGCCCACATGCGCGGAATCGATCAATCCGTAGTCTTGCGCGGTCGGCTCGATATCGGTCGCTGCGGCGTGGGCGGCAAAAGCGAGCGCCGCAAGGGTGGGGAAGAGCAATCGGGCTTTCATGCCACCCTCTAGCCACCCGGCGGCGGTGGCTTTCCGGATTTCTGGAAAAATCGTCGGGGAATTACAATCCGGACGGACCAAGCCGATCCGGGTCGGGACCCCGCCCTTTGAGGTCGCCGAACTGGGAGAGGAAGCGCCGGATCGCGGCGGCATCGACCTCGCGGGTGACGCGGTTCATCGACGGCTGGGGAAAATTTGCTCTTCGCTCCGGGGCAGCGGATGGTTCGCAAAGGCGCGGAATTCCTCCAAGTTGGTCACCGGTCCCCGGTAGTTCGGGCGGAATCGGGCTTCTGGCGTGTTGTGGATCAGGTCCCGTGTCTCGCGGTAGAGATTGTTTTCCCCATCCCAGTCGAGCGTCGAGCGGATCATTTCCACGGGGATCCCGGGGAACCAAATGAGCGTTCGGTCGGGCGAGAAGATGCTGTCGCGGACGCGCAGCGTGAACTTGTCCGGAAGCGGAACCCTCTCCGGATGCCAGATCGTGACGTCGCCGGTGCAAAGCGTGCGGCGCATCGAAACCTCGATCTGGGCGGGGTGATTGACCGTCGCGTGGATCGAATAGAGCCCGTCGAAAAAGCAATTCTCCAGCGAGAGCTTGGTGGGTTGCCCGCCGGGATCCGGCACGAGGACGCCGCCGATCTGGATCGGCTTGGCGTCGTCCACGCGGAAGATCGTATCGGTGATCCGCAGATCGCAGGCCCCGTGGGTTTCCACCACCGCCTGCACCGCGACCGTCCACCGCTGGGGCGGCTGGTAGCGGGCGGCGAACAGGCAGTGGTCGATCTCTGTGCGGCAGCCGATGACCCGCAGGATCCCATGCCCGCGGTCGCGCGGGCTGAGGATCGCAAAGCTGAGCCGCTCCAGCTTCAGCGGGCTACGCGTGGTGATCCCCGGCTTGGCCGCCTCGTGGACTTCGAGGCGCGCGACGCCGGCCTTGCCCGAGCGCAGGGTCAGCGGCTTGCCCGCCGGGATGTCGGTCTGGTCGATGCGGAACGGTCCTTCGGAGGCGAACTCGAGGACGTCGCCCGGCTGCGCGTGGGCGACCGCCTCCGCAAGGCTTTCGTGTGCGCCAAAGCGCTCCGCATTGACGATGTCGCGGTCGGTCAGACCGGCGATGGCGAGGTTCGCGCGATAGGCGACGGCGGGGATCTGGAGCAATGCCCAGCCGATGCCGGCGAGGGCGGCGAGCGAGCCGGCGGCGACCGCCTGCCACCGGCGGCGGCGGCGGATGCGGCGCGGGCGGGGAGCCCATTGTTCGTCGATCGAGCGCAGCACGGCGCGGGCGTCGCGGAAGCGGTCGCGCGGATCCTTGGCGAGCAGGTTGAGGATAAGGCGGTGGAACCAGACCGGCAGCTTGGGCGCGATCGCATTCGTCGCCCTCGGCTCGCTGTGGAGGATGTTGTGCAGGACGCCGGGCGTCGTCTCGCCCTTGAACGGCGGCTCCCCGGCGACGCATTGGTAAAGGACGGCCCCGAGCGAGAAAAGGTCGCTGCGCCCGTCCACCGCCTTGCCCTCCGCCTGCTCCGGCGACATGTAATTCGGCGTGCCGGCCAGCATGCCGCCGTAGGTCAGCGCGGGATCGTCCGCCGTCCGGGCGATGCCGAAGTCGCACACCCAGACGGCGAGCGAGCTCCGGTCGCACAAGATATTCGCCGGTTTGATGTCGCGGTGCACGATGCCCGCCTCGTGCGCGACCTTGAGCGCCTGGGCGACCTGCCTCGCGAGGCGAGGCGAGCCGCGGCAGGTCGAATTCCCGCCTGGTCGAGCGCCTCCTGCAGCGAGCCGCCCGCCACATACCGCATGGCGAACCACGGCACCGGCTCGCTATACGTGCCGTAGATCGGCAGGATGTTCTCGTGTTCGAGCGCCGCCGCCGCCCGCGCCTCGCGCAGGAATCGCTCGCGCGCCGTGGCGTTGGACGCCAGCGACGGAGCCAGCACCTTGAGCGCGGCGAGCCGGTCGAGCCCCGGATCGCGCGCCCGCAGCAAGATCCCCATGCCGCCCCGCGCGATGACTTCGAGCACCTCGTAGTGCCCGAGCCTGCCAAGGGTGCCGGGGGTCTCCGCCGGTTCCAGGATGGTGGCGAGTTCGTCGCCGGCCGGTGAGCTTGCCTCGCTGCCGGATTCATCGGATCGCATCTGGGCGATCAGCGCCGCCGCCTCCTCCCGCGCCTGCCGCACGCTGCGGAGATCGCGCAGCAACTCCGGGGCGATCAAATCCGCCTCCATCTGCGCCTCGCATTCGCCCGCCCGCGCGCCGAGCGCCTGTTCGACCGCGAGCGCGGCGTCCCCGGCGAGTTCGCCGGACAGCCAGCCGCGCACGGTCGCTTCGTCGGGTTGGGGCGGATTGGTCGGCATGATTTGGGAAGGCATGGTCCTCTAGCCGCCCTGCGCGTCAAGATTTCCGGAAAAACGAAAAGGGGCGGCTTTGCGGGCCGCCCCTTCCGGGAATCTCTCGAATTCGCGCTACTCGGCTTCTTCCGCCTCGGCAGCTTCGCCGCCTTCGGCGCTCACCGTCAGGCGCACGTCCACGGTCAGATCCGCGTGCACCTTGACCGGCACATCGAACTTGCCGGTGCCTTTGATCGGCTTGTCGAGCTGGATCGCGTGGCGGTCGATCTCCAGTTTCGCCGCTTCGGCGATCGCCGCCGCGATGTCCTGGGTCGTGATCGAGCCGAACGCCTTCCCGCTGTCGCCGATGGCGAGGCTGAGCTTCAGCTTCAGTTTGCGCAGCTTGGAGGCGACTTTCTCCGCTTCGGCCAGCTCTTCCGCCTCGCGCTGGATGCGCTTCGCCTTGAGCGATTCGAGCTGGCGCAGGTTACCCTTGGTCGCCTCAAAGGCGCGACCGGTCGGGATCAGGTAGTTGACGGCATAGCCGCGCTTGACGCCGATCACGTCGCCTTCGGCGCCGAGGTCGGAGATTTTTTCGCGGAGGATTACTTCTACTGAGGCCATGAAATTTAGGGTCTAGGATTTTTGGAGCGCGTCCCCTACCATGGAACGGCGGGGTGTCAAGCAAGGTTTCCTGCCCCACCGGGCGAAAACGGCAGAAACCCGGTATAGGGCAACATCCGGCGCACCGATACAGGGGCGAAGGCTTGGATGGTCGAAGACTTGGGGGAATGGGTAAACGGGACCAACGCCCTGTTCCTGAATGCCGCCCACGGGAGCTTCGGGGGCGCGGCGGTCGGTGCCGGGTGGGATTTACCTCCCGGACAGTCGAGGAAGTCTCCGCAGCCAAGGCGAAAACAATTTCGGCGAGGCACCGGCGAGCGGAAATCCGCAACGCCGGACCGCACGCGCAAGGCTCCATGGCGCATCAGCCAGAAGCCGTGAATGAAGCTGGGCACCTACTTTTCAATTTCGATGGCTCCGAACGGTCTGCCTCTCCAGTAGATCCGCGACAAATCGGAGCCGCCTTCGATCTCAAATGTGAAATAGACGATGTAGGTTGCAGATGGATGGAACGATTCGCCGATGATTCTCGCATCAGGCTGATAACCCATCAGAAACGCCTCGGCATCATTTCGAGCCATCGACCGCAATTGCCCGCATCCAAATATCGCGCCCCCAAGAAATGCAAGCGCACCGAGGATCCATGGCTTTATCGTCGCCCAGTTCAGTTGAAGGCTCATTAATGGGAGATCTTTTCGGATGGTCTAGAGGGGGCAGCCGGTAGGGGGGAGCCGTTCTTCGCGGCATCAGCCCGCGGGCCATCCCGCCATTTTCGGGGGGTGATGCGAAGCGGGTATCTGTGGTAAATCCTTGGTCTAGACCTAGTGGGAGGATCGGGTTCAAGCCCCGCTCCTATCCGATTAGCCATTATCTTGTTTTTGAACATGGAAAATAACTTCAAAATAGTCTCCTATGAGGTCACCCATGCTGATAGAGCCATCTCTGCTGTATCGAACTAGGGTGCGTTTGAAAACCTATATCCATTGAATAATCGAAGCTAGAACGCAAAGGGAACGAAACCTGGAGTCGAGCTTTTCATACCTGGTCGCCACGGCGCGAAACCCTTTTATTTTTTGAAAGAAGTTCTCGGCGCGGTGGCATTTTTTATAATATCCCTTGTTGTATTTTTCGGGGTTCTTCCGGTTCGCTTTTGGGGGTATGCAAGCCCCCCAGGTTGCTTTCCTCGAGCAGCGCCCGAAACGCATCCGTGTCGTAGACCTTGTCGGCGCTTGCGCCGCGTCCGCTCCGCTCTCGTGATGCGATGCGAAATGATGCGATGCGATTTGATCTGTGGCTTCGCCGGTTGGGGGTGGGCGACCGGTGCGCTGCCGAGGTGGCTGCTGGCTTGCCCCCGTTTGCAACTCGCCCGCCCGGCGCGACGTTCTACTCCCATGTCTATGCCCATGCCCGCTTCCCGCATCGCTTGCGCCGCCTTTTCCACGTTCCTCGCCGCCGCCGTCCCCGCGCCGGCGGCGGACTTTGCCTCGGAGATCGCGCCGCTGCTGGACCGCTATTGCCTGGGGTGCCACGACGCGGAGACGAAGAAGGGCGAGCTGGATTTGGAGCGATTTGATTCGCTGGCGAGCGCGAAGGCTGACGCGGAGATCTGGCTTAAGGTGGTCGAGCAGATCGAGGTCGAAGAAATGCCGCCGAAGAAAAAGCCGCAGCTTTCCGCCGGGGAAAAGGCGCGGCTGCTCGGCTGGATCGACGAGACGCTCGACGCGGTGGCGCTGGAGCAGGCGGGCGATCCCGGTCCGGTCGTGCTGCGGCGGCTGAACAATGCCGAATATACCTACACGGTGCGCGACCTGACCGGCGCGGCGGCGCTCGATCCGGCGCGCGAATTCCCCGCCGATGGCGCGGCGGGCGAAGGCTTCACCAACACCGGGAACTCGCTCGCCATGTCGCCGGCGCTGGCGGAAAAATACCTCGCCGCCGGCAAGTCGATCGCCGCGCACGCGGTCCTGCTGCCGGATGGGTTCCGCTTTTCCGACAGCGATGTGAAAGGCGATTGGGTCGCCGAGATCCTCGATGACATCCGGCAGATCTACGCGTTCTACACGACCGGCAGCGGCGACGCTTCGATGCTCAACCGCTGGTCGGTCGCCGACCCGCGCGTGCTGACCGAAGGCGACGGCCGCGTGGATCTGGCCAGATACCTCCGCGTTTTGATCGCGCACCGCGCGGCGATCCAGGCGGGCGATTTCGATGCCGCAGCGGCGGGTCGCGAGGCGGGCGTCAACGCGAAGTATCTCGGCATTTTGGCGGCGATGATCGGGCAGAAGCCGGGCGGCTCGCCGCTCCTCGACCAAGTCCGCGCCCGCTGGGCGGCGGCGCCAGACCCGGGCGAAGCCGCCGCGCTGGCCGCCGAAATCCGGGCGTGGCAGGACGCGCTTTTCAAATTCAACGCGGTCGGGACGTTCGGGAGGATCCGCGATTGGCAGGAAGCCGTCGATCCGCTCGCCGCCGAGCAGGCGTTCCGCGTGAAGCTCGACGGCAGCAGCGCCGGGGCGGCGGTCTCGCTTGTCGCGGCGACGGCGGGCGATGATGGCGCGGGCGACGCGGCGTATTGGCGGCGCCCGCGGATCGAGCGCCCTGGCCGCGAGCCGCTGTTGCTCCGCGACGTGCGCGCGGCGGCCGCCGGGCTGGAGCGATTGCAGCGCGACCTGGCCGCCGGTGCCGCCCATCACCTGCGCGCCGCCTTCGCCGTCAAAGCGCAGCCGAAGCCCGGCGCCGCCGCCTTGGCGAAGGAAACGGGCGTGGACGAGGCGCTGCTCCAGGCGTGGCTTAGGTATCTCGGCATCGGCTCGGCTGGCCCGGTGGAATTCTCCGGCTATCTGGTCAAGCCGGTGCGCGGCATCGCGGGCAACGCCGCCGCCAATGGCTGGGAGCTGCCCGGCGTGGGCGACATTTCGCTGATCGCCAATGGCTCCGCCGCGCCGCTCAAAATCCCCGGCGACCTGAACCCGCACCGCGTCTGCGTGCACCCGCGCCCCGAGCGCTGGGTCGCCGCCGGTTGGCGCAGCCCGGTCGACGGCACGGTCGCGGTCAACGCCCACGTCCACGACGCGCACGCGGCGTGCGGCAATGGCGTGCGCTGGAGCATCGAGCTGCGCACGGCGGCGGGCGGCAGCCGGACGCTGGCGGCGGCGGACATCGACAACGGCGCGAAGCCTAACATTGATCCCATCGGCGAGGTGGCGGTGCGGAAAGGCGATGCCATCTCCCTCATCATCGCTTCGCGCAACAACGACCACGTCTGCGACCTGACCGAGATCGACCTGCGCCTCACCGAGACCGGCGGCGCGATGCGCGAGTGGGGGCTGGCCGCCGATTGCGCCGACACCGTGGCGGCGGGCAACCCGCACGCCGACCGCCACGGCAACGAAGGCGTCTGGCACTTCTACACCGGCGAGGCGGACGCCGCGCCGCCGTCCGGCACCATCCCGGCGGGATCGCTGCTCGCCGCTTGGCTGAAGGCGGGGGACGCGGGTCAAGCCGCTGCCTTGGCGGACAAGGTCGGCGCGTTGTTGCGCGACGGCGCGGGTGCCAGCGAGGCGGACGCCGCCCTGCGCGCCCAGTTGCTCGACCCCGACGAGCCTCTGCTCGCGGCGTCGATTTGGCAAGGCTGGTAAGCGACGCCCGCGCCGCTGGCGACAGCGAATTCGGTCTCGATCCCGCGCTGTTCGACGCGGACGGCAATCTCGCCGTCGTCGCGCCCTCGGCACTCGCCTTCAAACTGCCCGCCGCCTTCGCCAGGCGCGGAGTTCGTGGCGGATGGCGCATTGGACGGCGCGGCGGATGGCGCGAGCGTCCAATTCCGCGTCAGCGCCGGCGCGCCGCCGAGCGACGCCAGCCTGCTGCCCGGCGCGCCGGTCGTCGCCAAGGTCGGCGGCTCCGCCGAAGCTGGCATCAAAAAGGCGTTCGCCGATTTCCGCGCGCACTTTCCCGCCGCCATGTGCCACGCGCGCATCGTGCCGGTCGATGAGGTCGTCACGCTGCTCATGTATTATCGCGAGGACCGCGAACTGGTCCGCCTGATGCTCGACGATGCGGAGGCGGCGCGGCTCGACCGGCTGTGGGACGAGCTGGAATACGTGAGCCAGGAGCCGCTCCGGCTGGTCACCGGCTACGAACAACTCTGGCAGTTCGCCACCCAGGACAGCGACCCGACAAAGATCGAGCCGCTCGAACCCGGCATCCGCGCCGATGCCGAAAAGTTCGCCGCCTTGCTCGCCGCCTCGGAGCCGAAGCACCTCGACGCGCTGGTCGCGTTCGCCGCGCGCGCCTACCGCCGCCCGCTGGCCGCCGCCGAAGCGCAAGGGTTGCGCGATTTGTATGCTGCGCTGCGCGGGCAAAAGCTGCCGCACGACGAAGCCTTTCGCCTAACACTTGCCCGGCTCTTCGCCGCGCCCGCCTTCCTCTATCGCCTCGAAAAACCCGCGCCCGGACCGGGGTCCGGACCGGTCGATGACTGGGAGCTGGCGACCCGGCTCAGCTACTTCCTTTGGTCGTCGCTGCCCGATGACGAACTGCGCGCGGCGGCGGCGCGCGGCGACTTGCGCGATCCGGCAATGCTCGCCGCCCAGGCGCGGCGGATGCTCGCCGACGACAAGGCGCGCCGCCTCGCCGTCGAGTTCGCCTGCCAGTGGCTCCACCTCCGCGACTTCGACGAGAACGACGAGAAGAGCGCCCAGCAGTTCCCCGAGTTCGCCAGCCTGCGCGGTCCGATGTATGAGGAGGCGATCCAGTTCTTCGCCGACCTGATCCAAAGCGGCGGCTCCGCTTTGTCGATCCTCGATGCCGACCACACGTTCGTGAATGCGGAACTCGCCGCGCATTACGGCATCCCCGGCGTGGACGGCGCGGGTTGGCGGCGCGTCGAAGGCGTGCGCGCGCGCGGGCGCGGCGGCGTCCTCGGGTTCGCCGCCGTTCTCGCCAAGCAATCCGGCGCGTCCCGCACCAGCCCGATCCTGCGCGGCAACTGGCTGACCGAAACGCTGCTCGGCGAGCATTTGCCCAAGCCGCCCAAAGGCGTGCCGCCGCTCCCCGACGAGGCGCCGCCGGAGGGGCTGACCACCCGGCAGATGGTCGAGCGGCACGTCAGCGACCCCGATTGCGCGGGCTGCCACCGCCGCGTCGATAACTACGGCTTTGCCCTAGAGGGCTACGATCCGGTCGGGCGCCGCCGCGACACCGACGCCGGGCGCCCGGTCGATACGGCCACGACCCTGCCCGACGGCACCGCCGTGGACGGCATGGCCGCCCTGCGCGATTACCTCGCCCGCCAGCGGCAGGGCGACTTCCTCCGCCAATTCTCGCGCAAGCTCCTCGGCTTCGCCCTCGCCCGCGCCGTCCAACTCTCCGACCGCCCGCTCCTCGACGAAATGGTCGCCGCACTGGAGCAAAACGAATTCAAGATCGGGGCGGCGGTGGAGAAGATCGTGCAAAGCCGCCAGTTCCGCGAGATCCGTGGAGAGTAGAGATTTCCGCTGGGCGAGGTCATGAATGTGCTTTGGAAACGATGGGGAAAGACCTCGCTGGTGCTGGGTTCCATCGTCGCGGGCATCGCCGGCGGCTCCTGGGTGTGGCAGGAGCAATTCGAGCGCTTTCCCGCCCTCCGCCTGCCCGACGCCATGATGCTGAAAGAAGCGCGGCTCCGGATGGCGGAGCGCGATATCGAAGCGGCGGCGATGGCGATTGAAGCGTTCGCCGCGCACTATGGGACGCTGCCTTTTTCGAAGCAAACTAGCGAAGAACAGTTTGCGACCACCCTCGGTCACGAACTCAACGGCGTGCGGCCAGGCACCAGCGGGAAGAACCGGGAAGCCATCGTGTTTTGGGAGGTCCCCGCCGGCGAGCAAATCGATCCTTGGGGAAATCGATACCACTTCGCGCTCGATCACGACAACGACGGCGTCGTGAATCCCGGTGCCGATCCAATCAATCGAGATTTTGCGATCTGGTCGGATGGACCGAACGGCATCGACGAACACGGCGGGGGCGATGACATTAAGAGTTGGTGATCGACCCAGCGTTCGGGCGGCGGCTCTCTCTGGCCGCCGCCTTAAATCAAGTCCGGGAATCGTCAGCCCAAAACGCGCTGTTTTGCTCTGCCTCAGATGAGGCGGAGCGTCGCGCCGCAAGTCCCCTCCTGGGAGGGGATTTAGGGGTGGGTAGATGAGGTGTATAGTCCTTGAGGTCAAAGGCTTGCCAGGAAATCGGCAATCGGAGAACCGATCCCGCTGAGGTCGTAGCTGCGAGCTGACCCACCCCGACCCCTCCCGGAGAGGGAGATTAGATTCGCGACGCCTAGATTGCGCGGCACCCCGTGGCTTGCCAGCTGTGGCGGCTATCAAAACAGGCGCAAATCTCTTTGGCAATCAATCTACTTGGGAAGCCAGATCGCGAGCCAGACGGTGGGCGACTTGGTGCTGGCGACGCGGTGGCGGCATCCCGCCGGAATCAGCAGCGAATCGCCGCGCGCCAGCCAGACGGTGCCCGCCGGATCCTCGAATTCGAGCGCCGCGCCGCCTTCCGTGATCACGACCCATTCGTCCTCCGCCTGATCATACCAGAAGCCCTCTGTCGACGCCTGCCCGTGCGAGACGATCCGCTCGACCCGGCAGCCGGGGCGGGCGAGCAAATCTTCCAGATGTTCTGACTCGCCAGCGGGCGGGAGCGGATGGAGCAGGTTGCGGGGTTCGGGCATGGGTGTAGGTGTAGGTGTAGGTGTAGGGCAGTTGGACCACGTTCTCTGTGGCAACAAGAGGCGCAACACGAACGTGGCGGCTTTCCCTCATTTTGAGGAGGGCTGAGCGCTTCCGGGCTGGAGTTGGTCAGCCAGAATCGCAGGCATATTGAACGAACTTGGCGATGGGAAATCGAATCCTGTTCACAAACCGCCGATCCGGGGCAAGTTGCCGCCCCCTCATCTCCCCAATTCTCTCGCCGTGACCGATCCCACCAAGCCATCCGCCTCAGGAAAGCCCGCCGTGCCGCGCCATATCGCCATCATCATGGATGGGAATGGACGCTGGGCGAAGGAGCGCGGCTTGCCGAGGACGTCGGGGCATCGTGCGGGCGCGGAATCGGTCCGCTCGGTGGTCGAGGGCTGCGATGAGATCGGCGTCGAATACCTGACGCTCTACGCCTTCTCCGCCGAAAACTGGAAGCGCCCGAAGACCGAGGTCGCCGCCCTGATGGCACTGCTGGAGCGCTTTCTGAAAGAGAAAACCAAGGAGCTGATGGAGCGCAACGTGCGTCTGCAGGCGATCGGCAGGCTCAACGAACTGCCCGAAAAGAGCCGGAACGCGCTGCGCAAAGCGATCGAGACGACGGCGGACAACACGGGGCTGACGCTGGTGTTGGCGCTCAACTACGGCGCGCGCGAGGAAATCATCGACGGGATAAAGAGCGTCGTCCGCCACGTGCAAGAAGGCCACCTCGATATCGCGATGCTCGATCCCGAGGCGTTCGGCAAACACCTCTACACCCGATATTACCCGGACCCGGACCTCCTCGTTCGCACCTCCGGTGAGATGCGGATCTCGAATTTCCTCCTCTGGCAGATCAGTTACGCCGAGATCTATGTCACGAAAAAGCTCTGGCCCGATTTCAAGAAAGACGAGTTGCTCGAAGCGGTCGCCGACTACAGCCGGCGGCACCGGCGCTACGGCGGGCTGTGAGCGGCGGGCGGGAACGATCCCGCAGGCGCCAGTCGGCATCCGCCTCACAAGACAAGTCGATCCCGCAGATCCAAGACGGCAAGAGTGCCGTCTCTACAGGGAGCCGGGCGCCATCAGCGAACATCGCCTCAATCCAAAATCGAATCCGCCCCACCTGGGAGGAATTTTCCTACCCCCATTTTCCTGCCCAACAACAGGCAGCCAGCCGCCGCGTTCCACGGATAAAATATTCATGCTACGTCGATGCCGCTCGACGTCCGCTTCCGCTAATCCGCAAATAAAGCGATGCAGCGATTGAGATTGAACATCGCTGCCGAAAGTGGGACAAACGCTCCGGATGAATTCGACCGCCTCGACCGCCCTTTGCTACCTTGCCGCCGCCGTGCTCGGCGGGTCCACTGCCCGCTGGTGGTGGCCGGCGCGGGCAGCCGAGACGCCTGCCGCTCAGGACCGGGCTTCCGGCTCGGCTGCGGCGGCGGATAGCGAATTGGAAAGCGACGCCGGGGGCGAGGCATCCCTCGGGATCGCCCCTGGCGCGGCGGAACTCACCGCATGGCTCCGGAGCGGCGACTATTCCAAAAACCTGGTCGCGCTCGCCAAATGGAATCCGGATGCCGCCTTTCAGCTTGCGGTGGATCAAGGCGACGAAGAACTGATCGGCAAAGTCGCGGCGGAATGGGCGTCGAGCGATGCACGCCGCGCGGCGCAGGCGATGAAGCCGCTCCCCGGCGATCTCATCCACCGGATCATCGGCGTGGTTGCCGGCCAGGCATTTTCCAACAATCCGCAGCAGATCGGCGAGCTGTTGCCGCTGGGGAAACTAGCGCAGTGGCCGGGGGAGGCGAGAATGCAGGTCCTGGTCGGCGGGCTGTGGGGGCACCCGGAGGAGACGATCCAAGCGATGCAGGGGCTGGAGCCAAAGCTGCGGGAGGAGGCGGAGGGGCGAATCCTCACCTCCCTTTATCCGCAAGGCGTGGTCGAAAGTCTCCTCTCCCGCGTCGAGGTTGGCGATTGGTTTGACCAGACCTCATACTTCTCGCGCTCCTTCATGGGACCGACCATCCGATTTTGCGACCCTGAGGAGGCGCTCGCCCGCATCAAGGCGATGCCGCTCAAGCGCAACCGCCAGATCATGCTGGGTCATTTTGCCATGCAACTCAGCTTGCTTGGAGATCCCCGCAAAGCCCGCCAGCTTCTCCAGGATGAGTTGCTGCCGCTCGAGGATCGGCGCGCGATCCTCCCCGAGGTCATGCATGGGATCGGGATGGCTGAACGGGAGATCGATTGGGCGTGGCTTGACTCGATGCCGGACCTGATCGGCGAGGCGGACAAGGCAGAGTATCTGGTGGAGATCGGCTTGTCTGGCTCCGCGGAGCAGCGATTCGCGGCGCTGGCGGCGGTCATCGAAATTATTCCCGAGGAAGGGGAATTGCCTGATGCGGTAGGTTTGCTGGTCGGGCTATCGTTGAACAGCGCCTTGAAACTCGACGACCCGGTTGGCTGGGCGATGGGGGAAATCCCAAATGAGAGGGTTCGCGAGCAAGCGCTCGTTCACATCGCCTCGCAAATGAAAGACGCCGATCCGCTCGGTGCGCTGGAGATCATACAGGGCGCCGACGACGGCGGCCAGAAGGACGAGATCAGGAAAAGCGTCGCGGTCGCGATGGTCGATCAGCCTGACCAGGCCATCACCATCGCGGGGGGCATCTCTGATCCGACAATCCGGAAGGCGGCGATCGATTCGGTCCTCGAGCAAAGCTGGGGCGTTGCCGATCCCGGCGAGCTTGCCCGACTTCTGCGCGACGCGAGCCTGCCGCCGGGCGATATCGCCGAGCTATCGCAGCGGTGGGGATTGCCGAACAACCCGAACCTGCAATAGATCCGATGCGCCGTTTGATCACCTTCCTCGGAGCTGTCGCCGCCTTCGTGGCGGGCGGAGCGCTCGGCATCGCGCTGATTCCGTCTTCGCCGCCAGAGCCGGAGCCGGGAACGCCGCACCGCACCGCCGCGCCGAGCGCCTTGCCCGGCGGGGACCGGGCGACGTCCATCCGCGCGCGGGCCGACGGATTGCTGGCGGCGGCAGATGCCGGGCAAGCTGCCGCCTTGGTGCCGGCCGCAGACATTCCGGCGTTGGTCCGGCACCTGCGCCGGTCGCGCCCGCCCACCGATGCCGCCAAGGCGCTGGCCGCCGCCTTGATCGGGCGGCTCGCCGCCGAAAACCCGCGCGCGATTTTCCCGCTCGTCCGGCAAGGCGTCCTCACCCGCGAGGATGGCGAGTCGCTCCGGCAAGCGACCGGAGCCTTGGCGGAAGCAGACTGGGGGCGGCGAAGGCGGCGGTCAGGTCTCTGCCGGTCAGTTGGTCGCAAAAGGAGGGCTGGGCGAAACTCGCCGAACTCGCGGCCGGGCGAGACGACCCTGCGAGCTTTCTCGGCGAAGCCGCCGAGGCTGAACCTTTCGCTGTGTTTGCGGGCAGCGAGTTCTTTAGGCAGTGGGGCAAACGCGACCCGGTAGCGGTCGCCAAGTTTGAGATAAGCATCGATCCGGGCACCGCCCCGGATGCCATGAATGCGCTTTGGAGCGATATCTCTTTGCCGCAAGCGCTAGCCAAGGAGCTGCGGTTTTTCATCGACGCCGCGACGTCAGAAGGTATCAGCGGAATTTGGCAGAGATTGGTCGAGTCGGCGGTCTATCAGATAACGCCCGAAGAATGGGAGGCGCTCCCGCCCGATGACCGCACGGCGCTGGAGGCATTCGCGGCGGAGCGCAACCCCGATGCGCTCGGAGGGCAAACCGCCTTCTGCTCGCCCACCGCGATCCGGAGGCGGCGCTGGCGGAAATCGCCTCCGCCCCGCCGGGGCTGAGGAAGTGGCGGCTCGATGAGGCGCTAGGGGAAAATTGCCAAAATCCGATCCTGAGCGGGCGCTGGGCGCGGTGCTCGACGTGCCGGGCGCAGATTACCGGCGCGACTATTTTGCCAAGTATTCGGAGAAGCTCGCCGATGACGATCCGGCATCCGCGTTCGGCTGGGCGAGCGACCTCGGCGACCACGCCGCGCGGCGCGGGGCGCTCGCTGCCGCCGCCAAATCGTGGGCGCGCCATGATCCCGCCGCCGCGCTGGATGCGATGGCCGCGCTGCCGCCCAACGCGCGCCCCGACACGGTCATCACCGGAGCCTTGAACGCCGCCGTCGCGGAGAACCCAGATGCCGCCACCGCCGCGGCGGATCGGCTTTGGCAGACGATGCCGCCCGACCAGCAAGCCCGCCTGCGCCAGAGTTTCGAGGGCTTCCGCGAGAAAGCAGCCGGCGCTGGCGGCTCCCGGTGAGCGCCGCAATTGGCGCTTCCCGGCGCGGTGCCGATCCGCTATCGTCGCGGCATGAACGCGCCTCACGCCCTCGCCTTCTCCCGCCGCCGATTGCTCGCCCAGGGCGCGCTGGCGGCGGGTGCCTCGCTGCTGCTCCCGCGCGCCGCGCCGGCGCTGGGGATCGAGATGGATGCGATCCCGCGCGGCGAGCGCCCGCCGCAGGATGCCGGGGCGGCGGTCTTGAATCCGCGCGGGCGGGTCCCGGTTTCGTTCATCATCGACGACTCGACCTGCCTGGTGAACATGGCGCACTTCGGGATGCCGCAGTTTGGCGAGGCGTGGCCGGACCGGGACGACTACAAGAAGGACTGGAAATCGTGGCCGCGCGAGATCCCGGATTCGTTTGTGCGGAAGTTCGGCGAATGGTGCCGCACGCAGGGCGTGAAGGGCAAGTATTCGGTCGTCCCGTATCCGTCGTGCGTCGGCTGGGTGGACCGCGTCATGCCGGGCTGGAGCGCCGCGCAGCTCCGCGACAGCCTCAAACTGGTCCGCGATTTCATGGCGCCGGACTGGGACATCCACCCGGAGATGATCTCGCACACGCGCGTCATCGACCTGAAAACCGGGCGGCCGTTCGCCGAGATCTCGCGGCACACGATGGAAAACTCACACCCCGCCCAGCCGGTCACCGTCGATCACTTCGCCAGCTACATCGCCTATGCGCTCCGCGTTTTGAAAAACGCCGACCTGCCGGTCGATGGCTTCACCACGCCGGGCGGGTTCGGCAACCTGATGAAATCCGAGCTGTCGCTCGCCGCCATCGAGGCGGTGCGCGAGGTCTGCGGCTCGGCGGTCCCGCATTATTTCAAATACCTCGTCACCGAAAAGGACGGGAGCACCCAGCCGCGCGTCGAGCACGCCTCCGGCTTGGGCGGCGACGACCCGCGCTGCTGCGTCAATGTCATCGGCGGGACCGGCGATTGGTTCGGCGGCTGGGACGGCGTCACCTTCTCCGGCTCGGTCGATCAATCCGCCGACCGCTTTATCACGGCGGATCTCAAAGCGGGGCGGATGGTCGAGATGATCGAAAAGGGCGAGCCGGCGATCATGCTCTGCCACTGGCCGGGCATCTATTGCAACGGCGACGAAACCGGCTTCCAGATCTTCCAGAAAGCAATCACGCGGGTGAACGCCGCCTTCGCCGACCGGATCGCCTGGATGAAGCTGAGCGAGATCGCAACCTACTGGGCGGCGAAGGAATTGACCAAGATCGAAGCCGCCCCGGCGGGTTCGCCCTATCCGCGCCGTTCGCCGCGCCGGACTTCACGCTCCAGGTCAAAGCGGGCACCAAGCCGCCGATGTGGGCAGCGGGCGGCGGCGAACCGAAACCGCTCGCCGAAGTAAAGCGCCGCCCAGACCTGCGCGCTTAAGACCTGGTTCCGGGACGGGCAAAGCGACGTGGTTTGTGTCGATCTGATCCGAGGGAAATCGCGACTTAGCGTAAGCGGTGAGCCTCACCCCCGCAGCGTCATCACGCATTCGAGGTGTTTCGTCTGCGGGAAGAGGTCGAATGGCTGGACGCGGTCGAGCCGGTAGCCGATGGGCGGCAGAGCGTGAGGTCGCGCATCTGGGTACTGGGTTGCACGAGACATAGACGACCGTTTTGGGGCGGAAGGCGAAGAGCTGCTGGAGGAAGGCTTCGTCGCAGCCCTTGCGCGGCGGGTCGATGATCACCGCGCTCGGCGCCGGGGAATTCGATGCCCGCGAAGATCGCCTCCGCCTTGCCCGCCACGAACCGGCAGTTGGCGATCGCGTTGGACGCCGCGTTGCGCTTCGCCCAATCGACCGCCGCCTCGCTGACCTCGACGCCCGCGACTTGCTCGAACGCGCCGGCGCAGGCCAGCGCGAACAAGCCGCTGCCGCAATAGGCATCGACGAGGTAGCGCGCGCCGGACGCCGCCGCCTGCTCGCGGACATACCCGGCGAAGGCGTCGAGGATGAACGGATTGTTCTGGAAGAACGCCCCGGCGAGGAATTCGAACTCGATGCCGCCGGCGCGTTCTTTGACCGGCTCGTTCGGGTTAGTCGCCACCCCGCCGTCGGAGCCGCGCCGCAGCAGCAGGGTCGCGCCCTTTTTATACGAGGCGGCGCGCGCGCGGACCGAGCCGCGGACCTTGCCCAGAGCCGCGTTGATCTCGTCGGCGGCGATCGCGCAGCGTTCGATATCGACCAGCCGCCCGCGGCTGCCCGCGCGCAGAAACCCGATCGGCCCGATCTCGCCGCCGCGCGGTTTGTCGAAGTGCGGCGTGATCTTCGACCGGTAGCCATATTCGCGCGGCGAGGCGATGACCGGCTCGACCGGATGTTCGATCTTCGCCATATGGCGGAGCAATTCGCCGACCTGCCGCTGCTTCCAGGCGAGCTGCTCGGCATAGGCGAGGTTTTGATACTGGCAGCCGCCGCATTCGCCGAAATACGGGCACGGCGGCTCGACGCGGTGCGGCGACGGTTCGAGGAGCGCGACCAGATCGGCTTCGCTGTGGCCCTTGTGGTTGTGGAAGACGCGGGCGCGCACCCGCTCGCCGGGCAGCGCGAAGGCGACCATCACGACCCAGCCGTCGATTCGCCCCAGCCCTTGCCCCATGTTCGTGAGCGTGTCGATCCGCAGCTCGACCTCCTCGTGGTAGGCGAACGGTTCGGGGCGGAAGTTGCGCGGCGGGCGCTTGGGCGGAGGCGGGTTCACGGCGGGCAGTCATGCCCAGCCCCGCGCCCCGGTCAACCAGTCGGATCTACAAAACTCAAGCAAGCCCCGCATCTGGATCGCGCCCCTCGTTCCACGCGCGGAATCGCTCGTGGCGTTCTTTCGGGGGAAGGCTGGCGCTTTCTGGCTCTGCGGCAAGGAATTCTTGGTAGCGGCGTTGGGTTGAGCGCAGCGCTTGGGCGGAGTCGCTCATCGGGGGCGGCGACGGAACTCGGGACTCCCATTCGTCTTCACGCGGCGCCGGGCTTGGGGTCGGGGGGCGTTCTGGCGGCTGCGTCGATTTTTCAGGCGATCCTTCGACCAGTTTTCTGATGGATTCGGCAAGGCGTTCATGCGCCCGCATCGCCCGCCATCCGATGATGATCCAGAGGACGGTGATGCCCAATCCCCAAACGACGGCGAGGATCGCGAGTGATCCAATTCCGAACGGGCTCTTCTCGTTCGAAGCGGATCGGTGGGAACTCATTTGATCGAACGGGGAGATTTCGACGAAAGCTTCATTTTCCATGGACGGACTATCGCCGAATGCGGAACCGGGTCAATGCGGCGGTCGAAGCGGCGGCGCCGTCGGCGCGGCGAAGGGCGATGCTGCTCCTTGGGGGGGCGGACGTCCACGCCCGCCGCAGGCTGCCGCAGTCCATGGGCTTCGCCTCGCTGCCGCAGTCCATGGCAGGGACGGCTCTCCGGGGCGTCCGGCGGAAGGCGCGCCGCCTTCACCAAAGCAGCGTGTGCAAGGCGATCCCTCCTTTTATACGCAGAGGATCGAGGGTGCGCAGAGCGGATTCCTCCTCTGCGGCTCTTCGTGCCTCTGCGGATTCCGGGCGACCGCCGCAGGCTGATTCTGCCGGGGGACTCAGCGCGCATTCGCGTTGCCAAACGCGCGCGCGCCTGCACGTTGCGCGACTGATTCCGATGCCCGATCCCGCCAGCGATTCGCCTAGCCCGATGCCGCCGGGTCGCCGCCTGCCCTGGCGGCGGCTGGTGGTTGGCTTGCTGGTGCTGGGGGCGTTTGCGGGGCTGTATTTGTTTTTGGCGGGCAAGCTGATGTTTTATGTGAATGCGACCGAGGCGGACGTGCTGGGCGCGGACCAGAAGCACAACATGAAGCTGGCGCTGATGGCGCGGGACTTTCGCGCCGACCCATCGCTGCCGTGGTGGCGGCGGGCGCTCCCGCATTACACCGATGGCGTGGTCAACCCGCTCTGGCCGTGGGTCGCCTCATCGGTCGCCGGACCGGGCGATACGATCACGGGACCGGCGGAGGTGACTGCGGCGGACCGTGCGTTTTTCGAGCGCGGGCGCTGGCTGAATGCGGGGATCGGGCTGGGCTTCTGCCTCGCGCTGGGCGCGGCGTGCCTGCGGCGGATGAGCCTGCCGGCGGCGATCAACGTGCTGTTGCTCGCCGGGCTCGGCGCGTTTTTGCCGCGATCCGCCTATTTTCAGCCGGAGCCGCTTTACTTCGCGTTTTTCCTCGGCGCCTGGGTCTGCGGTCTCTTGCTCCTGCTCGAAAACCGGATCTGGCTGTATGCGGCGTTCGGCGCGTTCGCCGGGCTGGCGTATCTGGCCAAGACATCGATCCAGCCGCTGGTCGCCGCGTTCTGGGCGGTCGCCGCCTTCCGCCTGATCTGGGAGGGCATCTCGCGGCTGGCGCTCCGGCGGGGAAAGGCGGTGCCGGGCAGCCGGTTTCACCCCGCCCGCTGCGCCGTCGGGTTCCTCCTCTTCGCCGCGGTCTTCGTTTCGGTCGCCTCGCCGCGCTTCGCCTACTCGCTCGGGCGTTTCGGCAGCGCGACGCATACGTATCCCGCCTATTGGATGTGGATGGATGATTTTCCCGAATGCTACGCCTGGATGGGCGCGCACGGGACGAAGGAATCGCTCGCCGCGATCGAGGGCGAGGATCGCCCCGGGGCGGCGAAGTATTTTCGCGAGCACAGCGGCGGCGAAGCGTGGGCGCGCCTCGCCGACGGCACCTGGCAGAAGGTCTCGCGCTTCGCCGCCCCGCCGCGCACCAGGCAAAGCGCGACGAAGCCGAAGCCGTGGAAAGAAGTGCTCGAATGGCGCGGCGCTTATTTGGGCGGGCTCGGACTCGCCTTGGTGGCGGCGCTCGGCGGTGCCGCGCTGTGGCGGCGGTCGTCGGGCGGTGGCGCGCCGCCGTTGTTGCATCCCGAGTGGCGCGCGGCGGCGATTTTTTGTTTCGGGGCGTTCGCGCTCTACGCGCTGTCGTATGGCTGGTATTCGCCGGTCGGGCGCGGCGACCGATTCATGCTCTCGCTCTACGCGCCGCTGGCGTTCACGCTCGCTTTTGCCGGCGAGAGCGTGCTCCTGGCGCTGCGCGAGCGCGGCGGTTCCGGCAAATTCCGCGCGCCCTACCTCGCCGTGCAATGGATGCTGGCCGCCGCGTTGCTTTGGCGCTGTGCCGAGCTGCTGCGGCATCCGGTCTTTGCGAGCTAAAAGGCGGCTGCGCAGACTTTTCCGCATTTGGGGCAAGATTCGCGTTGCGCCGGGGCGTATTCTTTTCCCTAATCTGTTAACCCCGACCGCACTTCCTCCATGAATCGTGCCTTACCCCTCAGTTTGGCCGCCCTCTCCGGCGGCGCCGCCCTCGCCTTGATGTCCGCCTTTGCCCAAGGCGATGCCGCCACCCCCGCCGCTGCCGAAGGCGCGAAAGACGATGGGTTTCGCCAGATCTTCGACGGCAAGTCGCTGGAAGGCTGGGACGGCAACCCCGATTTCTGGCGCGTGGAAGACGGCGCGATCACCGGGCAGACGACGGCGGAGAAGCCGACCAACGGCAACACGTTTATCACCTGGACCGAGGGGACGGTCGATGACTTCGAGCTGAAAGCGGAGTTCAAGATCGACGGCGGCAACTCTGGCATCCAATTCCGGAGCTTCTCGCTCAAGCCCGATACCGAAGAGGCAAACTGGCGGATCGGCGGATACCAGGCGGACTTCGAGGCGGGCGACACCTGGAGCGGGACCTGCTATGGCGAGGCGTTCCGCGGCATTCTAGCCAAGCGCGGCGAGAGCGCGACGATCGGCGCCGACGGCAAGCCGCAGGTGACCGGCAGCGTGGGCGACACCAATGAGCTGAACACGAAGATCAACAAAGGCGACTGGAACGAATATCACATCATCGCCAAGGGCAACAGGATCACCCAGAAGATCAACGGCACGGTGATGAGCACGCTGGTGGACGAGGATCCGAACCGCCGGCTCGACGGGCTGCTTTCGTTCCAGCTCCACGCCGGACCGCCGATGAAGGTGCAATTCCGCAATGTGCGGCTCAAGCGGACGAAGCTCGATGACGGGCGCAAGAAAGTCGTCTTTGTCTCGGGAAATCCGAGCCACGGCTGGGGCGCGCACGAGCACTATGCGGGGAACGTGTTGCTCGCCAAGCGGCTGAACAAAGCGATGCCCGACAAGATCCACGCCGTGGTTTACAAGGGCGGCTGGTACCGAGCGATCCGACCGCTTTGCAGAATGCCGATGCGATCATCATCTTCTGCACCGGCGGCGGCGCGCATCTCGCGCTGCGCCACCTCGAGCAGCTCGACCAGATCCTCGCCAATGGCGTCGGCTACGGCACGATCCACTATGGCGTCGAGATCCCGAAGGGTCCGGGCGGCGACGCGTTCCTGAAATGGCAGGGCGGCTACTTCGAAACCCATTGGTCGGTCAACCCGCACTGGGAGGCGGAGTTCAATAAGTTCCCCGACCACCCGGTCGCCAGCGGGGTGGAGCCGTTCAAGGTCAACGACGAATGGTATTACCGCATGCGGTTCCACGACGGCACACGAAGGGCGTGACCCGATCCTCAGCGCGCTGCCGCCTGAAGAAACATTGAAGCGTCCCGACGTGGCACAGCGGCAACCTGGAGGTCCGCGCGGCGGTGCTCGAACGCAGCGAGCCGCAGCACGTTTGCTGGGTGAGCGAGCGCGATGACGGCGGTCGCGGCTTCGGCTTTACCGGCGCGCTACAAAAAACTGGGCGGACGACAGCTTCCGGCAAGATGTGCTCAACGCCGTCACCTGGATCGCTGGCGCGGAAGTGCCAGAGGGCGGGGTGCCATCCGAGACTCCGAGCGAAGAAGAACTCAACGCTAACCTGGGACGAGCGCCAGCTCCCGGCGCCCAGCCTGACGCGGAGCAGAAATCTAAACCCATTAATGGACAAAAACCATGAACCAACCAACCGATAAATCCGCCAAGACGAACGGCACCTCCCGCCGGACGTTCATCGCCAGCAAATCGCCGCCGAAGTCGCCGCGCTTCCCGCCCATTCCTACGCCCGGTCGGCGGCAGCTCCGAGCTGAAGGTTTCGCTCATCGGCTGCGGCGGGCGCGGCACCGGTGCCGCCGCCCAGACGCTGCGCAACGAAGGCGTCAAGCTGTCGCCATAGTAGATGCCTTCCGCGACCGGCTGGATGGATCTTACAACCAGCTCCAGAAGGACAACGCCGCCAAGATGGACGTGCCGGAGGAACGCAAGTTCGTCGGCTTCGACGCCTACAAACACGCCATCGAAGTCGCCGATGTCGTCCTGCTCACCACGCCCCCCGGCTTCCGCCCGATCCACTTTGAGGCGGCGGTCAAAGCGGGCAAGCACGTCTTCATGGAGAAGCCGGTCGGCACCGACTCGCCCGGCATCCGCAAGGTGCTCGAAACCGCCCGCCTCGCCGATGAAAAGGGGCTGAAGGTCGTCGCTCGTCATAGCCGCAGCGGCACTACCAGAATAGCTACCTCGAAACGCTCAAGCAGCTCCAGGCTGGAGCCATCGGCGAAATCACCTCCGCCCAGTGCTATTGGAACGGCGCGGGCGTGTGGACGCGCGACCGCAAGCCGGACATGACCGAAATGCAAGTACCAGATGACCAACTGGTATTACTTCGCGTGGCTGTGCGGCGACCACATCGCCGAGCAGCACGTCCACAACATCGACGTCATCAACTGGTTCAAGAGCATCGATGAAGGCGCGCTGCGCGAGGTTGCCCCCGGCGTGAAGCTGGCGCACCCGGTGTCCGCGCAAGGCATGGGCGGCCGCGAGGTCCGGACCGGCAAGGAGCACGAATGCATCTTCGACCACCACTATGTCGAGTTCACCTACGCCGACGGATCGGTCATGAACAGCCAGTGCCGCCACATCAAAGGCTGCTGGAACCGCGTTGACGAAATGGTGCAGGGCACCAAGGGCAGCGCCGGTCCGGGCTGGGTCAAAGTACCAAGGGCGAAAACGTCTGGCGCCACCGCGGCAAAGGCGACCCGAACCCCTACGACGTCGAGCACGAGAAGCTCTACGAAGCGATCCGCAACAACACGCCGCTCAACAACGCCTACTACGGCGCGACCAGCGTTTTCCTCGATCCTCGACTCCCTACTGCACCTACTCGGGCAAGCAGCTCAATTGGGACGACGCCCTCGCCTCAAACATCGCGCTCGTGCCCAGCGAATTCGCCTGGGACGCCGAGCCGCCGATCTGCCGGACGAAAACGGCTACCCGGTCGCCGTGCCGGGCGGGTTCAAAGCGATCTAGGCTGGCATCGCAATCTCCGCGCGGGGATGGGGTCTTTCGGACTCCATCCCGCTTTCTTTAGGGCAAAGCGAGGGCGGTTAGCGATTGATGGATCGTTTGCAGAATGCCGACGCTATCTTGTGCTAGGAGAATTGCCGCAAAAAGGCGAAAGAAGGAAAAGAAGGATTTGGTTCGGGATGGAAACGGACCCGGCTGACGGCAATTGCGCAACCTGACCCTGTAGAGACGGCACTCCTGCCGTCTCGGACCCGCGGCATCGCCTTCAGTTTCAGTGCGTGCCCCGCTAAGGTTGCGCAGCCCATGGACTGCGGCAACCAGCCGCCAGTAGAGACGGCACTCCTGCCGTCTTGGACCCGCGCATCGCCATCAGTTTCTGTGCGTACGTTAAGATTGCGCAGCCCATGGACTGCGGCAGCCTGCTGCCAGTAGAGACGGCACTCCTGCCGTCTTGACCCGCGGCATCGCCTTCAGATTCTGTGCAAGGTGCCCCGCTAAGGTACGCAGCCCATGGACTGCGGCACCAGCCGCCTGTAGAGACAGCACTCCTGCCGTCTTGGACCCGCGGCATCGCCATCAGTTTCAGTGCGTGCCCGCTAAGGTTGCGCAGCCCCATGGACTGCGGCAGCCTGCCGCTATCGGCGCGGGCGGCATGCCGCAGGATGGGCACCGTTTTCCCAGCAAACGCCGGATGAGATCGGCAGGGACCTTCTCCGAAACGTCCGGCGGTTCCGGCAGCGCTGCATTTCCGCTTTCAATCGCCCCGATCTGGTGCGACGATGGGTGCATGAAATCGCCGACCGCCTTTCTTGTCGCCTTTGTTTCATTGCTTGCCGCCTTGCCCCCGGCGAGGCTCCGCCGCCGATCCAATCGATGTCCGCCTTCAGAACCGCGTCGCGGTGGACGGAGGTGGCTGGCAGGTGCAGCAGCGGGAGGAATCGTGGGACCCCCGCGCAGACTGCCGTGATCGTGCGACATGTGGGACGCGCACCATTGCCTGAACGCGGTGCGCCGGGGCACCGAGATCGCGCCGCAGGTCGATGCGCTCCTGCGCGACCTGCGCGGGCGCGGAGCCATGGTCGTCCACCGCCGTCGTCCTGCATGGCTCCTTACGAGCACGCCGAAGCGCGGAAACGCGCGCAGGCGGGCCGAAGGCGGCGAACCTGCCGGAGGGCATCGGGTCGTGGCTCCACTGGATCGACGAGCGCGAAGAAAAAGCGGGCTACCGATCGCATCACAGCGACGGCGGGGAGGATGATGATCCGGCAGAGCACGCCGCCTGGGCGAAGAAGCTGGAGGCGATGGGGCGCAATCCGGGTTCGCCGTGGAAGGCGCAGATGGCAGCGATCGGGATCGACCAGGAGCGCGATGCGATCAGCGACAGCGGCGAAGAAATCTGGAACCTGCTCGAGCAACGCGGCGTGAAGAACATCTTGCTCGTCGGCGTCCACACCAACATGTGCGTGCTCGGGCGAAGGCCGTTCGGGCTGCGCCAGATGGCGAAAAACGGCAAGAACGTGGCGCTCGTCCGCGATCTGACCGACACGATGTATAATCCCGAGCGCCCGCCGCAGGTCTCGCATTTCCACGGCACTGACCTCGTCATCAGGCACATCGAAAAATACGTCTGCCCCACGCTCACCAGCGACCAGATCCTCGGCGGTAACCCGATGAAATTTCGCGGCGATGCGCGCAAGGACCTCGTCCTCATCATGGCGGAGCAGGGTACCACACCGACAAATCGGTGCCCGCTTTTGCCGAGGCAGAGCTGCGCCCGCACTTCCGCCTACACTATGTTTTTGCCGCCGATGGCGACCCGAACCGGCTCCCCGGCATGGAAGCGCTCCGCTGGGCGGACGCCGCGTTCATCAGCGTGCGCCGCCGCACCCGCCGGGTTCAGCTCGCCGCGTTGCGCGAATTCATCGCCAGCAAGCAAGCCGGTCATCGGCATCCGGACCGCCAGCCAGGCGTTCGCGCTGCGCAAGGGCGAAGCCCGCCGGGCGCGCGATGTACCTGAATTCGACGCCGAAGTCTGGGGCGGCAACTACGACGAGTACCACGGCAACAACCTAAAAACGTTCGCCACGCCCGCCAAATCCGATCATGCCATCCTCAACGGAATCGCGGCAGAATTCCCGTCCGGCGGCTCGCTTTACAAAACATCGCCGCTCAAACCCGGGGCGACCCCGCTGGTCGTCGCCCGCGCGCCGAATCGGTCGATCAGGCGGAACCCGCCGCGTGGACGTTCATCACCTCGGGCGGCGTTTCGGCGCATTTTACACCTCGCTCAGGCACACCGAGGATTTTAAAATCGAGGCGTTTCGCCGCCTGCTGCGCAACGGCGTGCTCTGGGCGGCGGGGATGCCGGTCGAATAGCGCCTTGCATTACGCCGCCAGCACCGCCTCTAACAAAGCCACCAACTGCCCGGCGGCGCGCCCGCCGACCTCAGCCTCGGCGTGGCTGAGCGGATCGCGGCTCAGCCCCGCACCCCAGTTCGTCAGGCACGAAAACCCGGCGATCTCCATGCCGAGCGCGCCGCGCTTGGATCTGCTTCGAGCACCGTGGACATGCCGACCGCATCGGCTCCCAGCGCGCGGAGCATCCGGACCTCGGCGGGCGTTTCGTATTGCGAGCGAGCAGCCCCGCATAGACGCCCTCCGGCAGCCGGATGCCGCGGGCGGCGGCGGCTTGGCGGAAGGCGGACCGCAGCGGCCGGCGTGTAGGTCTCGCTCATGTCGATGAAATTCGGACCGCCCAGCAGCGGCGAGGTCCCGGTCAGGTTGAGGTGGTCGGCGATCATCATCCAGCCGCCAGGTTCGAAGTCCGGATTCACCACGCCCGCCGCATTGGTTAAAACGAGGCGGCGCGCGCCCAGCGCCGCCAGAAACCGGATCGCGGCGGTCGCCTCCCGCGCCGGATGACCCTCGTAGAGATGCACCCGTCCCTGCGCGGCGACGATCACGCGCCGCCGAGGGACCCAAACACAAAACGCCGGAGTGGTGGGCACCTTCGATGTAGGCAGCCGGCGATTTCCGCATACGGGATCTCGGCGGCGACCTCTAGCCGGTCAACGAACGAGCCGAGTCCAGATCCCAGCTTCACGGCGGTCCTCGGCGCAAGTCGCGGACCGCCGGCGTGCTAACACGGCGCAATCAAATTCGGATGGGGATGGGGAAGCGAAGGTGTCCACGCCTCCCAAAGCGCGGCGATCGCATAGAGCAACGCCGCCCCGAAAATAATCGCCAGCGCGATCCAGCGACCGGCTGGATTGCCGAACGTCCCGGATTCATCGCGGGTCGGTCGCGGGGAACCTTTCGATTCCCAATAAGGGGCGGGGGAAGCCATGGTTATAATTACCATAATTTTGGCGGTGGCGCAACCGATGATCGCGCCCTCTGTGGAACGTCCAGAATCGAAAGCGGGTTGCGTGAGCGGTTGGGTGCGCAATTGTTTCACCTTGCCGCATGCTATCGGGATCGCGGACACCACGTCCCGCACGGAGACGGCGATGCGTAGCGCGTTTGGTCGCTGCGGCATCCGTGAAGCCTAGAGGCTTCACCGATTTAGGGAGGATGATCGGCGGGGTTGCCGATGCTACTGTCCGGGCTACTTCTTCGGCTTGTGCTCGAGTGGCACGCCTTGCAGTTTGCTGCTTTCTCGATGGCTTTGGCGTCTCGTCCTTGGCACTTTGGCAAGCGCCTCGTTTTTTCCTTCCAGCTTTCGTCGCTGCCCTTCTCCGGCTTCAACTGGCAGAGCGCCTCGCAGTATTCGGTGAAGAGCGCCTTTTCTTCGTCGGAGGCGCGTCCTTCCACGATCTTCTTCACGAGCGAGTCATCGCCCTTCATGCCTTTTTTCATGATGGTCTCCATGTCGTGCTTTGGCTCCGATTTCTCCTTGTCGCCTTCGGCGAAAGACCAGGATGGCGACGGCGAGAACCACCGCAGAAGCGGCGGCGACGGCTTTGATAAAGGGGCAGATTTCATGGATGCGGAGCTTTAGAGGAATTTCGGGTCCGGCGTCAACGGCATTTGTGTGGGTGATAGGATTTTCACATTGCGGGGTTGGCGTGAAAGAGCCGGGTCGATTCGCCCTGTTCCTATGGTAAACTTCCGTTACCGACCTCGCCGCCCCTCTCCGATGAACCCGAATCCCAATCGACGCCAATTCCTGCACCGCTGCGGCGGCGGTTTGGCGCGCTGGCGCTCTCGCAGGTCTTGGCGGCGGAAGTAGCAGGCATCCACCATCGCCCGAAGGCGAAGCAGGTGATCAGCTTTTCATGGAATGGCAGGGTCAGCCAGATGGATTCGTTCGACCCCAAGCCGAAGCTCGCCGCGCTGGACGGGCAGCGGTTTGACCCCGGCGCGGGTCAGTTGGTCGAGTCGGTGACGAATTCGCCGGGCTTCGAGGTGCTCGCCTCGCCGTTCGCGTTTCGGCAGCACGGGCAATGCGGGCGCTGGGTGAGCGCGCCGTTCCCGCACATGGCGGGGATCGTCGATGACCTGGCGTTTCTCATGTCGCAGTCCGCGCCCACCAACGTGCACGGGATCGGCAGCTACCTGCAGAACACCGGCTTCGCGCTGCCGGGCTTCCCGTGCCTCGGCGCGTGGGTCAGCTACGCGCTCGGGCGGATCAGCCGCGACCTGCCAGATTTTGTCGTTATGCCAGACCCGAACGGCTTGCCCTACAACAACCTGGGCAACTTCTCCGCCGGGTTCCTGCCCGCCCGGCACCAGGGCTCCGTGATCGATGCCGCCTCCGACCATCCGGTCCCGTTCCTCGACCTGCTGCCGGGCGCCGAGCACCTTACCGCCGAAGAGCGAGGCGGGCGGTCGCGCGCTGCTCGCCAAGCTCGACCGCGCCTACGCCAGCCGCTTTCCCGCCGACTCGCGGCTGGAGGCGCGGCTCGATCATGCGGCTGGCCGCCCGCATGCAGCTCAGCGCGCCAGAGAAGCTCTTCGACCTGCGCGGCGAAAGCGCGGCGACCCGCGCGCTCTACGGGATCGATGAAACGCCGACCGCCGACTACGGGAAGCGCTGCCTGCTGGCGCGGCGCATGATCGAGCGCGGCGTCCGCTTTGTCCAAGTCTGGGAGCGGCGCGGGCGGACCGACCAACAACTGGGACAACCACGCCAATATCCACACCGAACTGCCGCATATGGCGAATCAGGTGGATCGCCCGATCGCCGGTCTGATCCGCGACCTCAAAGCGCGCGGGCTGCTGGAGGATACGCTGGTCATCTGGACGACCGAATTTGGCAGGATGCCGTTCAGCCAGGGGCAGAGCGGGCGCGACCACAACGGCGGCACCTTCGTCTCGTGGCTCGCCGGCGCCGGCATCAAACCCGGCTCCGCCTTCGGCGAAAGCGACGAATGGGGCTGGAAGTCGCTCGTCCCAACGCCCTGCTACGACCTCCACGCCACCATCCTCCACCTCCTCGGCATCGACCACGAGCAGCTCACCGTCCGCCACCAAGGCATCGACCGCCGCCTCACCGATGTGCACGGGCGGGTCGTGCGGGAGATTTTGGGTTAGTAATGTCCCGCCAACCGCCAGCCGATGCGAAATCCCGCTTCTCAGACCGCGCCGAACATTACCGGAGATACCGCCCCGACTATCCGGCGGCGGTGTTTGACCATCTCGAATCGGCGGGTGCTTTGTTCGATGGCGCCGCCGTCGCGGATATCGGCTCCGGGACGGGGATTTTTTCGCGGCAGTTGATCGGGTGCGGCTATCGCGTGATTGCGGTTGAGCCGAATGCTGAAATGCGTGCCGCAGCCGAGGCGGATCTGTGGCGTGAACCGCTATTTCAAAGCGCTTCGGGTTGCGCGGAGGCGACCGGGTTGAGGGATTGCTCGGTCGATCTGATCTGCGCGTGCCAGGCGTTTCACTGGTTCCAACCCGAGCCGGCGCGCTGGGAATTCCGGCGCATCCTGCGACCGGGTGGATCGGTCGCGCTGATCTGGAACGAGCGCGATGCGGGCGGCTCCGCTTTCATGGCAGGCTACGAGGCGCTCCTGCATGAGTTCGGTGGCGACTACGAACATGTCGTGCACCGGAACTTCGATGAAGAGGTGATCCGCGATTTTTTCGCGCCGGGTTTGGTCTCGCTAGAATCCTTCCCGCACCGGCAGCGCCTCGACCGGGACGGGCTGCGCGGTCGCCTGCTGTCCTCGTCTTACATCCCGGGTCCCGGGTCGCCTCGGTTCGAGGCGATGCTCGCCGCGCTGGATTCGCTTTTTGCCGGACACGCGTGCGATGGCGCTGCCGATTTCGCCTACCAGACGCGCGTCTTCCTCGGGCGCTTCGCGGATTGACCGCCGGGCGCAATCCCGCATAGTGCGCGCCCATGCTTGAATCTATCGACTTTACCCGCATCAGCCTCGGCGACCGATCGTATGACGCCGCCTTCGGGCGCGGGCTGCTCGACCGCTGCGGCGGATTGATCGCGGAGCGCGCCGGATCGCTGGGCAAGCGTTGCGCGGTGGTCGCGGACTCGAATGTCGCCCCGCTCTATGCGGATCGCGTTTGCGCCTCGCTGCGGGGCGCGGGGTTCGATCCGGTCCCGTTCGTCTTTCCGGCGGGGGAAGCCTCGAAGTCGATGGCGCAGGCGGAGTCGGTCGGCCGGGAGATGATCCGGGCGGGCTTGGACCGGCGGTCGTTTCTCGTCGCGCTGGGCGGCGGGGTGACCGGGGATCTGGCCGGGTTTGTCGCGGCGATTTTTTACCGGGGCATCCCGTTCGTGCAGATCCCGACCAGCGTGGTGGCGCAGGTCGATAGCTCGGTGGGCGGAAAGACCGGCGTCAACGCGCCCGAGGGCAAGAACCTGATCGGCGCCTTTCACCAGCCGCGCCTCGTCCTCGCCGACGCCGACACGCTGGAGACGCTGCCGCCGCGCGAGTTCAACGAGGGATTCGCCGAGATCATCAAACACGCCGCGATCCGCGACCCCGAGATGTTTTCGCTCATCGACGCCGCCCGCGCGGACCGGTCGCGCCTTCCCGAGCTGATCGGGCGGAACATCCGGATCAAGGCGGACATCGTGGAGGCGGACGAAACCGAGACCGCCGGGTTGCGCGCGCTGCTTAATTTTGGCCACACGATCGGGCACGCCATCGAATCCGCCGGCGGCTACGGGCGATTCCTCCACGGCGAGGCGATCAGCCTAGGGCTGGTCGCGGCGGCGCGGATCTCGCAGCGGTATTTCGGGCTGGGCGAAGCCGGGCGCGATGCGATCCTCCAGCGGCTCGCCGACTTCGACCTGCCGGGGCTCCTTGACGACGACTTGGGCGACGAGGCGATTCTCGCCAAGATGGCGCGGGACAAAAAGTTCCTCGAAGGCGCGATCCGGTTCGTGGTTGTCCCGGAGCTGGGCAAGGCGGAGGTGACCGCTGGGGTGACCCGCGAAATGATCGCGGAAGCGGTACGGGAATTGCGTCACAGTTGACGCCTTCCCCTAAGGGTCGCATATTTTTTCATGACCATCGAGAACGTTCGCGCCGCCATCGAGTCCCACCAGCCATTCGACATCCAGATGGCCGATGGGAAGGCTTATCACGTGCCGCACCCGGATTTCGTGTCATTTACCCGGAAACGGACCGCCTTGCTCCTCGTGGGCGAAGACGAGCGCATCCAAGTGCTGCCGCTGCTGACCATGACAGGGATCACCTATTCGCCGCAGACCGTCGCCGCCGAGTGAGCCAACACCATCCCGATCCCCGCTACTGCGAAACGATCCGCCAGCTCTCCGCCCGGCTCGTCGAGGCGCAGCGCCCGCTCCGCATCCTCGACGCCGTGAAATGGGGCGATGAGGTCGAGGCGGCGTTCTTCGACAAAAAGTGCCGCGAGCTGCCGCCGGTCGATAGCGAATTTTATAAAGCGCGGCCGCCCGGTTTTGATCCGGTTGCCAAGCTCGAAGAACTGCGCGCCATCGAACTCGATGCCGCCAACTCGCTCGGCCGCCTCAGCCCGGTCGGCGAGATCCTCCGCCGGATGTGCCGCGAATACATCGGCGTCGTCCACCTCATCGAAGCGCGCGGCACCCCGGAGTTCGGCGCGATCTCCCGGGAACTCTACGGCTCGACCGCCGAGGCATTCCACGCGGGCGAGCCGACCCTGGCGGGCTTCGGCAACACGATCGCGCGGACGCTGACCCACATCGACCGGCACCTCTCGCATGAGGAGCCGGACAGCGGCGAGCTGATCGGCGGCGAGGAAGCGATCGGGATCCTCGAGGCGCGCCTGCACGAGGCATTCGGCTCGTCCGGCGACCACGTGCGCGTCATCCTCGACGACGGGATCGTCGCCGATGCGGCGGCGGGCAGCGACTACATCAAGATCCGGCGCGACGCGAAGTTCACGCCGCGCGAGCTGCGGTTGCTCGAGGTCCACGAAGGCTGGGTCCACATCGGGACCTCGCTGAATGGAGCCTCGCAGCCGGTCTGCACCTTCCTCAGCAAGGGACCGCCGTCCGCCACCGTCACGCAGGAGGGGCTCGCCGTGCTCATGGAGGTCTTCGCCTTCGCCTCCTACCCCGCGCGGCTCCGCCGCCTCGCCAACCGCATCCGCGCCGTCTCGATGGCGGAGGACGGCGCGAACTTTCTCGAAGTCTTCCACTTCTACCGCGAGCAGGGCTTCTCCGACCGCGAGAGCTACGCCTACGCCGTGCGCACGTTCCGCGGCAGCACGCCGGACGGCACGCCCTTCACCAAGGACCTCAGCTACATGAAGGGCTTTGTCTTGATCTACAACTTCATCCGCTTCGCGGTGAAGCACGGCAAGCTCAACGCCATCCCGCTCCTCTTCTGCGGCAAGACGATCCTCGAAGACATCCGCATCCTCCGCCACCTGCTCGACGAGGGCGTCCTCAAAGCCCCCGGCTTCGTCCCGCCGCAGTTCGCCGACCTCCACGGGCTCAGCGCCTGGATGTGCTACGCCGATTTCCTCAGCGGCTTCAACAACGACCGGCTCGAAGCAGACTACGCCGGCCTGCTCTAGCTAGCCTAGCTCAAGGCAGGAGGTCGGCGACGGCGACCGATTCGCCCGGCGCGAAGAGCGGGCTGGCCGAATCCCCGGCGCGCAGCACCTGCTCGGCGGCGTAGGCGTCGCCGGACGGCTGGCGATAGATTTCGAGCTGCGCGTCGGGCAGGTTGACGATCCAGTATTCGGGGATGCCGCAGCGGGCGTAAAGGCGGAGCTTGACGGTCCGGTCCTTGCGCAAGGTGGCGTCGGAAACCTCGACGATGAGCTTGGCGGCGGTCGGGTCGCTGGTCCGGTAATCTTGGAAGCCACCCGCCACGACCGCTACGTCCGGCTCCGGCGACGAATGTTCTTCCAACGCCAGCGGCCGCTGCGACCGGACATAGCACCCGCCGGAACGTTCTACGATTCCGCGCAATCTCGCCTCAACCGCCTCGCAGGCATAGGAATGGGATGGGCTCTGGACCGGCATATCGACGATGTTTCCACTGAGCAACTCGACCCGCGCGCCCTCCTCGATCAGCCCCTTTTCGACCATTTGAAAAAATTCCTCGCGCGTCCAGCGATGCAACGCGATCGCAGGATCTTCGGCAACGGAAGCCGGCGGCGGCTCTAGGGCGGCGGAAACGCTCATAGGCGTAAGGGTATCGCAGTCGCCTGGGATTCGCAAGGCGAGGCGATGCCTCACTGGGCTGCGGCAGCCCAATCCATCACCAATTCCTCACCCTTTCCCATACCGCACCTTCTTGCGCTTCGGCGTCCGGCGCTGCGGACCGGCATCCCCGCCTGCCACCCCGCCTTCTTTTTTCAACTCGCGGATCTGGTCGCGGAGGAGCGCGGCCCTCTCGAACTCGAGGTTCGCCGCCGCCTCCTGCATCTCGCCTTCCAGCTCGCGCAGGACTTCCAGCACGTCGATGTCATCGCCGCCCTCGCGCACCACGTCCTCGGTGAGCTGCCGCCCGCCGAGCGTCATGTGCAGGCTCTTCTGCACCGCGCGCTTCACGCTCTGCGGCGTGATGCCGTGCTTCTCGTTGTATTCGATCTGCTTGGCGCGGCGATAGTCGGTGATGTTGAGCAGGCTCTGCATGCTCTTGGTCACCTCGTCGGCGAAGAGCACCGCCTCGCCGTTGACATGCCGCGCGGCGCGCCCCGCCGTCTGGATCAGGCTCGTCTCGCTGCGCAGGTAGCCTTCTTTGTCCGCATCCAGGATGCAGACCAGGCTGACCTCCGGCAGGTCGAGCCCCTCGCGGAGCAGGTTGATGCCGACCAGGATGTCGAACTCCGCCGCCCGCAGCGCGCGCAGGATTTCGACCCGCTCGATCGCATCGATGTCGCTGTGCATGTAGCGCACTTTCAAGCCGACGCCGCGCAGGTAATCGGTCAGGTCCTCGGCGGTCCGCTTCGTCAGCGTGGTGACGAGGACCCGCTCGCCCTTCTCGATCCGCTGGCGGCACAGCTCGATCGTCTCGTCGATCTGACCCTTGAGCGGGCGGAGGTGGATGACCGGATCGAGCAGCCCGGTCGGGCGGATGATCTGCTCGACGATCAGGTCTTTGCCCGGCGTCGCCACGTCGAACTTCTCCGGCGGCTCCGAGCTGGGCGAGATGCGCGGCAGCCGCGCCGGCACCGTCTCGACCTCGCCGATCTTCGCGCGCTGATGCGGGATGAACCCGGCATTGCCCACCACGCTGTTCTGGACCTCGAACTTCGCCGGTGTGGCGCTCACGTAGAGCAACTGGCCGGTGATCCCCATGAATTCGTCAAAGCGGAGCGGGCGGTTGTCCAGCGCGCTGGGCAGGCGGAACCCGTATTCGACCAGCGTCGTCTTGCGCGAGCGGTCGCCCTCATACATGCCGCCGATCTGCGGCACCGTGGCGTGGCTCTCGTCGATCATCGTGAGAAAGCCGTCCGGGAAAAAGTCCATCAGCGTGCCGGGGCGCGATCCCGGCTCCCGCCCGCCCAGGTGCCGCGAGTAGTTTTCGATGCCCTGGCAAAATCCCATCTCCTCCATCATCTCGATATCGTATTCGGTCCGCATTTTAATGCGCTGCGCCTCCAGCAGCTTGCCCGCCTTCTCCAGCTCCGCGACCCGCCCGTCCAATTCCTCCCGGATCGCCCGGATCGCTTTGCGCATCTTGTCGGCGGGCGTCACAAACTGCTTCGCCGGATAAAACATGTAGGCGTCCAGCGGCGCGGTCACCGTGCCCGTCAGCGGATCGATCACCGAGATCCGGTCGATCTCGTCGCCGAAGAATTCGACCCGGATGCCCTCGTCATCCAGGTAGGCGGGCATCACCTCGACCACGTCGCCCCGCACGCGGAATTTGCCCCGCCGCAGGTCGAAGTCGTTGCGCTCGTAAAGCATATCGACCAGCCCTTGCAAAAACCGGTCCCGGTCCAGCGACTCCCCCTGCTTCACCCGGAACATCATCGCCTCATAGTCCTCCGGCGACCCCAACCCGTAGATGCACGAGACGCTCGCCACCACGATCACATCCTCGCGCGACAGCAGCGACGACATGGTGGAAAGCCTCAGCCGCTCGATCTCCTCGTTGATCGACGAATCCTTGTCGATAAACGTATCCGTCCGCGGGATGTAGGCTTCCGGCTGGTAGTAGTCGAAATAGCTCACAAAGTATTCGACCGCATTGTTGGGGAAGAAGTTCTTAAACTCCGAGTAGAGCTGCGCCGCCAGCGTCTTGTTGTGCGACATGATCAGCGTCGGCTTCCCGCTCGCCGCGATCACATTCGCCATCGTAAACGTCTTCCCCGACCCCGTCACCCCCAGCAGCGTCTGGTGCCGGTTGCCCGCCGCGATTGAACGCGACAGCTTCGCGATCGCCTGCGCCTGGTCGCCGCGCGGCTGGTAGTTGGAGACGAGTTCGAAGTTGGCTGACAATTGATTCTGGGTGCTTGGTTCGAGCCGGACCTTAGCAAAGATCGGAGAGAAGTCAGAGGCGAGAAAGGATTTCCTTACACATGGGGCGAAGAAAGCGATTCCTTTCGTATGATTGGATGCGCCAGCAAGAGGAAGTAGTTTAGAACGGGCTGGGTGCCGCGGGCCAGACCGTTGGCGAAGCGCTGTAGCGGGGCGATGCCGGACTCGCGCACCTACTAGGCGATGCGGATGGCTTTCAGCGCCTCATCCAGCCAGCGGCAGAACCCACCCGCCTCCGGAATAGGGGGATCGCCGCGCCGAGGGCGGCGAGCATCGCGCCGCTTGGCTCTGGAATGTAGGCGATGGTGAGCACGGGGATGGTCCGCTCGTTCGAGGCAAGATCGAACGAAAAGCTATCCCGGCTATCGAAGCGCTTGGCGGTCGCTGGCCCCGATTCGTCGCCGATGATGATCCAGCCGAAATTCGAGGCGGGGTCGTCGAGCCAGTCTTGCGCATCCGAGACCATCTGCGGTCCAGCCCAGTCGTAAAATTGGTTGCGGTCGCCCACCAAGCTCGCCGCAGAGGCGGCATCGGCGAAGTCGCCGCCCGGCGAATCCCAGAGTTCGCCGCCAAATTCCGAGTGGAGCCAGGTCGCGTCGCCCGGCGTCGCATTGGCACCCCCACCTTCTTGCCCGGAGGCATCGGAGGCACCTTCGCCCCAGCCGGCGTTCAGCCGATGCAGGGAAATCATGGTCGCCACCACCGGCGAGGTGATCGTCTGCGACAGGTAGAGGCGGAGGGTGGCGCCGACGACCGTCGAACCCGCCGGGATCTGACCCGCCAAATCAAATCGGATCAGCGCGCGGCGACCCAATCCGTTGTTGGTCGGCGCCGTCCGCCCGGCGAAGAGGTAGCTGCCCGCGCCATTGCTCCGGTTTAGCTCGGCGCTGCCGAAATCAAACGGTGGGGCGGATTCGTAGATCGTGTTGTCCGCCGAAGGAATGATGATGGCGGTCGCCGCGCCTTCGGCATTCGGCGCGCGCATCAAAACGAATCCGGCAAATAGGGCACAAGCGCCGGCGATGCGAGTCCGGCTCAATGTCATGGACCCGCCCGGAATCGGATAAAGATTTGATCAATGCCCTCCGGGAGCCCGAGCACGACCTCCTCAATCCCGTCGCCGATCAACTGCGAATCAAGCTGGAGTAGCGCCGGATCTGGCGGCCCCCAATCAACCATGTCTGCCGAGGTTTCGATATCGGCGACCGGATCCCCCGGATTGATGCGGCGGCGGAAAGTCAACGTCTTCGAGCTGGAGCCATCGTTCCGGATCAGTCCGACATGTGGCGCGCCCGCCTGATCAAAGGCGATCGGATTTAACCCAAAATACATTTCGAGAATGTTCGGGATGCGGTCGAGATCCGGGTCGTCGCTGGCTCCATCGTCGTATCCCTCGGGGATGTTCGCCTCGCTCCATGCCGGATAGTCGGCGGCAGCATAGACGTCAATTTCGCCAGCAGAATGGCAGCGCTTCCATCTTCAAAGCGCGCCTTGATCGCCAGCAGCCCCATCGCCCAGCGCGGGAAAGCGACGCCGATCTGAGGACCCGCGAATCCCCCGGTGCGACCTCGATCGAATCATGAAGCGAGGGCGACTTTGGCGAGCGCGCCGTCTTGCCCGACCGCCCAGATCCCCGCCTTCTCCGGAGCCGGGCGGGTCGTCTCCGCCGGACGTGGTTACGGTGGCGGCGAATGCGATCTGCCCGAGCGCGTTAATCTTTGGCGAGGCGATGTGCGAAAAGACGCGGTAGGAGGACTGCGGTGCCGGATCATGCGGCGCGAACCACGAGGCGCAGGTGGCTGGCGGCCCCTCCCGTCCAGATGCCGTGGTCGTTTGCGGGGATGGCTCCGGAGGATTCGCGCAGGGAGGCGCGGAAGGCGACCTGCCCCCGCTCGTTGATTGCGGGATCGTAGAACGATTCGAACCGGAGGGCTGCCGCGCCGGGAGCGGCGTCACCCGCGAGGGCCAGCGCCGCGCTGATCCCGGCTTTGCGGGTGAAGGCTCCTTCGGAGCGGAGCGGGTCATTGACGCCCGCCCACCACGCGAGATGCCCCTCTCGGGTTCCCGCCAATCCCGCGAGGTCGAACGTCGGGCCAGCGCCGCCGGGCGCGGAGGTTCCGTTGCCCGCGAGCAGGGACGGAGCGGCTGGCAGCAATCCGGTCCAGGCGCCTTCGGACTCGAGCGGATCGCCGCCGCCGTGGCGGCCGAGGAATGCGACCGCAGCGCCGCCCGCAGCCACCGCCGGAGAAAACTTTGCGTATTGGCTGGTGGCACCCGGCGCGACTTCGCCGGTCCACGCGACGATCTGCGGCCATTCGCCGCCCGACGTCTGCGCGGGCGGTCGCGGCATCGACCAGCTTCCCGCCTCGCCATTGTAGAGATCGCTGGGATAGCTCTTGAGCGTGCCGGTGAATGAGACGCTGCCGGAAGCGGTCACCGCCGCGGAGGAAAATGAATCGAAGAGCGGCGGATCGTTTCCCCACGGGATCAGGCTTCCATCGCGGTTGATCGACGCGCGATGATTCTCCCTCGCCATCAGCCAGAGCTCGCCGCTAGCCGAGCCGGTGGTCCACAGCCCCTGGTTATCCCAGATGTGGACGAGATCGTTATCGATGGCCAGATCGCCGAGAAATGCCACGTTGCCAGAGCCATCGAGCATCGGTTCCCGCAGCGAGCCGAAGACCTTGCCCGCCCCGTTGAAGACCGGCGCGGGATCGCCGGTCCGCGCGACTTTTTCGAGCGCAAGCCCCGAGCGCATCCGCCAGATCCCTTGGCTGTTGGCGACATTCACGCTAGAAGTCGTCGCCTTCACCGAAAGCCCGCCACCAGCCGAATCGCCGACGAGGCGAAACCCCGAGTCGTAGGTATTCCATGTCCCGGGCTTTGCCCACAATTCAACCGTGGCGCCTTGCGAGGCTTGAAAGTAAACGAGCCGGATAGGGTAATCCCAGGCGGCGACCGTAAAGTGCCCGATGGTCTCGGCTGCCGCCCGCCCTGAGTTGTAAATCAGGCGGCCCTGTCCGATTTCGAGGCTAAAGCCGTCATCGCTCAAGACCCCGATCGACCAGACGCCTGCATGCGGAAAGGTCACCGTACCGGTGGCCTCGACAACAAAACCAGTTTCCCCGGAGCCGATCGCCCCGCCGGGAAACGGCAGGTCATTGCCAAATTCACCATTGTCCCCGGTATCGTGGTAGTTGATCCAAGCCGGCGTGTCGATGGCGGTCGAAACCTGCCGCGATGGATCGGCGAGGATCAGGTTTGCGACCGCCAGCGTGCCGGGTGTTTGGCTCGCGGAAACCTTGCGGACGAAAAAGCCGCCAAACGCCGAAGCCGTCCCGCCGCCGAGCGACGCCCGGAAGGCGAGATCGCCGGCGGCGTTGAGCACCGGCGAGTCAAAATCCGCAAAAACCGCATCGGCGACGCCCGGCGCAGGCTGCCCCGCGACCGCGACTGCCTCCAGCTCGAGCGCGCCAACGAGCGGCGGCCAGAGCGCCGCGATGGCGGCGACCGCCAATCCAGCGAACGCGCCTCTACGCTGGTGGGTGGGCATTCTCATACGAAGTCGAGGGTTGAGAAATTCGAGGGCTGCGACGGGAAGATCGCGCCCATCGCCGAAGCGGGCACGCCCATCCACTTCTCCAACACGGTGCGGTAAACCTGCCGAAAATCGACGTTGTGGACGAGGCTGTCGTTCTTGATCCGCGCCGCCGGGGCGAGGTCCGGCAGCTTCCCGTAGAAACCCGGATTCACCTGGTACTCGCCCATCGCAAAAGGGTTTGCGCCGCGCCGTGGTCGGTGCCCAAGCTCCCATTCTGGATCACCTTCCGCCCAAACTCGCTGAACGTTAAGATGAGGACGCGATCCCAATTTCCCTGTGCCTTCATCTCCGCGACAAAAGCGCCCAGCGCAGCATTGAGCTGATAGAGAAGATAGGCGTGCGTTCCCGCCACGGGATTATCGTTGCCGGAAATTTGCCCGCCATGGGTGTCGTAGCCGCCTTGCTCCACATAGTAGAATACAGGTGTCGAGCCGCCCCTCGAATCATCGCCGCAACATCGCGGAAATTGTTACCGAGGTTCGAGTTGGGGAACGCGACATGGGGAAGCTGCCGCTGCTGTTCGCCGCGCCGATCGCCGCGTGACATCCACCGAACTGAGCAGCGCGGCGTGGGCGGATCGCTGCACGTAGGCGAGCGCGTCATCGGCGGCGGAGATGCCGCTGTCCACCGGATGGTCGATGCCGATCGCCTTGCGGTAGAGCGCCTCCAGCGACGCCGAGCGTTCGTTGAAATGCTGCCAGCCCATCCCGCTGGGATAGGAGGTCGAGACGCTGGCGATGTTTCCTTGAACCGAACGCAGCGCCAGGGTCAGTACCGTTGGATAGATGCATCGCGGTCTGGGGCGGGCAGCCCGCGCACTGGTGGTCGAAGAAGCGCCCCAGCCAGCCATCGGTGACAAACTCGTTGGGCTTCGCACTGTGGTAGTAATCAAACGAGGTGAAGTGCGAAAGATTCGGATTTGGATACCCAACCCCGTTGATGACCGCGAGGTCGCCGTCTTCCCAAAACTGCCCGAAATTGCCGAGCAGCGGATGGAGTGCGACGGGTTCGTCAAACCCCGATGCCCCGTCGAGCGCCGGTGCGCCGCCGATCGCGATGGCGCTGTGCGCGGCAGGGCTGAGCGCCATCGCCGGTCGCGCATTGACGTAGTGGCTATTGGTGTATGGGATCAGCGATGTTGAGGCTGGTCGTTGCCGCCGCTCAACTGCATGATGACCAGAGATCGGACCGCCGGCGCCGCTCGGCGGATTGTCCGCCGCGCCCGCATCGAGTCGGAGAAGCATGTTGTTTAAAAAGGCGGGCAGGGTCCACGCGGCGGTCCCGCCGAAGACCGAGCGCCGGAGGAATCGGCGGCGGGTCACCGCCCTCCCCTGGAAGGCGATTTCATTTTCCTCGATGTCGGCGGTCGGTTTCATTGCATCTGATATTCGGGCAACGCCATCATGAGGCGGATGAGGTCCTTGGTCGCCTCCAAGCTGCCGGATGAATCCAGCGTCTCGCAAAAGGCATCGTAAAGCCCGCGAACTTGCGCGGGGCGCAGCCGGTGAAACGGGAGCAGCCGGTGGCGGAGCCGCTCGACCAAGAGCGGGAACTCCGACCTGCCCCGGAGGTGCGGCGGTGCCAGCTCGTCAAAGTCCAACTCGGGAAAGCGGTCGTGCTCGTGCTCGGCAGTAACCGTAAAATAAAGATCGGTCGCGGTGCGTATAAGCAGCGGGCAGGTTCATGCGGAAAAGCAGGTTTGCGGCGGAGAGCCACAGGTTGCCGGATCCGATCGGTTCCGGCCATCCGGCGACGTTGGGCGGGCGATGGGGGTGTATAACCCATCGCCTGCATCGCTGGCGGAGCGTCTCCTGCGGCAGCAGCAGGGTCGATTCCAAGGAGCGGACCGCCGCCCCGATCCAGTCGGCGGGGTCCTTGATCTGCGTGCCGATATTGCCGTCCTCGTAGAACTCCTCGCTGTAAAAGATGTCCTTTGAGCAGCGGGATCACCTCGTAGCTGTGGTCATTGCGAAAACGGAGGGTACAGCGCCTGTAGCAGCGCCTCGCTAGGATCGGGACCCGCGAAGTAGCGCCAGATCTTCCAACACAGGTGGTGGGCGCATTCGATCCTGGCAAAGATGGCATCCATCGCGTCGTCGCCGGTGACGACCGTCGTGCCCAGAAACGCCTTTTCCGTCATATCCGCCTTCGCCGGATCATAGTAATAGGCGTAGGGATAATTGTAGTAATCGAGCCGGTGCCCGGTGAAGGCAGCGGCGCACGCCGCCACGTCCTGCTCGGTGTAACCGCCATCGACGCCCACCGTGAATAGCTCTAGCAGCTCTCTGCCAAAGTTCTCGTTCACCGCCCCGACCGAGCTGACGTGCAGGTCGAGCATGAAGATCAACATACCTCCCTTGTAGATGTTGTTCGCCAGCGTCTTCGCGTTTCCCATCGCCGAATTGCGGATGATCTCTACATGCTGAAACATGTAGAGGACCCGCTCCGGGTCGGTCATCACCATATCGGTGGTGCATGCGTAATGGTCCAACCAGAATTTTACCATTTTCCCCGCCGCAGGCGTCGCCCCCAAGAGGTGGTCCATATACCACCTCCCAAAAGTAGAATAGGCATTGCCGGTCTGGTGGTTCGAAAGCAGTTCCTGCTCGGTCGCGGTCCACGCCGGGAACGGCCACGCGTTCCAGTCAGTGGGCGGGTCGATCAGGGAATCGACCGCCGCCGCGACGCCCGAGTTTTTGCCAAGCTGGTAGAGCGCCTCGCGCTGATCCGGCGAGCCGAAAAATGCAAGGCGGCTGAGCAAGTGGTCAGCCGCCCGGCGGGACCATTTTCCCTGGGGCAATGGATCTAGCATGAGAATGTAGTCTTAGACCTGATCTATGAGAGCCGCAAACAAAACCGGAGCCTTCGGCGGATTGCAGGCGTCCGATTTTTATATAACCGTTTTACGGTATTTTAATATAAAGAAAAATCTGGCGGCGCCGGGGTGCGCCCGCCTGTGCTAGATTGACAGTCTCCTCGTTGCTGAATAGGATCTCTGGAGTTCGGTCTTTCCCCTGGGAAGGCACGCCGGGTCCGCGATAAAACGATGCCATGCGATTTCCCCACCACCCATTGAGACGATTTGCCGCCGTATTGCTCGCGGCGGTGGTAGTAGGCGGCGCCACCGGATTTTCACTAGCCCAGAATCCTGCGCTTGAAGAGGAGACCTTGTTTTTTGGTTCATTCTACGATGCTTCCCAGACCTATCGGAACGGGACGGGAATCTGGAGCTTTCCCGGCAAGAATTGGCGCTGGTGGTTTCAGCAGGTCGTCATGACCAACGTGTCGCCAGACGGTCTGAACGCGCTCTACGTGCATAGCGGCGGCGGCGTGCTGCACCGGACCGAGATCACCGGGCAAAACGCAGCGCCCCTTTTCGGGGGGCCGGGGGGCACATGGTATCCCGCCTGGTCGCCATCGGGCGACCGCTTCGCGGTTTTTGTCAACAACGCGCTACGCGTCTGCCTTCCGGACGGAACGGTGACGGACACCTATCAGGGGGGGATCAACAGCCTGCCCAGTTGGTCGCCAGACGGAACGAAGATCGCCTACATGGGAAACATCGAAGTCGAACACGTCGGCTGCGAGTTGTTCGCTAGCGGCACCTGCGATGACCCGGTGATCGCCCGGACGATCTACGTCCTCGACCTGGAGACCGGGATCGCCTCGCCGATCCATACGCCGCGATACCACTCGGAAGCCACCGGCACCTGGACATCGGACAATGCCACCCATACGACGATCACCACCTACTCCGACCTACTCGAAAATCCGGTCTGGTCCCCGGGCGGCCAGTGGATCGCCGCGCGGCACACCGAATCCATTTTCCAAACCCGACCTGATCCGACGGTAGGGCTCGGGGAGAGCATGAAGGAGGTAAACGTGGTCGTGCTGCCTCCATCGGGCGGAAATCTCATGCCCGTCACCCGCGACGAAAACCGGTTTCCCTACGACCCCAACAGCGACGTAATCAACACGCCCCTGGCATGGTCCCCGGACGGCTCCCGGCTCGCCTATTCGAAGACCGGCGATCAGGCGGCGACCGAGGACCGGCAAGGCATCTACATCGGCACCCGCTACGACCCTGGCTCCCGCGAGACGCGAATTCTCCCCGACACCGCGCAATGGGTGGTGCTCAACCAAGCGCCGCTCGGGGTGCGCATCTTTCCCGAAAAGTCGCGCGTCCCCGAGGGCAGCGAGTTCGAGGTGATCCTGAAATTCCAGAATCGGCTGGATGTCGAAGTCACCGATGTCCGGCTCACCGGAGGATTGGCGATCGCGGGGGTGGGGGGCGCCGAACTCGTCTCGGGTCCGGTCCCTTCGCTGCCGGTCGTGTTACAGCCGAAGCAGACCCGAGAATTGCGGTGGGTCCTCCGCGCCACCCGAACCGGTCCGGTCACGCTTCGCGCGACCCTTGAGGGCGTGCGGGGCGACTCGTCAGAAAACGTGGCGTCTGCCCCGGCAGAGCGGGAGCTGAGGGTGGTTCCGGCGGGAGATCTCTTGATCCGGGAGGGCACCGCCCCAGAATCGGACTTTGCGATCGATGATGCCTATCAGGAGGCTCCGGCCCTCCGCCAGCGCGCCTCCGCCTTCCTGCGCCCCACGGATGCGATCACCTATGTCCTCAAGATCGAAAACGACGGGATCGAGGCGTCGGATTTCTACCTTCGTGCCGCCGAGACGGATACCGAAGACTGGACGATCACCTACACCCACCAGGGCAATGACATCACCGCGCAGGCGCTCGCCGGATGGCAAACGCCCGAGCTAGACCCCGGCGGGTCGCTGGCCGTCGAGGTCGCGGTGGCACCGCCTTCCGATCCGGAGGTGCGCGATTCGGAAATCCTCCTGACTTTGCTCGAGCGCGCCTCGGACCTCGTGCCGCTCGACTCGGTCGCGATCGAGGCGACCACACGCGACGTGATCGTGGTCAATGTGACGTCCGATGAAGAGGACGCCGATCCCGACGACGGGGTGATCGACGTCGATCCCGATGAGGAGGGCGAGCAGATCTCGATCGTCGCCGCGATCGACTTCGCCAACCGGCGGTCCGGGCGGGACCGCATCGAGTTCGACATGCCGTCGTCGCTGATCCAGCTTGCCCCGACGGAACGCGGGCGGAGACCGGGAGGGAGTTTTTCGGGGAGCGAGTTGGTTTCTCCATTATCGACGCCCTCAAGATCACCGACCCGGTGGAAATCGACGGATCCACTCAGCCGGGGGGGCGCGTCTATTTCTCCGGGTTCATCGATTACAATGACGGCGCGAACGGGGGGATGATTGTTGCCGCCCCCGGCTGCGAAATCCGCGGCCTCGCATTCTTCCGGTTCGATAGTTTCGGGATAATGCTTCTCGGACCCGGTGGATCTTGGGTCCGCGATGTGTGGTTCGGCTTCAACGACAGCGGCGAAGGCTTCTATCACGGGGTGCAAGGCAACGGCACCGACGGGATCTTCCTCTATTTCCAGAACCCATTCGAGCAAGCCGCCGTGGCAGGCGGCTTGCTCGTGGAAAGCCCTGCGAACCTCATCGGGGGATCCTCTGTAGAAGACCGCAACCTATTTGTGGGCAATTACCCCTATGACCAGCGCGATCAGGACTTTTTCGAAGCGACGGCGGGAGGCGAACTGGTGGTTTACGGCCCGTCTGCGGTCGGCAATCAGATTCTTGGGAATTGGATCGGCATCGGGCCAGATGGGAGGAGACCTCCCGAGATCCCCCCGATCGCCGGTCGCCTCGAACTACACATTCACGGGGCCAGCCAGGTCCAAGTCGGCGACGGAACCGCAGCCGGGAGAAATGTCGCCATCGGGATCTCCCTTGACTCGACCTCGTCGAACTGCCGGGTCGAAGGCAACTTCATCGGGGTCTCACCTGGCGGCGATACGCCGATGCTACATTCGTCGCCCTCGACGACTAGCGACCCGTTGGTCGGAGAAGGCGTCACCGTCCGCGGCGACAACCACCTCATCTCTGGCAACGTCATCCTCGGCCGCCGGAGCAGCGTCTATTTTGGTGAAGGCAATGGGTCGGTGGTGAGCGGCAACCGGATCAATCTGCAGGCCGGCGCAGACCTGCCGCTGACCGCGGGGTTGCGTGGCGATGGCGAAGTCGCCGCAGCGATGGGCAGGCATCGGTTTGGAGGGACGGGGGCCGGCGAGGGCAATGCGATCTACGGAGCGATGCCCGAGGACGCGCTCCCGCTCATCCACGACAACGGCGGGATCGATTCACCGGCGCTCGAGCAGGTCGGCAACCGATTTATCATCCCGCTACCGTCCCGCCAGGCGCGCCCGGTCAGCGACCTGCTTGGCGACCTGCGGGCGCCCCCCAATGACTTCAGCGACCTCGACGGCGCGCTGAATTTCCCAGTCCTTGCCCCGGCTGAACTCACCGGGGGAAACCTGGAGGTCAATGGCGCGCTCCAGACCGCCGCCGGAGCCGCCGGCTCGTATCCGATCGATCTCTACGCTGTCTCGCGGCCCCACCCCAGCGGCCACGGCGGGTCGATGCGCCACATTGGGCGCGTCATGGCGGCGGTCGATGCCGGCGGCAACGCCGCCTTCGCCTACAGCGGTCCGGCGGGACCAGCGACGATCAACGACCAGATCTGCGCGACGGCGACGAATCCCGCGACCGGGCAGACCTCGGAGTTCTCGGCGAACGCCAACATCGGGGACGACCTTTTTTCCGACCGGGATGGGGTGAGCGACGGGCACGAGCAGATTTTCGGCGACCGGAATGGCGACGGCACCAGCGACCACCTTCAGGACCGCGTCGCCTCATTCAATGCGGCGACCGGAGAACCTGCCACGCTGGCATTCGCCGGCGATGGAGGCGCGGGCGAGGCGGCGGCGCTCGAGCATGTCGCCGCCGAAAGCGCGACCACCCGCCAGCCGCCTGCCGGGATGGCCTACCCGCTGGGAGTCATCGCTTTCGAGACAGCCGACCTGTCGCCCGGCGCCACCGTGACCATCGAGCTAACCGCCGGACCGAGCGCCCGGTTCTCCAGCATCCAGATCGCGGGTAGCGGTGGCGGATGGATCGACACCCCTCTGGATCCTCCGGCTGGCCCCACGCTAGTGTTTTCTCTCACCGATGGCGGTCCGGGCGACCTCGACGGCGAAGCCAACGGCCGGATCATCGCCGCGGTCGCGCCGGGAACGCCCCATCCCCCGGCGCCGGATGCAGGAGGGATGGCCATCGCAGCGACAGCGGAAGGGTTTCTCTTAGAATGGCCGCGGGGACTCGCCGGCTGGAAACTAGAGGCCAATCCCACGCTAGACCCGGCGCAGTGGGATGCGGCTACGGGGACCGTAGTGGAAGACGGCGATCGGGTGCGCGCCTTCGTTCCTTTTGAAGATGGCGTCCTTTCCAAGTTCTTCAGACTCGCGGAGCCATAGCGAGCGCCTCGCCTTTGCCCGACATCCGGTTGAGGACAAGACTCAGGGTGGCGATTGCCATTGGCCAAAGGTCCGGTGTCGCGAACAGCGAGTCCGTGTTGTTTCTCTTGTCTTCGAAGGACCGCCATTTGGCCGCTCCGCCCCTCCGCCCGTTCAAGCCTCCCGCGTGATGATCAGAACTCTGAAATCGGTCGACCCTGAAACCTGGGGCGACCGCTGTGTAGGGGATTTCGGCGGCGGAGGATCCGTCCTCGACGGATTCCGGACCGGAGTGGAGTGGAGTGGAGTGGAGTGGAGAGGATCGAGATCTGCGCAGGTGGGGAAGGAGGCGGTCCCTCGCGCTTGCGCCCATGGCGAATCGCAAGACATTGGCGGCAGCATGAAGTTTCGCCCCATCGCACCCGCCATCGCCCTGATCCTCGGCATCGCCTTGCCCGCCGCCGCCGAGCCGCTGCCGTCGCCGCTTTCGCCGCACACGGCGGTCGTTTACAACGCGTCGATCCCGGAATCGAAGAAGCTGGCGGAGCTGTATGCGGAGGCGCGGGCGATCCCGGAGGAAAACCTGATCGGCTTGATCTGCCCGAAGGACGAGACGGTGGACCGGTTCATGTTCGAGACGACGATCCAGAAGCCGCTGCGCGACACATTCGAGAAGCGGGGCTGGTGGCGGATGGCGCAGACCAACCAGGGACCGCAGGCGCAGGCGAACAAGATCCGGGTGATGGTCCTGTCGTGGGGCGTGCCGCTGCGCATCAAATGGGAGCCGCCGCCCGCCGAGCGCGATCCGGAGACCGGCAAGCCGGTGCCGCAGAAGCAAGATCCATTTGCGACCGAGGCGGCGAGCGTCGATTCGGAGCTGGCGGTGCTCGGCTTGCCCTCCGCCGCGATCAAGGGCGCGATCAACAATCCGTATTACAAGGCGCGAAAAGGCATCCTCGAGGCAAACATCCCGCAGATCCTCCTCGTCGGCCGGCTCGACGGGCCATCGGCGGTCGTCGCCGGCGAGCGGGTGCGCGATGCGATCGAGGCGGAGCGCGAGGGCTTGTGGGGGATGGCGTATCTCGACCTGGCGCTGAAGGGCGAAGGCTACGAGGAAGGCGACGACTGGATCAATGCGGCGGCGGATCTCTACGGCGAACACGGCATCCCGTATCGCGATCGACCGGAACAAATCGCTGCTCCCCAACGGCTATCCGATGTCCAATGCGATCCTCTACTTCGGCTGGCTGCGCGGGCACCCAGTGCGGGATGATGAAGGACCCGCAGTTCAAGTTCCGGAAAGGCGCGATCGCCTGCCACCTGCATTCGTTCAGCGCGCAGTCGGTGCGGACGGCGCAATTCAACTGGGTCGGTACGCTCCAACCGCGGCGCGGCGGCGACCATCGGCAACGTCTGGGAGCCGTATCTCGGGCTGACCTGCGACTTCGGCATCCTGAACGAAGCGCTGCTCGAAGGGCGCACGTTCATCGAGGCGACCTACGAATCGCATCGCGCGCTTTCCTGGATGGCGGTGGCGGTCGGCGACCCGCTCTATCGCCCGTTCGCCGACCGGTCGAAGCCCGCGCCGGAGGGCGATGCGGTCGCCGCCGCGTTCCAGGCTTACTACGCCGCCGACCAGACGTGGAAAGGCGACGAACTGGTAGAAGCTGGCGGGAGCCTGCGAGAAGATGAAGAGCGGACCGCTGGCGGAAGCGATCGCCTGCGCGCCGAGCATGAAGGCGATGCCGCGCGGGCGGATACGTTTTTCAAAAAGGCGCTCGCCTTTTACCCCGACAAAAAGGACCAGGTCCGCATCCACCTGCACCTGGTCGAGCGCCTGCGGCAGGCGGGCGACGAATCCGCCGCGATCCGGCTGCTCGCCAAGATCGCCGGGGAGTTCAAAGGCGAACCGGGCGTGGAGGGAGCGCAGAATCTGCTCAAACAGCTCAGCCCGCCCCTGCCGCCCGCGCCGCCGAACAAGTAGCCCTGCCGGATGTTTCACCGAAGAATTGCGATCAATCCGATTGCTCAGCAGAACTAGCGGAAGCAGATAAACCTATGCCATCTCCCCCGATACGCCGCTCCCCCTCCACGATCTCCATGTCCAACTCGGCGCGAGGCTCGTGCCCTTCGTACTGGAAATGCCGGTCCAGTATGCCGGGATCGTCGCGGAACACCCAGGCGGTGCGCGGCGGCTGCGGCGTCTTCGACATCTCGCACATGGGCGAGTTCTTCGTCTCCGGCCCGGAGTCGCTCGCGTGGCTGAACGGGCTGCTGACCAACGACCTCGCCAAGCTATCGCCCGGCGAGGCCAATACACGCTGATGCTCAACGAACGCGGCGGCGTGATCGACGACCTGATCGCCTACCGGCTCTCCGCCGATGAATTTCTCCTCGTCGTCAATGCGTTCAAGATCGGGGAAGACGCCGCCCGGCTGCGCGCCCACGCCGCGGGGGGCGCGGCGCTAGCGGATCGGAGCGATGACTTTGCTTAACGATGGCGGTGCAGGGACCGGACGCCGCCCAGGTTTTCGCGGCGATGGCGCTGCCGTTTCCGCTGCCGCCGCGCAACGGCATCGCGCGCGACGGCGACCTGATCGTCTGCCGGACGGGCTACACGGGCGAGGACGGCTTCGAGCTTTTTTGCGCCGCCGCCGACGGGCCGGCGTGGTTCAAGCGCGCGCTCGACGCCGGCGCCGCGCCGTGCGGGCTGGGCGCGCGGGACACGCTGCGGCTGGAGATGGGATTCCCGCTCAACGGCAGCGACCTTTCGCCCGAACGCACGCCGCTGGAGGCGGGCCTCGGCTTTTTCGTCAGCATGGAAAAAGGCGACTTCATCGGGCGGGCGATGCTCGCCGCGCAGAAGGAGGGCGGTCTGCCCAGCCGGCTCGCCGCCTTTCAGATCGAGGGCAAAGCGCCGCCGCCGCGCCACGGCTATCCGGTGCTCGTCGGAGGCGAGGCGGCCAGCGAGATCGCCAGCGGCGCGCTGTCGCCCAGCCTCGGCGAAGGCATCGGCATGGCATACCTGCCGCCCGCCGCCGCCAAGGTCGGCACGCCGATCGAGGTCGAAATCCGGGGGCGGCGCTTTCCGGCGAGAATCGTGAAGAAGCCATTTTACCGCAAGGCGTAATCGGCTATAGCAACGGCGAACCACCTGCCCCACCCGAGCCATGAAGACGCCCAAAAACCTACGCTACACCGAAGACCACGAATGGATCTCCGTCTCCGACGACGGGATCGGGACCGTCGGCATCACCGACCACGCGCAAAACGAATTGAGCGATGTCGTCTATGTCGAACTGCCGGAGGTCGGGCGGGAAGTCGGGGCCGGCGACCAGGTCGCCGTCGTCGAATCGGTCAAAGCGGCCAGCGACATCTATGCGCCGGTCTATGGCGAAATCGTCGAGGTGAACAGCGATCTCGAAAACGAACCCGGCGCGATCAACGCCGACCCGTATGGCGAAGGCTGGATCTTCAAGATCAAGCTCAACGACCCGAGCGAGCTCGACGATCTGAAGTCGGCGGAAGAATACGACGACCTCGTCGGCTAGCGCCGCGCGCATCACGGTTGGCGCGGCGGGACCGGCTGGCGAATCCCTGATTGAGGACCGCCGGTTGTTGCTCTCTGCTCCGGCATGTCCCAAGCCCGCCCCACCCGCCGCCGCCTGCTCCAGACCGCCGCTGCCGCCGCCTGCGCCAGCGCCTTGACCCGCCCCAGCCGCGCGGCGGACCCGAAGCCGGCCAAGATCCGCATCGGCCAGATCGGCGTCGGCCATGCCCATGCCTCCGGCAAGATGGAATCCTATCGCGCGTCGGAGGACTTTGAGGTCGTCGGCATCGCGGAACCGGACGCGGGGCGCCGGGCGCGCGCGGAGAAATCGGAGGCGTATCGCGGGCTGAAGTGGATGGGGGTCGAAGAATTGCTCAACGCGCCGGGGTTGCAGGCCGTCGCCGTCGAGAGCGAGGTCAAGCATCTGCTCGGCCACGCCGAGGCAGCGGTGGCGGCGGGCATGCACATCCACCTCGACAAGCCGGCGGGCGCAGACCTCGCCCACTTCCAGCGCGTGCTCGCCGCCGCCGAGGCGAAGGATCTCTGCGTGCAGATGGGCTACATGTATCGCTACAACCCAGGCTTCGCCTTGATGCGCGACCTGCTGGCGAAGGGCTGGCTGGGCGAGCCGTTCGAGGTCTCCTGCGCGATGGGCAAGGTGCTCGGAGCGGGGACCCGCGCGGAATTGGCGAAAGACTATCCGGGCGGCACCATGTTCGAGCTGGGCTGCCACCTGATCGACATGGTGGTCGGATTGTTAGGGAAGCCGGAGGCGACCACCGCCTTCTCCCGCCACAGCGCGGGCAACGGCGACGGCTTCCAGGACAACATGCTCGCCGTGCTCGAATACCCGAAGGCGACCGCCACCGTGCGCAGCGCCGGCGTCGAGGTCGAAGGCTTCGCCCGGCGGCACTTCACGCTCTGCGGCACCGAGGGCACGCTCCATCTCCAGCCGCTCGACGCCCCCGCCGCCCGCCTCGCCTTGTCCAAAGCGCGCGGCGATTACCGATCGGGATACCAGGACATCGCGCTGCCCAAATACCGCCGCTACATCGACGACGCCGCCGACTTCGCCGCCGTCATCCGCGGGGAAAAGGAGCTCGCCTGGGACTACGCCCACGACCTCGCCGTGCAGGACACCGTTCTCCGGGCCTCGGGGCTGCTGGAGTGATTGAGCGGGCGGATCCGACGTTCGCGGCACATCGCATTCGACAAGGTCGCGGTCCCGCGCTAGGTCGGGGCATGAGCGAGCCTCGCGGTTTATTTATTAGCTTTGAAGGCTCCGAGGGCTGCGGGAAATCCACGCAGATCCGCGCCCTCGGGGAGCGCTTGCGCGCGGGCGGATGCGAACCGCTGGTCACCAGGGAGCCGGGCGGCACGCCGGTGGGCGAGGCGATCCGCCATCTGCTCCAGCATACGCCGGAAGCCGAAGGCATGTGCCCGGAGGCGGAACTGCTCCTCTTCGCGGCGAGCCGCGCGCAGATCGTGCGCGAGGTGATCGCCCCGGCGCTGGCGGCGGGGATCCCGGTGATCGCGGATCGGTTTATGGATTCGACCGCCGTTTACCAAGGCATCGCCCGCCCGCTGCGGCGCGAGGATGTGACCTTCATCAATGCCTTCGCCGTCGGCGCGACGATGCCGGACATCACGTTCCTGCTCGATATGGATTCGGGCGAGGCGCGGCGGCGGATCGCCGCGCGGGCGGGCGCGGATTACGACCGGATGGAGCGCGAGCCGGACGACTTTTATGAGGCGGTGCGCCAAGGCTACCTCGACCTCGCCCGCGCGGAGCCAGACCGGTTTTGCGTGCTCGACGCCGCCGGGGAGCCGGACGCGATCGCCGCCGCGATTTGGAACACTCTCACCGATCGATTTCCCCACCTCCATGGCATTCAACGCTGAAGAAGCCCTCGGCTACCTGCGCCGCGCCCACGAGGGGCAGCGGCTGGCGCACGCCTATCTGGTCACCGGCCCCGAATCGGCGGACAAGGTCGGCTTTGCGGAAAAATTCGTCGCCCTGCTGCGGGGCGAGGCACCGCGCCCGCTGGCGGACCTGGGCGGGCGAGGCGTGACCCAGATCCAGCCGGAATCGAAAAGCCGCGTGATCCGGGTCGAGCAAATCCGGACGCTCGAGCATTCGCTCTACATGACATCGGCGGAGCGCTGGAAAATCGGGGTGGTCCACGATGCGGACCGGATGAACCCGCAGGCGACCAACGCGTTTCTCAAAACGCTGGAGGAACCGCCGGCGCGCACCGTGTTGCTGCTGCTCACCGCGCTGCCCGAGCGGCTGCTCGACACCGTCTTGTCGCGCTGCATCCGCGTGCCGCTCCGGGCGCAGGACGCCGGATTGCCGCCGCACGAACAGGCGGCCGTCGAGGCGCTCGGGCGCTACGCCCAATGCGGCGGCCATGGCGTCTCCAGCGCCCTGCGGCTGGTCGGCGAATTCTCCGATCTCCTCCGCGCGATCAAGGAGGAGGAGGCGGACCGGCTCGGCAAATTGCAGAAGGAGGAAGCCAAGGCGATCAAGCAGTCGTCCGACGCCGACGACTGGCTGAAGCGGCGCGACGAATTCTACAAAGCCGCAACCGAAGCCGCCTACCAGCGCCGCCGCGATGCGATGCTCGGTATCCTGCTCGGCTGGATCGGCGATGCCGTGCGGCAGCGCTACGGCAGCCCGAACCTCGATTTCCCGCAGGCGGCGGCAGGGTCGGCAGCGTTCGCCGAGGGCAAGGAATCGCCCGATCTCCTGCGCCGCATCGCGGCGGTCGAGGACCTCCACCGCAACCTCCAGACCACCGTGCGCGAGCCGCTCGCCCTCGAGGTCGCCTTCATCGAGGCGTTCGCCTAGCCGGGCGGAGCCATCCAAGCCACGCCCGATGCCCAAGCGCCACAGCGAAGCTTCGTTCGAGGTCCGCGCCTCGACCATCCCCGGCGCGGGTCTCGGGTTGTTCGCCCGCGTGCCGATCGGATTGGAGGAAACGATCGGCTTCTACACCGGCGAGGTCATCACTGCGGACGAGCTAAACGCCGGCAAGTTCGCGGGCAGCCACTACCTGCTCTTCGTCACCCGGCACCACATCATCGTAGGCGAGGGACCGAAGGCGAACTACACCCGGTTCATCAATCACAGCGCGGAGCCAAACGCCTTCCTCATCACCTCGACCCGCTGGAAGTCCGCCCGCTTCGAAGCCATCGAATCCATCGCGCCCGGCCAAGAAATCTTCTTCGACTACGGCGACGAATTCGCCATCGGGTAGCGGCTTTTCTCTGAATGAGGGCATTAGTGAGAGGGAGGGAGGGTGCCGGGGCACCTAACCCCGGAATTCAGCCCATGCGGCCAGCGCGATCGGAATGCGCACTGATGGATGTTATGAAAACTTTTTTTCGGTTCAGACCGAGTAGGTTGGAACGTTATAAGAAAAATAAATCTTGCCAGATCGGGGCGGATGCGCTAACCGTTTCGGAAACCTCGACCGGTATGGATCGCGAGAAGACATCAAACCCTGAGCGAAGCAGAAGCCCTTTGGGGCGACGCCTGAAAGCGCGTTTTTTAGTTATTCTTTTTTCGGGAGGAAACAAGGCGGCGCAATGCAATGCAGCGAAAGCAGCAGCGGAGAAAACAATACAGAAAGAAATGAAAACCTTTTTTCTTACTTTACTTTTAACTTTCGGATTCACCTTTGGTTCACTGTCCGCCGATGAAAAGATCAGGTCTGCGGGGGATTTGCGAGATATTCGTTCAGTTGGCGAAGTGAGCGTGGCGTTAACCAGGACAGAGGTTTTAGTTCTCCATCTATATTTTGACGCTGAATCAGGTGATTGCTTCTTTTCAAATTCTCAGGTTCAGTCTCAGCCTCCCTCAACTACGCTACGCAAGGTGGTGATAATTGGGCTGGATCCGAAAACTGAAAAAGTGAATTCAATCCGGGGGAAAAGGCGAAATATAGCAGAAAGAAAAGTTGAGCGGTTTAAAGTTTCGGTATCTTTGGATATTTATTCTTTCAGGGAAGGGGGAGATGGGAGGTTGTATCTCGATGGTGACTCGATCAAAAAAGGAATTCAATTTGAGGGGGTGTTCCGTGCAAAAAATAAACCGTCGTTCAACGTCCGCCGTTCCTCAAAGGAGTGTGAGGAGCCAAAAATATTCGTTGTAAATCCGAGTTGAGGCACCGCGATCCAAGTGCAAGCAACCATGAAAAAGTCCATCTCCCAGCCCCCAAGTCATTGGGCCATGGCCGCCTCACTGATTTTGTTGCTGCTTTCGCTTGTCTTGGCAGCGATAGTCTGGAGGCAGCAGGAGAACCTCTCAAAGCTTGCATACTCTTGGTGTTGGGAAGGCGGGACACAATACGCGGCTTCACAGGCGAAGGCGCTATGCGATGATTTGAAGTCACATGAATTTACTGAAGGGATCGATGTATTTGCGGCTGAGTCAGAATACATTTTAGGAACTGGGACAAACGATGTGATCGTGATAGAAATAGATTTACGCTCTTATGTTGACCGGAATGGGCTTGGCGAAAGCGAGACCCTCAAAGCGGTTTCTAACTGGGTAAATTATTATGCGCCAGACCGTCGCGCTAAAGTCGAATCAACTAGTTTAATTGAGAACTCCAAAGAGGCGTTCTTGGTAATCGAAGCGCGGATTAGTTTCGAATTGTATCCTGATGATTGCAGGGAGATGCTTAATGGAATTATCAGTGATCCAGATGCCACTAAACTAAGGGGGGTGTTTCAATTGGGATTTTAATTATTAGAGCTTATGACAACCATGAATGCCATCAGATTATTATATTTGCTTCTTTTGATTGCGCCTTTCCGGGTTGGAAGTGCGCAGGTGAATCTGGTTTCGGATTACCCGAAGCTACTTCATTGTGATTTTTCAACAGATAGTTCGATGAGAAAGGACTTCGACGAGATCGAGGAGAGGATTGAAGCGCATATTCCAAAGAAAAGTAAAATATTCATGAAGGTTGTTTCCGGTTACTCGCATTTTGACGACAGAACCCATAGCAATAAATGGTCTGGATTTTTTTTAATCGAAACAGATGCAAGATCGAAAAAGCTCGTCGCATTCAAGCTCTTTAAGAGCACGTTTCCAGGGGGAGATAGCCTCGCATACCAGGAAAATTTCGAGATTTCAACTATTGATGTTGACTGGGCGCCGTTGTTTAGCGCGGTGTCGAAAGGCGCGGAGTCAGGTGAAGCTCAAGAAGACTTTAGCCCAGCACTTGGTGGGTTTGGGATGAGGGTATCGCTTCTCAAAAGAGACAAACTGTTTTCCCTAGTTTTATACGAAGATGGAAACCATGGGCGAATATTATCCACAATTGGTGAATTGGTGTTCAAGGGCAAGGATCTATATGGTCGCCCAACAGAAGATTTCTCAACGGTGATTCGGGCAGCCAGAAAGGAGATACAAGCTTCTGGAATTGGTGCCTTGAAAAAGGAAAAGGAGGTGCCTTGAAAATCAAAAAGCTAGGGTGCGTTCGAAAACTGCTTTTTCGTTGGATCTG
>JAWLBD010000040.1:0-58625 GCA_041395145.1 Verrucomicrobiales bacterium | reverse complement strand
CGCCCACGTTTGCTCGAAGATTTCCTCCGGCGTGCCGGCCGCCACCGGCTTGTCCGAGAAAAGCATCTCCGCCATCGCCGTGTCGAACGAGATCGGCTTCTTCCCGCCGCCGCGCTTCTGGGCGGATTCTTTGCGGTGGGCGCTGACGATGAAGCGCTTGACCGACCCGAGCAGATAGGCGCGCAGCTTTCCGCGCTCGGCATCGGCGGCGCGCAGCGTCTCGCGCTCGATCAAGGTGGCGAAAAATTCCTGGGTCAGGTCTTCGGCGTCCTCCGGCGATTTGCCGCGGTTGCGGATGTAGGAATAGATCGGGAACCAGTAGATCTGGCACAGCTCGGCGAAAGCGCGCCGCGAGGCGGGCGAATCCGGCTCCGATGCGGCGACGACGAGGCTCCACCGGGTATCGGGGAATCGGTCGTGGCTCTTGGCGCTGGCGGGGGTGGTCACTGGATCGGCGGGGGAATCCGACTTTGAAACAGGCGGGCAGCGCCGCAAGGCTAGATTTGTCGGGCCGGCTCGGGATATTGTTAGGCTGGCAGGCTCCCGCCAAGAGGAAAACCGGTGGACACCGGGGGCATTACGCAGAACTATTTTCCGCCGACTCTTTCCCGCATCCGCCGCGCCGCATGACCGGTGGCGCAGCCCGATCCGATCCGCCGCGATGGCCCATTTTCAGACGTTTCGCCAATATCTAATTCCGGAGGCCTCCGGCGGCGGCTCGCTGGAGATTTTCCGGACCGACGAAGAAGTCGCCTGCCTGGTTTTCGATGCCGCGCGCGGGCGCTGTGCCGAGCTGCGTATCCTGACGGCGGAGGAGGCGGAGGTGCCCGCCTTTCGCGACGCGTTTGATCGGCGCGCGGAGATGGCGGTCCGCCTTTCCCACCCGAACCTGCTGCCGGTGGTGGACCACGGCGAAGACGAGGGCGTCCTCTTCTATGCGGCGGCGTTTTCCGACGGCGAGAACCTGGAGAGCTACTGCGGTCGCATCCGCGAGATCCCGGCGTGGATGGCGGTCGAGCTGGGCTTGCAGATGGCGGACGCGCTCACTGCGGCGGCGACCGCGCCAGGTCTCAATCCATCCACCCAGCTCTATGACATGCGCCTGTGCGTCGGGGATGACGGCGGGCCGCTGCTCAAGCTCTGCGAGCTGCGCCTCGCCGAATCCGATCCTGTGGAGCGCTCCGCGATGCGCGCGCCGGTGCGGGAGGCCGCCGAATTCCTCAACTGGCTGCTCGGGCAGAAGCGCGGGCGCGCCGGGCGATTGGTGCGCGATCCGGGCGGCGGCTATCTGGACAAAGTGCGCGCGGTTTTGGCGAAGTGCCTGCGCGGCGGCAAGGGCGCGCCGAGTTCCGCTGAAGCGTTTCGCGCCGAGATCCTGAAGGCGGCGGCCCCGGTGTTGCGCGGCGCGGAGGCGCGCGAGATCCCCGCCGCGTTCCTGCCCCAGCGCTATCTCGAAGCGCAGACGCCGGACCGCGCGGCGCTCTTCGATTTCCTCGGTCCCGGCTACGAGCCGCAGTCTGATGCGACCCGGCAGCGCGGCGCATTTGGCGACGAGGCGTATGATCCGGAGTCGGGCCGGGACGTGACGATCTTCCGCTTTCCGCCGGGCAAAGTGCTGCCCGACCAGGCGCTCGACCCGCTGCGGCAGGCGGCCGGCGCGCTCAGCCCGGCGAGCTACCCGAACCTGCTGCGCCCGCTCGCTTTGAAAGACGCGCGCGGCTTTCCCTATCTGATGGAGGAGGTCGCCAACGGCGCGAGCCTCGCCGAGATCCTCGCCCGGCGCGGGGCGCTGGACGGCCCGGTGGTCGCCGGCATCCTGCGGCAGCTCGGCGCGGCATTCGAGCAAGCCGCCGCCGCGCGGATGGGCGAGCCGTTCCTCCGGCTGGACAATGTCTTCATCCACCTGCCGCCGCCCGCGCCGCAGGGAGCCGGTGCCTTCGCCGCGCTCGCCGACGGAGCCGCCAGCGCGTGGTCCGATTTTTTGGTCAAAGTCCGCGCCCACGCCACGCCCGCCGCCTTGACCGAGGTCACCGTGGCGCTGGGGCGCGCGGCGTGCGCGCCTTCGCCCTGTTCGGGTGTCTTCGCCTGCTCGGCGGCTCGCTGGCCGCCGACGGCTCGCTGCGCGGCATCGCCCAACTGCCGCCCGCCGTCCGCGATCTCTTCCGCCAATACCTAGAAGCCGCGCCGCCAGAGGGCGCCGACCGCCGGGCGTTCGTCGCCGCGCTCGACAGCGCGTTCCACCCAGAGAAGGAAGCGAAGAAGAAAAAGCCGAAGCCGTCGGGAGCCGCCGCCGCTGGTGCTGGTGGTGCCGCAGTGCAGCCCGAGCTGTGGCCGGTGCCAGGTCCGGCGGAATCCGCCGATGCCGGTGCGCACGACGAAGCGATGCCCGCCGCCGCGCCGGTGCCGCCCGATGACACGAAGACGCGGACGCGCACCGGGGAACTCGAATTCATCTCGCCGATCGCCGCCGCCATGGCCAACCGGGCCGAGGCTCCGGAGGAAGGAGCCGAGTATGCCGAGACCTTCGATCCGGACAAGCCGCTCGGCTATTACGCCAAATCGATCCGCGACGCCGAGGAAACCGTCTCGCTGCGCGGCTTTGCCGAAGCGCTTTTCACCGGCCACGAGACGGCCGCGCCGCGCCGCGGGGCGATCACGCTCGGTGCGCCAGAGGATCAATTCGCAGAGGACTTCGAAGACGAGCCGGTCGAGGAGCCGGAGATCAATCCGTTCGCCGCGCAGGTCGCCGCCGCCTCGCGCGGGCGTTACCAGTTGCCGGCGACGCCTGCGCCGGGCTACGATCCTTACAACTATCCGCCGCCGGAGGGGCGCTCGAAGGCCGGCTTGTTCGCGCTGGTCGTGATCATCGCGCTGCTCCTCGCGGGCGTCTCCGCCCATCTCAGCGGCCATGCGTTTTGGCTGAAGCCGGACGGCTCGATCGAATTTCCGTGGGATAAGGGCGGCAGCGGCAGCACCGTACCGCCCGACATCGGCGCGAACCCGCCCGGTTCCGGCCCCGGCACGGGCGCGGGTTCCGATCCGTCGATCCCCGATTTGCCGACCGGCGGCGGTCCCGATCCCAGTAATCCGTTGCTCCCGCCCATCGACCCGCCGCCGCTGCCCGGCGGCGACGGGTCGGCGACCTCCGGGCTCGACCTCGCGCCGCCCGGCGAGATCATGATCCCGGACGCGCCCGGCTCGGCGGTCATCGACCCGCCATCGTCGGTCCCGGATCCCGCGCCGACGCCGCCTTCCCCCACGCCGCCCGCCTCGCCCGATGACCCGGCGATGGCCGACAACGATCCGGATCCGGCACCGCCAACGCCAAGTCCGAACCCTGACCCGGTGCCGCCCAGCGATGACATCCCGACGCCGCCGGCGGTGCCCGCCATGGCGGCGGATGAGATTTTGCAAGAGGGAGCCGAACTGGAATCCGCGCGCGACTACGCCGGGGCGGTCAAGCTCTACGCCCAGGCGCTTTCCAAAGATCCCGTCGAGGGGGCGGTCCTCGAGCGCGCCGATGCGCTGGCGACCAATCTGATCGACCTGCCCAGCGCGGTGAACCCGACCATGCTCGGCGACCTGAAGGCGTCCGCCAAAGCCGGGTCCGCGCCCTCGGCATTCCTCGTCGGGCGCTTGTTAGAGTCGGCGAACGCCTACGCCGCGGCGGGCTACTACGAGCAGGGCGCGCGCGCCGGCCATGTGCCATCGATGAAGGCGGTCGGCCAGCTTTTTGCCGAGGGCGGCAAGAATCTAGACGCCAATCCGGCGAACGCCGCCAAGTGGATGGCGGAGGCGGCGCGGCGCGGCGATTCCGAAGCCCAATACACGGTCGGCGATTGGTTGTATCACGGCAAAGGGATCGAGAAAGACCTCGCCCGCGCCGTCGGCTACCTGCGCCAAGCTGCCGATGGCGGCGAGCATCGCGCCATGGATCTGCTCGGCGTCTGCTACGTGCGCGGCGAAGGCGTGACCCAAGATTTTGCGGAGGCGGCCAAGCTCTTCGAGCGCGCCCGCACCGCCGGCAACTCCAGCGCCTCGGGCAATCTCGGCGTCCTTTATATCAACGGCCAAGGCGTGCCGAAAGATCAGCGCCGCGCGGCGGATCTCTTCCGGCAGGGAGCCGAAGCCGGCAGCAGCATCGCGATGCTCTATTATGCGCAGTGCCTCGAATCGGGCATCGGTTTGGGTGGGGACAAGCTGGGCGCAGAGGCGTGGTATCGGCGCGCCGCCGCCGCCGGCAACGACAAAGCCAAGGCGTGGGTCGCGGAAAACGGCAATTGATCGCCGCGCGCTGCGGGGCGATGGCGGGCGATCAATCCGGCCCGAATCCGATGCCCCCCATTTCACCGCGACTTTCCCGATCGCTCGCTGCCGTTGCCGCCGCCGCCGCTGCGGCACCCCTCGCTCTGCTCCCTGCTCCGACCTGGGCGGCGGAGATCAAAGGCCAGGTGATCTGCGGGTATCAAGGCTGGTTCCGCACGCCGGATGACGGCGGCGAGACCGGCTGGCATCACTACGGCGGGCGGGAATTCGCGCCGGGGCGTTGCGGCATCGAAATCTGGCCGGACGTCAGCGAGCTGCCGGCCGCCGCGCGGGTCGATACCGCCTTCCGCAAACCAGGCGGGTCGGTCGCCCAGGTCTTCTCGTCGCTCTCGCCCGATGCCGCCGACCTCCACTTTCGCTGGATGAAGGAATACGGGATCGGCGGCGTCTTCCTCCAGCGCTTTGCCGTCACCGCGCAGGACGGGCGCTACCGCCGCGGCATGGATATCGTTTTGCAAAACGTTGCCCGGTCCGCCCGCGACCACGGCCGCTGCTGGGGCGTGATGTATGACCTCAGCGGGCTGAAGCCGGGGCGCGCCAGCGTGGTGATCGATGACTGGAAGCGCATCAAAGCGGCGGCTGGCGCCGGCGATCTGGCCGCGCATCCGAACTACCTCGAACACGGCGGCAAACCGCTCGTCGCGCTGTGGGGCGCGGGCTTTTCCGACCGCGATCCGATGTGGCAGGACTGGCGCGCGCTGGTCAAATTCTTCCGCGAGGACCAAAAGTGCGCCGTCCTGCTCGGCGTGCCGACCTACTGGCGGGAGGGCGTGCGCGATGCATTGCCCGGCGGGGAATTGCGCGAGCTGATCGCCTCGGCAGACATCGTCAGCCCGTGGACGGTCGGGCGCTACGGCGACCCCGAGGGCGCGCGCCGCCACGCTGAGAAAGCCGCCGCCGCCGATCTCGATTGGTGCCGGGAGCGCGGCCTCGCCTATCTGCCGGTGGTCTTCCCGGGCTTTAGCTGGAGCAACCTCGAGCACAGCCGCGGGCGCGAGGCGAAGTTCGACCAGATCCCGCGGCGCGGCGGGCGCTTCCTCTGGGCGCAATGCCGCGCCAATGTCGCCGCCGGTGCCGAGATGCTCTACGTCGCGATGTTCGACGAACTCGACGAGGCGACCGCGATCATGAAATGGGACCCCGATCCGCCCGCCGGGGAAAGCCGGTTCCTCAGCGAAAAGGGCGTTCCCAACGACCGATATTTGCGCCTCGCCGGGCAAGCCGGACATCTGCTGCGCGGCCAATCTGTCGAGGAGCGCGATGGCTTGCCGGCGGCTGTGCTGGACTCGCCGAAGTAGCGCGGCGCTGCGATCCTCGGTTGTCGTTGGCAGCGAAATTTCGGGTGGAAGCGGGGCGCGATCCCTGGGGCACGGGCAGGGGGCATTTCAAACCGGGATTGACAGGGATTGGGCGCGGCGAAATGGGAGGGGGAAAACCTCCATCTCTTATGAACCCATCTCCACCGCTCCGCTGGGGCATCCTCGGCACCGGCATGATCGCGCGGAAGTTTGCGCCGCAGCTTGGCGAAACGCCGCTCGCCGAGCTGGCATTCGCCGCCTCGCGCGACCGGGCGAAGGCGAAGGCATTCGCGGCGGAGGTCGGTGCCGCACGCTTCGGCGATTACGACGAGATGCTCGCCGACCCGGAGGTCGATGCGATCTACGTGTCGCTGCCCAATGAATTCCACAAGCCGTGGGCGATCCGCGCGCTGGAGGCGGGCAAGCATGTGCTCTGCGAAAAGCCGCTGGCCGGTAACGCCGCCGATGCCGGAGAGATGTTCGCGGCGGCGGAGCGCTGCGGCCGCGTTTTGGTCGAGGCTTTCATGTATCGGCTGCTGCCCGTCGTGCGGAAGGCGGTCGAGCTGGCGCGCGGCGGGGCGATCGGCGAGATCCGCGCGGTGCAGAGTGCGTTTACATTTCGGCGGGAGGCGGATCGCGCCGACGGGCGCTACTGGTCGGGTCCGGGTCAGGGCGGCGGCGCGCTGATGGATGTCGGCTGCTACCCGCTGCACTTCGCGCGCGCCATCATCGGCGAGGAACCGAGCGAATGCCGCTGCGTCGCCCGCCTCCACGAATTCGGCGTAGATGAATACGCCGCCGCCGCGCTCAAGTTCCCCGGCGGCGCGGTCGCCGATTTCGTCTGCGGGATGACGGTGGACGGCCACCGCGCCACGCATGTGCTCGGCACGGAGGGATCGCTTTACCTGCCCGACCCATGGCTGGGCGAGCCGACCCTGGTCCTGCGCCGCGACCTGGAAGCATCCGAGGAATTCCACCTGCCCAAGCCGATGGGTTCCTACGCGCTAGAGGCGGAAGCATTCCACGCGGCGGCGGCCGGCGGCGCGGAGCCGTGGATCACCAAGGCGGACACGCTGGGCAACCTGCGCGCGCTCGACGCCCTGCGGCGCGAGATCGGCGTCGCGGTCTAGCGGGACAGCGCTGCCCTTGCCGGGCGCGCGCGATTGGGCTATCGGCAAGATTGTCATGAATGCCGCCGCCGCCCTCGATGATTTCCCAGAGCGCTTGTCGCCGATGATGGTGAAGGAATTTCGCCAGGGTTTGCGGGCGAAGATGTTCGTCGTCCCGTTCCTGATCATCCATCTGCTTACCGCCTTCATCGTCTCGATCGAATACCTCGAGATGTCCGCCGCGCCTGATCCCTCCTCCGGCTATCCGCCGCGCTACTACTACTCATATGATCCGTTCGAGAGAATCTTCGGTCCGGGAGGGATCACGTTTTACCTGATGATCGGGGCGATGACGGCGATCTTCATGCCGCTGGCGGCGTATTCCGCCATGCAGGCGGAGATCGGCGGGCGCAATGCGGAGCTGCTCCTGTTAGCGACCGTCTCCCGCTGGCGCATCGTGTTGGGCAAATGGCTGGTCGCCGCCTCGCTGACGCTGCTCACCTTCCTCTCGCTGGTCCCGTATTTCCTCGTCCGCTATCTGCTCGGCGGTCTCGAACTCGGCTACATGGCGCTGTGGATCGGGGTCATCGCGATCCTCGCGGTCATGATGAATGCGGTCGTCCTCGGTGCCTCGTCGTACGCCAACCACTTCGGCAGGCTCCTCGTCGTCGCCCTTGTCCTCGGATCGCTGTTTGGATGCCTGATGGTGGCGGGTGCCAGCTACGCGGCGACGGCGGGTGCCTTCACCGGCTCCTCCGGTCCGGCGTGGAATGCGAGCGCCTACCTCGGGCTGGCCAACATCGTGGTGCTGCCGCTTTTGTTCACCGCGCTCAGCCTGCAGCTCGCCCGCGCGCGGCTCCGGCTTTACGAAAATCCCTACGAGGTGCCGCAGAGCCGCCTCATCATCATCCTCCTTTTCTGCATGCCGTTCCTGCTCGGCGCGGTGGGATTGATGACGCTGGGCTGGGGCACCGTGCCGGTCGCCGCCCTCGCCGCCTGGTGCGTGCTCGCCATGGATCGGTCGAGCGCGCGTAAGCTCCCCGCCGCTCCGGCGGCATCGCCTTCACCCCCGCCACAGGCGGGACCGGAACCGCAATCCGCCTGAGCCAACCGAAGCCGCTACATCCCGAGCGCCCAGAGCCAGAGCGGCACGGTGACGGCGGCTCCGAGTGTTGAGGTGACGACCGCCGCGCCGCCGAACTCTGCCGAGCCGCCATAGACGCGCGCCATAATCACGGCGGTGGCGGCGTTTCCGGCATCACGGCGACGACGGTCACGATATAGCGGGCGCCATCTACCAGCGGCACCAGCCACAGCCCGGCGAGCAGGCGGGCAGCAGGGCGAGGCGGACGCCCGAGGTGTAGATCAAATCGCGGAGGAAGGCGCGGTGGAGCGGCTGGAACATGGCGCAGCCGGTCAGCATGATCATCAGCGGGATCGAAGGCGCGCCCGCATACGAGATCACGCGCATGACGCCGGCCGGCATCCAGCCTTTGGCCCCGGCGAAGGCGCAGCCCAGCGCGAGCAGCACCGAGATGATGCCGGGCGTGACCAGCCGCCGCAGCGTCTCGCGCATCCCCGCGCCGCCGCCCAGCGTGAGGATGCCGATCGTCCAGTAGCCGAACGTGGAGCCGAGGTTGAAGCAGAAGAAGAGCGAGAGCGCCGCCTTGCCCATCGTGTTTTCGATGATGAAGATCGGGAGGAAGCCGAAGTTGTTGATCGCGCAGATGTGGTGGAAGGCGCGCGCCACCTCCGGGTCGCGGCTTTTCAATCCCCGGCGCAGGAAAATCCCGGCGACGCCGCCCGCCGCCATCAGCCCGAACCCGAGGAGCGGCAGCATCCAGACCTCCGCCAGCCGGTCGGGGTCGAAGCCCTCGATGATGGTGGAAAAGGCGAAGCACGGGAAGAGGATGTGGACGCAAAAGCGGGAGACGCCGTGTTCCTCCGCCTCGCCCAGCATGCCGAGCCGCCGCCCCAGCCACCCGATGCCGAAGAGGGCGAAGAGCTGGAGGATGGAGAGGAAGGCCATGGGGCGGTTAGTCGGTGGATCGGGAGCGGGTTCTCCGTTGGCGGTAGGAGATTCCGCCGGGATTTGCAAGCGCGGGAGAACTGCCGCAACAGCAGGGTCCGCGCCGGGTTCTATGCCATTCCCCGTATTTCCAAAGCGATTTGACCGCCCCGCCCGTGTCGCTTTGCTGGACTTTCCCTTCTCAATTGCCCCCTTCCGAATTCGATTTCGACAACGCCTCGCCCCTCTGATGTTTTTGATCCACCTCCGCCCGCTCCCCGCTGCCTCTCTCGCCGCCGCCGCGACCATCCTGGCCGCCGCGCCTTCTGCCCAGTGCGGGGAAACCGATGCGGGAGCCGCCACGCCGGGACTGCCGCCGATCGCGGCGGAGGACGCGCCCCATGCGGGAGAAGGCGGGGTCTTGACGCTGGGCGAGTGCATCGCCGCCGCGCTGCGGCACAACCTGCCGCTCGAAGCGGAGCGGTTGCGCGTCGAGAGCGCGGCGCGCGACGTGACGATCGCCAAGTCCACCTTCGACCCCGCCACGGCGGTGCAGGGCGCGTATTCCGACCGGCGCTCGCCCGTCGCTTCCAGCGAGCTGGACGGCGCGTCGCAGCCCGAAAACAAATCGTCCCAGATCTCGACCTCGCTCGAAAAACGCCTCGCCACCGGCGCGACGATCTCGCTCGACGCCGATGTGCTCGACCGCTCGGAGACCAATTCGTCGTTCGCCCGGCTCAATCCGGAATACAACTCGAGGGTCAGCCTCAACCTGCGCCAGCCGCTGCTCAAAGGCTCCGGCATCGGATTCAACCGCAGCGAGATCAAGCTCGCCGAGCTGGGCGTGGACGAGAGCCACCTGTCGCTGGAGCAGCGCGCCAACGATGTCTTGCTCGCCGTCGAAACCGCCTACTGGCGGCTCGCGGCGGTCGCCCAGGCGGTCGCGATCCGCAAGCGCGCCGTCGCGCTGGCGAACCTGATCGAGGAGGAGGCCACCGAGCGGCTGAAGGTCGAGCTCGGCACGCCGCTCGACGTCCTCGAAGCGCAGGCGGCGCTCGCCGAACGGCAGGAGATCTTGCTGCTCGCGCAGAAGGCGGAGCGCGATGCGCGCGACCTGCTCTGGCGGGAGATGGGCGTGCTCGGGCGCGCCGAGCCAGCCTTCAGCGCGGTGCAGGCGCTGCCCGCCGCCGCCTTGCCCGAAGGCGGGATCGAGGGATCCTACCGGCGCGCCGCCGCCGCCGCGCCGGAGACCCTGCTAGCGGACAAGGCGGTGCAGGCGCGCGAGATCCAGCTCATGCAGGCGGCGAAAAACAAACAGCCGGAACTCGATGTCGGCGTCCGCTCCGGGCTGCTCGGGCGCGATGGCTCGCAGGGTCGCGCGGCGGAAGCCCTCGCCGAGCGAGACGGCTATTTTTGGGAGGCGACGCTCGAATTCCGCATCCCGTGGGGGCTGCGCGCCGAGCGTGCCCGCTTCGAGCAAGCCGAGAAGGCGCTCGCCATCGAAAAGCTCAACGCCGACCAGGCGCGCCTCGAATTGCTCGCCGGCATCCGGTCCGCGTGGCGCGATTTCGAACTCGCCCAAAAACGCGTCTCCGCCGCCGCCCTCACGCTCGAACTCAACCAGCGCCGCTTTGAGGAACAGAAGGCCAAGCGCGCCAGCGGCCAGTCCACCATGCGCGAACTCCTCGAAGCCCAAGCCGACATGGAGGACGCCGAACTCCGCCTCCTCGAAGCCCGCGTCGACCTGACCAACGCCGAAGCCGAAATCGCGCGGAGGGAAGGCAGCATGGCGGATCGCCACGGCGTGAGCATCGCGCCGTAGTATGGGGTCCTGACGACGCCCAATTCGGATCGCATTGTTGAAGTCCCCTGGGAAGCTTATTTTTGGCTTCTCGGCTCTCTGTGGCTCTGCCGCTCGTTGATCCGCTACTCCCGGAGATCCGCCTCGAGCCGGAAGAACGCGGCGCCGCCGAGCGCCGAAAGCGGCTGGGCGCTGCGGTAGGTCCAGGTCTCGGTGCCGTCGCCGTTTTCTGCCGGCGGTCCGGTCGGGGCGAGCGATGCCGCGCCGTGCTGCCAGCCGGCCAGGTCGGTGGAAAGCGCGGCGCGGTGGCGGGCGTCGTCGCTGGCTCTATCGATGGTGAACTGGAATTCGGCGTAGGCTTCGCCGGCGCTTTGGGCGAGGCGCGCGGCCATCGGCGGGAGGCTGGAGCCGTCGCGGGGATGGGAGCCGCCGAGGTATTCGACGCCGTTGGGCACGCCGTCGAGATCGGCATCGACATCGAAGCCGGCCAGCCCCGAGGCTTGCTCCGCCGGGGTGAAGTGGCTGTCGCGCCACGCGGCGTAGCGCTGCCGGTCGTCGCTGCCCGGCGCGCCGCCCGCGCCGGCGCTGGACCGCCAGTTCTCGGGCAGCGCGTGGTCGGGGTTCGATTCCGGCGCGATGAGGACGAGCGAGGCTCCGGAGCCGTCCGCCGCCTCCGGCCAGGGGAAAGCGTCCTCGTAGCGGAAGTCGCGGATCGTTCCGCCGGAGCCGTCCACTATCCGGATCGTCTCGCCGTTGTTGTCGAGGTTGGACCCCGCCTGGAACTGGCCGGCGACCGGCGTGGCGGAACCGTAGCGCATCGCGAAGGCGGCGAGGTTCGAGGCGATGACCAGCCGGCCGCCGGGGGCGAGTTCGACCGCATTGCTATGCGCGTCGAAGGCGAAGTCGATCCCCGCATCGAACGCTACGCCGGTCAGGTCGATCTTCTGCGCGCCGATGTTCATCAGCTCGAGGAACTCGAAGTCGCGGCGGTTGGCGAAGCCGGCGTCGATCTCTGCCTGGGTCGGCCCGGCAGGGCGGTAGTGGATCTTGGAGACGGCGAGGTTGGCGGCTCCGGCGGGCGTCGCGCCGACGATGAAGGTGGCGTCGGCGAGGGCAGACCACTCGCTCCCATTCTTGAGGCGCGCCTTGACCTGCGCCGAGTCCGCCAGCGCGACCGGCGCGGTGTAAACCTGGGCGCTGGGCGCGATGTCGCTGCCGCCGCCGGGGGGCGCGAGCGTGGCGACGAGCGTCGGGTGGATGAGCATGTCGCTGCTGTTGCGCCCGGTGTTCAAGCCGTGGATGGCCAGCACGTTGTCGCCGGCGACCAGCTTGTCGAGGTGCGCGGTGAGGTCGATGCCCACGAAGGTGACCGCCTCGGAATCGGAGTGCCCGTCCTGCCCTTCGGCGTTCCACGGCAGCGGCGTGCCCGGTGTGCCGCCCGCGCCTTGGCGGGCGACTTCCGCGCCGTTGAGGTAGGCGATGAATGCATCGTCGTAGCGGATTTGGAGCGTGAGCGAGGCGACCTGCGACGGGTCGGCGACGGTGAAGGGCGCGCGCAGATAAAGCGAGCCGTTCACGTTTTGGAGTTGGGCGAGGAAATTGAAATTCGGGTCGATGAGCGCCTCGTAACCGGTGTCGGATTCATAGCCCGCGCCCAAAGTGCCGCTCGCCCAGCCGGCCGCCGCGTGGTCGAACCCGACCTCGCGCCAGTTCGGCGAGGCGGTATCCCAATCCGCGCTGGCCGGCACGGCGGCGAACTTGGCGGCACCGGCGGCGACTAGCGTGAGCGGGGTAGGGGATCCGGCAAAGGCGACCCGCGGATCGGTGCCGTCGGTCGTGTAGTAGATCGTGCCCGCCTGCGCGCCGCTTTCGCCGCGCCGCATTTCGAGCGGGAAGTTGGCGGGGACGCTGCCGCCGTGCTGGTTGAAGAACGGAGCCTCGGTCGCCGGATACCAGCCGCGATCCCGGAACTGGCCGAGCACCGTGGCGGTGCGGCTAGGGAAATACGATGCCAGCAGCGCGTTCTTCGTGTTGAGCCAGTCCTGCCGCGTATAGAGCGTTGCTCCTACCGCTCGCGTGTCGCCCCACCGCGCGGACTCGGCGCGGATCGCGTCGTCGATCTGATCCGCCCGCCGCTCGTAGAAGGCGCCGCGTTTCCGGGCGTCAGCTTGCCGCCGTTGAAAAAATGCCGGTGGGCGTGGTCGGCGAAGAGCAGGCGATACCCGCATTCAAGGCAAGGCGCTGCTGCAGGTGGGTCGGTCCGCCGGCTGTCGTCCCGCCCGGTCACATTGTCATTCGCTCCCTGCATCCCCTTTTCGGCGTCCCAGCTATGGAATCGCCAGCTACCATCCGGGTCGATCCGGTTGAATGAAGCATACCAATTCTGGTGCGCCCAATCGGTGTTTCCGACATAGTAATTGGCGATCATATAGTTGATGAAATCCGGACGTCGAGCCGGTCCCACATCGCTAGATAGCTGGCATCGTCGGCGAGGTTTTGGTCGGCGGCGGCGTGCAGGGCGAGGTAGTTGGCGTTGCTCGGACCGTTGACCACCGTGCTGGTGCGGTGCTTCATCACATCATAGTCCGTCTCGTCGCCGCCGAGGTATTCTTCGGCAAAGTGTTCGTCTGGGCGCTCGTGCACGGTGTGCATGCCCCAGAAGACGCCGTTGATATAGACAAACATGTGCTGGATCGTGCGGCGCAGCTTACCGCCGAGTTCGCGCTGGAGGTCGGCGGTGGCTTGGTCGCGCAGATACTGGGCGGTGCCGCGCTTACCGGTCGGGTCGGAGCCGCCGCCGTAGTGCCAGGTGTTGTTGAGCCGCGCGTCGAGGATCAGCGTGTCGAAGCGGTCGGTCGCGCCTTCGCCGTGGATGCTGTGCTGGAAGACGGCGTGGCGGAGTTTGGTCGGTCCGAACTCGCTGGTGAACTTGAGCCGCATCGACAGCTTGTTCGACTTCCACTCGCCGCCCAGCGTGCGGTCCGGGCTGGTCCCGCCGACGATCCGGACGGCGGCATCGATTTGGAATGCGCCGCTGCCATCCGGCTCGATCATCTCGACCGAGCACGCGCGGTCCACGCCGTCCCCGGGCACGCCGCTGGCGGGCGGATAGATGCCGCGGGTGCCGCCGAACATGTCCTCCCAATCCATGACCAGCGAAATGGTCGGGATGGCTTGCAGGTCGCCGGCCCGGCATTGGATCGCGGGATTGGCGCTGTTGACCACCGCCGGATCCATCGCCCAGTCTGGATTGCCGCCCTGCCCCCAATTTAGGTGCGGCGGCAATCCGGCGCCGCTTTGCAAAAGCACATCTGCGGGGAAGATATAGGTTTGGGTATCGATATTGGTCGGCTCAAAGCCGGCTTTGTAAGCCATCGCGCGCACGGTCGAGGTCGTGGCGATCGGGATCGGTCCCGCGTAAGTCGATCCGTTGGTCTCGCTCGGCGGCGAGCCGTCCAAGGTATAGCGGATCGTCGCGCCGGCGGTTTCGCTGGTGATTTCGAGGTCGAAGGGCGCGAAGTAAAACCCGCGGTCGGAGGAAAAGCGGGTGTCGGCGACGAACCCGGCGACCGCTGGCGTCGTGTTGGCACCGCCGGGCGTCGGTTCCTGAAAGTAGCCGCTGGGCAGCGGCGGCGTGTCGCCATGGATGCCGAACGAGACGCCGCCGAACTGTTCGGGAAACGGATCGTAGGCGTGGACCAGCGCGCCGTTGAAATACAGCCCGAGGAATTCGCCGCTGCCCTGAAGCTGGAAATTGGTGTGGAGTTCGCCGCCGGCAATCGCGCGGTTTTCGCCCGAGGCGAACACGATCAGAAAGTCGTTCGGGGCCAGGGTCTGCGCCGGAAACGCCCATTTTGCCGGGACCGCCGCGTCGTCGCTCAGCGTCCAGCCCGCCAGATCGACGGCTTCGTTGGTCGGGTTCCAGATCTCGAGCCAATCCGGGAAGTTGCCGCCCTCCGACGCCACGGCGGCATCGCGCGCCGGGTCGCCGAGCGCCTGGCCGAGCGCCATGATTTCGCTGATCACAAGATCGTCGATGTTTGAGAACTGCGGTTTGCTGATCTTGTCGTTCGGGTCCAGAGCCGTAGTCGATCTCGACGCCGTCGTTGAACCCATCGTTGTCGCTGTCGGGATCTCCGGGTCGGTCGCCGGACCGCCGACCGCGTTGACCTCGTCCCCGTCATTGCGCCCGTCGCCGTCGTGATCCGCCTTTTTCGGATCGGTCAGGTAGGTGTGGATCTCCTCGCCGTCGAGCAGCCCGTCGTCGTCCGTGTCATCGTCGGTCGGGTCGGTCTCGTAGTTGTGGACCTCCTCGCCGTCGTTGGTTCTCGTCGTCATCCGTGTCAGGCTTGTTCGGATCGGTGCCGTGGATGTATTCCTCGCCGTTGGTCAGCCCGTCGTTGTCGAGCAAGACATCGCCGAATTCGTCCTCGTCAAGGTCGCGGAAGTGGTCCCGCTCCCATTCGTCCGGCAATTCGTCATTGTCCGAATTGGCGACTGCCGCCACGCCCTCCGCGCAGATTTCTTGCAGGGTGGCAAGGCTGAGCGCCTCGTTCCAGATCGCCACATCGTCGAACCATCCGTTCGTATAACGATTGAAGTGGTTGCCGATCACCAGCGGCTCTGCGTTGACCCCCATGCCCCAGTCGCCGCCGTCCGCCGCATTGAGCGCGACCGTGTCGATCAACGTGCAATCGACATACAGCCGGATCTCGCCCGCCGCCCCGTCGCGCACGCAGGCGACGTGGTGCCACTGACCGTCGGTGAAGGCGGGGTAGCCGGAGGCGGTCGTCACGCAGGGTGTCGAGCCGCTGCCGGCGCGGGAATCGAGCTGGATTTGGTCGGCGGCGTTGATCTGGAGCTGGTAGTAGCCGCCGCTGCTGCGCGCCCCGCCCGAGTAGCCTTTGGAAAGCAGCCCGTTGTTGGTGTCGGAGTCCTCGCCGCTTTTGAAAAAGAGCGAGAGCGTGAAATCTTGCCCTTGGGGAAATTCGAGATCCGCGCTGTCGGCGATCACGATTTCTCCGGAGGTGCCATCGGTCTGCGCCGCGCCGTCGAAAGTACGGCGCCTGCGGGTGAAAACGTGGATCCGGCGGACAGCGCGGCATCGTGCTCGCCCGCCGCATCTTCGGCAACGGTCCCGCTGGCTTCGTCGAATTTCCACCACGCGACGAGATCGGCGCGCGCGGTGGAGGCAATAACAGCTAAGGCGAGCGCAGCGCTGCCGAATAGCCTGCGGCGGCGCGGCGCGGGGGAGGGGATTCGCGATTCCATCTTCTTCTATGGGGTTAAGGGAATGTAACAGTTTCCCCCGCCCGCTGGCGAGTGCGAAATTGCCCTTTCCGCAGCCCCCCTGCCGGCCCTGGCTAGCCGCCCGCCACAACGCGGATGATCTCCAGCCGGTCGCCCGCTTTGACCACCGCTTCCGCGTGCTCGGACGGACGCAGCGCGATTCCGTTGTGCTCGACCAACACCGGGATGCCGCCGACGCCGAGATCGCCGAGCAAAGCGGGCAAGGCGGTGTCTGCCGCGATGGGGCGAGGCTTTCCGTTGACCGTGATCTGGCCTTGATCGGGCGGGGGTGTCATGGGGCGAACTGGTTGGGAATTTAGGCTTGCATCGGATTTGGGAGATTTGCTAGTCTGATTTTTGTCGGAGGCGGACGGCGCGGAACCGATGCCTTGCTACCCGGTTTCTCATCTGTCTGCCAGACAACCCCAAGGGCAGCTTCCCCCCGGGCCCGCGGACCACCAAAAACCACCGAACCGACCCAAGCCATGCCCAAAAACAGGTCCGACTATGGCATCAGCCGAATCGATCAGCCGGAGAAAAAGAACCACGGCTTCTATGTGCGGATCACTCACGATGGGGTGACCCACCAAAAATACTTTCCCGACAAAGCCAACAAGGGGAAGGCCAAGGCGCTGCGTGCGGCACGCGCCTACCGCGATGAGGTGCTCGCCTCGCTGCCCAAGGAAAAGCAGGAATTCGCGAGCCGGAAGCCGCGCAAGATCCAAAAGAGCGGCGTGACCGGCGTGACCCATGTCGTCTCCCGGACGGCCGGGTCAAACGCCACCTACGAGTATTGGCAGGCTTCTTGGCTAGATGATGCTACCCGCCGGATCACCCGCAAATTCTCGATCAAACGTTACGGGAACGACAAGGCGCTGCGCCTCGCGAAAAAGGCGCCCGTGCCTTAAAGGCTCCTAGTGTTCTTCAAGTTTAAACTGACGGTATAAGCGCGAGCTTGATGCGTGCGTCCTTGTCCTGAACTGCCACTGGTTGGGCGCGGCGATTGATTTCGCCGGGCGACGTTGATTTGATGGGATTCGAACTCCCGCGTCCCTTGACGCGTGGCACGCGAGCGGTCGGCGGTCTCGATTTCAGTGTTCAGCCAGCTCCATGCTTCGGGTGTAATGCACTTCGACCTTCGGCGGCCGCCTCCTCCGGGAAAGCTGGACGGCGATGGGTGAGGTTGTCCTGCACCAGGACGATTTTCCGGGCGTCGGGGAAAATCCGTCGCACAACCAGGCGATGGCGTCGGCGTAGTCCAGCGCGGTGCGGCTGGCGTCCCTGCCGATGAAGACCTCTCGTTTTCCCAGGTGCGGCATGGCCAGCATGAAGGCGCTGGCGCTGCCCTCGCGGACGTATTCGGCGTCGTGGCGCTCGCGCCTGCCGGGCGCGCCGCCGGCCGCGGGCTTTGCAGCCAGGGGCGGCGCCACCTCCGAGAGCAATTGCTTGCAGAACTCATCCAAACAGACCAGCGGGACGTCGGGATCGGGCTCGCGCTCGTAGACGGCCAGGACGTCCTCCATGGCCGCTACGAACGCGGCATCCTCCTGCGGCGGGATGCACCAGCCTTCCTGCCGCCAGGGCTTGAGATCGTTTTTTTAAGCGTGAGGCGCACCGTCTCCGAGGAGATGGACTCGACGAGTTCCAGTTCGACGAGCCGGTCGGCGATCAGGCGCATGGTCCAGCGCGCGGCGTCGGCGGGCGCCTCCGAACAGGCGATCTTGACGATCATCGCCTCCACCTCTCCGGTGACCTTCGGCTCGACGGGCGGTGTCAGGCGTGGCCTGCGTTGGAGAACGGCACATTCGCCTCTCCCGCAGCCGTTCCAGGGAGCGGACCGACAGGCCGCTGATGGCGGAGGCTCGCGAATCCGACAAGGCGGGTCCGCCCGGCCCGCAATCCATGGCGAGCATGGCTTTGGCCCGCTGCACTTTGACCGAGGCGGCCTTGCCGCTGCGTGACAGTTTGCCAAGCCGCTCGCGCTCGGAAACTTCCAACTTGATGTGATGCTTCTTCAATGGCATCGCGAAACAAAACCTCATCTGGCGAAAGTACAAATTATGGTATTTATAATTACCGCCTGATTGGTTAGCGAACACTAGCGCCTGCTCGCGGCGGGCGGAAGGCGGACCAGCCGCGCTGCGCCGAAAATGGGGCGGGCAACAGCGTGCCCGCCCCATCGGCGCAAGGTCTGGGGATGCCGCGATCGCTTAGCCCTGCGCGCTTTGCTTGGCGCGGTAGCGAGTCACGAAATATTCCATCGTCTTGTAGATCACATCGCGGAGCGCGTATTGCGGCTCCCAGCCGAGGAGCGTGCGCGCCTTGGTGATGTCGGCGATGCGCCGGTCGCAATCTTCGTAGCCCTTGCCGTAGAATTCTTCGCCCGAGACGCTGATGATCTCCGGATCGGGGTCGCCCTCCTGGCGGAAGTGCTCGTTGAAAATCTCCTTGGTCAGCCTTACCAGCTCTTTGATGGTGACCTCGTTGTCGGGGCGACCGATGTTAAAGATCTGGCGGTCGCAGACGCCGCCGGGGTTTTCGATGATCTTCACGATGCAGTCCACCGCGTCATCGATGTAGGTGTAGGCGCGGAAGTTGACGCCGCCGTCCACCAGCTTCATCGGCGTGCCATAGAGCAGCGCATTCATGAAGTGGCTGAAGACGCGCGGGTTGCCGCCGCCCGCCTCGCTGGGCAGGTAGTCGATGCGGGGACCGATGAAATTGAACGGACGGATGATCGAGTAGTTGGTCCTCTTGGATGCCGTAGGCGTGGAGCACGCGCTCGAGCAGTTGCTTGGCGCAGGCGTAGATCCAGCGGTGGTTCTTGATCGGTCCCATGATCAGCGGGGTCTCGTCCTCGTTGAACGGGCACGGGTTGTCCTTCGGGTCTAGCCCGCTGACGCTCGCCACCGTCCGGCCGTAAACTTCGCAGGTGGAGAACTGGACGATCCGCTTTTTGTGCTTCACGCAATGCTCCACGATCTTGAGGTTCTCCGTGAAGTTCAGCTTAAAGACGCCGACCGGATCTTCCACATAGACGCTCGGGTTGGCGATGGCGACCAGATCGACGATGAGGTCGTGATTTTTGACCTCCTCTTCCAACTGGTCCCCATCCGTTACGATATCGAGATGGATGTAGCGCAGTTCGGGCTGGTCTAGGATGCCTTCGAGCTTTTCCTTTTCGATATCGACGGCGGTCAGCTCATGCTTTCCGTCCGCCAAGAGGCGCTCGGTCAGGTTCACGCCGATAAATCCAGCGCCGAGGAGTAGAATCTTCATGGGGGAGCTAGTTTTTAGAATTGAGGAGAGCATTGATCCCATCCTGTGGGAAAAATTGGCGCAAGCGATTGTCCACCCCGCGCGGATGGGCAAGGAGAAATTCGGCAAATCTGCGGAATCTTCGGATTCCGGCTAGTCTTCGGATTCGTCGTCTTCGGCAGATTCGCCCAATCCCTGCTGATTCACCTTTTCGAGGATCTCCGACATGTCTTCGACCTCGTCCCACACGGAGCGGCTGACGTAGATCGGGGCATCTTGCTGGAGGCAGAGGGCGATCGAGTCGCTCGGGCGCGCGTCGATCTCGATGATCTTCTTCTGGCTGAGTTCGTTTTCGGCGGTCAGGATCAGCCGGGCAAAGTAGACGCCGCCTTTTACGTCGGCGATGATCGCCCGTTCGACCTTGGCTCCCACGGCGACGAGGATTGAGGCGATTAGGTCGTGGGTCTGCGGGCGTTCTTTGGGGATCGACCGCATGAACATGGTGATCGCCGCGCCGACCGTCTGGTCGACGTAGATGACAAATACCTTTCTCGTCATTGCCCAAGAAAATGGCGCATCCCCGCTGGTGGGGAGGACGGCGCGGATCTCGACCTCTAGGACGTCTTTGCTCATGGGCGATGGGGTGGGCAGGGGCTTGTCGGACTAGCCTAAAGCAGATTCGCCCCGGCTCAATCGCGCAATCATCGCGTTTTGGCTGGCGGTCTACCAGCCGGGCGTGGTCCGCCTCAGCCGATGCGCCCGCTGGCGATTTCCTCGCGATGCCGGGCGGCGACCCGCACGTATTTCTCGACCAGTTTGGGGATCGATGCCGCTTCGGCGGCGGTCAGCGGGCGCGTTACCCTGGCCGGCGCGCCCACGACCAGCGATCCTGGCGGGACCAGCGTTCCCTTTGTCACGAGCGATCCGGCGGCGACGATGCTGCCCGCCCCGATCCGCGCGCCGTCCATCACGGTGGCACCCATCCCGATGAGCACCTCGTCTTCCACCGTGCAGGCGTGCAGGATCGCCCGGTGCCCGCAGGTCACCCGCGCCCCGATGTGGCAGCCGAGGTCAGAGGCCAGGTGGATGATCGTCCCGTCTTGGATGTTCGTGCGCTCCCCGACGGTGATCCGCTCGATGTCCGCCCGCAGCACCGCGCCATACCAGACGCTCGCGTCCTCGCCCAGCGTAACCGCGCCGATAATCATTGCGCCGGGCGCGATAAAGGCGCTCTGTGGAACATTCGGGGCGATGCTGAGAAAGGGGGCAATGTCGGTGTCCATGTGGCTGACAACCTCCTCAACACCGCCCATTTGGGAAGCCGAATCGCCGCCAATCCCTGAAAAAATGCGGGTTCCACGCGCTTTTTTCCTCCAATTCCATTGACTTTCGACGCTAGATCTCTTAAAAACGCGATCCCGGACCTTTAACCCACACTAACAGTTAAATCCCATGAACAAAGCAGAACTCATCGACGCCATCCAGGCGGCCCTCGGCAAAGACACCTCGAAGCGCCTCGCGACCGACGCGCTTACGGCGGTTCTTGACTCCATCGCCAAGGGCATCAAAAAGGACAAAAACGTCCAAGTCATCGGCTTCGGCACCTTCAAAGTCGCCGAGCGCAAAGCCCGCACCGGCATCAACCCGAAGACCGGCGAAAAAATCAAGATCAAGAAGTCCAAGACGGTCCGCTTTGTCCCGTCCTCGACCCTCAAGGGCAAGCTCTAAGCTTCTTTTCCCGATCTAAACCGAATTTCGGAAAACGCCCGGCCGCTTTGGTCGGGCGTTTTTTTTCGGTGAGGCAATGCGATTATCCCGATGAATTTGTCTGGGAGGCTTGGATAGACCGTCCCAATCACCGCCAACCAATCGCTAATCACCAAAATGCCCCAAGCGCCCATGAGTAGTGCGATCAGCCGCGAGATGGAGCCGCTTCGGGAGGGCGATGCCTCGCGGAAGCGGGTGGGCCTGATCAGGTTTACCACCTAAAGCGAGGGGGGAGGAACTGCTGGCGGAAGACGCGGCGCAGGTCGAGGCGATCGCGCGCGAGCATTTGTGCCCGGGCGCTGGCGATCGAGGCGGGGCAGGGCGGCGGGATTTCGGCGTAGGCATGATCGTCCTGCGGCGATGTCGATGAAGCTAGGCATCGTCATTTCGTGCTTCCCTCGCGAGGCGATTTCACTACGCTCTGCGCCGTGACTGAATCCGATGCCGCCCCACCGCCTCCGCTGATCGCGGGATCACCCGCCGCTGCCGAAGCTGATCCCGCGCCGTCGGCTGCTGCCGCTGCCGCTGCCGCGCCGCAACCGCCGACGGACGCGGAGCGCACCGCCGTTTTGCGCACGCACGGGCTGACCCGGCGGTTCGGTCGCTTCAAGGCGGTGGACGGGCTTTCGCTGTCGGTGCAGGAGGGCGAGATCTACGGATTCCTGGGGCGAAATGGCGCGGGCAAGACAACGACGATCCGGATGTTGATGGGGATCATCAAGCCGGGCGGCGGGCAGATCGAGCTGCTCGGAAAGCGATCCCGGCGCGCCAATGCGAAGGTCAAGCGGCAGATCGGCTACGTCTCGCAGAGCCAGTATTTCTACCCGTGGATGAACCCGGTCATGCTCGGCAAATTCTGCTCGGGCTTCTACCCGACATGGGATCATCAGGAATACGCCCGCCTGCTCCGCGTCTCGACCTGCCGCCAGACCGGAAGTTCGCCAACCTCTCCGGCGGCATGCGCGTGAAGCTCGCCCTCGCGCTCGCCCTCGCCTATCGCCCGCCGCTCCTCATTCTGGACGAGCCGACATCCAGCCTGGACCCGGTCTCGCGGCGCGAGTTTCTCGACCTGATCGAGAACCAGGGCGCGCAACCACGGGCGCACGACGTTTTTCTCCACCCACCGGATCGAAGAGGTGGATCGCGTGGCGGATCGGCTCGGGATCATCAAAGACGGGCAGCTTCAGTTTGAAGGCGGCGTCGCGGAGCTAAAGCGCAGCGTGCGCGAGATCGTGCTGCCTGCCCCGGTCGCCCCCGCGCCGCCGCGCCGCCTCTCCCGCCGCCGATGACGATGTCGATGCCTGCGCCGATGCTGCCGCCCGGCGGTGCGGCGGAGCCGCCGCCCGAATCAAGCGCCGCGCCGCCCCGGCGGAGCTACCGCCGCCGCTGATCTGGAGAGGGAGGGTGCCGCCGCGCCGCCGCCGCCGATTGTCGCGGCTCCCGCGCCCGCGCCACCTCCGCCGCCCCCGATGCCGCCGCCGGAACCCGCTCCGTTTCCGCTGCCGGAGGGCGCGCGGCTGTTGCACGATTCGGTCGGCGCGGACGGTCGCCGCCGGATCGCAGCGATGGCGCCGCCGGCATGGTGGGCGTCCAGCGTCCCGGCGGGAGCCACCGTCGAGGACCTGTCGCTCGAAGACATCTTCATCGCCATCGCGGGGCGCCCTGGCGCGCTCGATATCTAGCGCCATGACCCGCACGCTGATCAAGAAAGAGCTTCGGCAGCACTGGGCGTGGTTCTTGCTGCTCGCCGCCATCTACTTCGCCCTGCTTTTCCTGCAGATCGCGGCGATGGCGCAGGCGTCGGATGCCTCGAGCGTGTTTGACCCGTTCGGGAGGTTTGGCGTCGGAGTCGGGATGGTCATCGCGGCGGCGATGATCTGCAGCCGGTTGGTCGCGGCGGAGTATCGGTCTTCCACCCAGCTCTTTCTCGAGGCGCCGCCGCTCTCGCGGCTCCGCTTTGTGCTGGTGGAATACCTCTTCGGGCTGGGAGTGCTCGCCATCTTCCTCACGGCCGGTTTTGCCCTGGCGTGCCTCTTTGGCCTGCGGCACGAGATCCTCACGCCCAAGTTCGCGGGCATCATGCTGGCGCGCGCCGGAGCCTACACCCTCTTTTGGTTCGGCTACTTCTTCGCCACCTCCATGCTCGGGCGCTACCGGTACGATCTGGGTCTTGTCGCTGATCTTCCTTATGTTTTCTGATACGAACATGGGTTGGGATGTCGGCGATTACCCGCCATTCTCGATGCTCGGCGCACGCTTTGCCTCGGAGCGGGACGCGCTGCCGCTGCCGGACCTGTGGCTCACGCTCGGGATCGGCGCGGGGCTCGGGCTCTTCGGCATCTCGCTCGCGCTGGTCCGGGAGGGCGGCGTCGCGAGATGGTCGAGCCAGAAGATGGGCCATCGCCGAAAAGGTCTTCATCGCCGGGCTGCTCGTCGCGATCACCTCCATCTCCCAGATGATCGACGGAAAGCCGGACCCGGAGCCATTCGAATTGGTCGGATCGCTGGAGCGCGCGCAAGCTCGCCCGCGTCCAGATCGACCCGCATAGCCTGGCGGGCGGCGAGGCGCAGGCGGGGAACTCGCCGCCTTCTATGCCGATGAGATCGGCGCGATGGTACCGAATTCCTCCGCTTCGCCCGCCCGGTCCGCGTCTTCCCGCAGCCGCGCGGCGACCTGGATGCGGACAAATACGAGCGCGCCATCTTGATCGGCGGCGACGGCGTGGTCGCGCGGGTCAACTTCGATGCCGAGGATTTCGACCGACGCCGGTTCCTCGAGTGGTTGGCGGGCGAAGTCATCGACGACTACTCGCGGGGGCGCGCCCGGCGCGAGCGCGTCCGCATCATCCGCGACGGCTTTGGCGCATTTTGGTCAAACCGGGCAGTCGTGGGGCCAGCGGGTCGCCGAGGCGGAGGCGGCGCGGCCGTTCGCCCTGCGCGCCGCCTATGGCTTCGGGCAATTAGAAAACACGAATTTCGAGGACTTGCCCGATGCGTGGGAGGAACTGCCGGACCGCTGGCTAAAGGTGCGCGAGCTGTTCGGCGAAGGCGTCGCCGAAGGGGTGGCGTGGTCGTTGCTCCAGACGATGGCGGCGACCCAAGGCGCGGACAAGACGCGCGACTTCCTCGCCGCTGCCCTGGGGCGCGACTACCCCGAGGATGCCCGCGCCTGGATCGACTTCTGGGATCCGCTCGATGATTTATTGGAGGATCACGCCGGGATCGAGCAGAGCGATCCGTCGCCGCGTGGCGGGCGGCGGTCGGCGAGGCGGAGGCGAAGTGGCAAGGGGAACTCGCCGCGATCCCGAGCCCGGTCTTGCGATATTGGCTCGAGCCGACCGGCGACCAGACCTGTGCGGTCCGGTTCAGCGTGCTGTGCGATCCGCCGCCGGACCTCGGATTCTACCGCCTCCGGTATGTCGAGATCAGTCCGCTCAACGCCGAGTTTCACCCGCTCGACGTGAAAGACGACCGGCGCGAGTGGGCGGCAGGCGAAAACTCGGGTCGCCTGCACGAGGAATTCGCTGCTGCGGCTCGCGGCCCTTGCCGCAGAAGTCAAATCGCCCGCCCTGGGCTGCGCGGTTTCCTCCGGCTGGCGGCGGTTCACCATCGACCTATCTGAGACCCCATGACGCCGATTTTTCGCAAAGAGCTGCGGGCCGGCATCCCGTTCGCCTGCCTCATGGTCCTCGTCCGGATCGTCGAGGAAATCTCCGGCTGGGTCACCGGCTATCCGGATATCTACAGCCTCGGCGACATGATCGGGCAGGGCGGCGGCAGCCTGGAGGGACCGCTGATCTACTTTCTCCTGTGCTTCGCCTACGGCTACGGCTTGCTGATCCGGGAAAAGGACGAGGGCACGCTAGAGTTTCTCGACGCGCTGCCCGCCAGCCGCACCCAGATCTACCTGGGCAAGATCCTCGCCGGCTGCGTGATCGTCGCCGCCATGCCGCTGACCTGGAACACGACGCTGCTGGTCCACGGTTGGCTGGGGCGAGATTCCCTCGAAACGAGCCTCTATCTATTCGACAGCTTCTGGACCTTCCTCGTCGAGTGGTTCGCCGGCATTGTCTATCTCGGGATCGCGGTGGCGCTTTCGTTCCTGCGGCGCTTCGCCTTCCTCGTCCTCGCCCTTTTGTTCCTCGGCTATCTAAAGCTGAGCACCATGGATTTATCGTGGGTCCGCTGGCTCAATATCCTCGAGGTTTTCGACTATACTTATTACGGCTCGCATCCGGTCCCGCCGTGGGGCAAGATCGCCGTCGCCGGCGCGATCGGGATCGCCGGGTTCCTCGCCGCATACTTCGCTTACCTCGCGCAAGGCGACCGGATGGGGCGTGTCGCGGGCGCGCTCGACCGGCGCGGCTGCCTCAAGCCGCTGCTCGCCGCCGGCGCGGTCTCGGTCGTCCTCGTCTGGCTCGGCATCTTCATCTATTACATTGTCAAGAGCGGACCCGACTACGATCCGGATGCCGAGCGCGAGGTGCAGGTCGTCTATGAATCTTGGGAGACGAGCCGCGCCTCGGGCGGCGGCTACGATTTCATCTATCCGGCCAACCTCGAACACCGGGCGGAAGGATTGATCGAACTGGCGGGCGAAACCCACCGGCAGGTGCGCGAGTTCCTCGGCGTGCCGCAGGTCGATGGAACGATCGTGGCGAACCTCGGGAGCAACGACCCGCACTTCGCTTAAGACGCTACCGTCTGGAAGCGCGTCAACATGAACCTGTATATCAGCGACGATCCCGCCGAACTCGCCGCCGTGCTCTACCACGAGACGACCCATGTCTATATCGAGGCGGGCAGCGAATCGGAATTTTCCGATAAGTTCGGCAGCACGCGCTGGTTTCACGAGGGAGCTGTCAGCTACGTCGAATTCCGGTTCTTCCGCCCGCCCGAGGCGCTGCCCCGCCTCCGCCGCGTCGCCGCCGCCGCCTACGACAAAAAAATCGTCCGCCTAGAGCAGCTGATCAACAACGCGGATTGGTCCGCCGACCACGACCCGCATCTGGTCTATGCGCTGGGCGAGGTCTTCTGCGCGGCGCTCGTCGCCCGCTACGGCGACGAGGCTCCCGGCAGGGTGGTGCGCGCCTTCGCCCGGGACGGCGCGCCAGACCTCGCGGGCGTCCGGCTTTGGCAGGATGCCATGCAGTCCTGCGGCTACAGCCTCCGCTGCCGAATCCGAATTCTATGCCTTGCTCAAGGCGGAAGCCGAGGCGTATCGCGAGCTGCTCGACAGCCTGCCGCGCCTCACCGGCCGCGTCTATCAAGACGAGTTCTGGGCGGGCGTCCAGCCGCTCGACAAAGATGGCGATCCGCCCGACCTGCCCGAAGGCTGGGAGCTGCGCGTCCGCTTCCGGATGAATGAGGGCGATGCCGAGTCGGATTACCTCGGAGCCGACCACATCGACGGCGGCACATTTTTTCTAAGGCGCGACCGCTTTCCCGGCCGCCGCCTGCAATATCAAATCGGCGTCTTCAACCGCGAGTTGGTCGAGATGCCGATCTACGAAGACTGGGCGTCCGCCCGCCTGTGATCGTCGGCGCGCGCCTTCCCGGATCGGCGCAGCCTGCCATTGCAATCGGCGGCCGGCGGTGGAATGACTGCCGCCATGATGAAATTGCCCGCAACCAAACCTTGACCGCCGCCGCTTCAATTCTCATGACCACTTCCGCCGCCCCACGTTTGCCGATCCCTCCGCCGATGGCGCGCTGACCCCCGCCATCATCGACGGTCTCCGCGACGGCTACGAGATGGACGCGGGCGACCGCGCGCGCTTCAACGCGATCTCCAACAACGAGATCAACGACCTTGCCCTGAATCGCGCGATCGTCCGTGGCGAGGACGGTCACTTCAGCCACAAAATCGACTCGAAGGGCATCCTCGACCAGGAGTCGTCGGGGCGTTGCTGGATGTTTGCCAGCTTCAATGTCATGCGCCCGAAGGTGATGCGCGACCACAAGATCGAAGGCTTCGAGTTCTCGTCCGCCTACCTGCAATTCTGGGACAAGATGGAGAAATCGAACGTCTTCTTAGAATCGATCATCGAGCTGCGCGACGCCGATTTTCTCGACCGCGAGTGAGATCGTCAACCGCTGGACGCTCGGCGACGGCGGATGGTGGAACTACGTGACCGGGCTGATCGAAAAGTATGGCGTCGTGCCGTCCGAGGTGATGCCGAAACCAAGAGCAGCAGCAACACCGGACGATGAATGCCGTGCTCGAGCGGCTGCTCCAGGCGCGTGCGGTCGCCTTGGTCATACCACCAGTCCGGCGCGGCGGAGGGCGAACTGCGGGCGCTGAAGGAATCGGTCTTGCGCGAGGTCTATCGTTTCCTCGCCCTCAACCTCGGCGCCCTCCGGCGGAGTTCGAGTGGCGCTTCAAGACGAAGAAAGAGAAGGGCGACCGCGACGAAGCTGAGAAAGCAGGCGTTGAGCAAGAGGGATTGGTACTGCTCAAAAAATACACGCCGAAGGAATTCTACGCGCAGTCTGTCGGGGTCTCGCTCTCCGACTATGTCTGCCTCTACAACGACCCGGCGAACGAATTCGACCGCCACTATCGGTTTAGCCGGTCGCGGAATATCGTGGGGGAGCCGGACATGCATTTCGCCAACGTCCGGATTGAGACGATGAAGGAGGTCGGCGTGAAGTCGATCCTCGCCAACGAGCCGCTCTGGTTCGCCGTCAACATGGGGGTGGATCAATCGCGGCAACACGGGCTGATGGAGCTCGGTCTCTACGACTACGAGACGCTCTTCGGCATCGACTTGCAGGTCGGCAAGGCGGACCGGACGCGGTTTCACGCCGGAGCCTCCAACCACGCGATGGCGCTCATGGGCGTCGATCTCGCGGACGGCCGCCCCCGCAAATGGCTGGTCGAAAATAGCTGGGGCGAGGACAAGGGGAGCAAGGGGACCTGGACGCTCTACGACCGCTGGTTCGACGAACACGTTTACACCATCATCGCCCACAAACGCCACATTCCCGCCGAAACGCTGGCGATCTTCGACCAAGATCCCGAAGCGCTGCCCGCCTGGTATCCCGGCGCGCAGGGGATACCGGGAAAGTAGGGCGTCACGCCTCCCGAAAGAATCCAGGCGGATAGTTTTTTCCCGGAACCGGGCGAGGTGGGCGGGGTGCCGCTGGAGGAGGGCGGTATTCGGATAGGAGCCGAGGAGGATGCACGGGCGCTCGTGCTCGGGGCGGTTCCCGAAGCCGTCGTTGATCTCCGCCTGGCTTCGGCGATCAATTCGCGGTCGCAGTGACCCTCGATCTCGGCGAAGAACAGATACTCGAAGGCGTGGTGAGCAGCGGGTAGGGGTAGATGACGGCGACGGCGAGGTGGCGCTTGGCGAATGCCCCGAGCGCCGCGTGCAGCGCGCCGACCTTGTCGGTCAGCTTGAGCAAGTAGCACGTTTTCTGGAGGCGGTGCTCGTGGGTGCCGACGATGTCGCCGTTGGCGTCGCGCAGCTTCACCGTGATCCGCGTTTCCTCCTCCGCGGCATCGGGCGGTTGCCGAGCACCCAAACCGGGTCAGCCCGTCGGGGTAGTCGGTCAGCGCGGCGGCGTCCCACGCCAATCCGGCGGCGCGCGCGGTGCCCAGATCGATTTCGCGGAGCTGATCGGCGGAGGCGGCCAGCGCCTCGGGCGATGCCATCGCCGCGATGCCGGGGTCGCCTTTGGCTTCTTCGACCGCCGCGCCGGTGCTTTTGGATTGGACCTGGTCGATGGCGGGGAAGACGCGGGCGACCTCGCCGAGGAAGCGCGAGCACTGGCGCAGCGCGCTCGGGTGGCTGCAGATGCGGCGGATCTGGGTCAGGTCGCCGCCTTGGCTGACGAGGAGATGCCGGATCGGGAGCAGCTCCTCCCAGCAGACGTAGGTGCGCCGGGCGTCCCGGACCGGCGGCTCGAACAGGCGCTCCAGCTCCCGGATCGATTCGATGATGATGCCGTCCAGCGTGTTCTCGACCGCGATGACGCCGAAGTCGATCGCGCTGTCGGCGTGCGCCTGGATGATGTCGGCGTGGGACTTCAGCGGGACTTCCTCGAACCCGGCGATCCCATCCGCCTGCCCGGTGGCGTGCGCGGCAAAGCGGACCGCAGCGGTGTAGCCGTTGGTCAGCTTGGCGGGGGCGAGGAACCCGATGCGTGGAGGGGCGCTCATTGGTCGGTCAAAGGCGCGCTATGCATCCCGCCGCGCCGCCGGGTGTCAAGGTGCGGAATCGCTTGCGCAGTCGAGCGCCAGCTCTTGCCGCCCGAAATACCGCCGCCGGTGCGCCGCCCCGGACCAGCCCGCCTCGCCCGCCAACGCCGCGAATTCGCCGAACGAAAACGCGCGCGCGGCGGAGGCGCACCGTCCGCCTTCGTCATCGGGTCGCGATAGACGGCGGCGGTGATCAGCCAGACGCCGAAGGTGGTGAGCGCGCCGCGGCGCAGGTCGGCGGGCCAGCGCGGCGACCCTCGCCGCACCGCGCAGCTTCACCAGGATCCGGGCGGCATCAGCTTCGCTAAAGTGGTGCAAGGCGAGGCAGCACAGCGCGAAGTCGTAGCCGCGCGGCTCCGGCTCAAAGCGGAGGACGTCGGCTTCGATCACGTTGATCTGGGATGCGCCGCGCAGAGCCGCCGGGCGATCGCGACGGTGCCGGGCTGGAAGTCCACCGCATCGATGGCGACCTCGCAGCCGCGCTTCGGCGAGCTGGCAGATCAGGCGGGGCAGGTCGCCCCGCCGGTGCACAGGTCGAGCACGCGGTAGCGGGCGCCGGGCTGGAGCCTGCGGGCGAAGAACCGGCGGATGATGGAGTGCGCCCCGAACCAGCGGCTGGTTCTACCAGGTTTTCCAGTCGCGCTCCAGCTCGCGGAGGGCGGCTGCGGCACGTCCATCAGCTCGGGCTGGTCGGGGTCGAATCGGCGGGGCATGGGCGATGAAATGGGGTACTGTTGCGTCATTCAAAACAGGACACCGAAGGATTGCAAGCGGAGGTTCGGACGCTTCATCCAAAAAGGACACCGTAGAGGCATTGGTTGGGGTTGTTGTTGTCTGATGTTGGTCGATTGAGGGGTTGTTCCGCGGCTGGGGCGGCGAGAGCCGTAGCGAGCGTAGCCGCCCCCAGCGGAGGCCGCCGCCCCCCTTGCCTTGCCGCCCGGCGACGGGCGACGGCGACGGGCGACGGGCGACGGCGACGGGCGACGGGCGACGGCGACGGGCGACGGGCGACGGGCGTCCCGCACTGGCGGCGAGCTAGGCGGCGGCGGCTGCCTGAGATGTGGCGCAGGTCCGCCTCGATCTGGCCGAGCGCGAGGGCCGCTGCGCGCGCGAGCGGTCGCGCCGTCGCCCGCAGCGCCGCCGCCACCCGCGCGGCGGGGTGAGCGCCCTTCTCCAGGTTTGCGCACCCGGCCGCCGGGCAGCCTCTCTTTGGACAGCAGCCTGAGGGTGGGGCTGTAGAGGTTGTTCCACAGGCTCCAGCGCGCCAGCAGCCGGTCGAGCGCGGCGGCCAGCCCGGCCCCTCCGATCCTGCCGTGACCGAGCAGGGCGCGCACGCGGGTGCGGTTCTTCTGCTCGGCGTGGGCGTTGTCGTTTTTGCGGTAGGGCCGGGAGCGGGTCTGCTCGACCGGCGGGTCCATCCCCGACAGCCACCGGTGACGCCTGCTGAGCACCTCCCCGCCGTTGTCCGAGTGGTAGCCGCGCAGGGCGAAGGGCAGCGCGCGGGCGCACCGCCTCAGCGCGCCATGCACCGCGCGGTCGCCCCGCCCGAGGCTGGCGCGCACCTCCGTCCACCCGGTGTGCAGGTCGGTCATGCACACGCTCCAGCAGAATAGCCCCGCCATGCTGCCCCGCAGTGCGCCACGGGCCACCGCGACCCGCCCGTCCGGCGGCGCGGGTCGCCCGCCGCGCGCACCGGCACCCGGCGGCGACCGCAGCCGGCGCGGCCGCCGCGGGTGCCGCGCCTGCAGGTACCAGCAGCCGTCGATCTGGCTGGCGCTGATGCCAGCAGACCCTCGCGCACCTACTCAGCGCCCGCCTGAGGTGGCTCCCACGCGGGCACCCATAGCGGCAGCGCCGCCTTCAGCCGCCGCCCGCACGGCTGCTCGCCCCACAGCCACAGCGCCTTGAGCGCCGCCGACACGCCGGGGCCGTAGCGCGCCTGCCCCCGCCGCGCGGCCGCCCGCCGCCACACACCCCGGCGCCGCGCTGCCCGCGAAGCTCCTTGATCGCGCATTCTCCGTGCCCGCTGGCTTTCACCCAGCAGTCTATCAGCCTACCTTCGCCGCCTTCCCGTCTCCATGCTGTAGTGGTGGCGCAGCTTCGCGAGAGCTCGCCCAGGCTCTTTTTGCTCATCGTAGGGTCATCCCCTACGGTGTCTTTTCGGTGAGGTCCGGGGCGCTTCCGCGCCTGCGCCTGGGCTCGGTGTCTTTTTCAATGAGGCAATGCGGGGCTGGGGGAATGCGTTGCGCCGCTTGATTTCGGCGGCTTGCCGCCACACTAGCCGCCCCATGCATTCCCTTCGATTACAAAAATGGCTCGCTGCACTGCGAGGACACCGATTTGCAAGCCCTCGCCGAGGCGCACGGCACGCCCCTCTATGTCTATAGCAAGGGGACGATCACCGACCACTTCCGGCGGCTCGACGCGGCGCTCGGCGGCGTCGACCACGAGGTCGCCTACGCGGTCAAGGCCAACTCGAACCTCGCCATCTTGCGCGAGCTCGCCCAGCTCGGGTCCGGCTTCGACATCGTCTCCGGCGGCGAGCTATTCCGCGTGCTGAAGGCGGGCGGCTCGGCGGCGAAGTGCACGTTTGCCGGCGTGGCGAAGACCCGCGAGGAGATCGAATACGCGCTGCGCGAGGGGATCTACTGTTTCAATGCGGAGTCCGAGCCGGAGGTCGCCTTCATCGACCAGATCGCCGGGGAGATGGGCGTGGTCGCGCCCGTCGCGCTGCGCGTCAACCCGAACGTCGATGCCAAGACCCACAAGTATATCTCGACCGGCAAGAGCGAGAACAAATTCGGGATCGATTTCGAATTCATCCACGGCGCCTACGCCCGCGCCTCGGAATTCAAGAACATCCGGCTGCGCGGCCTGCAGATGCACATCGGCAGCCAGCTCACCTCGGTCGGGCCATTCCGCGAGGCGGTCGAAAAAGTCGCCCCCCTCGCCAGGGAATTGAAAGGGCGCTACGGCATCGAATTCTTCAGCATCGGCGGCGGCATCGGCATCATCTACCACGACTCGCTGGCCAGCGGCAACCCGGAGTGGTGGGGCGCCAAGCCCGCCGGCGAGCGCCCGCTCACGCTCGACGAATACGCCGCCGCCCTCGTCCCGCTGCTCCGCCCGCTCGGCTTGAAAGTCCTCGTCGAGCCGGGGCGCTTCATGGTCGGCAACGCCGGTGCGCTTCTGACGAAAGTGATCTACGAGAAAAAGGGGACCGCCAAGACGTTCGAGATCATCGACGCCGGCATGAACGACCTGATCCGCCCGGCGCTCTACGAGGGGCACCATGACATCGTCCCGGTTAAAGAACCCGCCCCCGGCACCCCCGTCCAGATCGTGGACGTGGTCGGTCCGATCTGCGAGACCGGCGACTTTTTCGCCCAAAACCGGGAGCTGCCCAAGGTCGGGGCCGGCATTTCGAATACCTCGCCGTCCTTAGCGCCGGCTGCCTACGGCTTCGTCATACTCGAACTACAACACCCGCCCGCTGCCCGCCGAAATCCTCGTCGACGGCAGCGAAGCGACGGTCATCCGGCGCCGCCAGACGCTGGATGATGTGATCGCGGCGGAGGTGTGAGCGGCTTCATTCCCCGGCGTAGGGAATGGCGAGGATCCGCGCGAGCCAGAAAACCAAAAAATAGGCGGGGAAGAAAACAGCCGCCAGCAACGCCGTGGTGGCGACCCGCCGCCACCGGGGCGCTCGATTCTCGGACCGCCAGATCTGCCGAAAACTACGCCCGATCAGCCAGCCGGCCGGGACGATGATCCCGATGATCAAGGCGGCGGCACACGCGAGGCGTATCCACAGCGTGGAAGATGCCGCGCCGTAGCAAAGCGCTGCAAAGCCGAAAACGGCGGCGATGCCGATCGCTCCGGCCGCGAGCCCCTTGGAGACCTCCACGAATTCCTCGCGGATCATCCTGCCAAGTTCGCAGGCCATTCCCCAGATCCGATCGAGCAATTTTCGGGCGAGCGATTTCATGGTGGTTTCGCCAAGTCTAGCGCAATCTCTGAACGACGCCCGCGCCGAATCGCGTATCGTCATGCGCAACCGCCTCCGCCTTGACCCCGATCCCGCAGACCCGCCGCGATTTCATGCGCGATGCCGCCTTTGGCGTCGCGGGCATCGCTTTGGTCGATCTCCTCGCCCGCGATGGATTGCTGGCGGCGGAGGGCGATGGCAGCGGCGGCGGCGTGCACCATCCGGCGAAGGCGAAGCGGGTGATTCAGATCGTGCTCGGCGGCGGGCTGAGCCAGATCGACAGCTTCGATTTCAAACCGGAGCTCGAAAAGTTCCACGGCAAGGAAATGCCGGACCTCGGGGTGAAGGTCGATCCGTTCTTCGGGAAGTTCGGGCTGCTCCACAAGCCGCACTACGCCTTCAAGCAGCGCGGCCAGAGCGGGCTGTGGGTCTCCGATCTCTTTCCGGGGCTGGCGGGCGTCGCCGACGACCTGACCGTGATCCGCTCGATGAAAGCGGAGACGGCGAACCATATCCCGGGCTTGTTCCAGGCGAACACCGGGTTCCGCACGATGGGGTTTCCGGCGATGGGCGCGTGGCTGTCCTACGGGCTGGGCAGCGAGGCGGATAGCCTGCCTAGTTTCGTCGTGCTGCCGGATGCGCGGGGCATCCCGAACAGCGCGGGCGGGTCGTTCAACTGGTCGAGCGGCTTCCTCCCGGCGCAGCATCAAGGCGTGGCCTTCAACACGAAAGGCGGCGCGCCGATCCTCGATATCCACCCCGCCTCCGGCGTGCCCGCCTCCGTCCAGGCGGCGCGCTTTGCCTTTATCAAAAAGATGAACGAGCGGCACCTCGCCGAGCAGGCGCAGGCGGACCCGCTCGCCGCGCGCATCCGCGCCTACGAACTCGCCGCCCAGATGCAGGAGGCGGTGCCCGAGGCGATGGATCTCGCATCCGAGCCAGAGTCGGTGCAAAAACTCTACGGCCTCGACCGCCCGGAGACAAAAGACGTGGCGCGCAATTGCCTCGCCGCCCGGCGGCTGGCCGAGCGCGGCGTCCGCATGGTCCAGGTCTGGACCGGCGACGGCGTCTCGTGGGACAGCCACGACGACATGCTCGGGGACGGCTACAAAGGGCATCGCGGCGAGGCGCGCCGCACCGACCAGCCGATGGCGGCGCTGATCGCCGACCTCAAGCAGCGCGGGATGCTCGACGATACGCTGGTCGTCATCAGCACCGAATTCGGGCGCACGCCCTACGCGCAGGCCAACGCCGGGACGCTGAGCCGCGGGCGCGACCACCACCCCGACGGCTTCACCAACCTCCTCGCCGGAGCCGGGCTAAAACGCGGCTTCGCCTTCGGCAACACCGACGAAATCGGCTACCGCGCCGCCGAGGATGTCGTGACCACCCCAGATTTCCACGCCACGATCCTCCACCTGCTCGGCATCGACCACGAGCGCCTCACCTTCTACCACAACGGCATCCAGCGCCGCCTCACCAATGTCCACGGCCATGTGGTCAAAGGCGTGCTGGCTTAGAGATCCACCTACGCGAACCGCTGGCAGACGAGCGTGGCGTTGTGGCCGCCGAAGCCGAAGCTGTTGCTGACGAACGCGTCGACTTTTGCCTCGCGGGCGGTGTGCGGCACGTAGTCGAGGTCGCACTCGGGGTCTGGTTCGTCGAGGTTGATGGTTGGCGGGACGATGCCGTTTTGCATGGCGAGGATGCAGGCGGCGAGTTCGACGCCGCCGGCGGCTCCGAGCAGGTGGCCGGTCATCGATTTGGTCGAGCTGACGAGGAGACCGTTTTTGGCGTGGGTGCCGAAGGTCTTTTTGATCGCCTTGGTCTCGCAGACGTCGCCCAGCCCGGTCGAGGTGCCGTGGGCGTTGACGTAATCGATTTGCTCCGGATTCATCTTGGCGTGGCCGAGCGCCATGTTCATGCAGCGGCTGGCCCCTTCGCCCTCCGGGTGCGGCGACGTCATGTGGTAGGCGTCGGCAGAGACGCCGTAGCCGGCGAGCTCGCAGTAGATGCGGGCACCGCGGCGCTTGGCGTGCTCGAGTTCCTCGACGATGACGACGCCCGCGCCCTCGCCCATGACGAATCCGTCGCGGTCTTTGTCGAATGGCCGCGATGCCTTTTCCGGGGCGTCGTTGCGGGTGCTGAGCGCCTTCATCGAGCCGAAGCCGGACAGCCCCATCGGGGCGATCGAGGCTTCCGATCCGCCAGCGATGAATGCGTCGGCGTCGCCGAATTTGATCATGCGCCACGCCTCGCCGATGTTGTGGTTGGAGGTCGCGCAGGCGGTCACGATCACCATGTTCGGACCCTCCAGCCCATATTCCATCGAGATCATGCCGCTGGCGATGTTGCTGATCATCATGGGGATGACGAACGGCGAGACGCGCGACGGTCCCTTTTGCATCAAGACGGTGTGCTGGTCCTCTAGGGTGAGCAGCCCGCCGATGCCGCTGCCGACCATGCAGCCGAAGCGCGTGCGGTCCAGGGCGCCGAAATCGACGCCGGAGTCCTGCACGGCCATGCGGGCGGCGGCGATGCCGAGCTGGGCGTAGCGGTCGGAGCGCCGGGCGTCCTTCGGGTTGTTGTAAAATGGCTTCGGGTCGAAGTCCTTCACCTCGCCGCCGATCTGGCAGGAGTATTCGCTCGGGTCAAATGCGGTGATGCGACCGACGCCGCTGCGCCCGGCGACCAGGCTTTCCCAAAACGAATTGAGGTCGTTTCCGATGGGGGAAACGACGCCGATTCCGGTGATGACTACTCTGCGTTCGCTCATGCTTCTAGTAACGGGACAAGGGGTGGGATAGGCTCGCAAAAGACACAAATCCCCGCTGCCTGCAAATGGTTTTCGGGGCTTGTTGGCCCCGGGTATCCCCTGTCTCATTCGCCTGCCGGTTCGGTCAGCAGAAACGCCATCAGGTCTTTGACCTCCGCCTCGCTGAGCGATTGGAGGAGCCCCGGCGGCATCAGCGAGTTGGGTAGCGCTTGGCTGGCGGCGATCTCGGATTTTTTGAGCGAGGCGACCGCGCCGCCGGGGGCGGCGACTTTGATCTCGGTGGCGGATTCGCCGACGCGGGTGCCGATGGCGGTGGCTCCGGAGCGGAGGGTGAATTCGTAGGCGACGGCGTCCGGGTTGATCGCCGCGTTGGGGTCGATGATGTCGCGCAGGACGCTGGCGTAGTCGCGGTGCGGCGTATTGCTCAGGTCCGGTCCGACGGCGCTGCCTTCGCCGCGGATCGTGTGGCAGGTGAAGCACGCCGCCTTGCCAAAATAAAGCGCCTTGCCCCGCGCCGGATCGCCGCCCGCGATCTCCGGGATGACCCGCTCGATCCCGGACTCGCCTTTGAGCGGCACCGCGAAGGGCAGCAGAAATCGCTTCGTGCCGAGCGGGCGGAGCCGCGCGTCTTCGGCGGTGTGGAAGGCGACGTCGAGCCGCTGGATCGGCGTGGCGACCTCGACCTCGAACGCGACCGGCGCGCTGCCCTCCGCCACCGTTTTGTGCAGCGTCGCGGCGGTGGCGGACTCGGCGCGGACCTCGGCATCGGGGCTGGTCAGCCGGAGTTCGGCATCGCATTCCCAGCGCACCGTCGCGGTCTCCGGCACCGGCGTGTAGCCGAGCTTTGCGCCGGGCTGGACGGCGGGGTGGAGCAGGTGGGCGAGGTCGAGCTTCGCCCGCAGCGTGAGCCTGCCGGGCTGCGTGAGATGCGCGAGCGCCCCCTGGTGCGAGGCGCTGCCGCGGGTGAACTCGCGGATCGCGGCGGGGTCGGGGTGGGGGAGCCATCCGTCCCACGCCGAGCCGTCGTCGCCCCGCCAGCGGGCTTCGATGCCGCCGAGGTCGAAGGCGAGGTCGATGGCGTCGATCTGCGGGATGCCGGGATCGGCGCGCGGCGTGTCGAGCGTGATGGCATAGGCGAAGGCGGCGGTGCGCGGCGCGGTCGTCACGCGGAGCCGGCGGCGGGCGTCGCTGAGCGCGGCGGATTTGACCGGGATGGCGAAGCGCGGCTGGTCCTGCTGGAAGCGGACGACCTCGTAGCCGGGGCGGATCGATTCGAGGCGGTCGGCGACCGACGAAGCTGGCCGCCTTCGAGGCGGAGGCGCGCGGCGAGGTCGGATGCCTCGCCGGGATCGAGCGGGCGGTCGAATTCGATCCATGTCGTTTCCGGGTCGGCGTTTCCATGCGATCACCGGCTGGGGAATTTCAGGGTCGGCGTAGCGGATCTAAAGATCCTGCCGGGGGCGGACGGACCTTTGCCCCAATCCGGCGGTCGGAGTGGCAGCAGACGACGAGATCGCCCGCCGGGCTGATCGCGCAATCGACCGCCAGCATCGACAGCGCGGCGATCTGCCGGGTGCTCGCCACGTAGCCGGCGGCGGTGCGGGCAAGTGTGGTGCGCCAGAGCTTGCCGCGCGACTCGCCGGTCACGATCGCATCGTGCGCCCAGAATTCGGGTCCAAAGCGATCCCGGTGGGCGGCGGGGCCGTTGAACCGAAACCCGCAGGCGCTCTGGTGCTGCGGCGCGAAATCCCAGACGCTCGGCTCGTCGATCACGCCGGGCAGGAGCTGCGGGTGGCGCGGCGGAAACCCGTAGTGGCGGCCCGGCTGCAGGTGCAGGAATTCGTCGAACGGATTGCCGTTGGGCAGCCAGGTCGCGCCCTCCTGGTCGGTGGCGAAAAGTTCGCCGTGCCGGTCCCACTGGAGCGACATGATATAGCGCAAGCCGCTGCACAACTGCTCGACCGACCCATCGGGCGCGAGGCGCAGCAGGCAGCCGCGGCGCTTGTCCGGCGAGTAGCCGGCCCCGCCCGCCTTCTCCGTCTTCGGGTCCCATTCGTTGCCCTCGCCTTTCCGCTGCCAATAGCCGTTCGCCGGGTTCGCGCTGCCCATCGTCACATACCACTCGCCGTCCGGGCCGGCGGCGAGCGCCATCGCGCTATCCACGCGGCGGTGCATCAGGTTCGGGTGCTCGCGCAATTCCGGCAGGTCCCAGCCTTCGGCGACCGTCTCGCGCCGGTCGGGCACGCCGTCGCCGTCGGTGTCGCGAAACCGGACGATCGCATCCGACAACAGCGCGTGCGGCATCCCGTCTTTCACCACCAGCCCGATCGGATAGTCGTCGGACGTCTCGCCGGAGAACGTATCGACCTTGTCCTCCAGCCCGTCGCCGTCGGTGTCCCGCAGCAGGTGGAACCGCCCGTCGTAGCCGGCGGCGAAAAGCCGGCCGTCGGGCGCGTATTCGAGGTTGTTCAGATTCGTCGTCTCGGCGGGCAATTCATCGACGCGGAAGTCGGGCACGAGCATCTGGACGGCGGGCGGATCGGCGACCGGGGCGAGCCGCGATTCGCTGGGCGCATCCGGATCGGGCGCGCGCAGATACTTCGCATGCTTCGCCGCCAGCCAGCGCTCGACCGCCTCGATTTCCGATGCGTCGAGCCTTCGCTCAAAGAACAAAATCTCCGCGATCCCGCCGCGATAGAAATGGCGCATCGCCGGCTCGACAAAGCGCGCGCCGACCGCCAGCCGGTCGATCCCGAGGGCGACGTCGCCGCGCGGGCGCCCGCCGTGCGCCTCGCCATCGACCCGCAGATCGCTGGTTGCGCCCGCCTGGGAGGCGACCGTGAACAGGTGGCCGCGCGCCGCGTCGATCGGCTTGGCCAAAACGTTGCCGTCCCCGCTTTGCCCCGCGCCCTCGACATTGAATGTCTCCGCGACGCCCGCCTTGCTCGCCTGCCGCCCAAAGTCCGCCACGAACCCGCTCACGTAATCGGCGTCCCCGCGCCGCGCCGCGCTGAGCAGCGAGGGGAAATCGCCGCGCGGCTGGTCCGGGGCGGCCACGATGAAGGCGGTCGCGTCGCGGCATTCGATGCCCGGCGCGACGAGCGCGGCGAGGAAGTCATCGCCGCCGAACCGCACTTCGCCGTTCTGCCAGGTCGGGCGCGCGGCGGCGATCCATTGCGAGAGGTGGCGCGCGCGGCCGGACGAATCGTGCCAGTAATCCATACCCTGCCCGGGGGCGAGCCGGTTCATGTAGTGTGCCTCCCGCGCTTCGTTTTCGCGCCCCGCATCAAACCAAAACGCCAGCCCGCCGGTCACCGGGATCGATTTGTCCGCCCATGCCGCGATCGCCGGGGCGGGCGCGTCTTGGGCGGCGGAGACGGAGACGGAGACGGCGGCGGCGGCGATGGTCGCGGCCAAGGCGAGGGCGGGGAAATCGAAGCGGGTGAAAAACGGGGACTCCGCCCAGCGCCTTGGCTCGGCGGCGAAGCGGTGCGCATTGGTCGCCAGCATGAGGAGCAACGCGATCGCATGCTGCGCCACCGAATCGGTCGAGTATCCTGCGACATTGCAGACGGCGACGCCGCGCTCCGCCGCCGCCTTCAAATCGATGTTGTTTACGCCGGTCGCCGCCACCGCGATCAGCCGCAGGTCCGGGGCTTGCGCCAGCGCCTCCGCGCCGATGATCGCCTTGTTCGCGACCGCACAATCCGCGCCCGCAGCCGCGCGCCGACCTCGCCCGGCGCGCTGATCGGATAGGCGGTTAACTCACCCGCCAGGCGCAGCGGCGCAAGGTCCGCATCGCCGAGAGTATCGGCATCGAGCAGGGTGATCTTCGGATTCTGGAGAGGGAGGGGCATTTTCAGGCATGGCGGCGGAAGCGTGCGCGGCTCGGCTGGGCGCGCAAGCCCGCTCCGAGGGCGGGAACGGCGGCGGCTTCGCCGATAAGGCGCGGATGATCGGCAGGGTGCCGATGCTAATTTGATGCCGCCGATAGTCCGCTCGTGATGCGACGGGGCGCAGCATTAACCCAAAAAGGGCGTGCTACCGTGGCCCCTGGTCCCTGGGCTGCTTCCATGGGTGTCGCAAAAAGACGCTAAAAATCCGCATTTGTTGAATGCAATTCGCTTTACCCGATAAATCCGATTGTAACAAAATGGTCGTTCCAAAAAATCCCGCTCAGCTCCGCCTGTTGTGAGGCGCTTTGAGCTCGCGACGGGATCAAGAATCAACCAGACCCTCACTCCCTCTCATGAGCTTCAAAAAATCTCTCCTGCTCGGTGTCACCTTAGGTGTTTCCTCGCTCGTCCCGGCTGGGGCTGTTACGATATCGCTCGATGGTTTCATGAGCTACCAGCCGACCTCTGCGTTTGATGCGGCGACCTTTGATGCGAGCGCCTCGGACAAGCTGGTGGTGGTGGTGACGGGCGAGCACAACTTTGGCGGGAATACCTCCGGCGATATTTCCGGCATCACTTACGACGGCACCCCGCTGGTCCAGGCGGTCAATCGCCAGCCGATCGATAGCAGCAACATTACGGCGGCGGATATCTGGTATTTGGACAATCCGGGGTCGTTTCACGTGAGCGGGGTGCTCGACGCGACCGTCGTGGGGAACGGGAACAACTATGTTTACACCGTCATCGCGCTGTCCGGGACCGCGCCTGGGGTGGGTGCCACGGCGGTTTCTGCCGCCAATTCGAAATCGGTCAGCCTCAACGCCCTCGGCAGCGATTCCTTTGTGGTGGCATCCCATGGGATGGGGGGCGATGGCAACACCGCCAACGTGTTGAGCGTGGGCGCCGATGCGCCCGCCTCCCAGATCGCCGCGCTGGAAGCGGGCAACAACTGGGCGGGCCACGTCGTCAGCTTCACCAACGGCGTCGCTCCCGGGGCCGCGACCTATTCGTTCACCGGCGGCAGTGCGGGGGGCAACGTCACGATCGCCGCCGAGTTCCAGGCGATTCCCGAACCTTCCTCGCTCGCCTTCTTAGGGATCGGAGCCCTCGCCCTGCTGCGCAGGCGGCGTCAGGATCGCTAAAGCCGGGCACGATCACCCATTTTGGAGAAATTGGCGATAGGCAGAGCTTCGGGGATGGCTGGCGAGAAAACCGGGCGGCGACCACGCTGGCGTTGACCGAAAAATTTGGTTGGGAACCCCGAGTCTCAGCCAGTCCCACGCTACGCGCAGGACGGGCAGACGCCGAAGAACTCCAGCTCGTGGTAGAGCCCGCGGAACCCGCTCTTGCGCTGGACTTCTTTTTCGAGGGCTTCGACCGGGCAGGCGATATCGATGGTGTCGATGGTGCCGCATTCGGTGCAGATGAGATAGTCGCGGTGCTCGCCGGGGAGGAGGAGGGTGAAGAAGGCGGAGCGCTCGTGCAGGCCGAGGCGGCGGACGATGCCGTTGGATTCCAGGCGGACGAGGAGGCGGTAAACGGTGGCGCGGTCGCAGCCGGCGAGGCGGTCGCACTCGGCGAGTTGGGCGAGGGACAGCGGGCGGCGCTGCTCGACCATCTCGGCGAGGAGATCGACCAGCGCGCGGGTTTTGCGCAACCCCGCCTCGCGGCATTTCTCCACGGCGAGGCGCACCTGTTTTTCGTCGGATTTGGGGCTGGGGTGGGAATGCGGCATCGGCGTTGATCTTAGCGTAGAATCCGGGCGATTGCATAGCAATTTGCCGGTGCATCGCGCGGCGGGATCGCCTACCATCGCCCGCCGCCATGCCCGATCCGCTCCCGCTTTCCATCTCGATCATCACCGGCAACGAGGAAATAAACCTCGCGCGCTGCCTCGGCAGCGCGGCGGACCTCGCCCGGGAGATCGTGGTGGTCGATTCCGGCTCGACCGATGGCACTAGGACCGTCGCGGAAAGATTCGGCGCGCGCTGGATCGCGCATCCCTGGCAGGGCTATCGCGACCAGAAAAACGTGGCGCTCTCGCATTGCACCGAGCCGTGGGTGCTGGCGCTCGATTCTGACGAAGAGCTGTCCGAAGAACTGCGGGCTTCGGTGCGGGCATTCTTTGAAGGCGGGTCGTCGGAGCGCTTCGCCGGCGGCTACTGCGCGCGGAAGGTCTGGTTCCTCGGGCGCTGGATCTTGCATGGGGATTGGTATCCGGATTTCAAAACAAGGCTCTTCCGGCGGGACAAGGCGACCTGGGGCGGCAGCCCCGAGCATGACAAAATCGAGCTCGATGGCGAGGCGGTGCGGCTTTCCGGCGACCTGCACCACTATTCGTTTCCCTCCATCAACCGCTACGTGGAGAAGATCAACGTCTTCTCCGATGCCTACCTGCAGCGGCAGATCGACGCGGGAAAGCGCTGGTCGCTCGGCCACAATCTATTCCGCCCCGCCTGGCGCTTCTTCCGCGCCTATTTCCTCCGCCGTGGCTTTCTCGACGGCTTCCCTGGTCTGTGGATCGCCGTCGCCACCGGGTTCTTCGCCTTCGTCCGCCACAGCCGGACCTACGAGTGGGAGCGGCAGACGCCCGACGCGGGGAAGGCGGGGAAGGAGGGCTAGGATGGCGCGGGGGCTACAGTCGGTAGCGGTCCAGAAAAAATGCGAAGGCGACGGCGAAATTACTTCAAATCCCGCGCGGAATTTCCTATAAAATCCATAAAGCCGCCCCGGTTTTTTTGCCGAATCACCTAAGAATCTTTCCATTCGTAACGTTGTATTCTCCCGAAACCGCATTAGTTTTGAGCATATGAAACGCAATCTTTCATCGTTTTCGCTTCTTCTCGCCGCCACCTGTCTCCTCTTGCCTGCCATCAGCTTGGCAGCCGGTAGAACGTGGACGGACGCGAAAGGGCGAAATATCGAAGCGGAGTTTTTGATGCAGGAGGGCGATTTCATTTACCTGCGGATGGAGGGCGGCCGCCAGGTGCGCGTCCCGCTGAAGTCGCTCAGCGAGGCGGACCAGAAGGTGGTCCCGACGCTGATCCCGCTGGCGACCCCGGAGACGATCAAGCGTTCGGCGGCAGAGTCCGCCGCGATCATCGACCAGCATCTCGCGGCCAATTATGCGAAATTTGGCGTCAAGCCGAACGCCAAGCTGCGCGATTCAGAGTTTTGCCGCCGCGCCTACCTCGCCATCGGCGGGCGCATCCCGACCTATGATGAACTGACCACGTTCATCCGCAGTTCGGAGAAAGACAAGCGCTACAGGCTCATCGACCAGTTGCTCGAAAGCGAGGCGTTCGTCAGCAACTTCTACAATTTCTGGGCGGATACCCTGCGGGTGAAGACCGAGATGGTCGAATACCTCAACGGGGCACCCTACATCGATTGGATCAAGCGCAGCATCCGCGAGAACAAGCCCTATGACATGTTCGTCTATGAGATGATCACCGCGACGGGTAAGCTGTGGGAGAACCCCGCGACCGGCTACCTGCTGCGCGACCACGGGATGCCGCTCGATAACCTGAGCTACACCTCGTCGGTTTTCCTCGGCACCGACATTTCTTGCGCCCAGTGCCACGATCACCCGTTTGAGGATTGGACCCAGAAAGATTTTTACCACCTCGCCTCATTCTTCGGGGCGACGGACACGATGAAAGGCGGCGCGCCGGAGGGGCGGATCTTGCAGGAGATTGCCAGCAAGCCGGAGCTGCAAGACAACGGCTTCCGCGACCAGGTCCGCGATCTGGTCCGCGCGCACAATTACAATGTGCACGACACGATCACCAACGTCCTGAGCCTACCGTTCGATTATAAGTACGAGGACGGGAAGCCGGGCGACCGGGTGCAGCCTCAGGTGCTTTTCGGCGATGACCCGGTGCTCGAGGAGGGCAAGACCTCCCAGCGGGTCGCGGTGGGGCGCTGGATGACAGACCGCGATAATCCGCGCTTTGCGAAGGTGATCGCCAACCGGCTGTGGGATTACGTATTCGGCGAGCCGCAGCTCAAGCCGCTCGATAACATTCCTGATACCGCCAAGGCGGAGAATCCAGAATTGATGAAGTTTCTCGAGACCGAGATGAAGCGGGTCGATTTCAATCTGCGCGAATATCTCCGCATCCTGTTCTATTCGGATCTCTTCCAGCGGGAGGCTCCGGTCGAAAGCCACGACCCGTCGAAGACTTACCATTTTGCCGGACCGACCCTGCGGCGGATGAGCGCGGAGCAGATCTGGGATTCGTTCGTCTCGATGTGCGTGCCAAACCCCGAGGAGCAGAAGGACCTTTCGGTCGAATTTTACATCAAGTATGTGGACATGGACATCAACAAGGTGAGCGGCGAGGAAGTCTACCAGCGGGTCAAGACGATGCGCGCGGTGGGGCAGGGTGAGGAAATGGGGCTCGGGGCGGCGATGAGTGACGAAGCCGACTCCAAGGGTAACATCACCTTTAAGGGGATGAAGCTGCGGCGCGCCTCGGAGCTGCGCCAGCCCGAGGCACCGTCCCATATCCTCCGCATTTTCGGGCAAAGCGACCGGACATTGATCCACGGGGCCAGCAAGCAGGGGTCGATCCCGCAGCTCCTCGCCCTGATGAATGGGGCTGCCACTGAAATGATCGGCAGCCCAGAGTCATCGCTCTATCGCCGCCTGCAGGAATTCAACGCCGATAAAGACAAGGTGGACGTGATCTTCCTTAGCGTGCTCAGCCGATACCCAACGTCCGACGAGCGGCAGCTCGCCTACCGCCAGATCAAGGCGTATGGCGAAATGGGCTTCGCCAATGTGATGTGGGCGCTCGTAAACACCAAAGAATTCCTCTTCATCCAGTAGGCGGCCGCCGAAGATCCGGAAAGCCACCGCCGCAACCATTTCCAGAATAACAAAGTCAGCCCTAGCCCTATGAAAAAAGCACTAAACTCGATGGACGAACTCAGCCGCCGGAAGTTCATGTGGAACTTCGCGAAATCTTCGCTCGGCGTCTCCATGCTCAGCCTCTTCCCGCGAAATATCCTCGCCGAGGCAGGGACCGCGCCGCCGAAGGGCGGGACCGCCAAAAATGTGATCTACATCTACATGAACGGCGGGATGAGCCATATCGATACGTTCGACCCGAAACCTGGTTCCAAGAGCCAGGGTCCGACCGAGTCGATCAAGACCAATGTGCCGGGCATCATCCTGTCCCAACACTTGCCGCAGCTTGCCAAGAAGATGGACAAGATCGCGCTGATCCGCTCGATGACCTCGAAGACGGGGGTGCACGAAAGCGGCACCTACATGATGCGCACGGCGTTCCGCCCGAGCGGCAACATCGTCCACCCGACGATGGGTGCGTGGGCGCAGCTCGCCCTCGGTCGCCGCGGGCAGCGCCTGCCCGACAGCGTGACGATTGGCGGCGGTGCCGATCACCCCGGCGCCGGTTTCCTCGGGCCGCAATTCAGCCCGATCCCAATCAACAGCCCTGGCGACGGTCTGCCTTATTCCAAGCCGCCGAAGGGCGTCAGCGAAAAAGACGTCGAGTCCCGCATGGAACTCGCCCGCGCCTTCGACGAGTCGTTCCGCCACAAGTATAAGAAGAATCAGGACGTGAAGGACTACGAAGGTTTTTACCAGGAGACCGTCGACCTTTTGCAGAGCGAGGACCTCTCCGCTTTCGACCTCAAGAAAGAGCCGAACGACCTCAAGGAGAAATACGGGCGCGGCCAGCTTGGGTCCGCCGCGCTCCTCGCCCGCCGCCTTATCGAAAACGGCGTGCGCTTTGTCGAGATCAACCACGGCGGCTGGGATACCCACAACAACAACTTCAATGCCATGGAGACGAAGGTCCCGGCGGTCGACCAGGCGGTTGGCGCGCTCATGGATGACCTGGAATCCCGCGGCATGCTGAAGGACACCCTGATCGTGATCGGTTCCGAGTTCGGTCGCACGCCGAACATCAACGTGAACTCGGGTCGCGACCACCACCCGCGCGTCTACTCGACGTTCTTCGCGGGCGGCGGCGTCGCCGGCGGTCAAGTTTATGGCGAGTCCGATGAAAACGCCTTCGCCGTGAAAGAAAACCCCGTCCAGATCGAGGACTTCATTCCACGATCGCCTACGGCATGGGGCTTCCGATCGATAAGCGGATGCATGCGCCGAATGGTCGCCCGTTCTTCATCGGGAACCAAGGCAAGCCGATCACCCAGATCTTCGGCTAGCGCTTCCGAGTCAGAAACTTTGCGGAAAGGCACCCCGGGACGGGGTGCCTTTTTGCGTTTGCGGATTGACCCCGACTGCTGATTTGCGTTAAAACCTGCGGAGAATTCCAATCCATACTGACACATGACAACACCGAAAGAAGTAGGATTCCGCTGGTTTAACGAAGTCTGGGGCAACCGCCGGACCGATGCGATCTATGAGTTGATGGCTCCGGAGGGCGTCGGTCATCTCGAGGGCGGCGTCGAGATCCGGACCCGCCCAGTTTGCCGAATACCAACTGGCGCTCCTCGGCGCGATGTCGGACATGAAGATGGAGATTGTCAACGCCATCGAAGAGGGCGAATACGTCTGCCTCTATTGGTCGGGCTCGGGGACGCACACCGGCGGCGGGATGGGGATAGCGCCGACCGGCCGGTCGATTAGCTGCCGCGGGACCACCTGGCTGCGGGTGGTTGACGGCGTGATCGTCGAGGGCTGGGATTTCTGGAATCAGGGCCAATTGATGGCGACCCTGACCGCCCCTGCGGAGGCGACCGCTTAGCTAGTTACTAGCCCGCGCTTGGCTGGTTAGCCGCCGCGAACTCCGGCAAGGTGGCGTCCAAGATTTCGACGATCGCTTTGCGCTCGGCTGCCGGTATGTGGCGAAAGCCTTCTGCGGGAATCGCTGCGGTGCCGATTTCGCGTATCCGGTGGTAGAGCAGGTCGCGGAATGCCTTGGGCAATCCGCGGAATGCCTCGGAGTAGATCATGTAGCTGAAGCGATATTCCAGCATCCTGCCGCGCAGCCGCAGGTCTTTGAGCGACCGGTCCCGAGCGTCCGGTTTGCGGTTGGCAGCAAATGCGCGGGCGAACTGCGGCTCGGCGGCGATGCCGGATTCCGGCAAGGGTGCTTCGCCGGCGAAGAACAGATATTCGAGCAGCCGGTCGCCATGTTCGCGCGCCATTTCGAGGTCCGTGCCCGAGAGCGGCCGCTCGGCGACGGGCAGGTCGCTCTCGACATTGTACAAGGCGGTGCGGATCCGGTAGTTCGCTTCGATTAGCCGGTTGATGGCGCCGACCTGGTGGTCGTGGAGGAGCATGGCGGCGATGTCGCTTTGGTTGCCGAAAGGGAGAAGGTCGGGATCGATAAATTCGCCGAGATCGCCGGCCGGGATAACCTCGGTGCCGCGCCCGCTGGCAAATGCGTTGCCCAGATGCGCCAGCCCCTCGCTCTCGCCGGTGACAAACCAGCCGCCCCAGCGTTGCCCGATTTCAGCCCCGTGCCCGCTAAAGCTAGGGCGCGCCGAGCGTAGCGGGCGGCCGTCGCGCATCGTGTAACGGCTGTTGACGGTCAATGCGGGAAGGAAATTGGTCGCGCTGCCAGCATGGCAACCCAGGCAGGAGCCGAGGCGCTCCAGCTTCGGCGCGGGCTGTGCGGCGGTCGGCGGATCGAAGATGTAGAAGATGGCGCCCAGCACCGGGTCGATGGCGGCGACTTCGATCTTGCCGCCGGGGATCCAGCCGACATAGACATCCTCATTGAAAAACATCGCCCTCGGATTCTCCGCGCGGATGATCTTTCGCTGAAAGCTCGTCTGAGAAAAGACGATGATCTGGGATTCGGCGGGAACGCCGAGGGCGTTGAGATAAGCGGTGACGAATTCCTTGGCGTCACCCGCCGGGAGTTTGACTTCCCCCGCCTGGATTCGCTCGTGCAAATGGGTGGCCGCGTCCTGGGGCGGCGTCTCCCAATAATTGTGCGGCGGATCCTCGAAGTCGTTAAATGCCGCCTGCGAGGGCGCCTCGGTGTGGGCGGCGCACAGCAAGATGGCGGCGGTAAAGTGGGCGTGGCGAGCGTGGGTGAGGAACATCGGCGATATCATGCGCGGAAGCGTCGGCGCGGGCAAGTGGGGCGAGGTTGCCGCTCGCCGGGAGATCGCTAGACTAGAGGCGATGAAATTCTCGACCCTTCTCGCAGCGGTTGCCGCCGTCTCATCGCCCGCCAACGCGGATGACCGCATCCAGCCTTGGGCGGAGAATCCCCGCTTTTGGCAATACGATGGCAAGCCGGTCATGCTGCTGGGCGCGAGCAGCGACGACAATCTCTTCCAATGGCGGGCGGAGGAACTCGTGCCGCATCTTGACGCGATGGCGGCGGCGGGCGGCAACTACGTGCGCTGCACGATGAGCGACCGCCCGGACCGCGATTGGGACGTCTATCCCTACGCCCGGCGGCAGGATGGAAAGTACGACCTCGATCAGTGGAACGCCGCCTACTGGGAGAAGTTCGCCCGCTTTCTCAAGGAAACCGCCGCCCGCGAAATCATCGTGCAGATCGAGGTGTGGGACCGGTTTGACTACGCGCGCGACAACTGGCCGCCGCATCCCTACAACCCGAAGAACAACGTCAACTACTCGGCGGATGAGTCGGGTCTCGCCGCCGCCTACCCCGACCATCCGGGCGCGAATAAGCAGCCGTTCTTTTTCACCACGCCGGAGCAGCGTGATAACGCCACGCTCCTGCGCTATCAGCAGCGCTTTGTCGAACGGATGCTCGACCACGCGCTGCCCTACGGCCACGTCCTCTATTGCATCGACAATGAAACCTCCGGCGAGGAAGCGTGGGCGACCTATTGGGCAGGCTTCATCGCGGAAAAGGCGAAGGCGATGGGCGCGGCGGTGTGCGTGACCGAGATGTGGGACGACTGGGATCTGCAGGCGGACCGCCACCGGCGCACGCTCGATCACCCGGAGCGCTATGCGTTCGGCGATGTGTCGCAGAACAACCAGAAGAAAGGGCAGGAACACTGGGACAACTTCCAGTGGGCGCGCGCATACGTCGCCAAGCAGCCGCGCCCGCTCAACACGGTGAAGACCTACGGCGCAGACGGCGGGCGGCACGGCAACGAGCGCGACGGGATCGAACGCTGGTGGCGGCACGTCATCGGCGGCGCGGCGTCGGCGCGCTTCCACCGCCCGGATTCCGGGCTGGGGCTGTCGGAGAAGTCGGTCGCCTCGCTGAAGGCGGCGCGCCTGCTGGAAGGCGTCGCCAAGTTCTGGGACCTGACGCCCGACGCCCAAAGCGCAGCGCTTTCCGGGCGCGAGAAAAACGAAGCTTTCCACACCGCCGATGCCGCGCAGGGCATCGATGTCATTTACTTCACCGACGGCGGCGAAGTCGCGCTCAAGGTCGCCGACGACAAAGCCCGGTCGGTGCGCTGGATCGACATTGCCAAAGGCGCGTGGCATGGCGAAGCCCAGCCTGTATCGGGTCGGCAGATAACATTAAAGCCGCCAGGTGGCGGGCATTGGGTGGCGGTCGTCCGGCGGGACGCCCCTTAATTAGTTAGACTCATTGCCAAAAACAATGGCGGGAATCGACAGCCCAAAGCGCGCTTTTTGCTCTGGTTCAGATAAGGCTGAGCGTCGCGCCGCAAGTCCCCTCCTGGGAGGGGATTTAGGGGCGGGCAGATGAGGTGTATAGCCCTTGATTTCAACGGATTGCAACAAGACCAGCGCTTGGCGGACCGATCCCGCCGTGGTCGTCCGCTGCTCGCTGACCCACCCCCGACCCCTCCCAGGAGGGGAGATTGGATTCGCGACGGCCGGATTGCGCGGCACCCTCTGGCTCGCAAGATATGGCGGGGTTTAAATAAATAGGCGCAAATCTTTTTGGCAATCAGTCTAATTAGCGCAACCGGTTGGCCGTGTAGTAAGCGATGCGCGAGGTCAGCTTCGCGTCGCCTTCCGCCGCGCGGATCTGGTCGGCGAAGTCGAGCCGGTGGACGCGCCCCGCCTCCAGCCCGCCGACCGTGAGCCGCGCGGATTTTTTGTCGGCGGACAGGGCGACCTTCGAGACATCGAGCTGACGCTCATCGACCTTCGGCGACCCGTAGTTCCCGTGGTAGAGGTAGCCCCAGCTCGCCGCGCGGTAGCTCTCCGGCTTGGCGGCTTCGCCGTTGGCGGGCTCGGTGAAACGCACGGTGAACCCATCTTTCTCCAACAAGACCGAATGCACCTCGAACGGCTTCGCCTTGCCGTCGAAGACGATGCGCTGCACGCCGTAGGGCGCGCCGCCCGCGCTGCCCCAGCCGCGGCTGGTTTCCCCGACCCACAGCGAGCCATCGGGCGCGAAGGCGAGCCGGATCGCCCCGCTTTGCAGGGAGTCGATCATGTTGATCGCACAGCCCTGGTATTCGCCGCCGACTTTCTCCAAAGCGACGCGGAAGACGTTCGAGCGCGTCTGGTCGCCGATGAAGATCTGCCCGGCGAACGGACCGAACTTGCCGCTGGTCGTATCCCACTCCGGGTTGCCCGGCGAGCAGGCCAGCTCGCCATGCGGGATCCAGACGGCGGGCGGCGTGCGCAGCTTAGCGTATTCTTCGGCGCTGATCTTGTTGAGGTCTTTGCCTTCGAAATCCGGGTGATAGGCGAGCGAGCACGGGTGCCCGTGGAACCGGCCAGCCTTCACATGGTGGAGCGAGGAAGTCGCGTCTAGCCGCCCTGGTTGTCGGTAAAACAGATCGCCCTCCGGGGATTATCCCGATGCCGCATGTGGGCGAGCGCAGCCCCCAGGCAAACGGCGTCAGCTCGCCGCCGGTCGTCACCTTGAAGCACGTCCCGCGATAGGGCGAGTCGATCGTCATGATCGAGCCGCCCACGCTTTGCCCGGCGCCGTGCCCGAGGTTGAGCGTGCCGTAGAAATTGCCCTCGCCGTCGCGCACCGGACCGTAGGCGTATTGGTGGTAGTTGCCGAGAACCCGAAGTCGCTGCTGACCGTCTTGTAAACGTCGGCGCGCCTGTCGCTGTCCTCGTCGATCAGCCGGGTCAGCTCCGGCTTCGCATCGCTATAGATCGCCCCGTCCTTGTCGGCGAGCAGCCCGGTCACCTCGTGCAGGCTGTTTGGTAAATTGCTGCCACATCGCCGTGGCGGTAGCGCCAGACCTCGCCGAAGCGCGTCCCGCAAAGACATCGCCATTCGCCGCCACATCCAAGCCCGCCACCCCAAAATGCACGTCGATCGGCGGCTTGATCGTCTCGACCGAATAGCCCGGCGGGATCATCGAAGGCTGCGGCTGCGGCTGCGGCTGCGGCTGCGCCAGCGCGGCGGCGGCGGGGAGCAAGGCGAGGGCGGCGAGGAATAATGGCGGGGGCTTCATGGCGGTAGTAATCTGGAGTTCGGATACGCGGCGGGCGAGCGAAAATTGTCAATCCAAGCCATGTGGGACAACATCATCAAATTGGCCTCAGCCGGTGACCGCCCCGCTTCCCTTGCGTCTATCAGCATAGGATCTGCGATTCTCTCCTAGGAAATTGGATGAGCAGATCGTAATTTGATTCGCTCCCCAAAGCGTAATTCCGTTCCGGAACCTCCAAAACCCTCCCTTATGCAATGCCCCCATTCTTTGGCGCGCGGGTTCTGCCCTCGCCGCTACCATGATCGCGTGTCTGCCGCTGCTCCGCCCCGGCGGCTCCAGTGATCAACGAGATCATGTATCATCCGGCGCACCCGGCAGGACCGGAAGACCTGAGCCTCGAATGGATCGAGCTGCACAACCCGGACGCGGCTCCCGCCGATGTGAGCGGCTGGGCTTTGGTCAAGGGCGTTGATTTCACGATCCCGGCGAGCACCGAGATCCCGGGCGGCTACCCGTGATCGCGGCGGATGCCGGCGGCATTTCAGGCGGCGTATCCGTCCGCTCCGGTGCCGGTCGGCGGCTGGATCGGCAAGCTGAAGAACAGCGGTGAGAAGATCGCGCTCGCCGATGCGGGCGGCGTCGAGGTCGACCAGGTAGAGTATGCCGATGAAGGCGATTGGGCGAATCGCGTGCGCGGCCCGCTCGATCTCGGGCATCGCGGCTGGGTGTGGGAGACAGCGGCGGATGGCGGCGGCGCGAGCCTCGAACTCATCAGCCCGGCGCTCTCCAACAATCAAGGGCAGAACTGGGCGGCGAGCACGCCCGGCGGGACGCCGGGGGCGGCAAACTCGGCGGCATCAGCGGACCTCGCCGAGGGCGCTGGGCGCAGCATCGCCCCAAGATCCCGACGGCGGGCGAGGCGGTGGCGGTGAGCTGCGAGCTGCGCGACGAAGCGCGCAACTGCCACGGCGACGCTGCGCTGGCGGGGTCGATGGCGCGCCGAGCTTCAACACCGCCGAGATGGTGCCGCAACCGGATGGGAGCCTGGAGCGCGACGATCCCGGCGCAGGCGCACAACACGGTGGTCGAGTTCTACATCCAGGCGACCGACGGCGCGAACGCCCGGACCTGTACTTACCCGAATGACGAGGGGCAGACGACGAATTGCTCTATCAGGTGGACGACAACTACGACCGGCTCGCCCTGCGGGTGCCGGGATCGCAGCCGATCTATCGCTTTATCATGACCGAGGCGGAGCGCGCGGAGCTGCAAGACCTGATGGAGACGAACGCGAGCGACGACTCGAACGCCGAGATGAACATGACGTTTATCGCCAAAGACGGCACTGGCACTGACGTCCGCTACCTGTGCTCGACCCGCAACCGCGGCGCGAGCAGCCGCAACTGCTCGCCCAACAACTTCCTCGCCAAGTTCCGCAGCGACGATCCGTGGAACGGGCTGGAGGCGCTGCGCTTCAACTGCCGCTACATCCACTCGCAGCCCAGGAGCCTGGTCTGCCTGAGCGCGGGGATCGAGGCGGAGGAAGCCGTCGCCGCGCAGCTCCGGGTCAATGGCGCGAACCTCGCCGAGCCAGGCGGTCCGCTCATGTATGGCAGCTACGCCCGCGTCGAATCGTTCGACTCGACCTTTACCGCCAACCACTCTACCGCTCGACCCAAACGGAAACCCTACCAGATCCGCGACGATCCGGATAACAACGACGAGGGCGACCTGCGCTACGAGGTGTACCAGATCCCGCCGATTACCAAAACACCTACTTCAAGCAAACCAACGGCAGCGAGGACGACTGGAGCGACCTCATCGCGCTGACCGACGCGCTGACCAATGCCCTTACTGCCACCTTTGCCGATGACTCTGCGCGGCGTGCTCCACCTCGACCAATGGGTGCGCTACTGCCACCGATGTGTTGGTCGGCAACCAAGAGGGCGGCCTGACCAGCGGGCGCGGCGATGACTTCGCGCTCTACAGCGGCGCGGACGGGCGCTTCTACATGGTGCCGCACGACCTCGACACCGTTCTCGACCAGGGAACCCTCGGCGGCAACCCGACCAAGAACATCTTCGTCTATGAAAACGTGACCGGCTTGAACCGATTCTTTAACGAGCCGGAGATCGTGCAGATGTATTACGCCACGCTGCTGGAGATGCGATCGAGAACTTCGATACCGACGAGAACGTGGTGGCGCTGATCACCCGGGCGGTCGGGCATGTGGTGCCGCAGGCGAAGCTCAACGAGATGATCCAATACACGCGCGACCGCCGCGCCGCAGCGTGCTCGCCCAGATTCCGCAGGACTTCCTTCGATCGCCAGCGCTGCCGGTCAACCCGCACGGATACTATCGGACCACCGATGGCGCGCCGTGCTGACCGGCGACTTCCAGGCGGCGAAGACGCTATCGGTCACCGTGAATGGCGCGGCGGCGACGTCGACCAGCGTGGCTTACACGTACCGTCTCAGCGCGATCCCCGGCTTCCTGAATCGCGCGTCAACCGGCTGACGGTTCGCGCTTACTCCGGCAAAAACGGAACCGGCGAGGTGGTCGATACCGGATAATGTCGACGTGTGGTATGACGGCGGCGGCGCGCTGACTGAGATCGAGGGCACGCTGACCGGCGCGCCGGTCACCGGATACCTGAAGCTACTGACCACCGACAGCTATCTGCCCGGCGTCCCGACCTCGTGCGCGTCGAGCTGCGCAACGACGACCATTCGATCAATCGCGACCGCTGCTGGGACGCGACCGCCACGCTGACGTGACGAGCGACCTGAGCATCGTTTGAACCCGAGCACGGTCACGCTTACAACGGGCGCGGCAGCGCCCTGGTCACCATCGGCAGCACCGGCACTGGCACGCCCTTCAATCTCGTTTCCTCGGGCGACGACTGGCGGTTTTTGGACGACGGCACGAACCAGGGCACCGGCTGGCGGGAGCTTACAGTTCGATGACCTGGCTGGGGATTCCGGGATTGCTCCGGAACTCGGCTATGGCGACGGCGACGAAGCGACCGAGGTCGGGTTCGTCGGCGGGAACAACAACAAGAACGCGACGACCTATTTTCGCACCACGTTCAACGTAGCTGACCCTGCATCGGTCTCCGCCTTGAGCCTGCGCCTGACCTACGACGACGGCGCGATCGCCTACCTCAATGGCACCGAGGTGGCGGTGACCTCGAACATGGACTCGGGCGCGGCATTCGATGACTACAGCAACGGCGACTCGCCGGGCGACAACGCGGTCGCCACCTTCAACGCTCCCGCCGAGCCTGCTCGTCGCGGGCGACAACGTGCTCAAGGTCGAGATCCACCAGGGCGACGGAGGCAGCTCCGACATTTCGATGGATGCTGAATTGATCGCCACGCCGTTCAGCATCGGGGACGACCCCGGCGACCTGACGCTGACCGCGACGGTCGGATCGCAAAGCGACGCGAAGGCGGTGGCGAGTTTGTTTGGCGATCCGGAGACGGCGGTCTCCGGGACGCTGGCTCCGGCGGCGGGCGCGACGAATTGGAGCGGCATCGTCCACGTGACCGGCGACTTGACCGTTCCTACTGGCATTATCGCTGGAATGCGCCGGCACCGTTTTGATCGATGGCACCGCCGCGCCGCGCGACCAGAACGGCACCGACCTCATCGTGCAGGGCACGGTGAACGCGCTGGGGACGGAGGCGCAGCCGATCCACATCACCTTTCGACCCTGCGGCGGCGTGGGGTGAGATCCGCCACACGCAGAGCGGGGCCGGCACCTACCAATGGTGTTCGTCACCCGGCGCGGCCCACGGCTCCCGCGGCGCCCACACCGGGCCACCGCGCCCGCCTTTCGCGTCTCCGGATCGGCGCTGACATTTACCGACTGCACGATCACCGATATCTCCGGCAAGATCGCGCAGACTGCGGCGTCGGGCGGCGCGGATTCGTCGCTGACCTTCCAGCGCTGCCACCTCGGGCGCGCGTCGATGGGACCGGAGCTATTCGACACCGCATTGGTGCTCGAGGACAGCCACCTGACGGAAATGCTCGGCGTCTATCGCGAGGATGGCGTGGTCGATGACGATGATGGCATCTACCTGCACACCGCCGGCGCGGGGCAGACGATGGCGATCCGCCGCTGCGTGGTCGCCAACTGCCAGGACGACGGCATCGACATGCTGGATGGCGAGACGACGGTCGAGGATACCATCATCCGCAATATCGCTGACAAGGGCGTGAGCGTCTTCACCAATCCATTCCACATCTCCGGCTCGATCATCACCGGCTGCGACATCGGGATCTCTGCGAAAGGCGGCGGCACCGATGTGGTCCCGGTCGATATCGACCACTGCACGATCGCCGGGAACACGAGCCGCGGCATCTATGCCGAAAACAAGAGCGGCGAGCCAGACGTGACCGTGATCTACAGCGTGACCAACTCGATCATCCGCTCGAACGGCGACTCGGTGGGCACCGACTACGATCCCGCCGACATCACGATCACGTTTACAAATCTCGACGAGGCATGGCCCGGCGCGGGCAACCAGACTGGCGACCCGCTCTTCGTCTCCGCCGGCGCGCGTGACTTCCATCTCGCCGAGGGATCGCCGGCCATCGGCGCGGGCGATGACGCCAGCGACCTCGGCGCGTTGCCCTACGTGGAAGGCGGCGGCGGCTCCGCGCCCGGCGAAGTCCGCTGGACCGTGGCGGGCGGACCGTATCACATCATCGGCGACACGACGGTGCCGGTGAACACGACGCTGGTCATCGAACCCGGCGTCAGCGTCTTCTTCGACCGCGATATCGAACTCGACATCGAAGGCGTGATCCGCGCCATCGGCACGGCGGACGCGCGCATCCAATTCACCGCCCTGCCCAGCGCGGCGTTCGCCGCCGATCCCGCCGGCAACGGCAGCCTGCCCGATGGTCCGCCGAAATCGGACGGCATCAAGATCATCGATTCGATGTCGCCGGACAACATCATCTCGTATGCAGACATCGCGCACGCGCAGGACAACCTCGGCGCCATCGGCGTCATCCGCTCGCAGTGCCTGATCGACCACTGCACGTTCCGCGGCACCCACATCCGGATGGTTTACACCGAGGACTCGAACACGATCGTCCAATACTGCGCGTTCCCGAACATGTTCAACGAAGGCGAGGCGGCGGATGCGCTGGGCTTGGACAATATCTCGGAAAGCACGTCAAAGGCGTCGGCACGATCCCGGATCACCCATTGTCCGCTACAACACGTTTGGCACGAACAAGTACTCACACCGACGTCGATGTCGAAAGCCAGCGCCGCCTGGACCCGATCGCCCAGCTCATCGGCAACCGCTTTGCCGGATCGGGCGACGAGCAGATGGACTCGGCGGCGATGTCTATGTCGCCGAGAATTTCTTCTACAACCAAGGATGACGAGACTCTCCGACCGCGGCTACGCCAATGGGATCTCGACCGGCGACAGCGGACCGAACACGACGATCAACGTGGCGCGCAATGTCTTCTGGGACGTCGATCACGCCATCAACCTGAAGATCGACACGGCGACGATCTTCGAGCACAATACATGCTATAAGATCCATGGCGACTTCGACGACCGCTTCGGCAACCCGAACGTCGGATCGGCGATCAACCTTTATGTCGATGAACCCGGGGCGCAGCCCGGCGATGGCGCGTATGCGGCGGGCACATCTTACCAGGTGCCGCGCGTTTTCGGCAATGCCGACCGCCCGGCTGGGAGGACCACGCCGCTGGAGCTGTTCGACAATTTGATCGAAGAGATCACCGATATCACTATCGGCTCCAACCACGCCGGGCAGACGATCTACGATCTCGGGACGAACAACCTCAACGGCGCGCCGCTATTCGCGGATCCGGACAACGGCGATTTCGCCTTGCTGCCGGGATCGCCCGCCATCGGAGCCTCGCCCTTCGGGCAAGACCTTGGCGCGCTGGTGCCCGGCGGCGCATGGATCGCCGGGGAGCCGCCCGCTTTGACCGCCAGCCGCGGCGCCACGCTGCGCGTCGGCGGCCCGGGCATCTTCGGCTATCGCTGGAAACTAAACGACGGCGCGTGGAGCGCGGACCTGCCCATCGGCAGCGGATTCGATCCCGATCCGGGCACGGTGCGCTCGGCGACGATCGAGCTGGCCGACCTTGCCGATGGCACCTACACGGTGTTCGTGCAGGGTCAGGACTTCGCGGGCAACTGGCAGGACGAGCCGACCGCCTCGCTGACCTGGACAGTCGATGCGGCGCTCGCCCCGCAGGCGCTCATCAACGAGGTCTTTGCCCACAATGTCTCCGCCTATCCCGGCGGCGGCAGCTATCCCGATTATGTCGAATTCTATAACCCTGGTTCCGCGCCGTTCCCGCTGGAGGGCTTGACGTTTTCCGACGACCCTGCCACGCCGGCGCGTTACGTGTTCCCGCTGGGTGCGGAGATCCCGGCGGGCGGCTACCTGCTCGTCACCTCGGACCAGCTCGGCTTCGGCTTTCAGTCGGAAGGCGAGACGGTCTATCTTTACGATGCGGGCAGCGCGGTGCTCGATTCGGTCGCCTTTGGCCCGCAGGCGGCGGACTTCTCGATCGGGCGGATCGGGCACGACCGCGCGTGGGGCTTGAACGTCCCGACCCCCGGCGCGGCGAACGCCGGGCAACTGACCGGCAACATCTACGATCTAAAAATAAACGAATGGTTCGCTTCCGGGAAGGTGGCGCTGACCGACGACTTCATCGAGATCTACAACCCGAGCCGCCTCCCGGTCCACCTTGGCGGGCTTTTCCTGACCGATCACGCCAACACCAATCCGCTGCGCACCCAGATCCGGCCGCTTTCGTTTGTCGGCGCGGGCGATGTCGTCGCCTTCTGGGGCGGCGGCGGTCCGGACGGGCTCGGCTTCAACCTCTCCTCGGATATCGAATTGCTTGGTTTGTTCGATGCGGGCGGCACCGCCATCGACACCGTCTTCACCGGGCCGCAGACCGAAGACTATGCGCAGCGCCGCACGGCGAATGGCGGGAGCGACCTCGAATTTCACCGGCTGCCCACGCCCGGCGTGCGCGTCCCCGGCGGCGGCTCGTCCACCGGATCGGCCAACCTCATCGCCGCTGACGCGACCTGGCGCTACCGCGACGACAACACCGACCTCGGCTCCGCCTGGCGCGATCCGGCGTTTGACGACTCCGGCTGGCCGTCGGGGCAGGCGGCGCTTTATCGGGAAGATTCCGACCTGCCAGCGCCGGCGGTCAAAAACACCGAGGTCAACATCGGGACGCCGACCCATTATTTCCGCCACGCCTTCAACGTCGATGCGGATCCCGCGAACGTCGCGCTCGAGCTGTCGCTGCTCATCGACGACGGCGCGGTCGTCTATCTCAATGGCACCGAGATCTACCGGGTGCGCGTGACCGACGACCCGGTCAGCTTTAGCAGCTCCAGCGGCACGATCGTCAACGCGACGTGGGAGGGACCGTTCGCGATCCCGAGCGATGCGCTGGTCAACGGCGAAAACGTGCTCGCCGTCGAGGTCCACCAAAACACGCCAGCCAGCGTGGACATGGTCTTCGACCTGATCCTCGACGCCGAGATCACC
>JAWLBD010000039.1:0-59361 GCA_041395145.1 Verrucomicrobiales bacterium | reverse complement strand
CTGGGTTTTCGCCGCCCCACCCGTTGCCGGTCATGATCGTCTCGCCGCTCGTGTTCCAAAGCGTGATCGTGCCATAGGCGATGTCGCCAAACACATAGGTGTCTTTGTTAGGGCTGAGCGACCACGCCGCGCGAAGCCCGCTCTCCGATGGCGGACCGAAGGCGAGTTTGGCGAGTTCCTCCTTTTTCAAAACGCGCCCGATCATCGGCTCGTTGTTGAGCGCGATTTGAACCGGATGCGAGGTGATGGCGGCGATCGCGTTGAGCCATCTCTTCACCTCGCCCGCCGGGTGGTTTCTTTGGTCGGACGCCCATCCCTTGAGGGCATAGACCGATTCGACAACGTCCGTCTCGATCCGGTTTTCCTCATTCCACTGGTCGATGGCGCGACGCATGCCGGCGACGCGCGCCTCGGGGATCGGCGAGTCCTTGCCTTCGAGCGTCTGCCAGCGTTCGACCAAGGCGGCCGCCAGGTTGTGGTCCGGCGCGTCGGGCAATTCGACCGCCGCCTTGCCGTCCGGTGCCGCATTGACGACATGCGCGCCGACGATCAATCCGGCGGCGAGCAATGCCGCCGCGATCCCGACCGACCACGGCACGGTCGCCGATGGCTCGCGAAACGAAACGCCGAGCAGCCGCCGGACGCGGCAGAGCAGCGATCCGCCCGCCGCCGAAACCGCGCCGAGCGGCGCGCCGTCGATGCTGCGGATTTCCTCCAGCGCGGCGAGGGCGCGGGCGTAGCCGACGGCACCGCCGCACAGGGCGGCCGCCTCGTCGTCGCAGCAGTGTTCGCGCTCCTGCCGGATTTCGCCGGAGATCCACCAGACTGCGGGATGAAAGAAAAACAGGGTCTCCACGGCGTTCTGCAGCAGGTTGACCAGATAGTCGTGCCGCCGGATGTGGGCGAGTTCGTGCGCGAGGATCGCCTCGAGCTGCGCGGCATCCAAACCGGTGAAAAGCCCGGCGGGCACGAGGACGACCGGCTTGATCCAACCGGCGACCATCGGCACCGCCGCCGAGGCAGAGGCGAGCAGCCGCACCGGGCGCGAGAGCCGCATCCGCTCGCCCAGCGCGGCAAAGCGCGCCCGCCAGACCGGGTCGGCGATTTCCTTGCCCGACGCGCGCCAGCGGCGCAGGCAAAGCCAGCCCGAGAGCAGCCGCGCCGAGAGCAGGGCGACGCCCAGCGCCCAGACGCCGACGACCCAAGGCAGCGCCGGGCGAATCCGCTCGGCGGCGGTAGGCGGCTCAGCCTGCGCCGCCGGTCCGTCGATGGGAAGCATGTTAGGGTCCGCCAACGCTGGCTCCGCCGCCGGTGCGGCGTCGAGATCGGGGGATGGTGTGGGCGCGTGCCGGCTCGGCGGCGGGTTCGATGAGATCTGGAGCGCCAGGAGCTTCTGTGACCGATGCCGGAGCGGCGGCGATGGGCGGCGGCGCCGCTTTGGACCACTGGGTGGAAAGCGTCGCGCCAAAGGCGGCGAGCATCGCGACCATGGCGAGGCAGCCGAGCCCGTAGCGGAGCTGCGGCGAGCGGCGGCGCAGGAGGCGGAGGGCGGCGGCGAGCAGCGCGGCGATGGCGGCTCCCTGCCAGAGAAAGTGGAGGAGCGCCCAGCCCAGCGCCTCGACGGAGGAGTGCAGATCGGGATTCATGGCTTCGGTTGGTTCGGGTTATTTCCCTTCGATTTCATCGAGCAGCCGCCGGATCTCCGCCAAGTCCGCACGGCTGGTTTTCTGGGCGCTGAGCGCCGCCACGACAAGGCGCGCCGGCGAGCCGCCGAACGCGCGTTTCAAAAGATCGCCGGCGAGCTGCCGCTGCGTTTGCTCCGCCTGGATCGCCGGCTCGTAGATGTGGCTGCGGCTCGTCTCATCGCGCCGGACCAGCCCCTTGTCGGTCATTTTTTGCAGGATCTTCAGCGTCGTCGTGTAACCGGTCGCCTTGTCGCCGCTCAGCGCGTCGTGGATCTCGCGCACCGTGCTCGGTCCCCGCTGCCACAGCACTTGCAACAGCTCTAGCTCGCCCTCGGTCGGTTTCGGGATTGGGTTCTTGGGCATCGTCAATCGGGTTGTGGTGATTCGACCCGATTCTACGACTCTGGTCGTAATTGTCAACGACCGCCGTCGTACTTCGTTGTAAAAAAGTTGTCAGCGAACGCCGCGATTACTTCGCCGCCTTAAACATCGCGAGCGTCTTCTCGCGCGCCTCGGCGTGATCGACGATCGGCGCGGGATAGCCTTTGGCGATCGGCTTGCCATCCTCGGGCGGGTTGAGGAACTTTTTGGCGGGCACGTCCTTTAGCTCGGGGACCCACGCTTTGATGTAATCGCCGTGCGTGTCGAACCGCTTGGTCTGGGACCATGGGTTCTGGATGCGGAAGTAGGGCGCGGCGTCTGCGCCGGTGCCGGCGCTCCACTGCCAGCCGCCGTTGTTGCTGGCGATCTCGCCGTCGGTGAGCTGCTGCATGAAGTATTCTTCGCCGAGCCGCCAGTCGAGGTGCAGGTCTTTGGTGAGAAACATGGCGGTGATCATGCGCACGCGATTGTGCATGAAGCCGGTCGCCCGCAGTTGCCGCATCCCGGCATCGACGATCGGAAAGCCGGTCTCGCCCGCCTTCCACCGTCCGAGCGCGTCATCGTCGTAGGACCATTTCAGGGCGCGGTAGTCGGCGTTAAACTCATGTTCGAGGACCTCGGGGAAATGATAGAGGATCTGCATGTAGAATTCGCGCCAGGCGAGTTCGTTGATGTAGGTCTGGAACGCCTTTCGCTCCTCGGCGGTCCGCGCGGCGCGGGCGCGCTCGTCCGCCTTGGCGAACAATTCGCGGATCGAGATCAAGCCTAAGCGGAGGTCCTGCGAGAGGCGCGACGTCGTCTGCCCGCCGGGGATGTCGCGGTCCTCGCTGTAGCGGTGCAGCGGGCCGTCGAGCGCCGCGCGCATCCGGTCGCGGGCGGCGCGCTCGCCGGGTTCGATCACATCCGCCTCGGGATCGGGCAGGTTCCAGGTTGCGAGGGTCGGCGGTTCGAGGCTTGCGATGCCCTTGGGCGTATGGATCGCGCGGACCCTGGGGAGCGGGGCCGGCTTTTCGAGGCGGTGCCACGCCTTGCTGTAGGGCGTGTAAACGCGGTAGGGCGTGCCGTCGCCTTTCAGCACCTCGCCGCGCTCGTGCAAGACGGCGTCTTTGCACGAATGCACCGCCATGCCGCGCTCCCGGTACCCGGCGGCGACTTTCTTTTTCCTCCATGTCGATGCCGAATGGATCGACGTCGCGGCTGAAGTAGATCGCCTCCGCGCCGGTTTCCTCCGCCAACTCGGCGATTCGCTGCGCGGCATCGCCTTGGCGGAAGATCAGCTTGCCGCCAGCGGCCTCGATGTTCTTCGCCAGTGATTGGAGGCTGCCGCAGAGGAAGCTCTGGCGGTTCGGACCGGTCCAGCGGTGATCCTTCTGCCAGTCGCTGATGATGTAGAACGGCACGACCTGGTCGTGCGCATCGCAGGCGCGGCGGAGCGCGGAGTGGTCGGACAGGCGGAGGTCGCGGCGGAACCAGACGAGAGCGGGCATGGTAGAGAGGGGAGGGGGATTGGGTTGCCGGGGGAAACGAGGCGCCCCGCGCTTTCGGTTGCCCCTCAATCGGGCGGGCGATAGAATGGATGCCGAGCAAGAAATCGACGCCGACCGCCCATGACTATCTGCCCGCTATGCGACCGGGAAATCCCCCCGGAGTTGGAGAGCCGCCACCATCTGGTGCCGAAGCTCAAAGGCGGCGCGAAGGGCGAGACCGCGATCTTGCACAAGTGCTGCCACTCGAAGATCCACTCGCTTTTCACCGAGGCGGAGCTGGCGCGCGACTACCCGACGATCGAGGCGCTGCGCGCCCATCCCGAGATCGCCAAGTTCACCGATTGGCTGCAGGGCAAGCCGCCCAGCTACAGCCCGCGCAACCCGCCATCGGTCCGGCGGCGGCGGCGCATGCGGTAGGCGGCGGATGCGAGTTCGGATTGACAGCGGCGGAGAAGTCGGCGCACAATGTGTGAACTCGCACTAAACCCCTCCAGAATGCGAATCCCCAATCTTTTCCGCATGCCGGCGTTTGCGGCGGCCTGTTTTGTTTTTCCCACCGTTGCCCCAGCGGATGTCCGGATCTCGGAATTCATGGCGGACAACGACTCGTTTCTCGCCGACGCCGATGGCGACTACGAAGACTGGATCGAGATTCACAACGCCGGTCCCGGCGCGGTCAATCTGGCCGGCTACACGCTGAGCGACGATGCCGCCGATCCCGGGAAGTGGGCGTTCCCGGCGGTGGCGCTGCCGGAGGGCGGGTATCTGTTAGTGTTTGCGTCGGGCAAAGACCGCGCGCAGGCGGGCGCGGAGTTGCACACCAATTTCAAGCTCGACCGGAGCGACGACTACCTCGGGCTATTCCCGCCGGGCGGCGGCGCGGCGCTCACCGAGTTCGCCCCGTTTTTTCCGCCGCAGCGCAAAAACCTGACTTATGGCGAAGGCTACGCCGGCGCGGTGACCGAGACCGATTTGACCCCGCCGGCGCAGGTGGCGGGGACGACCTACGCGCGGGCGAAGATCACCGGCGCCGGGGCGGTTTCCGCCGACGGATCGCTGAACAGCTTCGACGATTCGCTGGGCGATCCGGAGCATCAGCAATACCAGTGGTATGACTACAGCGCACAGCTCGCCCTCATCCCCGCCGGCCACACCGTCGTTTCCGCCGTGCTCCAGCGCGCGGGCGAGGCGCGGCTGGTGGCGGGGGCGTCGGGCCTGAGCTGCGTCGATTCCCGGATCGGCGTCTTCGCCGCGCCGTCCGTCAATATGGGGGCGGCGGCGATCGCTGGAAAGCGCGGACGGCACGGACCTGATCGATTTCTATGCGGCCAACGATCCGGTTTCCTCGGTGCTGGCGCGGGTGGGCGAATCCGAATCGTTTCGCTGGGACATCACGCCTCTGGTACAGCGCCTGGCATTCCGATCCCGCCGACCGGCTGCGCGGGCAGTTTGTCCTGGTCAACGAAAAGCAGCCGTGCTGGATCGCGTGGGACCAAAACGCGGCAGGTCCGGCGCTGACCGTGCTATCGACCGATGCGCCGACGACCGAACTTGCCCAAGGCTATCTCTTTGCGCCCACCCCGGCGCGGCGAATACGGGCGTCGATCCGGCGTACTCGCCGCCTCTCTGATGTGACCAAAATCCGCCGCCGCCGGACGCGGCCGGACTGCTCATCACCGCGCTCCAGCACACGCCGGTCGAGGCGGCGACGATGTATTTCCGGGTCAACTACGCTGCCGAACAGATGGTGCCGATGGCGGATGATGGGACGGGCGGCGACGCGGTGGCAGGCGACGGCATCTGGTCGGCGGCGATCCCCGGATCGGCGCTGCAGAAGCCGGGCAGACGCTGCGCTGGCGGATCGAGGCCGCCGATGCGGCGGGCAACACCACCGAGGTGCCCGATTACTACGATCCCGCCAACGCGCCGCAATACTACGGCACCGTGCCCGCCGATCCGGCCATCGCCACCAACCTGCCGCTGCTGCATTGGTTTATCCAGAACCCAAGCGCCGCCGCCACCACGGCGGGCACGCGCTGCTCGCTCTACTTTCTCGGCGAATTCTACGACAACATCGAGATCAACATCCACGGGCAATCGACCCGCGGAGCCGCCTTCGCGAAAAAGAGCCACAACCTCGACTTCAACCGCGGCGAGCGCTTCCGCTGGTCGCCCGATGCGCCGCGCGTCAAGGACATCAACTTCATGACGAACTTCGCCGACAAAACGAAAATGCGGCACCCGCTCTGCTATGAATTGCACCGCGAGGCGGGCTGCCCGGCGCACTTTGCCTTCACCATGCGGGTGCAGCAAAACGGGGCGTTCTACGGGCTGATGGATTTCATCGAGGACGCCGACGATGTGTATCTCGACCGCGCCGGGCTGAACCCGGACGGCGCGCTCTACAAGATGTATAACAACATGGCGAATCCCGCGACCAACGCGGCGGCGGGCGCGGAGAAGAAGAATCGGCGCGAGGAAAACAACGCGGATCTGCAGGCGTTCCTCGACGGCATGCACCAGGCGAATGTGGCGGACCGGAAGGCGTTTTTCTTCGACAACCTCGACATCCCCCGGATGATCAGCTTCATGGCGGCGACCTCGGTATCGAGCAACCACGACGTCCACTCGAAGAACTACTACATCTATCGCGACACCGGGCGGACCAACGAATGGACGCTGCTGCCGTGGGACCTCGACCTCTCGATGGGGCGGCGCTGGACATCCACCAACAACTACTTCGACGACCTCGTCATGGTCGATCATCCGATCCGCAATGCGACCGGCCAGAACCTGGTGGCGAAGCTCTACGGGATCAGCGAGTTCAACGAGATGGCCAAGCGCCGCATCCGCTCGCTCAACGACCGGTTCCTCCAGCGTGTGGAAGACGAACCCGACCCTGCGCAGCGGTGGATGGAGCGCCGGATGGACGAAAACCTCGCGCTGCTGGGCGATGACCTCATCCTCGATTACAACAAATGGGTGCTCGGATCGGCGACCGGGCACGGGCCGTGGAAGCTGACGGTCGATGCGGTGAACGGCGACTCCCCATTCCGCGACCACACGCCGGCGCAGGAAGTCCAGCGGGTGAAGGACGAATACCTGACCGGCCGCCGCGCCTTCGTCTATAGCCACGGGGACACCGTGGCGGCGCAGGATGCCGCCGATCCGCCGCCGCTGAGCATCGCCGCCGCCGAGGTCAGCCCGGCGTCGGGCAACCAGGATGAAGAATTCATCGAGATCGCCAACGCCAACGCGGTCGCCGTCGATATCTCGGATTGGCGGCTGGCGGAGGCGGTCGAGTTCACGTTCCGCCCCGGCACGGTCATCCCGCCGAACACCAGTTTGTTCGTCAGCCCGGATGTGAATGCGTTTCGCGCCCGCGCGGCGAGCCCGACCGGCGGCGAATCCCGCTTTGTCCAAGGCGGCTACCAAGGGCATCTCTCGAACCTCGGCGAGACGATCCGGCTCATCGACGCAGGCGGCACCGAGCGCGCCGCCTTCAGCACGCCGGCGGAGCCGACCGACTTGCAGCGCTTTCTGGTGGTGTCGGAGTTTTGCTATCACCCGGTCAATGGCGCGGCGGAGTTCATCGAACTCGCCAACATGAGCGCCGACCTTACGCTGGACCTGGGCGGCGCGTATTTCAGCCAAGGCATCGCGTTCACCTTCCCCGGCGGCACCCAGCTCGCGCCGGGCGAGCGCACGCTGGTCGTCCGCGACCTCGCCGCCTTTGAGGCGGAGCATGGCAGCGGCTTGCCGGTCGCCGGTGCCTTCGCGGGCGGCTCTGCGTTGGACAATGCGGGCGAGACGATCAAGCTCGAAGACGCCATCGGGCAGACGATTCGCGAATTCACCTACGACGACGCCGATCCGTGGCACAGGCGCTGGCGGACACCAAGGATTCTCGCTCGTCCTGCGCTTTCCCGAGCAAATCCCCGACCACAACGACCCCGCCAACTGGCGGATCAGCGCCCTGCCCGGCGGCGCTCCTGGCGCGGCGGACACCGCGCGCTTCTCCGGCAATCCCGAGGCGGACGCCGATGGCGACGGCTTCAGCGCGCTGGTACGAACACGGGCTGGGCACCAGCGATGGCGATCCTGGCGACGCCGCCGGGGCGCTGGTCCTTCGGCTTCGATGGCGGGCGCACGCTCACGCTCCTGCGCTCGGCGGTCGCCGACGACACCGAAGTTGCCATCGAGTTATCCGCATCGCTCCAGGACGGGGGCTGGCAGCCGCTCGACGCCGCCCAGCGCATCGAAAGCGAACCCGATCCCAGCGGCCGCTGGCGCGAGGTCTGGGCGCTGCCTGCGGAGTTCGGCGACACCGCATTCGCGCGCCTAAAGGTGGTCTGGCGATAGGTCCAAAATTTCAGGAGAATTTATTCTTGCGCAATCGAATCAAAGTCCTCAAAATCAACGCTTATGAAAACCCCTCTCTCAGCGCTCACCCTTCTCGCCCTATCCGCTGCCGCCAGCAGCGCCGCCGTCGTCTGGCAGGTCGGGATCGATAACAACACGCAGTTTCACGTCCCCGGTCCAAACGCCGGCACGGGAGGCGGATTGCAGGCGAATTTTATTCAAGAGCTTGGGGGGACAAATGCCTTGCCGGGAAATCCCGCCAACACCGGCGGAACTGGCGGGGGTAGAGACATCGACGACGACTATTATTTCGCGGGCGTTTACAGCACCGTTCTCGATGGTTCCGGCTATTCGCCGGTCGGACCTGTTGCTGCCAATGAGGAAAACGTCGAGCGCGCCCACACCGGCAGCGATCCGGAACTGAGGTTCCACTTCAATTTGCCCACAGCGATAGGTCCCGATCTTGGAATGCGGGTGCAGTTTGATTATTACACCATGGACACGAATGGACTCGCGGCGAGCGATCCATCATTGTTTTGGGATGTCGAGGTTTTGTTTAATGGGGTTTCCGTCGGAACGTTTGATGTTTCTCGGACCTACATCGATGGCGTTCTCAATCCGGGTCTCAGCGAGTTGATCACCGCACCGTTCACTCTTTCAGATGTGGGGGCGGTCACCGGTCCGGGCAACGACAACTATGTCACGCTCCGCGCGACCAACGTCGGTTCGAATTCCCGCTGGATGAGCCTCGATTATGTTTCGCTCACCATCCCCGAACCCAGCCGCGCCGTCTTCCTGCTCATGGGCGCGCTGTCGGCGGCCTGCTTCATCCGCCGGCGCCGCTAGGGCGCGAATAAAATTCCTTGTGGTAAACCCCTGGTCCGTTCGCGGGCCGGGGGTTTTTCTCTTCGGGGTTGTTATTTTTTCCCAAGGGCTTCCCGGATCCGTGATAGGCTCGGCACCCCGGTTCCGGTCTCGATAATGCGGCCGGCGGCGTCGGCGATGATCAGTGCTGGGCAGCGGGGCGGCTTCTGCCCCAATCGCCCGGCGATCAATGTGTTGAGCTGCTCGATCTCATTGGCGGATGGCGAAAGCAGGCTGTAGGGCGGATTCCATTTTTTCAGGTAGGCGGTCAGCTTGTCCGAGTCATCGCTGGGATCGGTCGGAATCCCCCAAAGCGCGACCGTGCCGTCCTCGCATCCGGCGGCGATTTGGCGCAATTCTGGAAGGTGGGCAAGGCAGGCTTCGCACCAGGTCGCCGTCGTGGTGAAGATATGGATCTGCGCGGCACCGGGATCGAAGGCGACGGGGATCGATCTGGTTGATCTGATCGAATCGCGGGCCGGCTCCGGCGTCGCGCGCGGATAGTCGCGCCGGTCGATGCGCAATTCATCTTCGTAGGCGATGAGCAGGCTGCCCGCCGGGATGTCTTCGGCGGTCGCTTCCTTGCCCGACGGCCAGCGGACAGACAGCGCAGGGACCGACTCGCGCTTTCCGATGCCGATCACCATGGTGGCGCTGTGCTGGGTGGCAAATCCCTCGCCGCAGCGGTGCTCGCGCTTGATCGCCATGTCGCCGAGGTCGGCGGTCACCATCGCGCCGAAGCCGTCGCGGCAGGCGAATTCATCGAGCGTGAGCTGGCCGTTTCGCGCGCCGCCGACGAAGCGGACCGCGATCATCCGGTTGTCGCGGTTGGCGGGGAGCGCCGCCATCTCATTGTGATAGAGATTGCAGAGCGGTTCGTTGGCATTGACGAGGACGAGGTCCTGCCAGCCGTCGCGGTCGTAGTCGATCAGGGCGACGCCGCGGGAATCGGCGGGATTGTCGAGACCCGAGATCGCGGAGAGATCGTCGAACGCCTTGCCGCCGCGGTTGGCGAAGAAGTGATTGCGCTCGTGCCCGCTCAGCGAGTGGACTTGATCCCTCCGCCGGCGGTCTCGAATCCGCGCAGCCGCCGGTCGATCTGCGGCGCGAGATCGCCGCCCTGCGTCGGGCGCTGCCACGCGTCGGAGTTGAGGAAGCTCGACCGCTTTAGGTTCGCATCGGTGCGGACGACCGTCCGCCACAGGTTGCTTCACAAATCGAGATCGGAGGCGAGCGATGCGGGCGCGGTGAAGTAGCCGTTTGGCGCGTAGATGTCGAGATACCCGTCGTTGTCGAAATCCGCGAACTGCCCGCCCCACGCCCAGCCGGCTTTCGCTACCGCCAGGGCGGGCGGCTCCATCCCCGACACGAGCTGGAACTTCCCGTCCTCCGCTTGCCGATAGAGGTAGTTGCCGGCCGCCGATTCGGCGAAGGTCGCGATAGCCCCGGCACGCGCCGGGTGATGCGCGTGCCCGCTTTGGAAAACATGTTGGAGACGTAGAGGTCCTGCTGGTACACGTCATTGTCGTAGTCGCCCCAGCTCGCTCCCATCGCGAAGCCAAATCCGTTGAAGCCCGCTTCGAGCGTCAGCTCGGTGAACCCGGCGTCGCCATCGTTGCGGAAGAAATTGTCGCCCGCCCAATCGTTAGCCAGGTAGAGGTCGGGGTCGCCGTCTTCATCGTAGTCCGCCCACGTCGCCTGGAGCGTGTCGCGCCAGACGCCGACCTGATCGCTCTCCGGCGCGCGCTCGAAGCTGCCGCCGCCGCGATTGACGTAGAGCGCGTTGGGCGGACCGATTCGGTTGAGCAGATTGGGGAAACGCGGGTCCGAGTTTTCGTTGTTCTCGCGGTGGCGCCGGTAGAATTCGGAGGCTTGGTCAGCGGGGAGGAATTCGTCCGGCCAGCGGACCTCGCCGACCGCGGATTCGCCGGTGCCGCCGGCCGGGACGTCGGCGCCATCCATCGATGCGGCGCGGTAGGTGCAGAGGTAGAAGTCGAGCAGCCCGTCTTTGTTAAAGTCCGCCGCCGAAGCAGAGACGGCGAGCGCCGGAAACAATTGGTCGCCGCGCGCGCGGAAATAGCCGTTTTCGTTTTCGAGATAGAGGCTGGGCAACAGGCTGCGCGCAAGGATCAGATCCGGATCGCCGTCGTTGTCGAAATCGGCAAAGATCGCGCCATTCGTGTGCCCGTGGTAGTGGAGGCCATGGAGTTCCGCCGCCTCGATGAAGGTCCCGTCGCCCTGGTTTTCCAGCAGGAGGTTCGTGCCGAGTCGCACCGTGATATAGATGTCATCGTCGCCGTCGCTGTCGATGTCTGCCACGGAGACGCCGGGCTTCTGGTTGTCGGAGATCGCCGCAAAATAGGGATGCGGGTCCTGCTTGGCTCCGTCGCGATAGTAGGCGGCCGCCGCCTTCTCGTGCTCCGAAGTCCGCGCCCGCCGATAGTCGTCCGCCCGCGGCAGGATGTCGGCGAGCGACTCGCGGAAGAATTTCGCCGGGCTCGATTCTGCGTGGGCATTGCCCTCCTTCCAGCGGGCGATTTGCCAGGCGTCTCCTTCCGATTGCTGCCAGGTGATCTTCAGCTTGCGGCTCTCGCTCCGCCAGGTGCCATCGATTTGCCGAGCCAGCGACCCGAATGCCACCTCGGCGGTGAAGGCGCGGCCGCCGGCGGAAAACTCGCCGTCCACGATCTTGAAGGCGGCATGTTCAAACCAATCCGCCGCGTCCAGATCGGCGCGCCACAGGTCGAGCGCGTCTCGCCCGACGGTCCGCGACCCGCCATTCTGATCGACGACCTCGATGGAATCGGCGAACAGCATTTTGCTCCCGGCGTCGGGCAGCCGGAGGTTGAGCACCGCCTTTGACAGCTTCTTGGTCTGCGGGGTGAGCGCGAGGATTTGTTCTTCGGTGGTGACGATCTCGCTGACGATGGCAAGGTCGTCGCTCCCGCCCGATTTCTGGGCGATGAGGCGTTGGGCGATCTGCCAGCCGGGGATGCCGAGGGCGACGAGCACGGCGGCACGCATCAGCAAGCCGCCGGACCTTCCTCCCGCCGCGAAGGCGATGGCTCCGAGCAGGCCGGCGGCGAAGAAAAACGGAACGGAGCGATAGGCGTAGGAGGCGGCGGCGCACCCGATGCTTGCGGCGGCGAGAAAGGGCGCCGCTTTGGCGAACGCCGTCGGCGGGTTGGTCGGTGGGGCGGGATTCTGCATGGGGCGGCGGGGATTTGGCGGACGGAGGAAGGTTAGCGACGCATGGCGGCTGATCCAAGGTCAATCTCCCGGCGGTGCGCTGCCTGCATCGATCCCGTGGTCCCTTTCTGCTTCCAGCCCGAATGCTTGCGTGAATTGGGTGGCGAATGAAAAGCCGGCGACCTGCCAGAACCAGACGCTGGTGGCGAGAAAGCCGATGCCGAAGGCGAGCAGCCCGGCGAATGACAGCGCGAGGGCGGCGAGCGCGACGAGCCAGGCGTGCCAGTAGCCTGCGCCCACCTGAAAGACGCGGCGCATCGCTTTGAGCGGATTGAAGATCTCGCTGGGGTCGCGGGCGTAGCAATAGTGCGACATGTAGCCCGGCACGGCGATGGTGGCGGCGATCCAGAGCAGGGCGGCGGCGGCGTGGAGCCACGGCAGATCGAAGTGCCAGGCGCAAAGGTCGCAGAAGGCGGCGGGCGCGTGGTATTCGATCATGCCGAGCAGGGTGAGAGCGCCGTCGCGAAAGAGCTGGCGGTAGTTCACCCACGCCGGCCACGCGGGCTTGCCATGCTGCATCCGGTGGGTCATCTCGATGCGGTGCCCCATGTTCAGGATCCAGCCGACCACCGGGATCATCAGGATCAGCGCCCCTTTGATCACCTCGGCTCGCGCGATCCGGCTCTGGAGCGGAAAGCGGAAGGCGGCGGCGAGGCTCAGCGGCGTGCGCAGGTCGATCTTTTGTGGCGGGGTCGCATCCATAGGGTCGCAAGGAGAAGCGAGACGCGGATCGGTATCGCTTTCGCCAATACGATGCCACGCGGCGCGCGGAATCAAATCGCTCTGCGGAGGCGGCGGCGCTAGCGCCTTCCGCCGGTCACTTTCTTTTGGGCGTCCTCCGACAGCCCGCTGCTCGCCAGCCATTCGCGCGCGGCATTGGGATCGCGGCGGTAGTAGGCTTGGGCGGCACCGATCGTCCACGACTCCCGCGTCTTGGGATCGCTGATTTGCTCCGCCCAGGCGATGGCTCCCTCCGGGTCCTCCCAGCGAGCGCGGCTGACCAGCCCGCCGATCGCGTGGTCTTTGCCCTTCGATTCCGGCATGGCGATCAGGTATTCGCTGGCGGCATGCGGATCTTGGCTCGCCCAGCCTTCGAACGCGCCGTAGTAGGCTCCGGGGCTGGACTCCGACGCATCGACCGTGGCCAGCCAGCCGACGGCGGCGGCGCCGTCGCGCCGCGCCCACTCGCGGCTGACGGCTCCGAGCACGCGGTCGCCCCCCGCCTGCCCGGCGAGCGGCGCGGCCCACGCGGCGGCGGCCTCGGGATCTTGGCGGGCAAAGTCATTGGCGACGCGCCCCATCGCGCTGGCGCGCAGGTCGCCGTCAGGCAGCGCTGCCGCCCAATCTGCCGCGCGTTCGGCTCCCTGGGATTGCATGACCTTGCCGGTGACGATGTCGAGCAGGCGGACCGCGTTCTTGTCGCCGGAATCCGCCAGCCCCATCACAAAGCGGGTCGCCTCGCTGGGATCGCGGTTCGCCAATCCGTGCACCATGCCTTCGACGAGATTCCCCTGGTTCAGCCCGTTGCCGCTCGCCTCGCGGTCTTTGTCGAGCGACGAATACCAGGCGATCGCCGCCGACGGGTCGGCGCTCGCCCAGCCGGCCAAGGTCGCCGCCATATCTTGCTTGTCAGTCTCGGCTCCGGCGATGACCGCCGGGGAGCCGCCGATCTTGCCCCACGCGTAGTGGAACTCGATAAACTCCGGGCTGTTCGACGGCAGATGCGCGATCTGTTCGCGGATTTTCGCCGCGTTTTCCAGCGTCAGCCCGTCCAGCAATTCCGCGAAGGCGAACCGGCGCTTGATCGGATCGAGTTCGGTTTTAAAGCGGCCGCCGATCGCTTCGATCTCGCCGTCGGTCAGCGGCGCGCCCGACCGGGCACCCTGCGGCGCATCGCCCGAAATGGCGGCATCCGACCCGGCTAGCGCAGCCGCTCCTGATCCGCCGCTACCATGGCTGCCACCACCATGGAGGCTAGGCGCGGAGGGGAGGGCAGCGGCGCGATCCGGTGCCGCGCTCGCGTCTTCCGGAGATGGGCTTGGCTTGGCGATCCAGCCGAGCGCGAACGAACCGGCGGCGGCGCCGATCCAGAGAAGGGTGGAGCGATGGGGCAATTTCATAGGCGCAGAGGCGAGAGAGAGTTAGGATATCTATTCGCGCCGAGCGCCCCGTAGCTATCAGCGAAATCCGGCGGGGGGTGGAAGGGGCAGAAATCGCGCCGGAGCGCGGGTGACGGCAGAATTTGCTCGCCTTGGCCAGCGAAATTTCATAGCAGATCGGGATGCCGAAAAATATAGTCATCTGCTGCGACGGGACCAACAACCAATTCGGGACGCGCAACACCAATGTCGTCCGCCTCTTCCAATGCCTCGACCGCTCACCGGAAGCCGAGCAGGTCGCGTTTTACGATGCGGGCATCGGGACGCTGGCGCTGCCGGGCTGGCGCACCAAGGTGATGAAGAAGCTTAGCAGTTGGTGGGATCTCGCCTTCGCCGCCGCCCTGATGCGGAACGTCGAGGATGCCATCCGGTTTCTCATGGTCCACTATGAGCCGGGCGATCAGATCTATATGTTCGGGTTCAGCCGGGGTGCCTACACGGTGCGGGTGGTGGCGGGGCTGCTCTACAAATGCGGGCTGCCGCCGCGCGGCAACGATTCGATCTGGCCCTACTTCGTCCAGCAATACAAACGCCGCGGGCGCGACCAACTCCACCGCGACTTCCAAGAAACCTTCGGCGTGCCCTGCCCGGTCCGGTTTTTGGGGGTGTGGGACACGGTCTCGACGGTCGGCTATGTGTGGGATCCGCAGACCTTCGACTACACTTTTTTCAACGACGGGGTCACCTTCGTGCGCCACGCCATGGCGGTGGACGAGCGGCGCGGCTTTTTCCGGACCAACCGGTGGAGGCGCGATGACAACCTTGGCGAAAACGGGATACCCAAATGGAAACAATACTTTTTCCCCGGCGTGCATTCCGATGTCGGCGGCGGTTACACCGACGGCGCCTTGTGGAAGGCTCCGCTCCAGTGGATCGCCGCCGAGGCAGAAGAATGCGGTCTGAAATTCGCGCCGGGGCGGCTTGTCAAGATACTCGCCGCCGAACCCGCCAAGCTGTGGCATACGACGCTCCAACACGAGTCGCTATCAATCGGATGGCGCCTCGCAGGTTTCGTCCCGAAACAAAAGCAGCGGGAGAAGCCGGACGGCGATTGGGAGACCTACTACCGGCTCGCGTGGCCGAAGCGGCGGCAGATCTTTTCGGGCGAGATGCTCCATCGCACGGTCATCGAGCGCTGGCGCGACATCCCCGAATACCGGCCGCCCAATTTGGACGAGGAGATAATGGCAGCGCTCGTGGGTCGGCTCACGCCCGATGATGTGGCGTTGCCCTACGAAAAGTAGTCGCTTAGTCGCGCGGGATCTCGTTCAGCGTGTAATAGGCTTTCCGGTGGAGCGGTTCTTCGCCGCTGGCGGAGCGGAGCGCGGCGAGGTCGAAGTCGTGGACGTGGCCTTGCACCAGGCCGTCGATGCGCAGGCGCACCTGCAGCCCGTCGGCGCTCACTTCGGCGGCGGTGATCTTGGGCGTCGTCTGGTCCACCTCTGGGCTGCCGTAGCCGCCCTGGTAGATGTGGGTGAACGTCTCCAGCGCGTAGCTGTGCGGATCGGCGGCGGCGGCGGGATCGACCGGTTTGGTGAAGGTCAGCGCGAACCCATCCGGGCGGGCGTTGATCTCTTTTAGCTCGAACGGCGTCTCGCCGTTCCAGTCGATGCGCTCGAGGACATTTTCCTTGCTGCCGCGGACCGGCCAGCCGCGGTTGGTGCCGCCGGTGAGGAGCTGGCCGCCGGGCGTGAAGTGGCAATTCAGGATGCCGGTCGAGAGACCTTCGCGGAACGGATAGCACGCGCCTTGCCACACGCCGTTCACCTCTTCCATCGTCGCCCGCATCATGGTGCTCAGCGTGTAGTCGCCGATAAAGATCTGCCCGGCGAACGGCCCGAATTTGCCCCCGGTCTGGTCAACGACGAAGCCGGAGATCGAACGGCCCATGCGCCGGAACGGAAAGACGACCGCGTAGGGCACGAGTTCCTTCACGCGCTGGCGCTCGACCTCGAGGCGCGACGGCGTGTTGGGTTCGACCGGAGCCGGTCCCATGTTTGGGGCGAATTCGTACCAGTTGAAGCTGACCGGATGCCCCATGAAGCCGCCGGGCTTGAGGTGCTTGAGCGAGCACGACCCATTCCACGGCCCCTGGCTCTCCGCATAGATCATCGCGCCATGGCCGTTGTCGCCGACGCCCAGCGGGCTGCGCAAGCCGCTGCACACCGGGATCGCCTCGCCCTCCGGCGTGATCTTGAAGGCCCAGCCGCGGAATAGCGCTTTCGAGTGGTAGGAATTCGATAGCCCGAGCGTGACCCAGAGATTGCCCTCGGCGTCGAACTTCGATCCCATCGCAAACTCGTGGTAGTGCGCGAACCCCCACGCGTCGCTCACCGTATCGAAGCGGTCCGCGCGGCCGTCGCCGTCTGTGTCGGTGATCTTGGTGACCTCGGCGGCGTGGGTCGCGTAGAGCGCGCCGTCTTTGTAGGCGAGCTCGAGGCATTCATCCAAGCCCGCCGCGAACTTGTGGAATTCGGGTTGAGGGTGTTCGTCGGACAAGCCGCTGACGAGGAAGATATCGCCGCGCCGGGTGCCGATGGCGACGCGCCCGTCAGGCATCGTCTCGAAGCAGCCCGCTTCGATGAAATGCGGTTCGGGGACGGCGATCTCGGTGATCGTGTAGTAGGCTTCCTCGCGCTCGGCGGTGCCCCATTCGTCGCCCAGCGGCTCGGCGCGGCGGCGGCGGAGATGAAGGCGAGGGATCCGGCGAAGGCGAGGCGGTGGAGAGGCGAGGCGATCATGGGTTCTCAAATGTATAGCGGAGGGTTAGCGATTCTTCTTGCTTACCAGCGGGACGATCAATTCGGTCAGGTCGCCCGCCGCGCGCAGCGTTCCGCCTTCCACGGAGATGGTCAGACCGCGGGGAAGCAGGAACGTGGCCTCATCCTTGCCAGGCTTGAGATCCTGGTCGGCGGCGGCGCGGAAGTAGAGATCGCCGGGCGCGGCGGGCGCGAAGGTGGATCGCGCGGGAAAGCGAGGGTGCGTCCGGGCTATCGACGAAGGCGTCCGCGACCGAGATGTCCCCGAACGAATAGCGGAAGGTCGGGCGTTGCTTTGTCGAGCGTGTAGCCGTGAAACTGAAACCTCCGCCTTCTCCGACGGCTCTAGCACGGCGGGCCAGGGCGCGTCGGCGGCGGCGAGCCGCGCGAAGGCGGGACCGGCGGGGAAGCGCACGACCTCGCGGCTGCGCTCGTGGACATTGCCCGATCCTGGCCGCGCCAGACGCCGGACATCTCGCCGAAGCCGCCCGCCCAGAGCGAGCCGAGCCGCATCTGCGCCGCATCGAACGCGAGGTTGATGCCGGACGGATAGCCGACGCCGATGCCGCGCTTGCCGATGCCCGCGTATTGCCGCCGCAGGAGGATCGCCTCGCCGGGCGGCGGGTCGTATTCGATCGGCTCGCGGCGGATGCCCGATGGCGTGGGAGCCTCGCGGCCGCGCGCGAGGTATTGCCAGATCGCGTCGATCTGCTTGCCCGCATCGGCGTCCAGGATCTCGGGCCGGACCGGCTTGCCGGCGGGCCAGAAGCTCGGCATGATGGTGGAGGGGTGAAAGCTCTGCGGGTTGCGCAGATACAGGTGGAACCAGTTTTCCTGGAGGCGCTCGGCCATCGTCGTCATCTCGACCGCCTGCAGGGTCGTCGCGCTTTCGCCGTTGAACGTGTGGCAGGCGATGCAGGCTAGGTTGTTGTTGCCGACCAGATCATGCCCCGCGCGCTGCGCTTCCTTCTGGTCCTTGACCCGCGTAAATTCGGCGGCGGGCAGGGAGCCGGCGTCGGCTTTGGCGAAGAGATCGGGCAGGTGCCCGATATTGTCCGCGCCGAACCGGGGCATCCGCGTCAGCATGTAGGGGCGGACCGATTCGCCGCCGACCAGCACTTTGCGCAGCCATTTCGGGTCCAGCTTTGCCCCGACGTGGGCGAGCGGCGGCGGGAGGCGCGCCTGCTCGCCGAGGTTCAGGTTGCTGGTGGTGAAAAACGAATCGCGCTCCGCCGCCGGACCGCCGAAAGTCGCCGCGGCTGTGGCAGGCGATGCAATTGAGCCGCGCCATCGTCAGCCGGATCCTCGCTTCTGCTTCCGCTTCCGCCTCAGCCTTCGAGCCTGTTTCCGGCTCCGCTTTGCCCGCAGCGGCGGCGGCGGCGGCGAGGCTTGCCTGCTGCGGCGCGCTCAGGTCAAAGCGCGCTCCGGCGCACGGCTTGGAAGCGTCGAGATTGGCGAGCGGATTGGCGAAGTCCGGTTTCGGCTCGATCCCGCCGACCGGGTGGCACTGGGCGCAGCCGAATTTTCCGAATCCGCAGCGCCCGGCGGCGATCCGTTCGGGCGAAGGCGTTTGCGGTTTGCGCTGCCGGAGGCGTTTCAGGTTTTTGGTCGCGGAGGAGCAGATAGCTGGCGAGGTCGGCTGCCTCCCAGTGGGTGAGCTGCAGGTCGGGCATGCGCCCGCCGGGGCGGACGGCGAGCGGGTCTTCCAAGAACGCGGTCAGGCTGGCGAGACTGTATTTTTCCGCCAGCCGGTGGAGCGGCGGCGATCCCGGCAGCGCCTTGCCCTCCGGCGCATGGCAGGCGACGCATCCGACTTGGTGAAAGAGTTCGCCGCCTCGCTCCGCCGCCTCCGCCTCGACCGGATCGGATTTGAATTCCGCCCCGCCCAGCGAGAAGAGGAAATCGCTGATCGCTTCGGCGGCGGCGGCGCGGTCGCCGTCGGAAAGCCCGGCGGCTCCGAGGATGTCGGGCATCGTGGTGCCGGGCTTCGCCGCGTGCGGGGCGGCGATGAATTCGGCGAGGTATCCGCGGCGGATGCGCGCCCCGGCATTGCGCAGATCCGGCGCGCCCTTCGCTTCCATCGCCGCCCGACCGCCGCCGTGGCAGTTCGCGCAATTCAGCTCGCTCAACAAAACGCGGCCGGCGAATTCCGGCGGCTGGTCGTCCCGCACGCCGGGCACGACCGGCGCGGCATGGGCGAGTTGAGTGGCGGTGAGGCAGAGCGCGAGGGCGGAGAGAAGGCGTCCGGGCATGGGCGATCCTAACGCCCAGATCGAGGGCGCGCCGCCAGAAAATTTGCGGGCGAATCGCCGCCGCGACCCGCCTTACAAAGCCGGGCGATCCCGCCTTATAGCGCCGCCTTGATCGCCGCGCCCATCTCGGCGGTGCCGACGCGTTTTTCGCCATCGGCTCCGGTGAAGATATCGCCGGTGCGGAAGCCCTGGTCGATGGCCGCGCGGACGGCGGCTTCGATCCGGTCGGCGGTCTCCGCCAGCCCGAGCGAGAACCGGAGCATCATCGCGCCGGACAGGATCTGGGCGATCGGGTTGGCGACGCCTTGGCCGGCGATGTCCGGCGCGCTGCCGCCGCTCGGCTCATACATGCCGAAGTAGAGGCCGCCGCCCTTGCTTTCGCCGAGGCTGGCGCTGGCGAGCATGCCGAGCGATCCGGCGATCATCGCCATTTCGTCGCTCAAGATGTCGCCGAACAAATTCTCCGCGAGCACGGTGTCGAAGTCCTTCGGGCGGCGGATGAGCTGCATCGCCGCGTTGTCCACGTAGAGGTGGTCGAGCTGGACGTCCGGGTAGTCTTTGGCCACGGCGGTGACGGTCTCGCGCCAGAGCAGCCCGTTTTCGAGGACGTTGGCCTTGTCGATCGAGGTCACCTTTTTCCGGCGCCCCTGCGCGGCGGTGAAGGCGACGCGCGCGATGCGCTCGATCTCGGAGCGCTTGTAAACCATCGTGTCCACCGCCGTCTCGTCCGGACCGCTCCCGCTCCGGCCCTTCGGCTGCCCAAAGTAGAGGCCGCCGGTCAGCTCGCGCACGCAGAGGACGTCGAACCCGCCCGCCGCGATCGATTCTTTGACCGGCGAGGCGTGGGTCAGGCTCGGGTAGCAGATCGATGGGCGCAAGTTGGCGAAGAGCCCGAAGTGCTTGCGCAGCGGCAGCAGCGCGCCGCGCTCCGGCTGCTCGGCGGGCGGCAGCGATTCCCATTTCGGGCCGCCGACGGAGCCGAAGAGGATGGCGTCGGACGCCGCGCAGGCTTGGAGCGTCGCCTCGGGCAGCGCCTTGCCCGCGCCGTCGATCGCCGCGCCGCCGACGAGCTGGTGGTCGTAGTTGAGCGCCATGCCTTCGGGCAAGGCGGCGTCGAGGACTTTGATGGCCTCGGCCATGACTTCGGGACCGATGCCGTCCCCGGCGAGGACGGTGATTTGAAACGATTGGGGGGAGCTGCTCATAGGGGCGGCAATTATTGGGGGATGCTCCGGCGGCGCAAGGTTAGTTTTTTTCGGGCGATCGCCGGATTTGGCGCTAGGGTCTTGGGATGATTCGCCCGCTTGCCGCCTGGGGTGTCGCCCTCGTCTTGACGGTCCCGCCGTCGCCGGGGCAGGTCTCGCAACCCGTCGAGATCGGCGGCGTTGCCGGAAACCTCGCCACGCCGGCGAACACAGCCAACTGGCCCGCGAACCTGCAGTCCTTCGAATTGCCGCCCAACTGGTGGAACTACGTCTGGATCTATCCGGGGCAGGTGCCGGTCGCCTCGCCATCCAACCCGGTCCGGGTGATCGAGGTGGGCGAGTTTGAGGTGTATTATCTCTCAAACTTTTACACGACCTTCGGCGATAATGTTTTCGCGCTCGCCCCGCTGGCATCCCGGTCGAGAGCCTGACCGCCGCCGATGTGGCGACGACACCGCTTGCGCCGCGGGCATCGCGCCGCGATTCTGCGCCCATGACGCCACGCATCGCCCAGAGCGTATCCGAAATCATCGCGCCCCTCCGCCCGGCGGCGGCCGGCTTGCTCGCCGGCGCGCTTTCGTTCGCGCTGCCGTCCTGCGGGCGCAGGAGCCGCGCGCGGACCTCGTCTTCATCAACGGGACCGAGCCGGAGACGCTCGACCCGGCGCTGATCACCGCGCAGGTCGATATCCGGGCTGTAGCGCGCTTTTCGAGGGGCTGATGCGGACCAACGCGCAGGGCAAGCCCGAGCCGGGCGTCGCCGAGCGCTACGACGTCCGAGGACCGCCGGACCTACACGTTTCACCTGCGGAAGGACGCGCGCTTGGAGCAACGGCGACCCGGTGACTCGGTATGCGACTTCATCTATACGTGGCGGCGCAACCTGACGCCGGAGACCGGCTGCGACTACGTGGCGCAGCTTTATTTCATCCGCGGGGCGAAGGCGTTCAACGAGGGCGAGACGGGCGACTTTTCCACGGTCGGGATCCGCGCGCCGGACGACCGCACGCTGATCGTCGAACTCGACAATCCGGTCCCGTTCTTCCTCGACCTCTGCGCGTTTGTCACCCTCTATCCGGTCCATCGGGCGACGCTGGAGGAACACGGCGACGAGTGGATCAAGCCCGGCAAGCTGGTCGGGAACGGCGCTTATTTGCTCAAGGCGTGGCGGCTGCACGTACCGCATCCGGCTGGAGGAAAGCCCGCACTACTGGGACCGCGCCAATACGGCGATGAAGTCGGTCGATGTCCTGCCGATCGAAGACCCGAACACGGGGCTGAATTTTTTCCTCAATGGCGATGCCGATCTGATGATGGATAAGGGGATGATCCCCAATACGGTGGTCGATCAGTTGCAGGGCGAGCCGTGGTTCCACACCGCGCCATTTCTCGGGACTTATTTCACGCGCTTCAACTGCGAGGAGGGACCGTTTACCGACCCGCGCGTCCGGCGCGCCTTCGCCATGGCCATCGACAAGAAGCGGATCACGGAAAAGATCACGAAGCTGGGCGAGGTGGTCGCCGATGGCTTTGTCCCGCCCGGCGCGGGGCAGGGATACGAATCGCCCGCCGGTTTGCCCTACGATGTGGAGAAGGCGCGGGCGCTGATGAAAGATGCGGGCTACGAAGGCGGGGCGGGCTTTCCGCTCATCCGCTATCTCTATATCAACAAGCCGATCGAAACCCACATCGCGGTCGAACTTCAGAACATGTGGAAGGACGCGCTCGGCGTGACGGTCGCCTTGCACAAGCAGGAGCAGAAGGTGTGGCTGACCTCGATGAAGCAGCTCGACTACGATCTATGCCGGTCGAGCTGGGTGGGGGACTACAACGACCCGAATACGTTCCTCGATATGTTCGTGACCGGCGGCGGCAACAACCGGACCGGCTGGAGCAGCGCCGACTACGACGGCTACATCGCGGCGGCGGCTGCCGAGCCGGATCCGGCGAAGCGCAATGCGATCTTCCAGAAGGCGGAGAGCCTGCTGGTGGCGGAGGAAGCGGCGGTTCTCCCGATCTACTACTACGTGGGCGTGCAGTTTTACCATCCGGAGAAGCTGGGCGGGGTGCAGACCAACCTGCTCGATGAACATCCGTTTCGCGCCATGTTTTGGAAATAGGCGCGGAGCCGATTTAGATGGGTGTGAACGAAACTGATGGACAGCACCGCAGCGGATTCATATTTCCGTAGCCCGTGCAATCTCCGATTGATTGAATGCCGAGAGCCGTTGCCGGGATCGGCAGGGTGGAGCGCCCTGCTTAGCCCTGGATCAGATGAAGCTGGCGCGGCGCCCAGTTTAGGGACGCTGCTCGACACACACTTTCATTCACACCCGATTTAGATTGCCAATCCTGCCGAAATCCGCGATTTTCCCACCCATGGATAGCTACACCTACACCTCGCCCTATGCCGCCGCGAACGCGCAACCGTCGGAGCGCGCTGCCTTTATCCGGCAAACCTATAACCACCTGTCGTTCGCCATCCTCGGGTTCATCCTGATCGAGGCGATTATCTTTTCGATCCCCGGCATCGACGCGAAGCTCGCCACGCTGATGGCGGGTCGGGCGAGCTGGGGCATCGTGCTCCTGCTGTTCATCGGGGTGAGCTGGATCGCCAACCGCTGGGCGCAGTCGGATGCCTCCCGCGGAAAGCAGTATCTCGGGCTGATCGTCTATGTCTTGGCGGAGGCGATCATCTTCGTGCCGATGCTCTACGTCGCGCGGATGATGACCGGCGACAACAGCCTGATCCTCCAGGCGGGGATCGTGACCGGCTTGCTCTTCTTCGGGATCACGGCGGTCGCCTTCATCACGAAAAAGGACTTTTCGTTCCTCGGCGGATTCCTCGCCATGGCGGGCTTCGTCGCGCTCGGCGTCATCGTCTGCAGCCTGATCTTCGGCTTCACGCTCGGCGTGATCTTTTCCGGGATCATGTGCCTGGTGGCCAGCGGCTGCATCCTCTACACGACCTCGCAGATCATCCACAACTACCGGACGGACCAATACGTCGCCGCCTCGCTGGCGCTGTTCGCCTCGGTCGCCCTCCTGTTCTGGTACGTGCTGCGGATCTTCATGGATCGCCGCTAGATAAGATAGTAGCATCGGCATCCCGCCGATCATCCCGCGGCAATCGGCGAAGCCGGCGACCGGGCCGGCGGCGTGTCGGTTGATGTGTAGGCGACGGGCGCGGTCTGCCGCCGCGTTACGGGCGGTGGTAGGGCTCTCCGGCTTTGATCGTGTAGGCGCGGTAGAGCTGTTCGAGAAAGACGATCAGCGCCAGCTCGTGCTGCAGGGTCATCCGGCTCAGGGCAAGCCGCAGGTCCGCCGCCTCGCGGAGCGCCGCGCTATGTCCGTCCGCCCCGCCGATCAAAACCGCGATGTCTTTGACCTGGCCGCCCAGCTCCCACGCGTCGATTTTCGCCCGGAATTCGTCGGTGGTGAGATGGTCGCCTCGCTCGTCTAGGGCGATGATCAGGCAGCCGTGGGCTGCCTTGCGGATGCGCTCCTCGACCGCATCGCGGGAACCCGATGCCTTGACAAAAATCGCCTCGACTGGGGCGAAACGCTTGAGGCGCCGCAGGTATTCGCCCGCCCCATCTTTAGCAAAGCGGAGCGCCGGCGATCCGACCGCAACGATGCGCCACTTCACCCTTGTCTAGCGAGGGTCGAACTGCTTTTTGATCGCCTCCTCTTTTTCCATCTTCTGATATTCTTCGACAATGTTGTCGCGTCCTTGTGCTTCGATGGAGGCGGATCCTTGCCCTTTGTTTACAAAAGCACCGTAAACGTAATAGGCGGCGGCACCCGTCACGGCAACGACGCCAGCAATCAGAAAATAATTCTTCAGGTTGCTGCTGCTGTGCGAGTGGGAGCGGTGGCGACGGCGGGAGCCAGACATGGTGTGATTCAAGGGGTTAGCGGATTCCTGGACCCAGGGGTAATCGGTCGCGGAACCTGTTAAATCGTGCGGCTTTCTGCGCTTTCCGTCAAGCATTCTCTGGGCGGCGATTCTGTTCCCAATCGGCGTTGACAGCGGCGGGGCAGCGCGCTAGGCGATACGCCCTAATTCCCAAACCGCCCAAATCCACACGCCGATGCCCTCCTCCTACATCTTTTCTTCAGAGTCCGTCACCGAAGGTCACCCGGACAAAGTTTGCGATACGATCAGCGATTCCGTCCTGGATGCCTGCCTCGGGCAGGACCCCGGCAGCCGCGTGGCGTGCGAGACGATGGTCAAAGACAATGTCGTGGCGCTAGGCGGCGAAATCACCACGGCGGCGAAATTCGACTACCGCGAGGTCGTCAAAGCGGCGATCGAGGAAATCGGCTACACGCATGACGACTGCAAATTCAACGCCGCCAATTTCTTCTTCCTCAACATGATCGGGCAGCAGTCGCCGGACATCGCCCAGGGCGTGGACGCGGCGGCGGCGGAGCACAAGACGACCGACGAGCAAGGGGCGGGCGACCAGGGGTTGATGTTCGGCTTTGCGGTCAATGAAACGCCGGAGCTGATGCCGGCGCCGGTCCTGTGGTCGCACCAGCTCGGGCGCGAGATCACCCGGATGCGCAAGGAGGAATCCGGAAAATACCCGTGGCTGCGCCCGGACTCGAAAACCCAGGTCTCGGTCCGATACAGCGCGGACGACAAGCCGGAGCGGATCACCGCCGTGGTCGTCTCCACCCAGCACAGCGATTCGATTTCCACCGCTGAGATCCGGGAGATCCTGAGGGCGGACCTCATCGAAAAAACGCTGCCCGCCGACATGCTGGAGGGAGCCGAACTCCTCATCAACCCGACCGGCAAATTCGTCATCGGCGGACCCGAGGGCGACTGCGGGCTGACCGGGAGGAAGATCATCGTCGATACCTACGGCGGGATGGGACGCCACGGCGGCGGCGCATTTTCGGGCAAAGACCCGTCGAAGGTGGACCGCTCGGCCGCCTACATGTGCCGCTGGGTCGCCAAGAACATCGTGGCCGCCGGGCTCGCCGCCCGCTGCGAACTCCAAGTCGCCTACGCCATCGGCCACCCGCATCCGGTCAGCCTGCGCGTCGATACCTTTGGCACCAACCAGGTGGACGAGGCGAAGATCGAAGCCGCCGTCAAAGAAGTCTTTTCGTTCAAGCCCGCCGACATCGTCGCCCAGCTCAACCTGCTGCGCCCGATCTACCGGAAGACGACCAACTATGGTCACTTCGGCCGCGAAGACGAGACCGATGCGCTGACCTGGGAGCGCACCGATAAAGTCGATGCCTTGAAAGCCGCCGCTGGCGCCTAAGGAAACTCCGAATTCTGCGAGGATTCGGGCGGCTCCTAGTGCCGTTTTAAGTAATAGACCAGCCCGCGACCGATCCCCTCGGCAAGGCGTTGCCGGTAGCCGGGATCGAGGCACTTGCGGCGCTCCGAGCTGTTGCTGAGAAATCCGCATTCAACAAGGCAGGCGGGGCGGCTGGAATGGCGCAGCACGTGAAAGCGGGCGAACTTGACGCCGCGGTTGCTCGCGCGGGTGTGGTTTACCGTGCTGGCGTGGATGTAGTTGGCCAGCTCATTGCCCGCCGAACCGCAGTAAAATGTCTCCAGCCCGGAGGCGCGGCTGTTCGACGCCCAGTTGAAGTGGATGCTGACAAAGACCGCATCCCGGTAGCGGTTTCCGATCTCGACGCGCCCGGGCAGCGAGATGTAATTGTCCCGCGTGCGCGTCATCACGGTCTGCACGCCATTGCGTTTGAGGTAGATTTCGAGGCGGCGGGCGACGTCGAGAGCGAGGTGCTTTTCATAGACGGTCCCGTAGGATCCGCCTTTGTTGAACCCGCCGTGACCGGGGTCGATCACCACGCGGTCGAGCGCCTGGGCGGCTCCGCAGAGGATGAATAGGAGGGCGATGGTTCCGGCGGCGATGCGTCGCATGGAGGCTAGGGAGGGAGGGTATGGGGCATGGTTCGCTCCCCTACTCTTGCACAGGTGGGAGAGACTGGCCAAGCCAAGAAAATTGGGAGACAGATTTGTCATTTGCGCCCGGAAAGCGGGATCGGGTTTGCCTCTTGCCGCCAACCGCTCCCTGCGCCATCTATCCGCCCCGACGTTCGACTTACAACCCTTCACCGATCCAAACGATGAGCGATGCGCTGACCAAACCCGAATTGCCCGCCATGGGCTTCGTCGCCGACCTAGAAGCCGAAGAGCGGCGTCTGCTCAGCTCGTATGGCGAATTTCTGCCGGTCCAGCCGGGGCAGACGATCATCCGGGAGGGCGACCCGCAGGATGCCCTGTTCCTCGTCATTTCCGGGCTGCTCCACGCCACGCAAGACAAGAGCGGGCACCACCAGCTCCTCGGCGCGATCAACGCCGGCAAATCGGTCGGCGAGGTCACCATCTTCGACCCCGGCCCGGCCAGCGCCACGGTGGAGGCTCGCGAGTTTTCCCAGGTCTGGAAGTGCAACCGGCAGGACCTGGAGGATTTCATGAATGCGGAGCCGCTCTCGGCCGCCAAGATGCTGGTCGGCATCGCCACGGTGCTGAGCCGCCGCCTCCGGAGCTCGAACGAAAAACTCGCCGCCAATGCTGGGGTCTAGCGCCCCGGCGCAGCGGGCGACGCACCACCGGGACCGAACGGCTCAATCCTCTTGCAAGAATTCCTCGGCATCGAAAACTTGGCGGATCCGGCGCGGGTCCTCGCCCTGTTTTTCGCCTTTGCCATCGTCCACTCGCTCGCGGACTTCCCGCTCCAGGGCACGTTTCTCGCCATCAACAAGCGCCGCCCTAAGGACGGGGCGAGCGCCTGGAATGGCGGCGATGTCGGGCCGCACGCCTGGGTCGTCTGCCTGACCGCCCATTCGCTCATCCACGCCGGGGCGGTCTGGCTGATCGGCGGGCGCATCGAATTGGCTCTCGCCGAATTCGCCCTGCACTGGCTGATCGATTTCACCCGAAACGAGGAGCGGATCAGCTTCGTCGCCGACCAGGTGCTCCACCTATCGTGCAAGGCAGCCTACGCGGCGATCTTGGTTTATGGGATGTAAGGCGGGTTCGGATGGTCGCCGATCACTGGGAAAAAATTTCTCGCCATCCGGCAGCGCCTTCCCCATGGTGGGCGAAACCCAATTCCACCTATGCCTGAAATCCGCATCGCCCGCTCCACTTCACGCCGCACCTTCATCGGGTTCGGACTCGCCGCCGCCCTGGGAACGACCGTCCGCCGCGCCCGGGCACAGTCGCCTAATTCCAAGCTGAATATCGGGATCATCGGGTCTGGCGGGCGCGGCGGCGCGAACTTGGGCGGCGTGTCCGGCGAGACGATCGCGTTCCTCTGCGACACGAACGGGCAGGTGCTCGATGCGGTCGCCAAGAAATATCCCGATGCCAAGAAGACGACCGACTGGCGCGAGGTCGTCGCCGCCGACGGGATCGATGCCGTGGTCATCAGCACCGCCGACCACCACCACACCTTGGCGGCGCTGGCGGCGATGCGCGCGGGCAAGCATGTCTATGTGGAAAAGCCGCTCGGCCACACCGTGCAGGAGGCGCGCTGGATGCAGGACGAATACGCGAAGCACAAGGGCAAGCTCGCCACCCAGATGGGCACCCAGATCCACGCCGACGACGCCTATCGCCGGGCGGTCGAGCTGATCCGCGCCGGGGCGGTCGGCAGGGTCAAGGAGGCGCACGTCTGGTGCGGGCGGACGATCAATCCGATTGGCGAGCCGGTCTTGGCCGCGCAAGAGGTGCCCGCATGGTTCAACTGGGACGTGTGGCTCGGGCCCGCCGCCGACCGCGCCTACAACGAAGGCTATTGGAAAGGCGGCAACCTGAATTGGAACCGGCGCTGGGACTTCGGCAACGGAGTGCTCGGCGACATGGGCAGCCACCTGATCGACCTGCCGTGGTGGGCGCTCGACCTCAAGCGCCCCGCCCGCATCGAATCCGCCGGACCCGATCCCGACCCGCACGCCGCGCCGCCTTGGCAGGTCATCACCTGGGATCACCAGGATGCGCAGGTGGGCGGCGGCGAGCGAGGTCCGGTCAAGGTGATCTGGTATCACGGCGACGAGGGGATGAAACGGCGGAGCGCGGCGCTCCAGCCGCAACTGGGCGGCGACACTGATCTCGGGAAGTGGTTCATCGGGGTCGCCTTCGTCGGCGACAAGGGCATCCTCGTCTCCGATTACGGCAAGAACTTGCTCAGCCCCGCCAAAGACTTCGCCGATTTCAAAGCGCCGGAGCAGACCATCGCCAAGAGCGCTTACCACTACAACGAATGGATCAAGGCGGCGAAGGGCGAGGGCGAGACGCTGTGCCATTTCGATTACTCCGGCTCGCTGATCGAGCACAACCTGCTCGGCAACGTCGCCCACCGCGCGGGCAAGGCGATCGACTTCCACCCGACCGAATGCAAGATCACCAATGACGCGGCGGCCAGCGCGCTGCTGAGCAAGCCGTATCGCGCCGGTTGGGGACCGGCGTGATCCCCGCCGGCACGGTGGTCCGCAGATGGGCGCCGGCCGGGAAATCGGCTAGCCGCGAGGTGGAGAATCGGTTAAGAAAACGGGTCCGAAATTCGTTTACGTCATCACCATGAAACCGATCCGCCGCCCCGCCCTCGCCGCCGCCGCGCTTTTCAGCGTCACCCTCTTCGCCCGCGCGGAGGCTCCCCAGCCCGCTGCGCCCGCCGGCGAAGCGTTGCCCAAGGCGTCCGACTTCCTTCGCTTTGACGAAGGCGAGGAAAAATCGCAGCTCAAGCTGGCGGTGACCCGGTATTCCAAAGACGGCGTGACGGTCGATCTGGTCAGCGCCGTCCACCTCGGCGACCCCGCTTATTTCGAGGCGCTGGGTGACCGGTTCAAAAAATACGACTGCGTGCTTTTCGAAATGGTCGGCGGCGACCAGTTGGACCGGCTCGAAGATGACCCGGACGCCCAGAAGGAAAAAGAGGAGGCGCTCGGCGGCGCCGCCCAGCTCATGAAATTCGCCCAGGGCATGATGAAGAATTTCCTCAAGCTCGAATACCAGCTCGATAACATCGACTATCACGCCGAGAACTTCGTCCACGCCGACCTGAGCCTCGAGGAATTCGCCGCGATCCAGGAGGAAACCGGCAACACCTTCGCCGACTTCATCGGGCAGATGATGCAAAAAGAATTCGCCCGCATCGCGCAGGCGAAGGAGGACGGCGAACATCCCGGCGAGACCGCCGAAATCAATCCGCTCCAGCTTTTCGCCATGCTCAACTCGCCCGACGGCGGCGACCGCATGAAGCTGATGATGGGGCGCCAGTTCGCCAACATGAACCACCTGATGGAGGACTACACCAAGGAGGGCGAGGGATCGGTGGTCATCGCCGAGCGCAACAAGAAAGCGATGGAGGTCTTCGAGACCGAATTGAAAAACGGGAAAAAGAAGCTCGCCATCTACTACGGCGCGTTCCACATGCCGGACTTCGCCTATCGGCTAGGAAAACTCGGATTCAAAGAGGGCGAAACGGATTGGATCACCGCCTGGGACGTCGCCATGCCCAAAGGGGTGAAGCCCAAGGCGCCCGAAGAGGAAAAATAGCACGGCCATCGGGGCGACCGCTGGTTCAGCATTGCCTCCTCGCCTGCGCCCGCCGAGGCGTAGCGGTGATTCCCGCCGGTGCCGCCGCCGCCGGTGGCAGCAGGTTTCGGTCCCGCGCATTTCGCAAAAAAAGCGCAGCAAAGAGCAAATTTTCAGTGGAATATGCGTATATGGGGATTATAGTCTCATCAAAGGACCGAAAACCATGAAACAACTTCTTATCCTCGGGGCCGGGACCGCCGGCACCATGATGGCGCATCACTTGCGCAAGCGACTGTCGCGCGACGAGTGGCGGATCACCACCGTCGAGAGATCGCCGGACCATTATTACCAGCCGGGCTTTCTCTTCCTTCCGTTTGGGATGGTGGCGGCGCGGGATGTGGTCAAGCCGGTCCGCGACCTGTTGCCGCGGGGCGTCGATCTGGTAGCGGGCGAGATCGAGCGGATCGATCCGGCGGCGAACCAGGTGCATGTCAAAGGGCGGGAGCCGCTGGGCTACGACATCCTCGTGGTGGCGACCGGCTCGCGGATCGCGCCGGAGGAAGTCGAAGGCATGGCGGGCGGCGGCTGGCGCAACGAGGTGTTTGATTTCTACACGTTCGACGGAGCCTGCGCGCTGCGGGACAAGCTCGCCTCTACCGGGCGGCAAGCTGGTCGTCCACGTCACCGAGATGCCGATCAAATGCCCGGTCGCGCCGCTCGAGTTTGCCTTCTTGGCGGACACGTTTTTCCGCGAGCGCGGGATGCGGGAGAAGGTGGAGATCGCCTACGTCACGCCGCTGTCGGGTGCCTTCACCAAGCCGAAGGCGTCGAAGGCGCTCGGGCATCTGCTCGCCGACAAAGGCATCCGGCTGGAGGCGGACTTCGCCATCCAGCGGGTCGATGCAGACCGAAAAGCGATCGTCTCGTGGGACGACCGCGAGGTGCCCTACGATCTGCTGGTGACCACGCCGACGAACATGGGCAGCGAGGCGGTCGAGGCTTCCGGCCTGGGCGACGACCTCGGCTTTATCCCGACCCACAAACACACGCTGCAGGCCAGCGACCACGACAACCTCTTCGTCATCGGCGACGCGACGAACGTCCCGGCGTCGAAAGCCGGATCGGTCGCGCATTTCGAGGCGGAGACGCTGACCGATAACATCCTGCGCTACATCGAGGGCAAGCCGCTCGCCGAGGAATTCGACGGCCACTCGAATTGCTTCATCGAATCCGGCAACGGCAAGGCGCTGCTCATCGACTTCAACTACGATCACGAGCCGCACCCCGGGCGCTTTCCGTTTTCGTGGGGACCGCTCTCGCTGCTCAAAGAAAGCCGCCTCAACCACTGGGGCAAGCTCGCCTTCCGCTGGATCTACTGGCACCTGCTGCTCAAGGCGCGCCCGCTCCCCGGCATCTCGCGCCAGAAGAAGCCGCCCAAGCAGCCCAAGCCGGGAGCCGGCGCCGGCGATGCCGCCGCGTAGCGGTCGAAACCCTAACATTCATCCCAACCCCATCCCAACCCAGAACCGAGCTATGAAAACCACCATCGCAGGAACCGAAATCGACGTGAACGAAGAGGGCTACCTCACCGATCCCTCCCAGTGGACCGAAGCCATCGCCGAGGCGATCGCCGCCGAGGAAGGCGTGGGTCCGCTCAACGGCGAACATTGGAAGGTGCTGCGCCACCTCCGCGAGAAGCAGGCGGCGGGCGAAGAAGTCACCATCCGGCGCCTCGGCAAATCCGGCGTCGTCTCGACCAAAGATCTCTATGCGCTCTTCCCCGGCGGACCGCTGAAGAAAGCCTCGCGCATCGCGGGCATCCCGAAACCGGCGGGCTGCATCTAATCCGCACGGGCGATCACCCTAACAAAACACCCACGCCATGAGCTCCCCCGAATCCCAATTTGATCCCGGCAACAATGCGCCGCTGGAAAAAGTCCTCATCGTCGTCAGCCGCGGATCGCTGGACGGCGTCTATCCCGCGTTGATCCTCGCCAACGGTGCCCGCATGGAGGGCATCGAAGCCTCCCTCTTCTTCACGTTTTTCGGGCTGAACGCCCTCGTGAAGAAAACGCTGGGATCGCTAAAGGTCGCGACCGTCGGCAATTCGGCGATGAACATGGCGATGCCGATGCTGGGCATGCCGATCACCATGCCGTTCCCGACGATGCTCGGCTCGCTGCCCGGCATGTCCGCCTTTGCGACCCATCTGATGAACAAAAAGATGGACGAACTCGAGATCCCGCCGGTCGAGGAATTCCTCGAAATGATCTCCGACGCCGGCGGCAAGATCTACGGCTGCAAGCTCGCCCTCGATATGTTCAAGCTGACCAAGGACGACCTGTGGGATCGCCTCGACGGCATCCTGACCGTCGGCGATTTCTACAAAGAAGGCTCCGGCACGCGGACCCAGATCCTCTTCACCTAGACCGGGCGCGCCGCATCCCGGCCGGATGCCCGGTCCCCGCCGGAGGTCGCTTGCCAAATCCGGCGAGCGGGCGAGGGTGGGGGACCGTTCCCTCCCGGATGCGATCCTCCTTTCCCCAGACACGCTGGAGCCTCGTCCTGTCGGCGGGTGCTGGCGACTCCGAGCAAGCGGCTGAAGCGCTGGCGGAGCTTTGCCAGACCTACCGGCAGCCGCTCTACGCGCACTTGCGGCGGGACGGGCATTCGCACGAGGATGCCGAGGATCTCACCCAAGATTTCATCGCCCATGTGATCGGGACGCGCGCCTTTGAAAAGATGCAGGGACCGGAGCGCGGAAAGCTGCGCTCGTTCCTGCTGCGCGGCTTGCAAAATTGGGCGATCAATGCGCGGCGGAGCGCGTCCGCCCAGAAGCGCGGCGGCGGCGCGGTGCCGGTGTCGATCGAGGCGATGGCGGAGGACGAGCGGCGGTCGGGCGAGCCGTCCACCCGCGAGTCGCCGGAGGTCCTCTTCGACCGGCATTGGGTGCAGTCGCTGATCGATGCGGCGCACGCCCGGCTGGGCGCGGATTGCGAGCGGGCGGGAAAGGCGCTGGTCTTCGAGGTGCTCTCCCCGATGCTCGACCGCACCGACCGGTCCGTGCCGATGCGGGAGGCGGCCGAGCAGCTCGGGGTGACGGAGGGCAACGCCCGCGTCCTGCTCTACCGGCTGCGCGCCCAGTTCCGCAAAGCGATCGAGGCGGAGGTGGCGCGCACGGTGGGCAGCGATGGCGAGGTGGCGGAAGAACTCGCCTATCTGCGCGCGATCCTCGCCGATGGGCTGTAACGACCGCTCCCCGATCGCGTGGAAGGAACTGTCGATCTGCCTATGCTAACGACGACCGCAGCATCCCATGACCAGCCTAGACAGCATCTGCCTCCAATGCGGCGCCGCCATGCGCACGGCGACCGGGCTGTGCGCACGGTGCGTGATGGCGGGCTATTTTGGCGGACCCGGCGAATCCGGCTCCGGCGGCCCGATGCTCGAGCCGGGCGAGTTGATCGGTCGCTGCCGGATCGTAGAGCTCGTCGGCGAGGGCGGATTCGGGCTGGTTTATCGCGCGTGGGACGAGCGCCTCGAGACCGAGGTCGCCTTGAAGGTGCTCAAGCCGGGGCTGGATTCGCGGCGGATCCTCGACCGGTTTGAGATCGAGCGGCGCACGCTGGCAAAGCTGGCGCACCCGAACATCGCGCGGGTCATCGAGGTGGGGATGGCGTCGGACGGGCGCCCGTATTTCGCCATGGAGTTCGTCGATGGACCTTCGCTGTGCGAGTTTTGCCGCAGCGGGCAGCTCGACCTCGCGGCGCGGCTCCGGCTTTTCCAAAAAGTGTGCGTCGCCCTGGAACATGCGCACCGCAGCGGCGTGATCCACCGCGATCTCAAACCGTCGAACATCCTCGTCGGCGCGGATGGCGAGCCGAAGGTGATCGACTTCGGGCTGGCGCGCGCGCTCGACGCGCGCACCGGATCGGGGCAGAGCCTGCTGACCGGACCGGGGCAGTGGCTGGGCACGCCGGAATACATGAGCCCGGAGCAGCTCGGCGCGGGGGGCGATCCCGACACGCGGACCGATGTGTTCGGGCTCGGCGCGGTGCTTTACGAAATGGTGTGCGGGCACCCGCCGCGCGCGCCGCGCGATCTGGCGGACGCCCCGCTGGATGAAAAGATGCGCCGGATCCGCGAGGACGCGCCGCCGCGCCCGTCGTCGCGGGACGTGCCCGAGGGCAAGGCGTGGGCGGCGAGCTTGGCGGCGGAGGTCGATTGGATCGTATTGAAGGCGCTGTCCCCCGAGCCGGCGCGCCGCTATCAATCGGTCTCGGCGCTGCGCGACGATGTCGGCCGGTTTTTGCGGAACGAAGCGGTCGAGGCGCGGCCGCCGACGTTCCTCTATCGCGGGCGGAAGTTCCTGCGCAGCCACTGGAAGGCATCGGCGGCGGCGGGCGTGGCGCTGGCCGGCGTGATCGGCGGGACTGCCGCGAGCCTCAAGTTCGGCGTGGACGCTACGCGCGAGCGCGACCGCGCCAACCTGGCCGAGCGCGAAACGCGGGAGGCGCTCAGCCGCGCCGATTACGACCTGGCCTGCGTGCGGCTGGGCGACGGCGACCACGCGGCGGCGGACGCCTATCTCTGCCGCGCGCTGCGCAACCATCCCGCCAACGCCGCCGCCGCCCAACTGCTGCTCAACGATTTCGCCCTGCGCGATGACTCGCCGCTCACCGTGAAGCCGGTCACGCTCACCCATGGCGGCCGCCGGCTGATCTTCACCGGCTTCGACGATGACGGCGACATTTTCGGCTGCATCAACGAGGACGGATTCGCCCTGACCATGTGGTATTCGGAGACCGGGAGCCTTGTGTTTTTTCCGCTCACTTTTCCGGAGGGCAAGGTGCCGGTCGACCACGATCTGCCGGGCAAGGTGACCGCCTTCCGGCGCGGCGACCGGGAGTTTTCCTTCTGGATCCACACGAAAATGCAGACCAGCAAAACGGTCGAAAACCCGGTGCCCGCGCCGTCCGCCCACATCGTGCCGGAGTCGCATCAATTCCTCGCCGGCGGCGAAGACGGATCGATCCGGCTGTGGGATTTTGACAAAGCGGCGCTCGTCCGCGAATGGCACCCGCATTCCGGCGCGATCCGGAAGTTCGTCAGCGCGGCGGACCCGGCGTCTGGTGCGCGGCTCGCGATCGGCACTTCGGACGACGGCGGCGCATCGGTCCTTGAAATCGACACCGGGGAGCTGCGCGGGATCGCCCGGCATGACGGACCGGTTTTGTGGGTCGAGGTATCGCCGCGCGGCGGATCGTTCGCGACGGGATCGCGGGACGGCACCGCGCGGATCTGGTCGCTGGCGGACGCCTCGCCGCTGACGCCGCCGCTCCGCCACGAGGGCGGTGCGCCGGGCGAGCGCGGCGTTTTCGGGGCATTCTCTCGGGACGGCGAACGCCTGATCACCGGCGGGGGAGGCGACCGGATGGTGCGCGTCTGGGATACGGCGGACGGGCAGGTGGCCGACGATCCGCTCGCGCACCCGGCGGCCGTCCTCGCCCTTGATATCTCGCGCGACCGCACGCTGGTGGCGACCGGGGCGGGCGACGGCATGGGGCGGCTCTGGAACGTGGCGACCGGGCAACTGGCCGCCCCGGCGTGGGGTCACGGCGCGCCGGTCGAGCATGTCGATTTCCACCCGACTGAAGACCGCGTCGCGACCGCCGACCGGACGGGGGTGGTCCAGATCAGACCGTTTGCACCCGCCGACCCCGGTCCGGTGCCGGAGGCGTTTCTCCGCTTTGCCGAGGCGACCAACGGCGTTTTTCTCAACGCGAGGGGCGTGCTCGCCCCGGTTTCTGATGAGGTCGGCCCACCGCCGGGCGAGATCCCGCTCGCCGGGCTGCGCGAACACGAATTGACCCGCCGGTGGAAAGCGGCGGCCGCCGCGAAAAAAGAGCGAGAAGATCTGTAACGGATCGGGCGCAACCGGGTGGAACGGAACGCAGGACTGCCGCCGACGCCGGCTGGGCATCCCCTCCGTTCACCCCTCCTTCCCATCCATGATCCGAACCGCTTTTCTCCCCGCCTTCTCCGCTTTCTGCGCGCTGTCCTCCGCCGCCTTGGCTGTGCCAGTCGCCGTCAACATCGACATCAACCGCCTTAGTTCGAACGCAACTTACGAGGGCGACGACGGCGCGCTGAGCGCGGAAGGCGGCACGTTTTGGAATGCGGTGCCCGCCCTGGTGCAATCGCAAAACGGGATCGAGAACCTGAAGGACGAGGCAGGCAGGGTGACGGCGGTGCGCTACTCGGTCCCGCGTTATGCGGCGGGGTCGCAGTCCGGCGGCAACGCGTTGTTCGACTCGGGGCTGGGCTGGTGCTGCGACCTCGATGCGCCGATCAGCCGGGTGTCTGGGTTGGTCGCCGGCCGCACCTACGACCTGTGCGTCTATGCGCCGCTGAATGGCACCGCCGACTTGACGGTCACCCATGCGGGTGGCCAGATCGCGCGAGAGGTAACAGGCTTTTCCACGGCGTTTGCGCCGAGCTTTGTCATGCCGGGGACGGAGGGGACCGACTACCATTTGTTCACCGGCATCCAGCCGTATGACACGGGCGGCGGGAACTACGGGTTCGATGTCAGCTTTCTGCCGCAGGAGAGGCAGCTCCACGTATTTCAGCCGTATGTCAGATCCGCGGCGAGATCGAGGCGCTGCCGTCGGTCGCCGATTGGCGCACCGAGCATTTCGACGCGCCGGACAATGTAAGCGATGCCGCCGTTGCCGGCGAAGATCCGGACAAAGGACGGGCTGACCAATATCGAGGAATACCTCGGCTGCCGCGACCCGAACCGCGCCGATGCCATGCGGCTGTCTGACGCTGCGCTGCGATGGATTTTGGCTGCTGGTCGAATTCCCCCGCAAGCTGGCGGTGAAGTAGATGCAGGTCGTGGATCGAATGGTCGCCGGACGGCATGACCTGGCTGCGAAGCAGGCAAACCGCGCCGGGGATCGACGGGCGAAGATTTTCTTCGAAGAAGAGGTTGGGGTCGAAGACGAGACTCGCCACGATGTCGGTGCGGATCGCCTCTGGTCTCAACCCGGTAGTCTTTGTCCGGCTGGTACGCGGGCGAAGTAGCCGCGCGGCTTTGCGGCGGAAATCCGGGGTCGCATCGCCGCGGATCGGCGTTAGAATAACCGGGTTTAATTCTCCCCTCCGTCGATGCGTTCCCGTTTTGCCAGCCTCGCTCTTCCTATCTCGCGCGCCGCTTTGTTTGGCGTGGCGTCGTGGTGGGGCGTCTTCGGGTCGGCAGTGGCGCAGGGGAGGATGGCAGGGCGCAGATCGAGGACCTGCCTCCGGAGCTGCGGGAACTCTGCGATCAGTTTTAGAGGAGGAATCGGGCAAAGCCGCGCCGCGCCCCGCGCCGTCAGCCGGCACCGGTGGAGGCTCCCGACCTTCCGGTCCGCCAGGGCGATCGTGAGTGGTAAGCCCGAGATCGGACCGGAGGCGGTCGCCCCGGCCTTCCCAGGCGGCGAGCGGGTCGTCGGGCGCGTTTCGATCAACGGCACCCCGAACAATCCGAGGACCAACGGAACAGGCGGCACCGTTCCCATCCGCCGCCCGCAAGGTCGTCTCGCCCAACCCCTCCTCCGCCGCTTCCCCGCTGCCGGTCTGGACGCCGCCGGACCTTGCCAAGTCGAACAAGGTAGGGAGTGGAGCCGAGACGCTCCCGCCAGAGATGATGGATCTCTATAAAGACTATCTCAGCACGCTGCTGCCGGAGGATCGCGCGGCGATGCCGAAATTCGAGGTCGGCGAAGCTATCGATGTGGGCTTCCCCGGCGACGACGGCGAGACCGAACTCCCCGCCGGGGTCGAGGAGGCGCTGGCCAACGCCAAGGAGGTCGAGACCAGCTATCCCGACATTCTCGGCGGTTCCGGAGCCGGCGCGGTGCCGACGAACCAGAACAAGCTTTGGATGACGAATCCATTTGAAGCGCGGCGCAGGCGATGCGCGAAGGGAAATACCTACTGCTCGGATTTCTGAGCAGTTCCTCCGCCACCAGCCGCATGCTATCGAAGGAGGTTTTCACGACCCAGGAATTCCTCGATCTCCTCGATAAACACTTCGTCGCCTGTTACATCGACTTCGGCGCGAAGGAAGTTACAGCGGTCCAGGTGGACGACTCGCAAATCAAGGCGCAGGAGGTGCGCGACCGCTCATACGTGACGCCTACAACGTCCGCGGCTTCCCGGCGATCGCGGTCTTCGCCACACCGGCAAGCATGTCGATACCCTGACCGGATACCGCACCAAGCGCCCGCGCACCTGGATGCAGGCGCTGCACTTCACACCGTCGAAGGCGGATATCCAGGACCGTCTCGTCCGGCGGAACAAGCTCGCCGAAAAAGGGCTTCCAGTCGTGGCGCAACAAAGAGGGAATGGAGATGTTCGCCCGGCTGCTCGGCACCCAGGACGGAAATGCGTATTTCTTAGATGAGGGGGGGCGCCGGCGTGTTGTTCCCGTCGACATCCTGACCGAGGACGACCAGGCCAAAGCGAACGCGCGGCGCAGGCTGTAGCCGCGCTTTGGCGAGGCGGCTGCGGCGGCGGCGGAAGTCCGGCAGATCCCGGATTCGCTCAGCGCGGTTGAATTGTCGGGATCCGCCACCAAGTTTCGCGATAACTTCCTCTCGCCAGCTCACGCCGAAAGCGCCGGATTCGACCGCGATCCGGCTGCTGGTTTTGCAGGCGGTGATCGGGCGGCAATGCCGCGCTCCTGGTCTGGGAATTGGGTTGGTAGTTTTCGGAGGAGACGCTGTCTTCTCCGAATGGGCGACGTGGGCGCTGGTCCTGCTGGCGCTCATCTCCGAGTGGGGCTGGCATGAGCGAGACCCGCGCCGGTCCGAATCTCCAAGCGTTACCTGATCCTCGGGGGCAGCTTGGTCGCTCTGGCGCTCGGGCGCTTCGGGCTGGAGCGCCCGCTCCGGCTTTGGCTGGGCGATTATTTTTCGCCGCGGAGCGCCGCGCTGATCGCCTTGCTCGCCGTGCAGGTGACGCTGGTGGTGCCGTTTGGGTTCCGGATGCTTCGGCTGACGCGGGCGCGCCTTCTCCAGTCTGCGCGCCCCGGCACGATCTTCGTCGGCAGTTTCGCCATCGCCATCGCCATCCGGCACGCTGATGTTAAAGACGCCGCAGGCGACGGTCGGCGGCATCTCGTGGCTCGAACGCCTTTTTTACCAGCACCAGCACGATCTGCGTGACCGGCTTGATCGTGGTGGATACCGAGCACGCCTTCACCCCGCAGGGGCGGGGATCATCCTGCTCATGATCGGGGCAGGAGCGTGCTCAGATCATGACGCTAGCCACTTCATGGCGCTGATCCTCGGTCAGGGGATCACGCTGCGCGACAGCGCCCGGCTCAAGAAATCTTCGGCGAGGACAACCTCGGGACGATGGGGAAGTTCGTCGCCCGCATCGTCGCGCTGACCCTCGCCATCGAAGCCGCCGGCGCGTTGCTCATCCACCTGTCCTGGAAGGCGGACCCGGCCCGCGCCGACCTCGAGTGGTGGGATGCGGCGTTCCATTCGGTGTCCGCCTTCTGCAACGCCGGGTTCTCGACGTTTTCCGGCGGGCGGCGGAACCCGCCCTCGTAAACAACCGCCCGCTGCAGGCCGTCATCCATGGCGCTCATCGTGGCGGGCGGTCTCGGCTTTGCCGTCATGCATGATCTGCTGCCGATGCTGGCGCGCGGCGCCGCCCGCCTGCTCGGCCTCGCCCTTCCCCGCTCGCCGTGGCTGAACCCTTCCGCCTCGGCATCCGGATCAAGCCAGCTCCCGGCCTGGCGCTTTCCAGATGACCGGCATTCTTTTGGTAAGCGGGCGGTTCTCCTTTTCGTGGCGGATGGCGGGGCTGGTACCCGACCGAGGCGTGGGAAACGGTCTTCAACAGCGTGACCACCCGCACCGCCGGGTTCAACATCACCGCCAGGAAACTTCGGAAGTATGCCCGGATTTGCCAGCGTCGTGCTGCTTTGCTTCCTCATGTTCATCGGCGGGAAGCCCCGGCGGCACGGCGGGCGGCGTCAAAACCACCACCTTCGCCGTCGCGGTCGGCGAACTCGCCAGGCTCGTCCGCGGGCACGCCTCGCTCCACCTCCGCGACTGCCGCATCCCGCGCGACATTGTCGAGCGCTGCACCGCCACCGTCGTGATGTCGCTGATCTGGGTGGCGGTTTCGATCTTCGCCCTCAGCGTGACCCACCCGCACCTCGATGCTGCCGACGTGACGTTCGAGTGCTTCAGCGCCTTCGGCACCGTCGGGCTGTCCCGCGGCATCACCGCAGACTTCAATGCTTTTGGGAAGCTCGTCCTCATCGCCAGCATGTTTGCCGGTCGGGTCGGGCTCCTCACCCTCGTGCTGACGCTTGCCGGGCGCTCTCGCCCCCGCCACTATGAATTGCCCGAGGGGCGGATCCCCCTCGGCTGAGCCTCCCTGCTTCCACTTTCAACCCGCCCATCCCGCCATGAAATTTGCCGTCATCGGACTCGGATACTTCGGATCCGCCCTCGTCAGAGAACTCGCCGAATCGGGGCACGAGGTCATCGCCATCGACACCGACCCCGCCCACTTGAAGGAGGTGCAAGATCTCGCGGCGCTCGCCGCCGAGGCGGATGGCACCGACATCGAGGCGCTGAGCCAACTGGGCGTCGGCGAAGTGGACACCGCGATCGTGGCGATCGGGGAGGGATTTGAGGCCAGCTTGATGATCACCGCGCACTGCCAGACCCTCGGCGTCAAGCGCGTCCACACGCGGGTGATCAACGAGGTCCACAGCCACCTCCTCGGGTTGATGAAAGTCACCGGCTTGATCCGCGCCGAGCGGATGGCGGCCGCCTACTTCGCCCGCCAACTGACCAGCGAGGCGGTGCACCGCTACTTCGGGCTGGACGCCGAACACGGGATCGTCGAACTCGACATCCCCGCCGAGTTCATCGGCAAACGCCTCGCCGAAACCGGGCTGCGCGCCAAATTCGGGCTCAACGTCGTGACCGTCCGGCGATCGAACCCGAAAGAATTTGCCCTCGAACAGCCGGAGGAATCGGCGTCGATCCTCGGGACGCCCGGACCCGACACCGAGATCCGGGAGGGCGACCGGCTGATCGTCTTTGGCAAGGTCAAGGATATCGAGCGATTCTGCGAGAAAAGTAATCCGTAGGCTCGCCGCCCTCTACGAGCAGCCGCCAAGCCCGCTGCGCGCCTCGCGCCAGCGAAGGCTATTCGCGCGGCTCGCGCCAGGTCTGGGGCCTGAGCTGGGTGAGGCGTTGCTCGGGCGAATTCGCCGCAACCAAGCGGACGCTGCGATTCGGCACCTGTATTTCTTCTGGCGGAAGAGCGGCGTCCCTTACCCTGGTCGCGCCAGATTCCTCGTCGAGCGCTGGCCGGCGGGCTTTTACCAAAGGTCCAGCCTGATTGAGGCGACTCGCCGAGGGGCGGTCGGCGCGCCCGTCGCTGGTGGGCGCGTAGCGCCTGGGCTGCAGCGCCCTGAGCGCGCGCGAGACCATCAGGCGGCGCACCCTGACCGGGGCGCAGATCACGCCGCCCGCAGCCAGATCGCGGCAGATCCTTCGGTAGCCGTAGCGCCGCCGGTGGAGGCGGAAGACGATCTCGATCTGCACGCCGCCCTCCGCTCCCGATCTGCGCAAGCTGGGAGACTCGCCTCCAGGAGTAGAGTAGGTTGGCGCTGATGCCGAGTTCCCCGGCGCCGGGCGGTTAGACCCGGCCAGCTCTACGGCCTGAGCTTTGAAGCCGGCGCTCTAGCGCCTGCGTGGGGTCTGGTTCATGGGCTTGGGCTTGGACTGTGGAGGTTGTTGGTCCAAGAATCCAGCTCACCTCAGGAGACCAAAATCAAACTGACAACCAGCGTTTCCTCGGATGCGCGCTCTCCGAGGCAGTCCGGTGCGGGAAAACCGCACGCCGGGATCTGTGAGGGGGGCACCGGGCAACCGGTGCCCCTACCCCTATCTTTAGAACTAAAATGCTTAGGTCTGGTGGGTATTTTATTATTAAAATTATTGAAAATACGGATTTGTGTGCTTTTTTGTGGTTAAAATTATGAAAAACACAAAATATCAACAACTCATCTTTGTATTGGCACCGGTAGTCTTTTTCATTTGGGCAGGCGGGAGCAGCGCAGGGATCGGGGAGGAGAAGTCGGTTCCGGAGCGGCTGGCGGACGGGGAGGAATTTGCGCTAAGTCCGGCGGACCTGGCGGCGTATGGGCGGCTGCTGCTGGAGGCGAATTGGACGGCAGAGGAAGGCGCGGGGCGGCCGCTAACCAAGGGGACGGGCGCGCCGGTGGTTGACCCGAGCCGACGGTTGGAATTCCCGCACAACTTCAACCGGCTTTCGGGGCCGGATGCGAACTCATGCGCGGGCTGCCACAACGCACCGTATGGGATCGGCGGCGGGGCGGGCGACATCGTCACCAACGTGGCGGTGCTCGGTCAGCGATTCGACTTCCTGAACTTCGATCAAGCCGATCCGACGCCGCAGAGCGGATTCCTTGACGAGTTGGGGCGGCCGACCAATATGGACACCGCTTTTAACTTTCGGGCGACGCCAGGGATGTTCGGCGGCGGGTACATTGAGATGCTTACCCGGCAGATCACCGCTGACCTGCGGGCGCTGCGCGACGGGCTCGCCCCCGGCGGGTCGGTCGAGCTGGTGAGCAAGGGCATCAGCTTCGGCACGCTGGCGCGGGGCGGCGACGGGAGCTGGGACGTGTCGGGGGTGGAGGGCATCCCCGCCTCCAGCCTTGGCGTGACCGCCGGGCCGCCAGAGCTGACGATCCGCCCGTGGCACCAGGCTTCCCGCGTCGTCTCGCTGCGCGAGTTCACCAACAACGCGATGAACCACCACCACGGCATCCAGACCACCGAGCGATTTGGTTCCGGCGATCCGGATGGCGACGGCTTTTCCGGCGAGATGACGGTGGCGGAGGTGACCGCCGCCTCGGTCGCCCAGGCGGCGATGGCTCCGCCAGGCCGCCTCATCCCGAGGAATCCCGAGGTCGAGGAAGCCAACCTCAACGGCGAGCGCCAGTTTGCCGCCATCGGCTGCGCGACGTGCCACACGCCTTCGTTGCCCCTCTTTGATGAAGGCTGGATCTACACCGAGCCCAACCCCTACAACCCGGCCGGCAACCTGCGCCCCGGCGACGCGCCCACCCTCACGGTGGACCTGACCGACAACACCCTGCCGCTGCCGCGCCTCAAGCCATCGTCCGACGGCACGCTCTACGTCCCGGTTTTCACCGACTTCAAGCTGCACGACATCACCTCCGGTCCCGATGACCCGAACCGCGAGCCGCTGGACATGCAGTTCGCCCCCGGATCCGCGGGCTTCTTCGCTGGCAACGGCAAGTTCCTCAGCCGTCGGCTATGGGACTGCGGCAAGAAGCCCAACCACTTCCACCACGGCAAGTTCACCACCCTGCGCGAGTCGATCCTCGCCCACAGCGGCGAGGCGCTGGCGAGCCGCCAGGCGTTTGAGGCGCTGGGCGACTACGACCGCGATTCGATCATCGAATTTCTCAAATCCCTGCAGGTCCTGCCGCCCGGCACCGCCTCGTTCATCGTTGACGAAAACTACCAGCCCCGCGTCTGGCCGCCGGAGCGGTATTTCCGGATCACCGTGGCAGATGGGATGATTACCATCGCCCCCGGCGACACCGGCGGCATCTATCCGGTGCCGCTGCGCTACCAACTCCAGTTCTCCCCCGATCTGGTGGGCGGATCGTGGCAGGACATCGGCGAACCCAGCAATGTCCCCGCCTTCACCGTGCCCAAGACCGGTTACTCCGCCGAGTTCTACCGCATCAAGGTGCTGCCGCCCTGATCCGCGCGGCGGCTCCCCACCACCATCCCATCGCCTCTGAAATCTGCAGACCCATCTCCGCTATGAATCTCGCGCGTCGAATCGCCGCCATCCCCACTGCGCTGCTTGCCTTTGCCTGCGGCGCCACCCATGCCCCGGCGGAACTCGTCTGGGACGCCCGGCAGACGCTGGCGATCAGCCAGACACTCGGCCTGGACCAGCGCCTTCCGAATTGTGGGGGCAGACGTTCACCATCGAAAACACCAGGGTGCTGACCGGCGTCGCCCTCGCCACGAACTACGGGACCCGGCGACCACGAAGACTTCCTCGCCACCGTCCACCTGATCGATCCGACCGACGGATTCGACCCGCTGGTCCCCGGCGGCACCGCCTTGGTGGCCATCGAACCCGACACGACCGCCGCCGTGCCGGACTGGGTATTCCTCGCCTTCAACCTGCCCGTCCCGGTCCAGGCTGGACAGCGCTGGGCGCTGCTGACCAGCGATCCGACACCGAGCGAGAGCAGCCTGCTGGCTAGCGCGCCGGATGACGTTCCTATCGGCGGCGGGGGATGGGTTTCTCCGGCGACCTCGCGTTCGCCGCCCAGTTCCAGACGGTCCCGATACCCGAACCGTCCACCGCCTCCTTGCCGCTACCCTAGCTGGCTGCGCCTAACTCCGCCATGCGGCGTCGAGCTGGAATAACAATGTAAAATTCGGAGAAATCTCGCCTTGCCATCGGCACCGCTCCTTTTCGGCTTCGGAAGTTGCTCTAGCGGAAGACCGCAGGCGCCCGGCGGAGGAATTCCGCCCGGGACGAAAAGATGGGAGCGCGACGATGAGGCGGGCGATTTTCCAGATTTCGATGCCCCCGCGCAAAAATGCCCCCGCCAGGAAGGCGGAGGCGAAGGGTGAGACATAGGCTCGGAAACGAGCAACTTCCGATAGCCGCCAATGGAGACGGTGACCAAGCCACCCGCGGCGAGAAGCTGAAAAAGCACCCCGGCAAGAAATAGAAAGGTCGCGCGTGCTGACGTCATGAGAGCAGGCTTTCGGATAGTTGGCATCCGTGGAAGCGCAAGGCTTTCCCGTCTGGACCCCGGCGGATTTCTCGCTAGGCATTGCGCCCCGATTCCCAGGCTCTATGGCACCGCCCAAGGCATCACGATCCAATTTGGCGCCCGCACGCTCTTCTCCGACCTGAGCTTCACGCTGGTGCCGAAGGACCGCGTCGCCTTCGCCGGTCCGAACGGGGCGGGCAAATCGACGCTGATGAAGATCATCGCCGGGATCGCCACGCCGGATGCGGGCAAGATCGTCAAGTCCAAGGCGACCGATGTCGGCTACCTGCCGCAGGAAGGCGTCCACGCCGCGGGCGCACGCTCTACGCCGAGGCAGAGACCGCCACTTCGCCGATGCCCTCAAGCTGCAGGAAGGCAGCCGAAGAATGCGGTAAGCAGCTCGAAGCGCTCGATACAAGCTCGGACGAATACGCCACTGCGCTGGAGAGTTCGGCGAGCTGCAGCTCCACCGGCTCGAGCACCACGATGTGTCGCGGATGCGTAGCGCATCGAGCGTGCTGGCGGGAGCCGAGGTTCAAGCGCGGCGACCTGGAACAGGAGCGGTGGGCGAATTCTCCGGCGGCTGGCAGATGCGGATCGCGCTGGTAAAGCTGCTGCTGTCCGAGCCGAGCGTCCTGCTGCTCGACGAACCGACCAACCACCTCGACATCGAGACCGTGCAGTGGCTGGAGGGCTGCGCGGCTACCTGCAGCGCGATCATCCTGATCAGCCACGACAAGGCGCTGCGCCTTGATCAAACGCACCTTCGCGTTCGAGCATGGCGACGTGCGGGAATACGCCGGGAACATTCCGTTTTACCTGACCGAGCGCGTCGCCCGCAAGGAGCGGCTGGTCCGCGCCTTCAAAAACCAGCAACGCGAGATCGACCGGCAGCAGCGGCTCGTCGACCGGTTCCGCGCCAAGGCGTCAACATCGATGGTGCAGAGCCGGATCAAACGGCTCGACAAAATCGAAGGCGGATCGAGGTGGAGGAGGACCTCGGAGATCTCGTTCAAGTTCCCGCAGCCGAAGCCGAGCGGCGTACGCGGTGGTCACGCTGGAGGGCGTGGAGAAGAGCTACGAGCCCGATCAGGTTTTCAAAGGGCTGGACCTGCGCATCGAGCGCGGCGACCGCATCGCCATCGTCGGCGTCAACGGCGCGGGCAAATCGACGTTTTCCCGCATCATCTCTGGCGAGCGATCGGCTCCGGCGAGCGCAGGTCGGGCACAACGTGAGCATCGCCCACTTCGCGCAGAACCACGCCGACCACCTCGATCAAAGGACGGTGCTCCAGACGGCGGAGGGCGCGGGATCGGCGAACACGCAGCAGCTCCGCACGCTGCTCGGCTTCTTTTTGTTCGGCGACGATGTTTTCAAACCGGTCGGCGTGCTCTCCGGCAGCGAGCGCAGTAGCTGGCACTGACCAAGATGCTCCTGCGCCCGGCGAATTTCATCATCCTCGACGAGCCGACCAACCACCTCGACATGCAGTCGCAGGACGTTGCTCCAGCATGCGCTGGAAGGCTTCGAGAACGCCTGGCGATCGTTTCGCACAACCGTTCGTTCCTCGATCCGATCGTCAACAAGGTGATCGAATTCCTGCCCGGGCAGCCGCCCCGCGTCTTCCTCGGCAACGTGACGTATTACCTCGAAAAGAAAGCGGAGGAAGCCGAAGCCGCCGCCAAAGCGGCAGCGGGCAACGCGGCGGTCGCGACCGGCGAGGGGAAAGGCGCGGCGAGCACGGCGCTCCGCCACGACGCCCGCAACCGGCGCGAGCAACGCCAGATCGAAGCCCGCCTGCGCCAGGAGCGCGCCAAGGCAGCAAACCGCTCGAAGCCGAGCTGGAGGCGGTCGAGCAACGCATCGCCAAACCACGAAGCGCGACGCGAAGAAATCTCCGCCCAGCTCGCCGACCCGAACTTCTACGCCGACAGCGAGAAGGTGCAGGCGGCGTCCGCCGAGTTCGCCGCGCTCGAATCCGACCTGAAGCCGCGTGTTCGAAGTGGGACGAGGTCAGCACGAAACTGGAGCGCCACCCGCGAGGGATTCGACGCGGAAGGCTAACTTCTGCTTTGCCCTGGTTCAGATGAGGCTGGTAGTCGCCGCAAGCCCCTCCTTGGAGGGGATTTGAGTGGGTAGATGATGTGTATAGTCCTTAAGGTAAACGGATTGCAAAAGAGGTGGCAGCTGGCGGGAACGATCCCGCCAAGATTGCCGATTCTCGCGGACCCACCCCGACCCCTCCCAGGGGAGATTGGCGGCGCGACGCCCGGATTTCGCGGCACCCTACCCATTTCGGGGCACCCCGTGTCTTGACAGCCTTGGCGGGTATCAAAAATAGGCGCAAATCTATTTGGCAATCAGGCTAAAGCTGCCCTCGGCTAATTCGCCGCCGGCTTCCGCTTCGCTTTCACGCGCCCTTCGCCTCCGCGTTTTGCGCCTCCATGAATTTGGCGAGCGCCGCCGGATCGCCGCGATGCCGGAGCGCTTCGAGCGCCGGGTCGCCGGTCTGCTCCATCCACGATTCGAGCCGGGCGCGATATTCGCCCGCCTTGGCGGCGTAGGCGGGATCGGCGGCGAGGTTGTGCAGCGCGTCGAGGTCGTTTTCGAGATCGTAGAATTCCTCGACCACGCGATGCTGGAAGAGATCGACGCGCGCGGCGATGGCGTCGTCGCCGGCGGCGGCATCCCGCATCGCTTTGAACGTCCGGCCGCTCTGGCTTTCGTTGCGAAAGACCCGCTCGCCGTCCGACCACGCGTTGAAGATGTAGCCGAATTTGGCGTCCTGCACGCAGCGCATCGAAACCGGTTTCGCCCGGAGGTCTCGTGGAGTTGGGTGAACGCGAACTCGCGCCCCGGCTGTGCCTCGCCGCGCAGCAGCGGCAGGAACGAACGCCCGTCGATCCCCGCCGGGATCTCCGCGCCCGCAGCCGCCAGCAGCGTGGGCATCACATCGATCCCGGTGACGAAGTGCGCCGCGTCTTCGGTCCCCGCCTTGACCTGCCCGGGCCAGCGGGCGACCAGCGGCGTGCGCGTGCTGTGCAGGTAGCAGTTTGTTTTGGCAAAGGGCAGCGCCATGCCGTGGTCGGAGAGGAAGACGACTAGCGTGTCATCCGCCGCCCCGGATTCATCCAGCGCCTTGAGCAGCGCGCCCACCGTGTCATCGCAGCGGCGCACCGGGCTAAAGTATTCGGCGATCTCGAGCCGGACGTCCGGCAGGTCGGGCAGGAACTTCGGCACCGCCACCTCGCCGGGGCGGTAAACTTTGCTCGGAGCCGCCGCGCGGTTTCATGCGCCCGCCCTCCTGCGCGCTGCCGTGAAGCAGGCGGTGCGGGTCATGCGGGATTCGCCATCAGGAAAAACGGCTGCCCCGCCGCCTTCGCCGCCGCAAAGTGCTCCGCCGCGCACGCCGCATACCGCGCCGGATCGCGCCCCGCCCCGAGCTGCGGCTGGTCGTAGCTCAAGTCCCACTCCGTCCCCGGCTTCGGCGTCGAATGCCCGACCTTGCCGAGATCGCACCGACAAAGCCGGCGGCGGCGAAGCCGCTCGACCAGCGTCAGCATCTCCGGATCGGTGATGTTGAAAAATCGAACGCCGCCATTGCGATGCGGATAGCACCGGTCATCAAAACATTCCGGCAGGGCTGGCACACCGCGATGGTGACATGGGCGCGGGCAAACTTCATCCCCGACGCCGCCAGCCGGTCGATGTTCGGCGTCGCATCCGGCACCTGGCTCCCGAACGCCCCCACCGAATCACGCAGTTCAAATCATCAGCGGTGATGAGCAGGAGGTTCGGGCAGCCGGCGGCGGGGCACAAAGCGGGCATAGAGCATAGCGGCGAGAAGGGCAAGGCGGCGATTCATTCTCATCGATAGTCGCCGAGTTCCGTTTGGCGAGCCGGAATTGGGGGCCGTCTCACCCCGGCGAAATCTCACCCCTTTCCGCGCGAGCTGCTCCCGCATGATTCGGGCGCTGGGAGTTCTTTGGTCGTTGTCGGGAGAGGCGGTGTTGCCCTCCATCCGGACAAACGGCACTGCTGCCTTTTTACAGCAATTTGACAACTCCGGGGCGGCTTTGGGTGCAGATTCGCGCTATGATTGGAAAACCCGGTCCGCACCTATGTTTACCAAACCCGCAACTCACGCGCCCGCCGCGCGGCTTCCGCGATCGCCCTCACGCTAGCCGCCGCGCCGTTCGCGCTTTCCCCAAACGCCATGGCCCAGCAGGAGATCGGACATCGAGGACTTCGCGCTCGCCAGAATCAGGAGGACAGCGCTCAAGCAGCTCATCCCCGGGACCGAGATTGGCGTTATTACTTCCACGCTCTGCACTATCAGAACACGGGGGCAGGGCGACAAGCTGAACGAAATCCTCGCGCAGTGGGAGAAGCGGTTCCGCAGCTCGGGTCTGCGCGACCGAATCGTCAACCGGCAGGCGCTGATCAATTACTCGGCGGACCCGAAAGGATCGCTCGAACACATCCGGAAGGCGCTGGGGATCAATTTCAACCACCAGCAGGAGGGCAAGGCGCAGGCGCGGGAGTATCCGTCCGCCTTGGATCAGGCGGAGATCTCGTGGGATAAGTTTCTCGCCGATGCGCTGTCGGGCGTCGGCAACCTCCAGCGGCTGACCGACGATGCGTTCTTCCGCCTGCTGGCCGGCGGCAAAGAACTGAGCGGCGAGCAGCGCCGCGACCTGCTCTCGCGCGCCGCCTTGCCCGACCTGCCGGGTCTCGTGAGGCTCATCGCCTCCGATCTCAATTCCAAAGAAAGCCGCGGGTTCGGCGAGTTCAACATCCACCGCGCGCTGACCAAGGCGCAGCTCGAAGAATTGCTGGCGCTGCGGGGCGATCTGATCCGCAACGAAAACTACGTACACGTATCTGGTAAAGCTGCTGCCCGGCGCGGACGAAAACCCGGCGAGTAAATCCGGCGGAGCGCGGGAGGCATACCTCGACCGGGCTTGGTGACCTTCGCCAAAGACCTCGATCCAGCGTTCAATTCGCTCAAGGCGCACCTCCTCTGGCGGCTCGTCTTCGACCGATCACAGGGCGAATGGACCCGGCGCCTTCATGGAATACATCAAGCTGCCGCGCAACCATTGGCTACATCGAGCCGAAGTGGCAGCGCGAAAAACAAGATGTCTGGAAGTTCGCCGCAGACACGAATCGCGACTACCGCCAGGTGACCGGGCTGCCACCGATCGGCGGCGACGAGCAGATCGTCCGCGATTACCTGCACTTTTGAGGACGCGGAGACTACGACGCCTACGCGCCCTACATCGCCGTTGGCTATCTCAAGGCGGTCTTTGCCGAGACGAAGATTGTCAACGGGATCGGCGATCCGGAAAAGTGGGCGTCCTGCTCCAGCCCGTCCGCCTTCCAGGCGCTCAAGGACCGCGTCGATATCCGATTCGACCCGACCAGCGCGCGGAGGAATTCGCCGCCGGCGATCCCGGTCAAGCTGAAGCTCCACACTCAAAAACGTGCAGACCTGATCGTGAAGGTCTTCGAGGTCAACACGCTCACTACCTGGAGCGCGGCACAGAGGTGAGCACCGACCTGAACCTCGATGGCCTGGTGCCGAACCACGAGCGGACGTTCGAATACAACGACGCGCCGGCCCGCCGCATCGCGCGCGAATTTGAGTTTCCGGAGATCGGGGCGAGCCGCGGCGTGTGGATCGCCGAATTCATCGGCGGGAGCCGGAGCAGCCGCGCGGGGATCCGGAAAGGCAAGCTCGGCGCGCTGACCGCGACGGTGAGCGCGGGCGAGGGCATCACGGTGATCGACGAGGCGCACCAGCCGGTGCCGGGCGCGGCGGTCTGGTTCGGCGGGCGGCGCTTCGCCTGCAACGACAAGGGCCAGGCGCTCATCCCGTTCTCGACCGATCCCGGCGCGCGCGCCGCCGTGCTGGAGGACGCGAGCGGCTTTGCCACGCTCTTCCGCTTCGCCCACTCCGGCGAAGACTATGCGCTCAACGCGGGCATCTACGTGGCCCGCGAGGCGCTGCGCCCCGGCGCCCTCGCCACCATCGCGGTGCGCCCGACCCTGACCGTCGCCGGCCAGCCGATCCCGCTCAAAAACCTGACCGACCCGCGCCTCGTCCTCACCTCGGTCGATCTCGACGGCGTTTCCTCGACCACCACCATCCCCGGTATCGAGCTTTCGCCCGACCGGGAGACGACCCACGAATTCCGCGTCCCGGACCGGCTTGCCAACTTGGCGGTCCAGCTCGTCGGCAAAGTGAAGCTCGCCAGCCAGGGCGGGCGTGAGATTGAGATTTCTTCGGGCGACCGCTTTGACGTCAACGACCAGCTCCGCAGCGACCGGGTGGACGATTTGTATCTCAGCCGGATCGGCGGCGGCTTCGTGCTCGAATTCCTCGGCCGCACCGGGGAGCCGCGCGCCGGCCAAAACCTCAACGTCACGCTCCGCCGCGACGGTTTCCAAAATACGCGCAACTTCACGCTCAAGACCGACGCCGCCGCCGGGATCGAACTCGGCGCGCTCGACGGGATCGCTTGGATCAAGGCGAGGACGCCGGACGGGCACGAACGCGCGTGGAACCTGCCGCACGCGCGGCGCACCCAGCCGGGCGTCATGCAAGTCGCCGCCGGGGACCCGGCCCGCGTTCCGTTCTTCGGCGCGCTCGACCGCGCCGAGGTCGCGTTCTTCGCCCAATCGCTGGGCGGCTACACCGCCGATGTCTTTGAGAAACTCTCGCTGGAGAACGGATTGCTCGGCGCGGGGGACCTCGCGCCCGGCGCCTACAAGCTGCTGCTCAAAGGCACCGGCCAGTCGATCACGATCCTTGTCGCCAAGGGCGAGAAATCGCTCGGCTATGTCTTCAACGACGCGCGCCTGCTCGAGCTGCCGCGCCGCTCGCCCGCCCACATCGCGTCGGTCGCGGCGGGCGATGAGGCGCTGGAGATCAGCGTGGTGAATGCCGATCCGCTGACCCGCGTGCATGTCATTGCGACGCGTTTCCTGCCGGAGTTCAATGCCTTTGCCGCCCTGGGCAATGCGCCGCAACCCGGGTTGTTCAACGAGTGCCGAAACGCCTGCCGAACCTTTACCTCAGCGGTAGCAAGATCGGCGACGAATTCCGCTACATCCTCGAACGCCGCTACGCGCAGAAGCTGCCAGGCAACATGTTGGAGCGCCCCGAGATCCTGCTCAACCCTTGGGCGGTCCGCGACACCGATTCGGAGGAATGAAGAGGCTGGCGCTAGGCGAGAACTACCGCCGCGAGGCGCCGGCATGGATGCGAAGGCGGGCGGTCTGGCAGCGCGGAATTCTTAGGAATAGGAAGCAAGAAGGGTGGCAGCCCCGGACCATCGATTTCCTAAAAAATGCTCCGGCATCGATCTTGAACCTGCAGCCGGACGAGAACGGCAAGATCACGGTGAAGCTCGATGCCTTCGGCGACCGGCAGCACATCCACATCGTGGTCACCGACATGGACGGCTCCTCGTATCAGGAGGTCGCCTTGCCCGACCGCGAAACGAAGATCGCCGACCTGCGCCTGCTCGCCGCGCTCGACCCGGCCAAGCATTTCACCGAGCAAGATTCGGTCACCCTGCTCAAGGCGGGCGACAAGCTGGAGATCCCCGACATCCTGACCGCGCGCTTCGAGGTCTTCGACCAGCTCGGTGCCGCCTACCGCTACCTGCTCGCTTTGCGCGATGACGCCACGCTGCGCGAGTACGGGTTCATCCTGAACTGGCCGGACCTGAAGCCGGAGGAAAAGCGCGAGAAGTATTCCGAGTATGCCTGCCACGAGCTGAGCTTCTTCCTCGCCATGAAGGACCCCGATTTCTTCAAGGCGGAGATCCTGCCGTATCTGGCGAACAAGAAGGACAAGACGTTCCTCGACCACTACCTGCTCGGTGCCGACCTCGGCGGCTACTTCTCGGCATACGAGTATAACCGGCTCAATGTCCCCGAGCGGATTTTGCTCGCGCGCCGCACGCCGGGGCGCCTCGGCGGCATCCAGCTCGACCTGCGCGACCGTCTTGCGCTGACGCCGCCGGACCTCGGGCGCGACACCCGCTTGTTCGAGGGCGCGCTGGCGACGTTCGGCATGAGCAGCAACCGCAACCAGGCGATGGACGAGGCGAAGGCAGAGCTGGCCTCCGGTCTCATGGACGCGCTGACCGCCGCAGAACGGGCACCCGCAGCCCCCGCCCCGGCCGCTGCCGCCAGCGAACCGTCGGATGCATTCAGCCGGCAAACCGCAGTCGAATGCCGCCCGAGCCTGCGCAAGAGCCTCGCCCGGCGCGAGCGGGGCTGAAATGGCGGAGGAACAGGAGATGCGCCAGCTTCAGGAGCAGCTCAAGCAGGTCGAGATGGCGGACAAAGAGGTGCTCGAAAAAGCGAAGGACGCCATGCGGCAGGGCACCGCCTCGCCTTCAAAAATCCAAAATGGATGCCGATGGCGCGAGTAGCGTCATGGATGACATGGCGTTTGGAGCCGATCCATTTTCGGCTGAGGACGCCGACTACGAAATGCTCTACCGCGCGATCGAGACGACCAAGGAGTGGGCGGAGAACAACTACTACCACCTCCCGATCGCCCAGCATGTTTACGACCTGATCTCCGAAAACAAATTCTGGCTCGACTTCGCCAACCACGAGGGCGACGGCGGCTTCGGCTCGCGCAACCTCGGTGAGGCAGCACGGTCGTTCCACGAGATGATGCTGGCGCTCGCCGTGCTGGACCTTCCGTTCAAGGCACCCGACCACAAGACCGAGATCGACGGCGTCGAAGCTGACCTTCACCGCCATGCGGCAACGCGGTCGCCTTCCACCGCGAGATCAAGGAAGCCGAGATGGCGGAGAACCGCCCGCCGCTGCTCGTCAGCCAGAGCTACTTCCGCCACGGCGACCGGTTCCGCATGGAGAATGGCGAGCAGGTCGATAAATTCATCAGCGACGAATTCGTGTCCGGGCTCGTCTATGGAGGGCAGGTTGTGGTGACCAATCCGACCAGCTCGCGGCAGAAGCTCGACGTCCTCATCCAGATCCCGAAAGGCGCGATCCCGGTGCTCGGCCACCGCGCGACGGCGACCCAGCACTTGGCGATGGAGCCGTATTCGACCCAGCACTTCGAGGTTTATTTCTACTTCCCGGCCGCCGGCCAGTTCCCGTGCTACCCGGCGCACGTCTCCAAGGCGGGCGAGGTCGTCGCCAGCGCGGATAACTTCGCGTTCAACGTCGTCGAGACGCCATCGAAGGTGGACGAAACGTCGTGGGCATACATCAGCCAGTGGGGGACCGATGAGCAGGTCCTCGATTACCTCGCCAAGCAAAGCCTCCACGCCGTGGAACTCGCGAAGATCGCCTGGCGCTGCCGCGAGAACGCCGACTTCCTCAAGAAGGCGCTCGACGCCCTGAATCTGCGCGGTCTCTACGACTCGACGCTCTTCAGCTACGGCATCCACCACAACGTCGCCCCCGCCGTCCGGCAGTTCCTTCTCATGCAGGAGGGCTATCTGAATTCGTGCGGTCTCTATGTGAAGAGCGATCTGATCACGGTCGATCCGATCGAGCGCGCCGCGCTTACGAGCACCTCGAATACAAGCCGCTGGTCAACAACCGCGCGCACTAGCAGCGTGGGCCGGATCGCGCAAGATCCTCAACGACCGCATCCGCGGGCAATACCAGCGCTTCATGACGATCCTCAGCCAGAAGGCGACCCCGGACAACATCGACAACCTGAGCGCGACCTACTATTTGTTCCTGCAAGACCGCGCGCAGGAGGCGATCGACCGCCTCGCCATGGTCGATGCCGATGCGCTCCCGGAAAGCTGCAATGCGACTACTTCCAAGCCTACGCCGCCTTCTACAAAGCGGACGCCGCCGCCGCCCGCGCCATCGCCGCGCGCTACGCCGCGCATCCGGTGGACCGCTGGCGCGAGCGCTTCGCCGCCGTCATCGCCCAGGCGGATGAAATCGAAGGCAAGGCTCCCGCCGTCGTTGACGACCAGAGCCGCGAGCAGCAGCAAGCCGAGCAGGCTGCCAAAGAACCGGCGCTCGACCTGAAAGTCGAGGGCACCCAGGTGAAACTCGCCTACCAAAACATCGCCGAAGTGCAGGTGAACTACTACGAGATGGACCTCGAGTTCCTCTTCAGCACGAACCCGTTTGTCTCCAGCGAAGGCGGCGGCTTCTCGTTCATCCGCCCGAACAAGGTCGAGAAGGTCCAACTTGCCGCCGACGGGCGCGAGCACACGTTCGCCCTGCCCCGCGACTACCAGGCGAAAAACGTCCTCGTCGAAGTCATCGGCGGCGGCAAGAAGCGCTCGCAAGCCGTCTATGCCAACGAATTGCAAACCGCCGTCAGCGAGAACTTCGGCATCCTAACCGTCCGCCACGCCAAGGACGGCCGCGCCCTGCCGAAGGTCTATGTCAAAGTCTATGCCCTCACCGGCTCCGGACCCCAGTTCTACAAAGACGGCTACACCGACCTGCGCGGCAAATTCGACTACGCCACCGTCAGCAACACCGACATCGCCGACGCCACCAAGTTCTCCGTCCTCGTCATGAGCGACGAGCACGGCGCCACCGTGCTGGAGGCTCCCGTGCCGGCGCGGTAGGGGGGCTGGGCATAGGGTGCGGTATTTTGGCGAAGGCATGATCGTCCTGCGGCGATTTCCTTGAGGTCAGGCATCTTCATTTCGTGTTTCCCTCGCAGAGCTATTTCACTACGTTTTACGCCGAAGCTGAATCCGCCGCCGCCCGCTGATCGCCGGATCTTCCGCCGCCGCCGCCCCGCGCCTTGGAGGGGGGGGAGCAGCCGGTCGATCTGGCTGGCGCTGATTGGCAGCAGCCCATCGCGGATCACGGGTTCCAGCGCGCGCCCGCCCTCAATCCTTCGGTGTCTTTTTTAGTGAGGCAATGCGCCTTTGACGGCGGCGGGTTCTCTGCTATAGACAGCAACGTTTTTGTAACGAAAATACTGTTTCCCACAATTAAACCATGCCCCCAGAGCAAAAGAGCCGCTTCCGCAAAGCCACCTTCGCCCTGCTTATCATGCTGGGCGGGCTCGCCGCGTATCTGATTTTCTCGGGCACGCCGCTGGTGGATTATGGGAGCATGGCGATCATGGCGGTCGGTGGGATTATGATGCTGCGCCATGCCGAACGCGATGGCGAAGGGCGCATCTGAGCGTAAGCTCGGGCGATGCGCTTTGATCACCGCCGGACCCACGAGGGAGCCGCTCGACCCGTCCGCTACCTGACCAACCGCTCGAGCGGAAAGATGGGCTACGCGCTCGCGCAAGCCGCCGCCCACGCCGGCCACCGCGTCACCTTGGTGAGTGGTCCGACCAACCTGCATCTGCCCCATGGCGTCGATTTCGTCCCGGTTCTCACGGCGCAGGATATGTTTGAGGCGGTCGGTTCACGCATCGGCGGCGCGGATGCAGCGATCATGGCGGCGGCGGTCGCCGACTATCGCCCGGCCGAGGCATTTCCCGAAAAAATGAAAAAGGGCGCCGAGCGGATCGCCATCGAATTCGTCCGCACGCCCGACATCCTCGGGTCGGCGCGCGGCACCTTTGGGTTTCGGGGCGTCCTCGCCGGATTTGCCGCCGAGACCGAAAACGTGCGCGAAAACGCCCGGGCGAAGCTCGAGCGCAAAGGCTGCGACCTGATCTGTGCCAACGACGTTGCCCAACCCGGCATCGGCTTTGACGCCGAAGAAAACGCGCTGCTCCTTTTGTTCAAGGACGGCGCGGAGCACGCATTGGAGAAAGCGCCCAAGGAAGACCTCGCCCGCGAGATCATCGAAATCTGCGAGCGGCTGGCGGAGCCGGGATAGACTTATTGGCAAAAGGATATGCGTCGTCACTCGCCCGGCGGCTTCTCCCAGACCGCGAATTCGGTCACGCCGCTGCGCGCGTTGCCGGCGTGTTGGAAGACCGCGCGCACCCGGCTGGCTTTGACGGCGGGAAAGACGATTTCGTTGACGGTGCCGCCCGCCGGCTTCGCCGGATCGCGCCGCTGATTCAGGATCTCCCGCCACGCCTCGCCGTCCCAGTATTCGAGCGCATAGTTTTGCGGGGTCTGCACGCCGCCCCGGTCGTCATAGAGGTGCAGGTGGATGGCGCGGAATTCTCTTTCGGCACCGAAATCGACCGCCAGCCAATCCGAGTCGTTCGGCGATTCGTAGCTGGTCCAGCGATTGCGCGGCTCCGCCCGATATTGGACGACGCCGTCGTTCGCTTCGGCAGGCGTGTCCCACTTCGACGTGTGCGAGGCGCTCGCCTTGGGAAATCCCTCGCCCGTTTTGTTGAGGGCTAGGTTGCCCTCGGCGGGCTTCGGCTCCGGCAGCGGAAGCGATCCCGGCCCCCACGCCTCGATCTCGCTGGCTCCCACCGCCGCGTCCGGTGCGGGACGCTCGAAGACCACGCGCAGGCGCGGCGTTGCGATGCCGGGGAACCTTGCCGTGTTCGCCCGATGCCCCTGCGGCTCCGGCGGGTCCCAGGCGGAGCCTTCCACCGGCTGCCACTCGCCGCCCGCCCATTGTTCGAGCCGCATCGCTTTCGGCGCACGCACCGCCCCGCCTTCGCCATCATCGAGCACATAGACTTTTACCGTGTCAATGGTCCGGGTGATGCCGAAATCGATACCCGCGATGGCGGGGTCGCCATCGGCGGCGGCCACCCAGCGGTTGGGCGGCGATAGCAGATACCAATACTGGCCGTCGTTGAGCTTGTCCCGCGGCGAGCCGTCGGCGGTCGCCGACGTCCGCACCCGCGGATACGGCGCGCCGCTGTTGTTGGCGGCGTAGTTAAAGCGCTGCGGCTTTAGCTCGGCGAGCGTCGGCTCCGGAGCCGCCGGCACGCTGACCTCGATCCGCCCGAGCTTTGCCGAGGACCCGATTTCCTCGCCGTCGGCGAACACGCGCAGCCCGGAGCCTCTCCCGTAGCGCCTTCCGTCGCGATCCCAGATCACCGACAGCGTGCGCCCGCGATACGGTAGCGCATCCAGCGCAAAGTAATCCCAGTCCGGCGGCGCGAGCGGATCGATGGCGAGCGCGCCGCCGTCGCCCGGCTCCACCCCGGCCAGCCCGGTCACGACCAAGTCGATGAAACACGAGTGGAAATAATGCTCGCTGTGGTTGTAGGCGTCGTGCCCGGCGAAGCTGCCGGTGTCCGGGTTGAGCGCCTCGGCGAGATAGGGCTTGCCGTCCTTGCGGTGGGTCAGCGCGAAGATGCGGAGCAGCTTGTAGTAGTCGGCGCGGTCCACGTGGGCTTGCTCATAGCGCTGCAGCAGATTGGCCATCGCCTTCAGCGTCTGCGCGGTGGCATACGGCCACGAGTTGCTGCTCCACACGCAGCAATTCTTCGCGATCAAAAACATCGGGTCGTTGCGCTCCACCGTGGTCGGACCGAATGGCGCGTAAAAATAATAAGGATCCATCAGGAACTTCCACGCCGACTCGTAGCCGCGGTCGGGCAGGTTGAACTGCCACGGCACGTAGCCGATCAGCTCGCGCCCGTGGTCGGCTCCCGCGAACTGCCCGCTCTCGTGCGTCAGCGTCCCCGCCTTCACCTGGTGGCCGTCCTTCTCCTCGTCGTCCCGGAACATGTGGAAAAAGAATTGCCGGTCCGGGTCCCAGAGCTGGTCCTGCACCATCGCCTTCAGGTGCGCCGCCTTGCCCTCGAATTCCTCGGCGACCTCCGCCTTGCCCGCCAGGCGGGCGACCCGCGCGATCGCCAGCGCATCGGCATACAGGTAGGCGTTCATCGTCGGGCGAAATCCCGGCGCGCCGCGGAACCCATCCTGCGTCTGGCGCGAGTTGATGTTCGTCTCCATCCCGTCGTCGTGTCCGATCTGCCAGAACATCTTCCTCGCCTCGTCCCAGCGCTCGCCCTCCCAGCCCCGATAGTTCTCGATCAGATCGCCCAGCAGATCGACGATCCACTCGCGGCTCGGGTGCACCCGGTGCACGCCCCAGGCGGAATCCGCCAGCCAACTGCTGTAGCGCCGCGGCTGCGCGCCCGGCACCCGAAACCAATACGCCGTGTAGTCGCGCGCAAAACGCGGGTCGCGAAACCACCGGATGTCCGCAAGCTGCAAGCCCGACGGGCAACTGATCGCCCCATAGGTGCCGGACCAAAACGGGCGGTCGATAAACTCGGTGAACGCGTAGCCGTCCGCCGGCGACCCGTAGACCAGGTGCTTGGTCATCAGATCCCAGCGGTAGTAATACGTCGTGTCCAGCTCCGCATCGGGCGATTCAAAAAGCGGGATGTTCTCCGCATACCAGCCAAAGTCCCGGTTGTCCCAAAACGTCTGCCGCCCCAAAACCTCGCCAGGATCAAGGATCGCTCCGCCCGGGGCGGCAAAACCAGCCGCAGCGGTCAAGGCGAGCGCGCAAAGCGCGGCACCGTAGGTTTGCGATGGGGATGGGGATGGATTGGGGCGGATCATAGCTCGCAACCAGATCGTTTTCGGCGGCGTTGACAAGCGTGGGGTTGGTGTGGGGCGGATAAGCCAGAAATCTGGGATGTCCTGAGTCT
>JAWLBD010000038.1:0-59956 GCA_041395145.1 Verrucomicrobiales bacterium | reverse complement strand
AGCGATGCAGGAGCGCCGCGTCACCGTGCTGGGCGAGACCCACCTGCTGCCCGATCCGTTTTTCGTGCTCGCCACCCAAAACCCGATCGAGCTGGAAGGCACCTACCCGCTGCCCGAGGCGCAGCTCGACCGCTTTTTGTTCAAGCTCGAAGTCCTGCGCAACGACGCCGCCACGCTGGAGAAGATCGTCAAGGACCGCGAACTCGGCGTCGAGCCGCAGGTCGATCCGATCATGGAGGAGGCGACGCTCCAGAGCATCCTCGCCCTCGTCCGCCGCATCTTTTTGCCCGATGTCGTCGCCAACTACATCGCCCGGCTCGTCGATGGCACCCACCCCGGCCAAAGCGCCGCCTCCGCCTCGATCAAATTCGGGGCCAGCCCGCGCGCCGCGCTCAGCCTCGCCGCCGCCGCCAAAGCCCGCGCCCTGATGGAAGGGCGCACCAACGCCAGCTTCGAGGACGTCAAAGCCGTCGCCATCCCGGTCCTCAACCACCGCGTCCTCCTCGAATACAGCGCGCGCATCGACGGCAAAACGACCCGCGACGTGATCATCCAACTGCTCGGCGAAGTCCCGTTCCAAGCGGGCGCGACACCCAAGCCGCTGGCCAACGCGTAGGGGGCGATGGGCGGGGAAAAGAAAGTGCCGATGCAGTGTCCCGCCTGCGGGCATCAGGCGATTTCGTTTTTGGGGTGGTGCCAAGGCTTGGCGGCATTGAATGCATTTTGCCAGCATTGCGGCACGCCACTCATAGGCAATAAAAATACGAAGGTGGGGCTGCTCTTTTGCTTGGCCGGGCTGTGCAGCGCCACGATGGCGGCAATTGCGATTGATATCGACAAGATCGGTTTCATTGGTTTCTCCGCGATGGCTCTTGCTGGTTCCGCGCCCGGACTACTGGTCGGCTGGCTGAGAGGGGGCTACGAAGTGAATGAGGGGTTCTCCACGAACGCGGAAGTCGGATCTCCAGAACATACCGAAATGGCGCTCCAGGCGGCGCTGAAATCATGTCGCATCCGCGTTTGGGGGATGACGTTCCTGCTCTTTTTTGCCCTCGTTTTCCCGTTTGTCCTGTATGGCTTTACGCCTATTGCGCACTTAATGCGAGGGCAGGAAGGGACGGCCATTATCACGGAGGTCGATTCTTCGACCGGAACCGTCTTAGCGGAATTCAGATTTGGATCTGAGGTTCATCATTTGGAAGATGTTGTAGCGCCTAGGACTGCTCAGAGACTTCAACCTGGGAACCCCATTGCGGTGACATTCGACCCAAAAAATCCAGGCAAATACTTCGCGCTCGGACGCGGCGTTGATCCGATCAATAGACTGCTCATGTTCGTCATATTGGCGGCTCTGACCGGTTTTCTGGCACTTCGCTTTTGGCGCATGAAGCGAGAAATCGAGGCAGCTCTCAGGCGAATGCGCGCGTCGCCGACTTCGACTTAATCTCACTCCGCCGCCGCCCACCAGAGCGCGGCGATGGACTGAAAACCCCTCGCCTTATCCGCCCAACGGCGCTCGGCATACGATACCCCGTAGCGCTGGCGATAGGAGGGATCGGCGGCGCGGGAGAGCAGGGTTTCAAGCTCCTGGTCGCGGACGAAATGGGCGACGAAAAGGATCGCTTCTCCTTGGCTGGGTCTCGCATCGCGTTGCAGGTCGGTGAGGGCGAGTTCGATGCCTGCCGATTTCTCCGCCGCTGGCTTGCCGTGGGCTTTGTCGAGCCGATAGGTGTTACCATATTGCCGGATCTTGGTGGAGGCGAAATCGATGGCGCGCAGCCGAACCTCGAAGCCTTCTGCCGGAGAAAATCGAAGGACACTTCGATCGCAACCCCACGATGGACCGCGTTGGAATCCGCATCTTCCCAGAAAATCAGCGCGCTTTGGCGAACTGAGCACCTCGGCAAGCGTCGGCAGCGTGCCGCCCCCGAAATAGGCCTGCCGGATGCCGTAGAGACCATGCGGAGCTTCGGCGGCGTCGAGTTCGAGCAGCTTGTCGAGAAAGTGATCGGTCCAATCGGCGGCCATCAGAACAATTCATACCCGAGGACGCTCAGGCAGTAAACCGCCGCGGTCTCGACGCGCAGGATGATGGGACCGAGGGTGACTGGCTCGTAGCCCGCCGCGCGGGCGGCGTTGATCTCCGCCGGGGCGAAGTCGCCCTCCGGTCCGATCAGGATCGTGGCGCTGCCCGGCGAGGGGCCGCGTGATTCGCGGCAGGCGGCGATCGCCTGCTTGAGCGGTACCGCCTCCGGCTGGAGCGAGGCGATCAGGGCGAGGTCGGCGGCGGGCGGGCGGGCGAGGAATTGCGCCACGGATTGCGGCGCGTGGACCTGCGGCAGCCAGTTTTGCCCGCATTGCTTCGCTGCCTCGATCACCGCGCGCTGCCACTTCTCGCGTTTCGCCTCCGCCTCTGCCGCCGCCGGGCGCGCCACCGACCGCTCGCTGACCAGCGGGGCGATCTCCGCCACGCCTAGCTCGGTCGCCTTCTGCAAGATCAGATCCATCGCCTTCCCCTTCGGCAGCGCCTGCGCCAGCACGAGCCGCGCCGCCAGCGGCGCCGCCTTCGCCGCCGCCAAAACCCGCAGCGCCACCCGCCCGCGCTCCGCCGAAACAATCTCCGCCGTCGCCTCCGCGCCAGCGCCATTAAACACCGTGATCCGCGCCCCCTCGCCGAGCCGGAGCACCTGGGTGCAATGCTTTGCCTCATCGCCCTCTAGAGCGGGCGATTCGGGGGACCATTGGTCGGGCGGTATGTAAAAGCGGTGGCGGGACACGGCGGCGGGAAGGGGGTTATGCGAGACGGGGCGGATAGCCGAGGATTTGCCCGAGATTGTCCCTGTCGCCAAGCGCCTCGAATGCGGGGGAGTCGCTCGCCCATTCCTGACGCCTGAGACTCTTGAGTGAAGGTCCCGAAAACGGAAACCGCAGATCGTAAGTGGCAAGGAGGGACTCGATGAACCTTTCGATTCGGAGCGGATCCTCCGGTGACGGAAAGAGAGGCAAGATCTCTCCTCGGTGTTCAGGGCGCATATCCACCAACGCAAGCCCGACCCGCTCATATCGGGTGAGTTCTTCTCCGGATGGATAAATCTACGGCCAAGACAGCTCGGGAAAGGGCTGCATGATATCGGCATACGGATTCGACGGGTTTCCTTTCGGCATCGATTGCGACATCGTTGCCCTACTCACTCCGTCGGTGTAGAAGCGGCATTGCCCGGATAACTTGGAGGGAAGCCATCGGCGGTCCGGGATTACATGATGTGGATGTTGGTCGAATCCCCGATAGCTTCCTCCATCCGGTTGGTTAGGTTTCGCATCGCTTTGGTGGTGCCCTTTACGGAGATCGCAACGACCGAGTACAACGCCTTCTTTGGCAACCACCACGTCGATGTCCTTTGTCTTAAGCCCACCTAAAACTGTGCATTCTGTCTCTGTCTTGACACTTGCGTCAAAGACAAGCCGCGTTCCGCCTTCGACCCGGATCGGCGGATGTGGGGTGATTTCACCAGGCAAAAATCCACCCTCGAGAACCAACCGAGCGCGAGGTGTTGGTGCAGCGGCTTGATGTGCCTTTGGCTTTGTGTGCTTCCCCGAAACGACGCGAACTCTCGCAGAGCTTGGCACAGGTTGAGGTATGGGGGGATGAAGAGCCCGGTTCAGCCATGATAGCGCCATGATCGCATCGTGGCGGTGGTATACGCAACAAGACTTCGCGGTCGCGCTTCGTCGAGCGGAGCTTTCCGGTTGGGACTGGCAAACGCTGCTTCGCGGGGTTCGAGTTTTGAGCATTTCCGCCCCCGAGCGGATGCCCTCCAATTCCGTGCCGAGTTCCGTTAGATCAGAACGCCAACTGCGGTGGATCGATTCGGCAGAAACCCCGGATCTAAAATTGACGGCATGCAGTGAATTGGTGCACACACGCATCCCCGCGCGATTGAGGATGAGCGAGGGGCGTCCGTCATGACGGTAAGAAAAGCATCGGGCGTCTTGACATCTGGCACGGCGTGCAAGGTAGCCGATTCCGGCATTTGTAGCCGCCCCGCCTGGATGCCCGCTTCCGTGTCAAGGTAGCGCTTCACCTGCACAGGCAAGACGCGGTCCAGCCCATTCAGAGTCGAGAAGCAAGGATGGGTAGGTCCTCGCGAAGCCATTCGCACTTGCGCTGGCTCTAAGTGATCCCCTGCGAGTTGCGTGGATTTGCGAACGGCTACCCGAAGGACCGAATCGGGAATCTTCAATTCACGGGCGGTGCTTGTGCAGGTGGAAAAGTCGTTGGCTCCGCTAACGTAGCCGATGTTGGCGGGCGAGCTGACCAAAGCGCTGCACATCTTGGCTCTCGACCAGGCTATGGTAGAGGCTCAAGATGGCTCTGGCAGCAAAAGGGAGCGAAGCCTCTATGTCCCGCCGCCGCCCATCCGCGTAGGCTGACGAACCGGTCGGCGTCGGGCGGGTGTTCGGTCGGCGTAAACTTGGTGACTGTTGCCAGCTCGACCGCAGAGGTCTTGGACCCGTAACCCTCACAATGAGGAGCCAACAGTCTTCGGATAGCACAGGAAAGAGCTTTTCCCGGCAGGCGGTCAGGTGGACCTTGGCAAAGTGTGAGCAGAGGGCAGGGTGAAGCTCTGGCATAATTCGCATGTCCAATCTCTGCCGGAACGACAAATGCCATCTTTCCACCCAGGCTTCGAATAGGCCCGCTGCAACGAGCACAAAGAGGGCCAGGAGGAGGTCAGGCTGCTGAAATTCGCGCCCATCAGCGAAGCCGCCGCCAATGCTTGGGCGCGGATAACCCATTGAACAGCTGAAATCGAATAAACGGGGGGATTCCCCGCGATCGCTTCGAATCGCTCGGGTGTCGCCGCTGCCCAAGAGAAAAAATCGCCTCCGTGAACGAGGGCGAATGGCTGCCCGCAATCTTGCGGTCTCGGCTGCGGAAGGATCGATCTCAATCCCGACCGATTTCCGGTGGAATCGAAGGAATTGGTAGGCGTCTCCTGGGGGGATGGGTCGAGAGCCGATCCGATTTTCGCTGAACCACCCATTGCACCAGCGAAGACGCGACTTCGCTAGAGGTAAAAATTGCCCGGAGCGTTTCTTGGCGGTGCTCATTTAAGCAGCACTTTGTCTACAGCACCCCAAGTTGTCCACGAGATTTCGCGGACTTGAGAGATTCCAATAGACCGTCAGAAAATGAATTAGGATCTATGCCATAAACCGCGCCTCGACTTCTTTGACGTGGAGCTTGGTCAGGTCGGCGGGTTCGACGCGGGCGAGCGAGCGCCTGGCGGCGTTGCCGATGGCGTCCTTGAGCCGGTGGCAGATCGTTTTGGGAGCGGCGAGCGTCCACTGGTCGCAGGGGCTGCGCTGGAGGATGCGTTCGATCCGGTCCGCCAGCGTCTTGATGATCCGGCGCTCTTGCTCGGTTTCGAGATTGTGGGCCTCTCCGTTGGTCATGCCGGGGTTGCCATGCTGGGCAAAGCGCCCGGCTTGATCCGTGACCCGCTCGCTGATCCGCTCCGGTTTGTCCTGCGGTCGGAGGTCGATCTCCTGCACGCGGTATCGGGCGTGGTGCTCCGGTTCGGCGGGGGTAAAGGAGAATGCCCTCAGGTGTCCAAGATCAGCGAGAATCACGAGTTTTGTCATGGTTTTGGGTGCTGGGTTAGGGTTGCGATTTCTGGGTTATGGGAAAAAGCTTCCGCTGGATAGCATACGAAGTTACGGGAGCGTTTGGCAAGTGAATGAGAAAAATTTCACGATCGGAGGTTGAATAATCGGGTGGCTGGCGCGTCAGTTGGATCATTGCTATGACCGCCCTACGACGCCTCCTCCGCCGGATCGCCGCCCTCGCGTTCGCCGCCGCGCTGTGCATCCCGCTGATCGCCAACGCGCAGCAACTGAGCAGCGCGGAGCGGTCGCCTGCGCCCGACGCGCCGGTCCCGCTTTATCTGCCGACCGAACTCACCCCGCCGCCGGATTCGACCCAGGTGATCACGGCGGCGATGGTGAAAAATTACTGGCTGGAGCTATTGAAAATGCCGTCGCCCCCCGGGACGGGCGTGGCGGGCTATCGGGAGGCGTATGCCGCCTATGCGGAACGCGCCGCCTTGATCAAAGACCTGATCGGGTCGGTGCACCGGGGTTATTTCGACGCCGAGGCGGAGATCCTCGCGATGCGCCACAACCTGTTTGCTTTTAGAAAGCGGGGCATGGCGCGGTCGGCGGAGCAGGTCGCCGTCGAACTGGCGGCGGCGGAGGCAAAATACCTGCGGCAGAGCGACGCGAACCGGATCGCCGCGCTGGAGGCGGAAGTCGCCGCCCTGCGCGCTGAAGTCGCCCGCCTGTCGGGCCGGCATGGCGCGGCTCCGGCGGAAGCCGAACCTCCGGCGATCGGCGAGCCAGTGCCCTCGCCCGAGCGGACCGATCGCCGGGAGATCTATGATTACGGCTACGGCTACGGCACTGGCTATTACTCTGGCGGGCAAACCTACATCGTGCCCGCCCCCTCGCGGCGCTACGAGACCGATTGTCCGCCGGAATCCGGCGTCGGGCGCTCGCCCTCGCATTCCGGGCGAGGCACTAGCTCCGGACTCGCCCGGACATCGTCTGCGGCGAACACGATCCGCTCGGTGCCATCGATCCAGCCGGGCCAACCCGTGCGCGGCTATCAGATGCAAGGCGGGCTCATCACCCACTATGGCGACCGCGACGGATTCCAGACCGTTAGGCCGGGCGCCGCTCAAATTCAGCCAACCGTTGTTCCCGCGCCAAATGTGCCGCCGATCCGGGCGCGCGTTCCACCGCAGGTTCCCGCGCCGACACGGACGGGAGGCGGGCGTTAAGAGGTCATTGGAGCGCACGATTGGCAATTTCGATCCGAAGTTTGAATAGCGCTGGAGGAAAAAGGAAGCGGAGATCAACTCGCGAAATCGGCTGCCCCTGTTCGGGAGTTTGACTCATTGCCAAAACCAATTGCGGATTGACTGCCCAAGGCGCGCTGTTTGATTCTGAATTAGATGTGGCTGGGCGCCGCCCCGTAAAATCCCTCCTGGGAGGGGATTTGGCGAGCAACAGTCGTCGCTATCATCTGTTTCTTGCCAACGGATGGTGAAAAGGGGGGGCGTGGCGGGACCGATTCCTCTAAGGTGGTCCGATGCTCGCGGACCCACCCCCGTCCCCTCTTAGGAGGGGAGGTTGGATTCGCGACGCCCGGATTGGGAGGCACCCTTCCCATTTCGCAACACCCTTTGCCTAGCCAGCCATGGCGGGTATTAAAAATAGGCGCAAATCACTTTGGCAATCGGTCTATACTAATCCTGAACGTATCGCTCGAGTCCACGTAGACCTCATTCCAACGTGGCGGAAAGGGTTCCAAGCTGGCTTGCGTCCGCAGGATCGGCGGCCTGCTTACTCGGGCGGATTTTAACTCGGTGTCGTTGTTTATACTACGGTGCGGTGCCTCGGGTTGCCTGTCGCTAGGCACGGCTGATCGGCGCTGGCGGAAAGGGCGAGTGTGCCCTATCGCTGCCGCTAATCTGACCGACCCAATCATGATCCCAAAAAATCCGATCCCCTTCACGTTCGGCTCCGCCGCTGCGGCGGCGCTCGCCTTGACCGCCGCTTCCGCTGCTTCCGCCGCGCCGGACCGCGATGCCTTTGCCAAAGAAGATCGCCCGGTCGAGGGCGTGCCGGTCGAGGCGTTTGAACTCGGCGACGAGAGCTTGCAGATCGAGGTGTGGGCGCAGTCGCCGATGATCTTCTCGCCGGTGGCCATGGATTGCGATGCGCAGGGGCGGCTCTGGTGCACCGAGGGCATCGACTACAACGCCGGGCGGCGCGTCGATGCCGGGCAGTCGATCATCGTGTTGGAGGATAAGGACGGGGACGGGAAGGCGGATTCGTCGCATGTCTTTGTCACCGAGAAAAACCTGCGCCCCGCGCCGCTCGGGATCGCCGTCTTCGACAACCGGATCGTCTTGTCGGCGACGCCTTCGATCATCGTGTTCACCGATGTGGACCGGGACGCGCGCTTCGATCCGGCGGTGGACAAGCGCGAGGAGTTTTTGACCGGGTTTCAGAACAGAAACCACGACCACACGCTGCACGCGGTGGTCGGCGCGCCGAGCGGGCAGTGGCACTTTTCCTACGGCAACTGCGGCGCGGACATCCAGACCAAGGACGGCCGGCACTTCCTCTCCGGCTGCTACTACGGCTATCCCGAGGCGATCGGCAAGCCGAGCTCGGACGGGCATGTCTATGTCGGCGGCGTGACGATGCGGGTCAACCCGGACGGCACCGGCTTGACGCCGACCGCGCACAACATGCGCAACCCGCACGATCTATTCGTGACCGCATTCGGCGACGTTCTGCAGAGCGACAATGACGATCCCGCGCACTGCCGGTCGTCCTGGGTGATGGAGCACGGCAACTTCGGCTACGCCGACTTGCGCGACGGCGGCCGCTCGTGGGAGGAGGTCGCCAAGACGTGGGAGGAGCCGTCCGGGCTGGAGCCGCGACCTGCGGTTCTCCCGCTCGCATTAGCGCGAGAACATCGGCGCGTGCCCGCCCGGCTCGATCTACGGGCCGGATCGCCGACCGGCAACGTCTTTATCGAAGACGACACCACTGGGCTTAGTAGCACCTATCTGGTCAGCTGCGCTGGTGCGCAAGGAAGTGATGGGTATGCACGCCGCGGCTCTCCGGCGCGGCGATCTCGATGGGGCGGCACCGCCCGTTCATCCAAGCTGAAGGAAAGCGAGCGCGGGCAGCACTTCCTGCCGACCGATCTCGTCCTCGGCACGGACGGATCGCTCTTCCTCGCCGATTTCTATAACGACACAGTAGCGCACGAATCAGTCAGCGGCGCGATCCTGCCGGATCACCAAAAAGGGCGTGCCGAAGCTGGAGCGCCCGGCGGTCGATTTCGCCAGCGTGCCGGTAAGCTCGCCGCGCTGCGCAGCCCGGCGGTCAGCGATCCGCTCTGCGCCGCCGCCCCTTGCTCGCGGCGGGTGGCGCGTCTGCCGCCGGTCGGTCGCCGCCCGCGCTGGAGGCGGCGATGGGCGATCCGGTCATGGTCGCGCGGCACCTCTGGGTCTTGGCGCAGCTTGGCGAGCCGGGGCGCGCCGCCGTCCAGCCGTATTTGGAAAATGCCGACCCACAGTTGCAGATCGCCGCGTTTCGCGCCCTCCGCTTTGCCGATCCCGGCGGCGTGCTGGAGCTCGCGCGCCCGCTGGCGGCATCGCCGTCGCCCGCCGTGCGGCGCGAGGTCGCGCTCGCGCTGCGCGATGTGCCGTATGCGGAATGCGCCGATCTCCTCGCGCCGCTCTTCGCCGGATACGATGGGATCGACCGCTATTATTTAGAGGCGCTGGGCATCGCCGCGGCGGGCAAGGAAGCCGATGCCTATCGCGACCTGGTCGCCGCCAAGTTCGGCGATCCGGCGGGCTGGACGAAGACCGCGAAGAACCTGGCGTGGCGGATGTTCACGCCCGAGGCGGTCGCCGCGCTCGACGCCTGCCTGCGCGCGCAGCAGCCGCCGATCGACGAATTCCGGCACCTCGCCATGGCGTTCGCCAGCTTCCACAGCGAGGCGGAGCGGCTCGACCGGATCGCCCGGCTGGAGGCGCTCGCCGCGCTGCCCGCCTTCGCCCGCGAGGACTATCAGATCACCGTGCAAGAGATCGTCGCCAAGGACCTGAACGATTTGAAAGGCGAATACCTCGACGCCTCCTACCCGCTGCCGCGCGAGTTCGGCACGCCGACGAAGGTGTCCGGCGCGGCAACCATTGCGGCGCTGCCCGGCGATGCGGCGCGCGGCAAGGCGGCGGCGACGCGCTGCCTGATCTGCCACCGGATCGGCGGCGAAGGCGTGGCATTCGGGCCAGACCTCACCGCCTGGGGCGCGCAGCGCACCATCGAAGAAATCGCCAAGGAGATCATAGATCCGGATGCGAAGCTCGCCCACGGCTACGACAAGCCGGTCCGCCTCAAGAAGGGCGAGTTTGTCGCCGAAGGATTGATGACCAACTACAGTTGGCACGCCGGATCGCTCAAGATCAAGCTGATGGGCGGTCTGACCAAGAAGATCGAATTCCGGCGCGGCGGCATCGGCGTTGAAGAGCTGAAGGAATCGCCGATGCCGACGGCGGGCGAGATGGCGATGACCGACCAGGACGTGCGCGATGTCGCCGAATTCCTCAAGACCTTCGACCATGCGGCGCTCGCCGCCGCGCCCGCCGGGGAAAAGCTGCCGCCCGACGGCACGACCGAAGGCTGGGAGATCTTGACCGGCGAAGACTTTGTGAACGTCAACTGCCACGACGACACGTGGCGCTGGGTGGGCGGCCACGCGTTCTGCACCGGCAGGCCGACCGGAGTGATCCGCTACCGCGAGCCGCTGGTCAACTTCGAGCTGATCTGCGAGTGGATGCACAAGCAGAAGGGCGGCAACTCCGGCGTCTTCGTCTGGGCCACCCCGCAGAGCATCGCCAACCTCTCCGCCGGGCGCGGCGCCTTGCCGCACGGCATCGAGGTCCAGGTGCTCGACCTCGGCTACGCGGAGGTTTACACGAAGCAATACAACAAGCCGGCGGATTGGTTCACCAGCCACGGCGATGTCTTCCCCGTCGGTCCGGTCAAGATGCGGCCGTTCCCGCCAGTCGCGCCGGACAATATGCAGCTTCCGTCAAGGAAACGACCAAGGGGACCGACGAGTGGAACCACTACCACGTCCGCGCCATCGACGGCGAAGTCCGCCTCTGGGTCAATGGCGAGGAGGTCTCCGGCGGCGGCATCTCGCCCGCCAGCGGCTTCCTTCTGCCTCGAGTCCGAGGGCGCGCCGGTCGAGTTCCGCAACCTCCGGCTGCGCAGCTCCCGTCGCCCGACCAGCCGGAGGTTACGCTCGACTCGCTCATGCCGCCGCCGCTCCAGCCGGTCAACCTCGAAGGCCACCCCGCGCTGGGCACACAGTATTACGGCGAGCATTCCCGCGAGTCGCCCCCACCGGCTACGTCGCTGCGCCAAGGCGAAGGTCGTCTGGAAACGCCGCTGCATCTCGAAATCCGAAGATGGCTTTGTCCTCGAAGAGGCGACCTCGGGCACACGCTCAAAGACGGCGTCCTCCACATCGAGGGGCGCTACCAGGCGCGGCGGAAGAAGCCGGATGCCAAGTGATAAGAATTGCTGGGGAAGGTCGGTATCCCTACGATCAGACCCAACCCCATGGCTCAGGTATTCTTCCGATCAGCATCCGCCGCCCTTGGCTCCCTCGCGCTTTTCGCGTGGGCGGCTCCGTCGTCGCCGGCAGCTTCGGCGGAGCTTTCTTACGAAGCGGGATGTGCGCCCGATTTTTAAGGCGGCGTGTTTTCACTGCCACGGCGAGAGCGGGGTGGCGAAGGGCGAACTGGATCTGCGGCTGGTGCGGCTGATGCAGGCGGGCGGCGAATCGGGGGCGGCGGTTCTGCCGGGCGATGCAGCAGGCAGTTTGCTGTGGAAGAGAGATCGATGCCCGTGAGATGCTGGGAGGGCGATAAGAATTGAAGCCGGAGGAAAGGCGGTCATCCGCAGTGGATCGCGCAGAGGCGAACGCTGCGGTACGGCGAATGTCGAGGACGCGCGGTTTACGCCGGAGGAACTTGGGCACTGGGCATTTCAGCCGTTGCGCGAGGCTCCGGTCCCGGCGGGCGGAGCGAATCCGGTGGACGGCTTTGTTTTGGCGAAGCCGCTGAAGCGCGGCGTCGCGCCATCGGGTGGCGGACCGGCGCACGCTGGTCCGGCGGCTGAGCTTCGATCTGACCAGGCTGCCGCCATCATGCGGCGGAAGCCCGATGCGTTTTGCGCGGACGAATCGCCGAACGCCGGGCAACGCCTCGCCGGACCGGCACGCTCGCTTCAGCGCAATTCGGCGCGCTGGGCGCGGCACAGCTAGACGCGGTAGAAACGCCGAGACCGATGGCGGCGCCAGGACGCTGACCCAGCGCGACCACGCGTGGCGCTACCGCGACTATGTCGTGAGCGCCTTCAATGCCGACAAGCCGGTCGATGCCTTCATCCGCGAACAACTGGTAGAAGCGACGAGATGATCGGGCGAACTCAACATCGACGACCCACGCCACCTCGAATGGCTCACCGCGACCGGCTTCCTGCGCATGGCCCGGACGGCACCGGAGCGAGCAACACGCTGCGGACCGCAATCCGGCGGTCGCCTCGTCGATCGGGCGGTCGAAGTTCGAGCCTGCTCGGCTTGACCGTCAATTGCCAGTGCCATGATCACAAATACGGCCGATCGGCATCGATGACTACTATCAGTTCCGCGGTACACCGATCCGCGCTCCGCTGCAAAACTGGCCCCAGCCGGGCGGGCGGCTCATCGACATGACGTCGGCGGAGGTGCGTGCCGAGCGCGACCGGATCGAGGCGGAGGCGCAGAAGATGGAGGCGGATCTTCACGCGCGGCGGCTGGCGCACTGCGCGGAGATCCAGCGGCAGAAGCTGGAGGCGGTGCCGGAGGCGGAGCGCGAGGCGACCCGCGAGGCGGTCCTCGCCGAGCCGGCGAAGCGCAGCGGCGAGCAGAAGCAGCTCCTGGACAAATACCCGATGGTCAAGCCGGTCGATTTCATCAGCGGGCTGCTGGTCGAATACGACGGCGCGGCGCATCGGAAGTTCGAGACGAGAAAAAGCCGATCGCCGAGCTGCGGGCGACCAAGGCCTTGCCAGCGGCTGGTCATGGCGACGACCGAGCCGCCGGGAACGATCCCGGTGAGCGTCCCCATTCGGGGCGATCCGGAAAGCCCACCGCGAGGCGGTCGGCCAGCAAATATGATGGTGCTGCGCCGCCGCCGCGAGCAACCGATGCGCTTTTCTCGCCCGATGCGACCGCTGGAAGACGACCGGGCGGCGGCTCGCCTACGCGCGCCAGCTCACCGACGGCCGGCATCCGCTGGCGGCGCGCGTTTTCGTGGCCGCGCTTTGGATGCAGGCGTTCGGGCGCAACTTAGTCGCCACGCGGGCGATTTCGGAATGTCGGCGGCGGCCGCAAAACGTCCCCACCCCGAGTTGCTGGCCTGGCTGGTACCAGATTTCGTGCGCGGCGGCTGGAGCCAGAAGCGGCGATTGCGCTTGTTCGTGTCGTCGGACACCTACCGGCAGCGATCGCAGCGCCGCCGGGCTGGATCAAATCGATACCGAAAATGCGCTGCTCGGGCGCGCAGACCTGCGGCGGCTGGAGGCGGAGGCAATCCGCGATGCGATCTTGGCGGTGTCGGGCGGGATCGATCTGGCGCTCGGCGAGCAGGTGATTCTCCGTGTCGGCGAACAATGAGGAGCGAGCGGTGCTGGCGAAGGGGATTCGGCGCGGCGCAGTTTATTCGTGGAAGTCCAGCGGCGGCTGCCGCTCAACATGCTGGCAACCTTTGACCAGCCGGAGATGACGCCGAATTGCCACCGCCGCCGCCAGACGACCGTGGCGACCCAGGCGCTCTGGTTCCTCAACGACCAAGAATCCGCGGACGCCGCCGACGCCTTGGCCCGCGCCGCCATGGCAGAGGCGGGCGATGCCGGCGGCCGGCTGGCGGCGCTCTACGCCAGGTTGTTCGCCGCGCCGCCGTCCGGGGAGGAACGCGAGGCGTGCGGGGCATTCCTCGCCGCGCAGGAGGCGCACTTCGCCGCCGACCCCGATGCCGACGCCGCCCACCGCGCGCTGTCCGCGCTTTGCCAGGTGCTCATGGCATCGAACCGATTTCTCTATCTCGACTAACATGCTTCCCATGGACCCGCGATCGCCCAGCCGCCGCCAGATTCTCCGCACCTCGTCGTTCAGCCTCGGCGCGGTCGCCGCCTCGTGGTTGCTCAGGCGCGACGGCGCGCTCGCCGAATCCGCCGGTTTGGCGAAGCCGATCATCGGGGAGACATTCGATGTTTTGCCCAAGGCACCGCCCAAGCCGCCGCAGGCGCGGGCGATGATCTCGATGTATATGCTCGGCGGACCGAGCCAGATCGATCTGTTCGACCCGAAGCCCGAGCTGGTGAAGCGCAACGGCCAGACGTTCGACGGTGACCTGAAGTTCGACAACGCGGCGCAGGCCAGCCGCGAGATCATGGGGCCGCCGTGGGCGTTCCACCGCCGCGGCCAGTGCGGGATGGAGCTGTCCGAACTGCTGCCGCACCTCGGCACGATCGCAGACGACATCACGCTGATCCGCTCGATGCGCACCGGCTCGAACAATCACGTCCCGTCAAACTTCGCGCTCACCACCGGCGCGCCCGTCCACGGCCGCCCGGTGCTCGGCAGTTGGCTGCTCAAGTCGCTCGGCAGCGCCTCGCAAAACCTGCCCGCCTACGTCGCGCTGACCGACCCGCGCGGGTTGCCGCAGGAGGGCAGCGAAAACTGGAGCCAGGGCAAGCTCCCCGCCGTCTTCCAAGGCACCGTCGTCCGCCCGGCGGAGCCGAGGATCTTCAACCTCGAAGCGCCCGCCCACCTGCGCGGCGGCCCGCAGTGCGCCCAGCTCGAATTGCTCGAGCGGCTCAACCGCGCGCACCTCGCCGAGCATCCGGGCGAGTCCGATCTGGAGGCGCGGCTCGCCAGCTATGGGTTGGCGGCGCGGATGCAAGACGCGGCCCGCGAGGCATTCGACATCTCCGCCGAGCCGGAATCGATCAAGAAAATGTATGGCGTGGATCAGCCTGGCACGCGGGACTACGCCACGCGCTGCCTGATCGCGCGCCGCCTCGTCGAGCGCGGCGTCCGCTTTGTCCAGATCTTCTGCGCCGGGCAAAACTGGGACCACCACGGCGCGATCCTGACCGAGCTGCCGAACCGCTGCGGCGAGATCGACCAGCCCGCCGCCGCGCTCGTCCGCGACCTCAAACAACGCGGGATGCTCGACAGCACGGTCGTCCACTGGGGCGGCGAGATGGGGCGGCTGCCGGTCATCCAGTTCCGCTCCGGCGCGTCCGACCGGAAAAACGTCGGCCGCGACCACAATACCTACGGCTTCAGCCAGTGGGTCGCCGGCGGCGGCTTCCGCGGCGGCTACGTCCACGGCGCGACCGACGAATTCGGCCACCACGCGGTCGAGGGCACCGTCCACCACTACGACTGGCTCGCCACCGTGCTCCACCTCTTCGGCTTGGACCACGAGGCGCTCCGCTTCCGCGTCGGTCCCCGCGAGATCAAGCTGGTCGAGGAAAGCGAGGCGCGGGTGGTCCGGGAGCTTTTGGCGTAGGGCTATCCTTCGCGTCGTTTATTCCAGAGCGAGAGCATCGCCTCCGTTGGAATAAAAATGACGACATCGATTGGGTGGATTGCGCCATCATCGGACCGGATAAAATTTGCAGGTTTCGTGTCGACAATACCTACCTGCCGCTCTTGGCTAAACCAGAATCCATCCTGCATTCTTCGGAATCCACTGCCGGCTAAAAGGTCGTCGACCTCGCTTCTTTCCGGGATCAAACCTTTGATGTAGGGTTGAGATGTGACGATCGAAAGACTCGAACCCTCTTGGAGCAGTCCCTCCAATCGAATTTCGTCACCAAAGATTTTATTGTGTAGAATAAGTCTTTCTAAATACTCAGCAGGAGTCGCATCGTCCGACGCCACCCGAATTCCGCCGTCAATTCGGGCAACGGCGCGGGCAGTTTGTCCCGCGTGATCGGGATGGGTCTTTTTATAAACCCGCCACCGGTCGGGTACGGAAATGTCCTCAGCGAGATACACCTCATGTTCGCCACCGCTATCTAGGAAAGCCCCGAAACGGGAGCGATCAAAAACGCCAATGGCTTGGCTGGTGGACGCTCTTTCGAACTGTTCTTGGATGCTGTGGCGGTTTGCCCGCAGAGCCGCGCTCGGCGGTTCTGCTCGAATTGCGCGATGACCTCCTCCAAAGAGGTCGAGGGCTGACTCAAGCGAATCTGACGAATCTGCTGCGGAGAGAGCTTTTTCATTCAACCGCAGACCGTACCCTCTGGGGCGCTTTGTGCAAGGCGGATCGGTGGAGGCAGGATTTCTGGCCGCAATTTGAAAGCGCGGCAAATTTCCCGTTTACGCGGGCGGGCAACCCGGTCACGTTAGGCGGTGACTGCCGACAACCGAGCCGCCTCCGCGATCCGCCTGACCACGTTTGATGAGTCAGCGATCCGGGCTGCCGCCGAGGATTGCCGCGGGCGGTGCGGGGGGCGGACGACGCTGGCGGTTGCGTTTGTCAGCCCGGACTGGGGCGATTCGCTCCGCGATTTCATCGAGCTGGTCCAGATCCACGCGCACGCGCCGATGGTGGTCGGGTGCTCCGCCGATGGCATCATCGGGGTGGGGGAGGAAGACGAGGGCGTCTCCGGCTTTTCCCTGCTCTGCCTGAACCTGCCGAATACAAAAGTCGAGCCGGTCGCGCTGGAGGCGGATGGGCGCGCCGCCGCCGACCGGCTGCGCCGCGCAGGCATCTCGCAGGAGGCGCTGGAAGGCTTCGTCGCGATCGGCAATCCGGTCGAGCTGGTCGCCGAGGATTGGCTGCGCGATTGGAACACCACATTTCCCGGCGCGCCGATCTTTGGCGGACTCGCCAGCGGCGGGCGTTCGGCGGAAAAGATCTTCACCTTTGACCAGAGCGGGCGCCACTGGGACAGCGCCGGTCTCGCGCTCGCCTTCGCCGGGGGCATCCGGCTGGAGGGCGTGGTCAGCCAGGGCTGCCGCCCGATCGGCGAAGCCTATCCGATCACCGAAGTGGACGACAACATCATCGTCTCGATCGGGCAGCGCCGCGCCTACGAGGTGCTGGAGGAAGCCTTCGAGTCGCTGCCCGAGGAGGAGCAGTCTGCCGCCCAGGGCAACATCTTCGCCGGGCTGGCGGTCAGCGAATACCGCGACGAATTCCGGCGCGGCGACTTTCTGGTCCGCAACATCCTCGGCGGCGACCCCAACGCCGGCGTGCTGGCGGTCGGCGCGCGCCCGCGGGTCGGCCAGACGATGCAGTTTCAGCTCCGCGATGGCGATGCGGCGGACGAGGATCTGCGCCACGCCTGCGAAGAGATCCAGCGGGAGGCGGGGCAGCCATTCGCCGGGCTGATGTTTAGCTGCACCGGGCGCGGCGCCCGGCTGTTCGGCGTGCCGAATCACGACGCCGGCATCTTCGAGGAAACCTTCGGTCGCGCCCCGCTCGCCGGATTCTTCTGCAACGGTGAATTCGGTCCCGTCGCCGGCACCAATTTCATCCACGGCTACACCGCCAGCGCCGCGCTCTTCATGAATCCGTAGCCGCCAACCAACAATAGATCTCCAACCACAAATCACGATCTCCCCCATGCCCGGCCTCATCGACCGCTATCGCGACCGCCTCCCCGTCACCGACGCCACCCCCGCCATCACGCTGCACGAGGGAGCCACGCCGCTCATCCCGGCTCCCCGTCTGGCCGAGCGGGTCGGGCGCGGCGTCTCGGTCTATGTGAAATACGAGGGGCTCAACCCGACTGGGTCGTTCAAGGATCGCGGCATGACGATGGCGATCTCGAAGGCGGCGGAGCGGGGCGCCAAAGCGGTCATCTGCGCCTCGACCGGCAACACCTCTGCCTCGGCTGCCGCCTACGCGACCCGCGCCGGGATGGAATGCGTCGTCCTGCTCCCGGCCGGCAAGATCGCCAAGGGCAAGCTCGCGCAAGCCCTCGTCTATGGCGCGAAGGTCGTCTCGATCGATGGCAATTTCGACGAGGCGCTCCGGCTGGTCCGCGAGATCGGGGCGCGCGATGACTTTGAGATCCTCAATTCGATCAACCCGGACCGGATCGAAGGCCAGAAGACCGCCAGCTTTGAAATCGTGGACGAGCTCGGCCGGACTTCTCCACGTCCTGCCGGTCGGCAACGCCGGGCTAACATCACCGCCTACTGAAGGGCTACCGCGAATACTTCGACGACCGCGTCTGCGGCATCTGCCGCGCATGCTCGTTCGTACTGCCTACTGGCACCGATTTATTTGGCAAGCCGGTCGATCACCCGGAGACCGTTGCCACCGCGATCCGCATCGGGAATCCGGCAGGCTGGGCGCAAGCCACCGCCGCCATCGAACAACCCGCTGGCGGTGCCATCGATATCGTCACCGACGGCGAGATCCTCGCCGCTCAGCGCTGGCTCGCCGCCCACGAGGGCATCTTCGTCGAACCCGCCAGCGCCGCCTCCATCGCCGGTCTGCTCAAATGCGCCGCCGCCTGCGGCGAGCGCTGGTGACGCCTGCCCGCTGCTCCAAAATCAACGACGGCCACCATCGTCTGCACCGTCACCGCAACGGCTTGAAAGACACCGACATCGTCCTCCAGCACGACTACCCGATGATCGAAGCGAAAGCCGAGATGGGCGATGTGCTGGGGAAATTGGGATTCGCTTAGGGGTCCAATTCTTTGGGGGACCATGAAAAACTACCAAGGAAAATCCCAGAGAAGTCTCCGCCCTGCCGCGATGGCGGTAGGTCTTGGCTTGATCGTAAGCCTTGATGCTTTTACCAATGCGTGGTTCTTTTCGGGAGAGAACCTTTGTTGACGAAGGAGGAAGCCCATTTCACGGATGCTGGTTTTCGCTCTACGGAACGCGGCGATCGACAACGAAAACCAAGAGCTGCCGAGATCGCTCGACGATCTAGTTAGCGCCTCTATCCCTGCTGAGTCCTTGGAGAAACTCAGGTATTACAACGCGGATGGGGAGGCGGGAGAATGGCTTTACATTCCAGGCGGGACGTTGGACGAGCATCCGCATCGCGTCGTCCTCGTGTCGCCCCCGCTTGGTGGTGGGCGACGCGGTGTGGTCCGCTGCGATGGTTCGCATGCCGTTCTCGAACGAGAGGCTTACGGCGAGGCGGTTGACGATTTGGCGCGGGCGGGATTTGAGTTCCCTGAGAAAGCGAAGCCGTAGCCCCCCATCGGACCCGTCGGTTCGGTTATTCCGCCAAGGTGATTGTAACACCAAGGTAGGCGAACCGCCTCGCCGCCCCGCCAGGCGCATCGGTATCGACCCAGCGCACCGTCTCGATCTCGCCGTCGTCGGCGAGGATCTCTTCGGTGCCGGTCCCGCTCTCCCACGCGCCGGCGGGCGAGGACGCCGCGAAGATCTCATAGCTGGCGGAGCCGGAGGCGGGCTTGACGCGGGTGAAGGTCAGGGCGAGGCGGCGCTCGCCGCCGTCGTCGATGACGCTCGCCTGGACCGGGCTGGCGTTGAACGCATTCGGGTTCGTCCCCATGAGGTATTCTTCGGCATTGGTCAGTCGGTCGCCGTCGGGATCGGCGAGCGGCGCGGCGTCTTCGGCGAAGTCCGATCATCATCGTCAAAGTGGAGTTGCTGCCAGATTTGGTAAGTGTAGGTCGCGGCGTCGCGTTGTCCGGGATGCCGTTGTTGTTGTTGTCCCCGACGGTGGGAAAGAGATCGAGATGGTCGCGCTTGCCGTCGCCGTCGAAATCCGGAAAATCGGTGTCGGCGGTGCCCGGTGCGAGCGTGAAGTCTCTTTGGTGGTGGTCGAAGAGGCGCGACCGCACGCGGAAAACGTGACCGCCCCGCCTGGCGCGTTGAGGGATCTCCAGCGTCGCGAGCGGGACAGCGACGGGTCGTCGAACGCAATCGTTCGCTTCCTGGAGCCGGGACCAAATGGACGGCGAAGGGTTCGCGGTGTTGAAGTTCTCCGCCGGCCTCCACTGAGCTGAGCTGGGCGCAGTATCGCCCAGCGCGAGCGTCCCCGCCGTGAGCCGCCCCGGTGCCTTTGCGCGCTGTCGGTGATGAAGCTGCCGCCCACCTGCAGCGAATCCGCCGACCGGTCATCCGGAGCCGCCCAAGGCAAGCGTGAAGTTGCCGCCGCCAAGGTCGGTCCGAGCCGGTAGTCGCCGTCGACCGGCGCTGCCGCCGTTGAGGTCGAGGACGCCGCCGGGCTGGGAGGACGCCGCCTTCCACCGCGAGGGCGCCGGAGAAGCCGCACAACGAGCGTGCTGCCGAGCAGGGTGAGGTCGCCGCATGACGCGGTGAGGTCCTCGGTCATCGTGAAACTGCGGTCGAAGGCGACGGCGGGCAGCGCGTTGCCGCGGAGATGAGAACGAGGCGAGCGGCGAAGTGAATGCCAGTGCCCTGTTTGCAGCGCCAGCGCGGAAACCGCGGAGCCGCCGGATCGGGTCCCTGAACGCGATGGTTTGCGGGCGCCGCGCCCGACAGAATCACCGTAACGGGTTATCCGGCAGGCGAAGTTGTTGACCGATCCGACGACGTCGTCACCTGGGTGAAGTCGCCCTTCACGGAATGTGCCCTCGGTGAGCAGCAGCGAGTGGCTGACCGTGCTGTCGGTGAAAAAAGCTGCCGCGCACTAGCAGGCTGCATCCTGGCTCGGTCATGCGCAGCGAGCCGCTCAGACGAATACGCTCCGCCGCCCGCGTTTGTCCGGATCCGGTAGTCGCCGTCCACGACGAGCGCGCCGTCATCCAGATCCATCTTACCAGTCGTGGCTGCGTCACGCCGCCCTCCACGGTCAGCGTGAATCCCGCTAGGCGGATCACCTCGTCCGCCAGCACCAGATCGCCCGCGATGGCGTCAGACCCCGAGCGTCCACGGATGGTGCTGCACGGTGAGGGGCGGCAAGTCGTTGCCATTGGTGATCACGGAGTCAGCGACGAGCGACGGCAGCAGCGGTGGACGGCGGCGTTTTGGATATCGAGCACCGCGAAGTGCGAGGCGCTCGCCTCAAACTGACCGTCTGGTGCGCAGCCGCGCCGGACAGGATTTCCAGCGGTGCGTCCCGGACGCCTGAAGTTGTTTTGCGTGCTGCTCAGGCTGGCGGTGCTGAGCTGGTGGAAATCGCCCTTCGCGCTCGAAGGTGCTTACGGTCAGGTTGGCGGCATGGTTGTTGCGGCTGTCGGTGCAAAAAGTCGCCCTGCACGAGGAGCGAGCACGCCGGGTCCGCTATGAGCAGATTGCCGGGGCTGGGCGTGGGAAGACATCGCCTCCCGCCGGGGCTTGCAGCCGGTAGTCGCCCGCCACTACCAGCGCGCCGCTTGCAGATTCAGGTCGCCGCCGGGCTGCGTCAGGTCGCCGTGCCGACCGCCAGGCTGTGCCCGGACAAGGCGATGCTTTTGCCCGCCAAGACGAGATCGCTGAGCATCGCGACATCTTCTTACCAGCACTCCACGGCAGGTCGCACGGTCAGGAGGGCAGCGAGTTTCGTTCGTGACCAATGTGTCCGCCATCAGCGACGGCAGCAGCGCGATCGCTCGGGTTGCGCAAGCATCCAGCGTGCGGAAACGCGAATCCACCGGATCGCCAAAGCTCTCCGCATCGTCTGGTGCACGGTGCCGGACAGGATGGTGACATGCGCGCCAGACGCGCTGAAGTTCGATTGCGCGCCAGCCGAAGTTCGCCGTGCTGTTCGCGTGAAATCGCCTTTGATCCTCGAGGCTTCCCCGAAAGCAGCCCGGCATGCGAGGACTGCGAATCCATGCGGAAGTCGCCGCCGACCAGCGCCGTGTCGCCCGCGCCATCCATGCGGAAAAAACCGAGTCCCGCCGCGAACGCCAGCGTCCCTTGGACGGCCTCGGAGACGATCTCGACCCGCAGGTCGCCGCCGACCGCCAGCGCGCCGCCGTCGAGGTCGAGCGTGCCGTTGGCGAGATACGCATTGCCGCCGACGTCGAGCGATGCGCCGCCGCCGAGGTCGATCATCACATTGGCATCGAGGCGGAAGTTGCGCCCGACCGCCAGCGTGTGGCCGTTGAGCGCCACGCTGCCGCCCGCGATGACCAGATCGCCCGCCACCTGCAGGTCGCCGGTCAGGTTGAGCGCGCCGGCTGAAAGCCGCAGCGTCCTTACTTCGCGCTCCGCCTGATCGTGCGCGGTCCGGCGGTATTCAAATCGGTGACCGCAACGGTCTGCCCGTGCCGGTGTGAGCGGCACTGAGACTGTGCCTGCACGCGCCGCTGCCGGTCGGGACCCCAGCGTGCGCTGCGCGCTACCGCCGATGGGTTGAAGCGGACCTTCACCGCCACCGATCCGCCTGCCGGGATGGCGGTTTCGCCGACGGCTGCCGCACGACCGCAAAGTCCGCTGTCTGCGCCCGCGACCGAGGCGAGCGGCGCGCCCGTCAACGCGACCCTGACCCGGTCGGCTGATCAATATCGTCGCCGACGAAAAGTCCGGCTGTTCTGGGGTGGCGGTCCAAAGTCCACCGCCCCGGCTAGGCGGGCATCATCACGGCGAGGCAAACAGGGGCGGCAATTGGGGGCAGGCAATCATTCGGATTTAGGGAAAGTCGGCAGCTTTCAGCTGATATCCTGGCTCCGCAAGACGGAAGACAGACTGTAGGGGAAGTGTAGCGGCGTGCGTGAGCGCGTGCCCTCCTGTTCGCGCCGACCCCTCCGGGGCTGAGCCGCATTCCAATCTCCACTGAGGACCGCTGGCTCTGCGCGCCACCTACTTCGTCTCGCGGATGCGGGCGACGGTCTGCTTGGTGACAATGTTGCCGCGAGCCGCGCCCTTTGGATGGCGAGGTTCTTTCATCTTCATCTCGATTTCGAGATTGCGGAGCCTTAGCGCGGGCTTGAGGAAAAACGGTGATCTTCTGCGCGTCGCTGTCCGCCTCGCTGTCGTGGATGGCGGCGTAGAGGACGGTGCCCGGCTTGCCCTGGCGAGAAGGTCGTAGGATGGTCGCGGGTCACGCCGCCGACCTTGAAGCGCTTGGCGAACGTCTTGCCGCCGCGCCCGTCGCGGTAGAACAGGGTGTAGACCTTATCCGTCCTTGCGGAAGACCGCGATGTGGACCGGCTTCTTCCCGACGAACGCTTTGTCGGCGACCTTCATCACCTTCATCGTGCCGTCGTCGCCGAAGACGATGATGTCGTCGAGGCGCGAGCATTTCTCGACGGCGACGGCGTCTTTGCGCAACGCGTAGCCGGCGAAGCCTCCTCGGTGTTGAGGTAGAGGTCTCGTTGGCGACGGCGACCTCGCGGGCGGCGACGCGCTCGAACTGGCGAGTTCGGTCTTCCGCTCGCGCCCTTGCCATATTTCTTTTTCAGCTCCTCGAAGAACCGGATCGTGAAGCGGGTGATGTTGCGGATGTTCTTCTCGACCTCGTCGATCTCGCCGCGCAGCTTCGCCATGTATTCTTCCGCCTCGAACGTGTTGTATTTCGAGATGCGCTTGATCTTGATTTCGGTCAGCCGGGCGATGTCCTCGTTCTGCGACCTCGCGCGGGTAGCCCTTGAGGTGCGGCTTCATCCCCTTCCAGATCGCCGCCATGACCGCCTCCCAGGTCTCGCATTCCTCGATGCCGCGGTAGATCCGGTTTTCGATGAATATCTTCCAGCGAGGCGAGGTGGAGCTTCCTGCAGCTCGCCGAGCCGATTCTGCTCCATGGCAGGTCGCGGGTGCGTTCGGCGCTTGCCTTGAGCAGCTTCGAGACGGGCAGGAACTGGGGTTTGTTGTCGAGATGACGCAGGCGTTCGGCGCGATCGACACTGCAATCGGTGAACGTGTAGAGCGCCTGGATCATCGTCTCCTGGTCCGCGCCGGCGGGCAGGTGGATACGGATGTCCACGTTCTCCGCGGTCATGTCGTCGATGTGGGCGATCTTGATCTTGCCCTTGTCGTTCGCCTTGAGGATCGAATCGACCAGGCTGCCGGTCGTCGTGCTGAACGGGATTTCGATTTCGAGGATGTTCTTCGCGCCCGGCTCGATCCGCGCGCGCACGCGATCGCACGCCGCGCAGCCTGTCGTTGTATTCCGACACGTCGGCGATGCCGCCTTGCGGGAAGTCGGGGTAGATCTCGAACGGCTCTTTGCGCAGCGCGGCGATGCAGGCGTCGATCAGCTCGATGAAATTGTGCGGCAGGATGCGGCAGGACAGCCCGACGGCGATGCCCCCGCGCCCTGGGCGAGGAGGATAACCATCGGGAGCGTGAGCGGCCTCGTCAGTACTCGTCGTAGGACGGGATCCACCCGGTGATCTCGGGCTGAAGACGACGTCGAGGGCGAACTTCGAGAGGCGCGCCTCGATATAGCGCGGGGCGGCGGCGCTGTCTCCGGTCAGGATGTTCCCCCAGTTGCCCTGCGTATCGATGAGCAATTCTTTCTGCCCGAGCTGGACCAGCGCGTCGCCGATCGAAGCGTCGCCATGCGGGTGGTATTGCATCGTATGCCCGACGAGGTTGGCGACCTTGTTGTAGCGGCCGTCTTCCTTCTCCCACATCGCGTGCAGGATGCGGCGCTGCACTGGCTTCAACCCGTCGTCCAGATGCGGAACGGCGCGCTCGAGGATGACATAGGAGGCGTAGTCGAGGAACCAGTCCGAGTAGCGCGCGCGCAAGGCGTTGCCGTCGCTGCTATCGGCGTCGCCATCATGCGCGCCGGGTTCGTCGCCGCCGCCATCTTCGCCGCTGCCGCCGTTCCCGTCTGCGGCATCCGCCTCTGGCGCTTCATCATCCGCCGCCGCGGCGGATTCGTCGTCGCCGAGGAATTCCAATTGTTCGCCGGCTCCCGCATTCGCGGCAGCCTTCTTTCTCGATGCTTTCTTTTTGGGGCCGGGCATGGGGATTAAATCGCTTACCGCTGAACCAGGGGTTTAGTGAGGGCGTCGCGCTGCAAGTCCCCTCCGCGGAGGGGATTTAGGGGTGGGTTCGAAGCGTGTGCGTCCATTCGGCGTCGATTGCCCCAGCGCGAGATCGCTACCCGCAAGGTCAGCCGCTGCCCGCAAACCCACCCCCGACCCCTCCCAGGAGGGGAGAATGCAGCGGGACGCTCGGCATCGTCACTCGGTTGGATCAGGATCGATTTCATGGGCTAGACCGCTTCCGCGAGTTGCTCATCTTGCTCTGGCATCGCCTCGTCCGTCTCGACCCGCAGGTTGCGGATGATATATTGCTGCCGGTCCGGCGTGTTCTTGCCCATGTAGAAGGTGAGGATTTCCTTGATGTGGTCGCCGGTGTGGAGACCGACCGGCTCCAGGCGCATGTCGGGCCCGATCAGCTTTTTGAATTCGTCCGGCGAGATTTCGCCGAGCCCTTTGAACCGGGTGATCTCGGCTGCCTTGCCGCACTTTTTGATCGCCGCGCGGCGCTCGGCGTCGTCGTAGCAATAAAATTGCTCCTTTTTGTTGCGGACGCGGAAGAGCGGCGTCTGCAAGATGTAGAGGTGGCCGCGCCGGATCAGGTCGGGGAAGAATTGCAGGAAGAAGGTGATGAGGAGCAGGCGGATGTGCATGCCGTCAACATCGGCATCGGTGGCGAGCACGACTTTGTTGTAGCGCAGGTTTTCGAGGTCATCCTCGATATCGAGCGCATTTTGCAGCAGGTTAAATTCTTCGTTTTCATAGACAACCTTGCGGGTCAGCCCGAAGCAGTTGAGCGGCTTGCCCCGCAGGCTGAAGACCGCCTGGGTTTCTGAGCTGCGCACTTTGGTGATCGACCCGCTCGCCGAGTCGCCCTCGGTGATGAAGATCGTGCTGTCGTCGCGGTCCTTGTGCTTCGTGTTGAAGTGGACCCGGCAGTCGCGCAGTTTCTTGTTGTGCACCTTCGCCTTGCGCGCGCTCTCCCGCGCCGCCTTCTGGATGCCCTTCAATTCCTTCCGCTCCCGCTCGCTCTGCTGGATCTTGACCTGGATCGACTTCGCCGCCTCGGCGTGGCGGTGCAGGTAGTTATCGAGCTCGTGCTGGAGGAATGACCCGACGAACGAGCGGATCGTTTCGCCATCTTTCGGCGCGGTGTGGGTCGAGCCGAGCTTTGTCTTGGTCTGCGATTCGAAGACCGGCTCCTGCACTTTGATGGCGATGGCCGCGACCAGCCCCTGCCGGATGTCGGCGGGCTCGTATTGCTTTTTATAGAACTCGCGCACGCACTTCACGATCGCCTCGCGGAACGCCGCCTGGTGCGTGCCGCCCTGCGTGGTGTGCTGGCCGTTGACGAAACTAAAATACTCCTCGCCGTAGCCGTCGATGTGGGTGAAGGCGATCTCGATGTCCTCGCCTTTCAGGTGGATCACCTCATAGAGCGCCTCCTCGTCCATCCGCTCATTGAGCAAATCGAGCAGCCCATTCTTCGATGAGAATTCTTTGCCGTTGAGCGCGAGCTTCAGCCCGGTGTTGAGATAGGCGTAGTTCCAGAGCATCCGCTCCACCACATCCATGCGGAATTTGAAACCCTTCGAGAAGATCGTGTCGTCCGCCTCGAACGCGAGGGCGGTCCCGTCTGGCTCCTCGGTGCTGTGGGCGCGCTTCATCTCGGCAGTCACCTCGCCCTTGCTGAATTCGATCGCCTTGGTCTTGCCTTCGCGGAACGCCTGGATCTCGAAGAAATTCGACAGCGCGTTAACCGCCTTGATGCCGACGCCGTTCAAGCCCACCGATTTCTTGAACGCCTCCGAGTCATATTTCGCGCCGGTGTTGATCTTCGCCGCGCAGTCCATCAGCTTGCCCAGCGGGATGCCGCGCCCGTAGTCGCGCACGTTCACCCGCCCCTCGTCGATCCACACGTCGATCTGCTTGCCAAAGCCCATGACAAATTCGTCGATCGAGTTGTCGATGACCTCCTTGAGCAATACGTAAATCCCGTCATCGGGCGAGGATCCGTCCCCCAGCTTGCCGATGTATGCCGGGCGCAGGCGGATGTGCTCCCGCCAGTCCAGCGACTTGATGCTGTCCTCGGTGTATTGATGCTCCATCAGATTTGTCTCAGGTTTACGGAAATTTTAGGTTTGCGAGATAATTGCGGGTGTCAAGGGGTCGATTGGAGAGCGGATCGAGTGAGCCGCAACGGAATTGTCCGTCGCCTCGAGGCAATGGGTCGCGACGTTTTGGTTAGCGATCCCCTGATCTTTGCGAATCACTGGGCTGACCGGGACGCGGGCAGCGGTCCGAACCTTGATTTGAAATCGGACTCTGGCTGTGCCTCCCACCATGCCCTGGCGGCATCGGGGTTGGTCCTGAGCCACGATTGGAAAACACTGCTGGTGCCGGCCAACTGCCGTCGCTGGGAGAGGCCGGCAGCCCGCCAGCCCAGCCCAGTGCCGCTGCCGGATCCTCCTTTGCCAATTTCAGGGTTTGCTGCGCATACGACCGGTCGTTGCGCCAGACCTGGCTGGCATTGGCTTCAAGAAATTGGTTCGCCTCATCCTCTGAGGCATGGTCGAGCCGGTGGGCTACCTGGAAAAACGCTTCCCTTTTCGTAGCGCCATCGTCCGCATCCGTAGGGATGGCATCGTACCAACGCTGGATTCCATTGAGTCCCGTCTGTCTCACGACGAGACCGGCGATTTCCTCCATCGACCTCTGCCGCACCCAAAAGTCAGCGGGTTGGGTGGCGAGGGATCTGGCGACCACCGCCGCCGCTAGATCCGGATCATTTCTAGCCATGCCGAGCGCCAATTGATGGAGGCACCCTGGCCAATCCTCTTGGTCTGGATGATTGTCCAGCCAGCCGGCAGCTTCGAGAGGCGCGACTTCTCCCCAGCCGCGCAAGGCCATCTTCGAATAAAATCCGGGGTCTGAGGTGATTCCGAACCTGGTGAATCCATCCTCGACGGCGACCCGCCCCTTCAACCGCCCCCACTGGGCGACCAGCAGCTCCCACTCCCGGTCAAATGTCACCCCTTTTCTGTCGCCCTCTTTGATCTCGGCGATCGCATCGGCGAAGTCATCTTCGGTCATCGAAGGCAGGAGGACGATGAACGTAGCGAGGCGTTCCTCCGCGTCGTAGAGATTGAGCGCCGCCCGGATCTGCTCCCGCCTCGTTGTTTCCGCCAAGGCTTTCGCTACATTTCCAACGGGAACCTCGTTGCCGCTCTCGACTGCCCTCGGGAAGGTCGTCGCCCCAATCGAGTTCGCTGGGGAAGGGGAAGAATCAGAACCAGCCTCTCCTGCATCAACCGCCGAGGGGTGCAGCCGCCCTAAGCCGTATCCGAATCCGGCGCAAAGTAGGCACATCAAAACAACTCTGGTTCGACCTGTCATGCGCCGAAGGTAGAAGTCGCCAAAATTTTTGTCAATCGCGGCGGATCGCCCCTGGCAGGGCATCGGAAAATGGAAAAAATCTATCCCCCGTTCTTGCCGATAGCAGAGGGCCGGATTTGCGTCCATAGTTGATGATGGCATCCCCCTGCGCCATCCCGCCTCGTTTGCTTTTCTTGCTCGGGCTTTCGCTCGTTGCCGCTGGCGTATTGCGGGCGGCTCCGTTGCCGGTGGAGGTGGCTGATTCGCGGGCGGCGCTCGATGGGGTGGGGCGGCTATCGGTTTGGCTGCCGGCGGATGATGGCGTCGGGATGATCTACACGCTGGAGCGGGCGGCGGCTCCGGATGGGGCGGGCGGCTGGCGGGCGGTGCAGATGCGGCTGGGGCAAAGCGAGGCGTTTCGGCTATTCGATCCCGCTCCCGCGCAGGGCAGCGCGTTCTACCGGGTGGCGCGGACGCCGATCGCGCTGGATTCCGATGCGGACCGGGACGGCCGCAGCGATTTTATCGAACTGCTCTGGTGGGACCGGCACAACCCGCTCAACCCGGCCGGCGAGATCCCGCTGGAAGACGGCGCGTGCCTCATCCCGACGCGGGCGGTGTTCGAGCAACTCGCCCGGCGCGACAACGTGCCGGGCTCCCCCGGCATCCGCGAGGTGAAGTTCGTGGTGACCGATGTCGATACCGACAACCCGGCGGTTTATTTCGTGAACACGAACACGCGGATCTACCACTACGACTTCGCGCGGGATGTGCTCGGCTACGCGGCGGACGTCGATTGGAGCACCGGGCTGCGGCGCTTCAATGCCGAGACGTATTGGACGAACACGGCGCGCAAGCAACTCGCGGGCAGCCTGCTGGCGCACGATGACTTCGAGAACCCCGGCGGCGCGCAGGGTCTCTACACCGTCGAGTTCTGGCCGTCGGACCCGGTCTCGATCCGCTACCTCGAACCCGCCTACCGGATCGTCGCCGCCTCGCTGCCGTTCGCCGAGGCGCCGGTCGTCTATCACCCGGCCAGCGAGACGCAGGAGGCGATCCTCGCTGAGGAGGCGGCATGGTATGCCAAGTCCACGGTGGCGACGATCGGGAGCGAGGCGCTGTTCGGCGCGCTGGCTTACTCGCCGCTGAATCCGGGCATCGCCTACGGGCGGCTGGTGGTCGCCGATGGCGCGACGACGCTCACGCCGCGCGACATCGCGATCTTCGCGGTGTTGCCCAACGATTTGCCCCACGTCGGCGCGATCCTCACCGAGGTGCCGCAGACGCCGCTCTCCCACGTGAACCTAAAGGCGAAGCAAAACGACACGCCGAACGCCTATCTGAAGAATGCCTCGACCCGCGGGGATGTCGCGCCGCTCGTCGGGCAAAACGTGCGCGTCGAGATCTCGGCGGATGGCTTTCACATCGCGCCTGCCACGGCGGAGGAAGTAGCCGCGCATCTGGAATCGATCCGCCCGGATGAGCCGCAGATCCCGGCGGGCGACCTGAGCGTCACCGCGCCGCGCGTGCTGGCCGCCGTCGCGTTCCGCGATTCGACGGCGTTCGGGTCGAAGGCGGCGAACGTCGCGGAGCTGGGGCGGATCTTGCCCGCCGGCGTCGCACCGCAGGGCTGGGCGCTGCCCTTCGCGCTCTACGATGCGTTCATGCGGCACTCCGACCTCTATGGCTATGCGCAGGCGATGATGGACGACCCGGCGTTCTGGGCGGACCCGGCGATCCGCGCCCAGTCGCTCCAGCGTTTTCAAAACGTGATCGAAGACGCCGAGGCGCCGGCTTGGGTGGCGGAGGCGGTCGCGGGCGTGCAGGCGCAGTTCCCGCCCGGCCAGGCGATGCGCTGCCGGTCGAGCACCAACAACGAAGATCTGGTCGGGTTCAACGGCGCAGGTCTCTACGACAGCTACACGCACCGGCCGGACGAGGGGCATCTGCTCAAATCGGTGCGGCAGGTCTGGGCGGGGCTGTGGACGTTTCGCGCCTTTGAGGAACGCGAATTTTGGCGGATCGACCACTTCTCCGCCATGATGGGCGTGCTCATCCACCCGAACTACGAAAACGAGCAATCCAACGGCGTCGGCGTCACCCGCAATCTCTTCGACCCGAGCTGGCCCGGCAGCTACATCAACGCCCAGGTCGGCGAAGATCTCGTCACCAACCCGGAGCCTGGCTCGATCCCCGAGGAATTTCTCATCGCCCAGCTCGACCCGCGCGACTACTCGCTCTACGAGATCCAATACGTCCGCCGCTCCAACCGCGTGCCGCCCGGCGAGACTGTGTTGACCCGCGACCAGGCGACCGAATTGGCGATCCACATGAAGACGATCCAAAGCCGGTTCCGCACGCTTTACAGCAGCGCGGGCAAGCCGATCACCGCCATGGAGATCGAGTTCAAATACACGGCGGAGGGGAAGCTGGCCATCAAACAGGCGCGCCCTTGGGTGGAGTAACCGGCACGGGAGTTCGGGCGCGCGCGGCAGCCGATTCCTCTTTTCAAAGCGGGCAGTCTTTGGCAAGATCTCCCGGATTCCTTAATGCCCCTCCCAAGATGACTCGTAGCCTTTCCTCCCTCGCGATTTCGACGGCCATCCTATCGGCACCGTGGCTTGCCTGGTCCGCGCCGACGGCGGTGCCGGATGGTCCATTCAACGTCTCCGGCGGGACGGCCTTCCACTCGCCGAATCCGGTGACCTTTAACGACACCCAAGATTCTTACCCGGTGCGCCCGGTCATCACGTCCCCGCCGCAGCACGGCACTGTAGTCCTGTTGGCCAACGGAAGCTTCGCCTACGAGCCGCAGCCGGGCTACACCGGACCGGACTCGTTTTCCTACAAGCTGGTGGACAATCCGCCGCCCTACCAGATGAACATCGACCCGGCGCAATCGGTCGTTACGGTCGAGGCGACGGTGCGCCCCGGCAATGGGTTGAACAACCCGACCGACTCCGACGACGTGACGCTGACCGGGACGGTCGAGGTGGCGCTCACCCCCAACAACGCGCCATTCTCAGAGGCGCAGATCACTGCGATGGAGCTGACGAATTCGTCCACCGCCCAATTGAACTTCAATTTCTTCCTCGCGATTTTCCCGGCCGGATCGATCACCGGGACGATCAATTCCGGCGACTTGAACATTACCATGCTGGAGCCGGGACCCGCCGCGCCGGTGGACGGGGCGGGCAACTTTACGCAGGCGGGCAATACCTTTCAGACCACTGGTGAGGTCGATATCACCGCGTCGGGGACGGTGGCCAGTTTCATCACGCCCGGCACCCAGCCGCTCGATACGGTCGCGGTGCAGGATCTGCCGCAAACCAACGTCTCGCAGTCCGGCGGAACCATCACGCTGAGCATCCCGCTGGAATTCGCCGATACCTTTGAATCGGTGGACGGTCCGTCGATGGACCTCGAAATCTCCGGCACGGTGGTGGCGACCGCCCCGGCGTTGCCGCCCGGCGGCGAATCCGCTCCGGTCGAAGTCACCTTCAACGTGACCGCCGCGCCCCAGCCGCCGGCGGTCGTCGCCGACTTCTACGCGGTGGTCGAGGGCGGGATGCTCGCCGCCCTCGCCGGAGATCCGACGGGCTCGGAAACCCTGCTCGCAGCGGGCGCGGCGGACTGGCGCTTCTTTGACGCGGGTGCCCCACCGGCCGGCTGGCAGTTGTTTTTGTTCGATGACGCGGGCTGGGCGCAAGGCGGGGCGCCGCTTGGGTTTGGGGAACCTGACATCGTCGGCACCACCGGATCGGCGGAGCCGACGGTCTATTTTCGCCGCGAGTTTACGGTCGCCAATGCAGCGGACTCGACCGGCTTGCGGCTGAGGCTGCGGCGCGATGACGGCGCGGCGGTTTACCTGAACGGCAACGAAACGGGCCCGCAGCAACCTCGCCAACCCCGGCGCGGCGCATGGGGACCCTGCGCCCGCCACGATCGGCGGCGCGGACGAGGCGGCGTTCGCCGCCGAGTTCCACGTCCCGCCGAACCTGTTGTTCGAGGGGCGCAACGTCGTAGCCGCCGAGGTCCACCAACAGAGCTGACCCGCTACCACCGGCACGGCCCGCGTGCTGGACAATGACGCGGGATCTCGGCGGGGCGCTGACCGCCGGATTGGTCACGCCGCCGTCGTCGGCGGTGCTCGCTCTCCCCGATCGGATCGTTCGACTTACTGCGTCGATCGTCGCTTCACCGGTGGCGACAGCTTGTCTTATCCGCGCAGGAAGCGCCGACGGTCCGGTCTGGAGATCCACGGCCTCATCCTGCTTGGGCGGCATCTGGCGGTATCTGGACGATGGCCTGACCAAGGCACCAACTGGCGCGCGCCGGGCTTCGACGACTCGGCATGGTGGTCGTAAAGGCGCGGCGAACTCGGCTACAGGCGACGACGACGAATTCACCGTGGTCGGTCCCCGACGAAAACGCCAAGTTCCCGACGACCTATTGCCGCACCTTCCACGTCGATCTCGGCGCAGATTGCGCAAGTTGGACCCTGCGGCTGCGCCGCGATGACGGAGCCGCCGTTTACATCAACGGCACCGAGGTCGCCCGCGACACCCCGCCGCCGGTGCCGGGGCGGCGTCGCCTCGCAGCAGGCAACGTCGCCGACGAGGGCGCTGGTCAGCTTTCCGATTTCTTCGCTCGGCTGGCGAGAACACGATCGCCGCCGAAGTCCACTGCGCCAACGCCACGAGCAGCGACCTGGAGCTTCGACCTCTCGCTCGTCGCCTCCGTGCCCCACCAGCTCGCGTGGTGATCACGACCAGCCCCGCCGACCGCGACGAGGATGGGATGGAGGATCGCTGGGAGGCGGACAATGGATTTGGACCCGAACGCCGATGACTCCGGCAGCGACAACGACGGCGACCAGCAGACCAACGGAGCCGAGTTCCGCGCCCTCACCAACCCGAGCGATGCGTCCAGCTTCTTCTGCGCGCTCGTCGCTCTTCACGCCCGCTTTACCCCGGCGAATTCGGAGCTGCGCTTCCACGGCGAAGCTTCTACCGCAGCTACCGCGTCCAGCGCGCCGAAGCACGATGGCGGGCGACTGGGGGAACGACGGCGAGGTGATCGGACCGCTCGGAGCCAATGGCGAGGTCGTCAGCCCCGCTCGCGCCGCCCTTTCCCCGGAAGCGCCTCGCCCTGGCGCGTCATCCAGCTACCGTAGGTCCATGAAACGCTACGGAGTCAAACTCAACAACGGCAAGGTCGTTCAGTCCTGCCGACGGCGTCCGCGTCGAAAACGGAGCCGTCCTCTTCCTGCGCCAAAGCGATGGCGCGGAGGAAGTCGCCGCCTCGCCCAACTCAACCACTTCGGCGTCCCAGATGCCTTTCGCTTCGGCGGACGAGAAGTAGGGAGCCTCGGGCGTCGACGAAGTAGAGACGATCCCAAGACGAGGAAGCGCGAAAGGCTACGTCCTCGCCGCTGGTCAGCACCGTGCCTCCGCGCCAGTCCGGTTGGAGGCGCGGGTCGTAGCCGTAGGCGAATTCGTCGAGCGCCGCCGAGGCGGAGGCGAACCACACCTCGGTGAGCCTCCCGAACCGGTCCAGCGAGGTGTAGGTCGCCCGACTGGCAGAGCCGAAGAGACGCATCCGCGCGTCGGGCGTTGGGTAGTAGGTCTGGCACCCGGCCGGCGACGCCCATGTAGAGGTATTCCGGGCGAGGTTCCGCGCCCTCGCCCGACACGGCGAGCGAGGCGACCCGACCGATCAGGTCGTCGGGCGATCCCAAGGCGCGGAGGTGGTTCGACCGGCGCCGGGCAACGCCGCTGCCGGGTCTGTTCTTCGTGTAACCCACGGGGAAAGGATCGCCTTCCGCTCGACCGCTGTCAAGGCGTGCCACCGAACGGGCGTCTGGAAACGCGGGCGCTACCGGTTGATTTCAGCCGGTCGCGGCGTCCCGCAAAACTACCGGTCTGTCCTATTATTTTCCTTCCGCGCCATCTGCAGGCGATACCAGCGCGGCGGCACCATCATCCTCACCTCCGGACAAGACCTTCGCCGACTGGGTGGAAATCTTCGCCAGTGACGCCGCCATGACCTCCGCCGCGACCGGGGGCGGATTTTACGACTCTACGCCGGACCGAATGAGGCGATGGAAAAATCCACCAACGGTTGCCGCCAAACCGGGTGGGGCAACCCTTCCCGCATCTAATCATTATTTCCGATGGTCTTTGCTTCCGAACAGGCATTCAGATGCACTCTTTAAAAACCATTAATAAACAGGGTCGCGGCGATTATCTTGAGGGCAAAACCTGCTCCTCGACTCATCATCCTCTTGGATGATAGAGAATAATAAAATTGATGTTAAAACAAAGTAAAAAAATAGCGATCTCATTTTTCAAATATAGGTTCGACACCTCGCTCTTCGAAGTGCCTGCGAAGCTTATCTTCGCTTCTCCTTCGAATTTCTTCCCATTTTCTTAAGGCAGCCAATCAGCTATAGGGCGCGACAATGGCGTCCGTTTCTTTCATCAGATCAGATTTTGCCTTAAGCAATTGATCATTGACTAAATCGACGTTTCTTTCTTGTTCTCTATATGACTGACGCAGGCTTTCGGTCGCGAGTATTGCCAATCCTACTTCCTCCACTCTTCGCGGCTTGTGACTTCCTGTGGTTTGAAAACGGATTATGCTTGAATAGGTCGAGGATCTGCTTCACTCGACTCGACCGACGCACCAAACGCAAGGCGAGCGCCGATTAGTTGAGCTTGGGCGACATCCAATGCTATCCTCAAATCTAGAAAGTTTTCCAATTCCGGCATAATATCCTCCCAAGCCTTATCATACGCTTCATACTCGTTTTCACAGCAGTCGTGTTTTGGTTGAGCGGGCTTCGATTGTTCGGGTTCGTCTAACGACCAATCGGAGGGCTCAGGCTCCCACAGGCTTAGCCCAAAATTGTCAATTTGGTTAAATGTTCCGTTTCCAACAAAACCAAACAAATTCATCCCGCCATCTTCGCCAATAGGATCCCTAGAGAGCCACCTGCCGAGGCACGGCGAGTAGTACCTGAAGCCGTAGTTGTAGAACCCGGTTTCCCCATCAAGGAACTCGACGTGGAACCCGAGGTCGAAATCGAAGTCCGAACCCGATCTGTCCACGCCGGTCGGCGACAGCGACGCGGCGGACGCCGAAGGCGGACCAGCCGCGCTCGACGACCGCGCCGGACGTGCCCACCAGTGCGTCAAGTCCAGGGCGTCGCGCAGCAGGTAGAGGCCCGTCGAGGTCGCCGGAGCTGTCCGTGTCGCGGTCGCGGCGGATGTAGTCCCAGCGCGAACCCGCGCCCCACACAGTGCCGGCGTTCTGCATCGGTCGAGGACCCGAGGCGCTCCTCGACCGGTCGCCACGAGTCGTTGTAGTAGAGGTGCCGGTCGCTGGCGGAGGGCAGCGACTTGACCGTGCGCCGGAACAAGGCGTCGCACTGGTAGGAGGCGACGGCGCTCTCGTCCCCCGCGTTTTTGGCGTTGACCAACTCCCCAGCGCAGTCAGGGCGAACGCCTTCGACCGGTCGCCGGGAGGCGCTCGGGCGGGCGAGTGGTCATCTGGCTTACTGGGTCGATGGCGACCAGCGCGCCGGAACCCGATATTCGGGTCGTCTCGTTGAGCCGGTTGGGGCGCGGGCTGGTCGAGCGCCGCCGCCCTGTCGATTCTCGCCGTGTAGTTCGCCCACTGCCTCGCCGCGCCAGCGGCAGACCCATGCGGAGGAACGCGGAGGTAAGCGCCCGCAGGTCGCGCCCGGGACGGGCGGGACATCCGTTCGACGGGTCGTAGGCGAACTCCTCCTCGCGCTCGGGCGTGCCCGCCATGCCGGTCTTCCCGGCATCGAGGTCGCCGCGCTGCCTGCCGGACACCTGGTAGAGCCCGTCGTAGCCGTAGTGCTCGTCCTCGCCGCTGGTCAGGACCAGGTTCTCGCGCCAGGTCCGGTTGGAGGCGCGGTCGTAGCCGTAGTCGAATTTCGTCGAGCGCGCCGAGGCGGAGGCGTCCTCCCACAGCACCTCGGTGAGCCTCCCGAACCGGTCCAGCGAGGTGTAGGGGTCGCCCGATCCGGCAGAGCCGAAGAGGCGCATCCGCGCGTCGGGCGTCGGATAGTAGGTCTGCACCCGGCTGGCGACGCCCATGTAGAGGTATTCGGCGAGGTTCGCGCCCTCGCCCGACACGGCGAGCGAGGCGACCCGCCCGATCAGGTCGTCGGGCGATCCCAAGGTGCGGAGGCGGTTCGACCGGCGTCGGGCAACGCCGCTGCCGGGTCTGTTTTTCGTGTAACCCACGGCGAAAGGATCGCCCCGGTTCGACCGCTGTCAAGGCGCGCCGCCGAACGGGCTCGAGCAAAATGCGCTTCGCTGCCGGTCATGGCATAATCAAAGTCGCTACCGATTGATTATCAGCCGGTCGTGGCGTCTCGCTTCAACCATTGGTCTGTCCCATTATTTTCTTCCACCGCTAGATGAAAACCTCACTCGACCTAAGCTGCCAATCATCGACGAGGTCGGATACCTGCCCTTCGACGCCCTTCCGTGCAAGCCTCCTCTTCCAGTCCATCTGCGAGCGTTACCGCTGGCGGCTCCATCATCCTCACCTCCAACAAGCCCTTTCGCCGACTGGGCGGAGATCTTCACCCGCGACGCCGCCATAATTTCCCGCCGCCCTCGCTGACCGCCTCCCTGCACCGCTCCACGGTCAACATCAAGGACGAGCTACCGGCCTAAGGGACAAGAGGCGCGCGACCCAAGCCTCCCGCCCCTCTCGCCCAGCCCAGCAGTCATAACCCCCCAAACCCCAAACCCCAAACCCCAAACCTCACCCATCCTAACCCTTTCCACCCCGGGGTGGGTTAAATGATCAGTAGTGGGTCGGTTTTAAATGAGCGTTGACACTGAAAACGCCGCCAAGCGCCGAGTTGCCTGACTCGTTCATGCGGCTGAAGGTGGATCGCATTTTTGGACAGCCGGAACGCCATATAAGGTAGAATTCGACCATGAGGGCAGGGCACCGATAGATCAGAGTTCAGCGCCCAAGCGGCATCGTAGGTAGCTAGAGTTAGCAGAGACCCCCGACTAAGGTATGCAGAATCCTGCGCGCCCGCCATATTCTGCGCGAAGGTGCCGCAGTCCGCTATGCCGCATGAGGCACCGCAGTCAAACTTTGCTCCTTGCGCCTAAGGCAATTCGGTCCCTCGTCGATGTAGATCTTCTTGAATTGCAGCTTTTGCGCGTAGTCGGCTCCAGTTATTGTTACGCCTTCCAGAACCAATAACTTCGATCCAATCTTGATCCCTAGATCGCGCCGTCCCAAGACCCTAGACAAAAACAACCTATCCCCTGATTCAAAAGCTTTCAGTCTTCAGACGTTTCTTGATTTGAAGTTATCTTTAAAAGGCGGTCCGGATAAAACGCAAACGTGATCTCCTTTTCGTTCTGATCGAGGGATTAGTTAGGTTGACAAGCACGATCTCCCAGTGACCAGATTTGATTGTATATTCAATATTCTCCTCGCCTATTTTCGAGGCAGTCATGGTTTTCATCACTACCGCATCACGCCAAACCGCGCGCCACCTCAATTCGGCTAACCTCAATGTTTATTGGGGCACCCATAGAATGCATGGAAAGCATAAGCGATGGCCCAAGTGAAGGCGAAGGGGTAAAATTTTCATAATCATATTCTATGAAAATCGTTAATTGCGGTCAATCTGCGCCATTCTGTCTGTCCCATTATTTTTCCCTGGCACACTATCGCCCTGTCTTTTTTCTCTTTAGTAGGAATTGGCAATTAGTTAATACGTTATTTTTGAGGCGACATTTGAAAGCAGCGAAACGCGCATTTCTGGCTAGTTCAAATGCAGAAACTCCGTCCAAATCTACCCATGCAGGATTTGCGCCGTATTCCATTAAATTCGAATTGCAAAGTGGTTCCTATTTAAAACGTCTCCACTTAATACGGGCATAAGAAACCCGGACAATAATCGGACGGATATTCTTCGTGAATGAAGCCAATTTTCTCTACTATCATTCTTAATATTAAATCCTCTCGATTTCCGCTCCGCTCAATAGCGGTGCCAAGCGGAGATGACATTTGGCTTCTATCAGCTAACGCCCCCCTTTCTTCTATCAATGCCCTCACTAGGTCTGGCTGCCTCAAACATATCGCGGAAACCAATACTGTTTTTGAAAAGCAGAAGTTCCTACGGGAATAGTCCGCGCCCAATCCAAGGCATCGGTCAATCCACCTTCAAGGCGCGATTCTAAAGTAGAATAAAAAAAGACTCCATGAGCGATTTCAAGTGCAGGCGAATTTCCGGCAGCAATATGCATTTATCACCAAGCCTAAGAGAAGCCTCGGGACTGTTGGGCGACACTGAGGGCTTTACGCCAGCAGCAGCCGCACTGCCCACCGCAGCCGCGCCGAGGTCTTCAACAGCAACGGCAGCGCTGCTCGATGCCTAAAACACCTTCTCCTATTGCTACCAATGATGTGCCGAGGGTTGTTTACCGGACCGACTCGCGGCTCAAGCAACGATGCCTGCGGGCGCGGGTCAGCATAAGGGTCAGCACAAGGATTGAAAGAATTGGGATCATATGGCGTGTATGGTTTGTAGCGGGGGTAGTAAGGAGCCGGATCCTCTTCGCGGTCTTCTTCGCCTCGTCCAATCAGGTATCTTTATCTCAGGAAGGCGGTCGGTGTCAATATTATCCAATTTAATACACGTGCATGAATACACGTGCACTTCCCCCATCCCATTGCTTTTTAATGATCGCAGCACAAATCACTGTGTTGATTACCATAAGCATTTCATTTAAATGGTTAGCGTAGGATTCGCGGCATGTTTTTACATTGGGGTTACGATACTCTCCGGACTGTATACATAATCGACTAGCAGTTTGGGGAGGTGTGACTCGGGTCAGCGGGCGTCCTTTATCTGTCGACCGCAAGCTCACCCACGCGAAAAGGTTTTGGATATTTTCTGGACAAGTTTGATCTTCGGGCATAAGCTCTCCTTCCTTCGGGAATCTTTCTTTAACCAAATTCATCAAGATCAGTTACAGCATTATTTCCGACCATTACATTTAGGTTGCCTCCACCCTTCGCCTCTTGATCGGATCCCTAGAAAGCCACCTGCCGAGCGACGGCGAATAAGTACTGAACCCGTAGTTGTAGAACCCGGTTTCCCCATCAAGGAACTCGACGTGGAACCCGAGGTCGAAATCGAAGTCCGACCTCGATCGGGTCCGCGCCGGTCGGTGACATGACGCGGCGGATGCCGAACGCGGACCAGCCGTAGCGCTTCGACGACCGCGCCGGACGTGTCCACCGTGGCGGTCGGGTCCATGGCGTCGCGCAGCAGGTAGAGGTCTTCGTCGAGGTCGCCGGAGCTGTCCGTGTCGCGGTCGCGGCGGATGAGAAACCCCAGCGCGAACCCGCGCCCCACAGGTGCTGGCGTTCTGCATCCGTCGAGGACCCGAGGCGCTCCTCACCGGTCGCCACGAGTCGTTGTAGTAGAGGTGCCGGTCGCTGGCGGAGGGCAGCGACTTGACCGTCCGCCGGAACAGGCGTCATACTGCAGGAGGCGACGTCGCTTTCGTCCGCCGCTTTGGCGTCGACCAGCCCGCCCCAGGCGTCCGTCAGGGCGAGCGCCTTCGACCAGTCGCCGGAGGCATCGGGCGGGGCGAGCGTCATCTGACCTACTGTCGCTGGCGACCAGCGCGCCGGATCCCGAGATTCGGGTCGTCTCGTTGAGCCGGTTGTGGGCGCGGGGCTGGTCGAGCGCGGTCGCCCCGTCGACCTTCGCCGTGTAGTTGCTCCAATTGCCCGACGGGTCGTAGGCGAACTCCTCCTCGCGCTCGGGCGTGCCCGTCATGCCGGTCTTCCCGGCATCGAGGTCGCCTCGCTGCCTGCCGGACACCTGATATGGTTCTCGTCGTAGCCGTAGCTCGTCCTCGCCGCTGGTCAGCACCGTGTTCTCGCGCCAGTCCGGTTGGAGGCGCGGTCGTAGCCGTAGGCGACTTGTCGGGAGCGCCGGGCGAGGCGGAGATGTCCTCCCACAGCACTGGTGAGCCTGCCGAAGCGGTCCAGCGAGGTGTAGGGGTCGCCCGATCCGGCAGAGCCGAAGAGGCGCATCCGCGCGTCGGGCGTCGGGTAGTAGGTCTGCACCCGGCTGGCGACGCCCATGTAGAGGTATTCGGCGAGGTCCGCGCCCTCGCCCGGCACGGCAGCAGGACCCGCCCGATCAGGTCGTCGGGCGGATCCCGGGGGTGCGGAGGTTCGACTGGCGTCGGGCAACGCCGCTGCCGGGTCTGTTTTTCGTGTAACCCACGGCGAAAGGATCGCCCCGGTTCGACCGCTGTCAAGGCGCGCCGCCGAACGGGCTCTCTGAGCAAAACGCTCTCCGGTCATGGCATAATCGGGGGCGCTACCGATTGATTATCAGCCAGTCGCGGCGTTCCACCCAAACTATTGGACAAATCTGAGATCCTATCTTGGTGAGAATTGGACCATCATTGGGAAGCCTGCCGTAACCTCGCCACCAGACTCTCGGAAGACCGTCTTCGAAACCGTTTCCAGGCGATTTGCGGACGATGCCAGCGAAGCGGTCCATCATTTTAATTGGTTGCGATGCCCCCAAACTGTTGCATCAGCGTCCATAAATTTTTCCTTCAGCCGAAAGCTGCCAACTGACCCCAAAAACTCAACGTTCTCGTCTCTCCACGCTAGGCTGTGGGATGGCATGCTCCCTTTCGCTTTTCCATCTCTATCTCCTAGCATATTAAACTGTCTGACCCATAATAAAAATTCCTCTTCCGAAATAAACTCCGCCTTACCATTCATCTTCAAAACCAATCGATATGGCTCCCCGCTCAAAAATACCTTCGCGCAAACAGCGATTAAAATATCATCGGAATCTCTGTTCATGGATTCGAACCTAAAGTAAAATAATGCGCAACCTTTTTTGTCTCTAGGCTCATGACCGGATATATTATTCGGGAATACCCCTTCTAAAGCATTCAGCATGTCGACTTCCGGGACGCCCCTGTGGTATTTTAAGAGGCGGCTATCTACTTGTTGACCCAAGCTGTCGGGGCATCTCCCATTGTTCGCCTCTGCGTACGCGGAAAATCCGTAATATGAATATTTTAGTTGTGATATCTGACTAATATACCTCTGCTCAAGGCTGGGTTCTTTGTGTAGATGCAAGGCAGCCCATGCCAAAATGTGGCGGATGCGGCGAGGAGTATCCACTTCAATAAATGGAACCTCTTTCGTGGGCCAAAACTGTTGCTGGATGGTTGGCGGGGCGTCGGCGTAGGGGTGGTAGCCATCTGGAAACAATTGTATATACGGATACCCTTCTGCATGCTATTATTCGATGTAAGGGTAAGGATCTTGGGGCGCGGAAACGTGAGGCGCGAGATCGGAGAGAAACCTGGAAATAATTGTATATGGATATGGATACTCTTCTACAAAAAATCGGAATACAACCCTTCCTGTCGCGCCTCCCCCCCCAAAAAGAGGGTTCCATCCGTCATAGGTAAGAATTTTAGTAAATCCGCACGCCTGCGCAATTCCGCGAGGTTCTATTATGTTTATATTGTGCCTGGCCCCCTATACGTCATCCTGCCCTCGGTATCCACTTTCCAAAAGCACGGATTCACAGTATCCCCTCCTCCACTTCGTTCATCGCGGATGTAGCGGCACTGCATAATTGTCCCAGCCGACGCACTGCCCAAACGGGCCTGTTTCGGTTTTTTCTGCACCTTTCTTTAGGCTTGAAATATTTTTCGAGTTCGTCTTCGATTTCTTTTCGAGCATAATACCCCATCAACACAACAGTGAGTCGAGGGGTTGTATCGTTTTCCTGCACAACACGGAAAATCTTCTTCCTTGGGTTTATTGTCGCGGGGAACAAATCCCGGGCTTGGCACAAATTTCCCGTCCGGCATTACATTTCCGCCATCCACAGGTGTGGGAAATTCCGGATGAGGGCGCGGCAGTATTCCATGGACTTCTCCAAAGAATCGATGAGTCTGCTGGGCATGTTTCCACGAACCCAAACAGCTTCATCCCGCCATCTTCGCCAATAGGATCCCTAGAGAGCCACCTGCCGAGCGACAAGCAGTGCAGCATCAGCCGTAGTTGTAGAACCCGGTTTCCACCGAGGAACTCGACGGGAACCCGAGTTCGAAACCGAATTCGAACCCGATCTGTCTGCGCCGGTCGGCGATACGTTACGACGCGGCGGATGCCGAAGGCGGACCAGTGCTGCAGCGCCTGACGACCGCGCCGGATGCGTCACCAGGGCGGCCGGGTCCACAAGGTCGCGGCAGGAGAGGCTTTCGTCGAGGTCGCCGAGCGCGTCCGTGTCGCGGGCCTGCGGCGGATGTAGTCCCAGCGGGAGCCTGCGCCCCACAGTGCTGGCGTTCTGCATCCGTCGAGGACCCGAGGCGCTCCTCGACCGGTCGCCGGAATCGTTGTAGTAGAGGTGCCGGTCGCTGGCGGAGGGCAGCGACTTGACTGTCCGCCGGAACAGGGCGTCGTAATGGTAGGAGGCGACGCTGCTCGTCCGCCGCGTTCTTGGCATCGACCAGCCTGCCCCGCGTCCTGTCAGGGCGAACGCCTTCGACCAGTCGCCGGAGGCGTCGGGCGGGGCGAGCGCCTATCTGTTTACTGGTCGCTGGCGACCAGCGCGCCGGAACCTTCGAGACTGGTCGTCTCGTTGAGCCGGCTAGGCGCGGGCTGGTCGAGCGCGGTCGCCCCGCCGACCTTCGCCGTAGTCTTCGCCCATCGCCTCGCCGCGCCAGCGGCATGACCCATGCGGAGCAACGCGGAGCGAGTCTATGGCGGTCGCGCCTGACGGGCGGGACATCACCGGACGGTCGTAGGTGAACTCCTCCGCGCTCGGGCGTGCCTGCCATGCCGGTTGTCTTCCGGCATCGAGTCGCCGCGCTGCCTGACACCTCGGTGTAGAGCCCCTGTCGTAGCCGTAGTGTCGTCCTCGCCGCTGGTCAGCACTGTGTTCTCGCGCCAGTCCGGTTGGAGGCGCGGTCGTATCCGTAGGCGAATTTGTCGAGTGCGGTCGAGGCGGAGGCGTCCTCCCACAGCACTCACCAGCCTCCCGAACCGGTCAAGCGAGGTAGGGGTCGCCCGAACCGGCGGAGCCGAAGCGCATCCGCGCGTCGGGCGTTGACAGTAGGTCTGCACCCGGCTGGCGACGCCCATGCAGGTATCGGCGAGGTCGGCACCTCGCCCGACACGGCGAGCGAGGCGACCCGCCCGATCAGGTCGTCGGCGATCCTGGCGCGGAGGCGGTTCGACTGGCGTCGGGCGTCGCCACGGCCGGGGCTGTTTTTCGTGTAACCCACGGGGAGAGGATCGCCCCGGTTCGACCGCTGTCAAGCAAGCGCAGGGGCGAAACGCGCCCGCGCTCCGCGGCACCGCCTTGCAGGGTAGAGAATCGGAGGACTGGGGCGCTGGCGGGTGGGGGACCGCTCGCAGCGGCTTTTGATGGCACCGCCTGCTTGCCTTAATCTTCGTAGCCTGCCTTGAAGCATGGTAAAGGTCTCGCTGTCGGCTTCTTCGAACGACCTGGTGGGGCGGATGTCGAGGACGCGGTCCGGCCGCTGCCGGTGGCGACTTGGAATTCGTCGCCGTGGACGGACGTCGAAGGCGGCTTGTGCCTTGGTGGCGGACCACGGGCGGTTTTGGAGGCTTTATGGGGACGCCGGCGGACGACGAGTGGCGCGGTCGTTGCGTGATGTTCTCGACCAACATGCGGGAGACATCGATCGTATGAAGTGGCCGCGCCCCATCTCTGCTGGCTTTGAACCGCTGGGTGATCGAGACGACCCGCAATCCGGTATCGGCGATCTCTTCACCCGCATGGACGAGGACGGCGCGGAGGAGTTTCCGTAGAGCAGGCGGATGGCTGCCCCGCCTTCGGGGCGGACGCCGTCGGCGCATCGGTAGCGTGCGCTCGGCGTAGCCGAAGGCGCATCTCGAATTGGGCGGCGACTCCGGGCGGCGTCGGATGGCTCCGCGATGACGACGGCGGCGGGCGCGGCGGGTTCCGCGATGCCGCATGGCGGCGAGGAAGGCGGCTTCCGGATCTTCGGCGGCAGCGCCTTCCGGCGCGCGGAAGCTGCCGAGGCCGAGGGTCGATTCGATGCCTTCCCGGTGGGGTTGATGCCCATCGTCGCCACCATGGTCGAGGGTAGTCGGCACCGCCGATCCAAGCGCGAGATCCGGATTGGCGGGCGTGGCGCTGGAGGTCGCCGCGAGCGTCTTGCCATGGATGCGGGGCGGCGCGATTGCCGGGTAACCCGCCGCAGCGGATGGCTCGCCCGGCGAGGCGAATGGGTCGGCGGGGCTGGCGTTCGCTTGGGCGATGGAGGCGAAGGCTTCGTCGGCTCCAACCGGATCGGCGGGGACCAGCGGGATGGCGGCATCGGCGGGCGGCTCGGAAAGCAGATCGGCCAGCGCCGCGTAGCCGGCGGCGGCGGCGAGGTCGGCGGGCGTTTTGCCCTCGGCGTCAATCGCGTAGCGGTTGGAGTCGCGGGCGAGGAGCAGGCGGACGGCTTCCTCGTGGCCGTGGGCGGCGGCATACATCAGCGGGGTCCGGTTTTCCTCCGGGCTGCGGGAATAGACGCTTGCGCCGCGTTCCAGCAGCGCGTCGATCGCCGCCGGATTGCCGGCGATGGCGGAGAGCAGCAGCGCCTCGTCCAGCTCCTTCGAGTGGCTGATGGGCAGCGCCCGCAGCGCTTCCGCGTGACCGTTGAATGCCGCGTAGGCAAGCGCCGTCCACTGGCGCGGGTCGGTTGCCGCCGGGTCCGCCTTGGCGTCGAGCAACGCTTTGATCGCCGGGGCGGAGCCGATCTTCGCCGCCTCGATCAGCGGCAGCCGCCCGCCATCCGCCGCCAGGTTCGGGGCCGCACCGCGCTCTAGCAGAAGTGCGACCGCTGCCGCGTGACCGCCGGCCGCCGCATGCACCAGTGCGGTTTCGCCGTTCTCGCCGGGGACATCCGGCTCCATCCCGCCGTCCAGATAGAGCTTGAGCGCCTCCGCATTGCCCTCTTTTGCCGCGCCCATAAAGTCATCGACGGTAAATGCCAGCTTGGCTTCGCCGAGTTCCTCGACCGCCGCCTGCTGGGAATCACCGCAGCTCGTCAAAAAAATCGCCGCACAGCCAGCGGCGGCGACTGCCAAAAAGATGCGGAATGTCACGGGGAATTCGGTGGATTTCATAGCAGAGATGATCGGAAATTCTAAAATTTCTCGAAAATATCGCCCCGCTTGGGAAACTTCAAGGATCATTATTTTTAATTTTTCCGAAGTATTTTGGTCGGCAGCGGTTCCCCAGCCGTCTGCAAAGCGGACCAAACCCAAAGCGGCACCGATTCTCAATCGCCGCCGGAGGCGGGCTTGCCTTCGGCATAGCGGGCGTCGAGCCGTTTGAAGACGATGCCGGGGCGGCCTTCGGCGCGGAGCCGTCCGACGAGCGCGGATTTTTTGTCGGCGGAGTCGGCGTGGGCGGCGGTGCGGATTTCTTCGCCGATGCGCCCGCGCCGATGGCTCCGAGCAGGCGCTCCCAGCGGTCGCGGGTTTTTCGCCGCGAGGTCGGAGCCGTTTCGGCTGAGGATGTCGAAGGCGTAGAACCGGTCGTCGCACACGGCGACGCCATCGAGCACCGCCTCGCCGGGGATCTGCGCGGCAGCTTTGGCGATCGGGGCGGGCACGGCGCGGGGAGCGCCGTTTTCGTCGCAGCCGCTGACCTGCCCGGATTCCGTCTTGGCGAGAATGAGCCGCGCGCCGCGAAACCGCTCCTGCGCGGCGTAGTCGCGGCTTTCGACGAACCAGTCGAGGCTCCGGTCCGGCGCGAGCGGATTGGCGAGCTGCGCGCGGAAATTCGGGACCGCTGCCGGAGCCGGAGCCGGAGCCAAGGCGGACGCGGGGGAAGTCGGTTCCGTTCCGGTCGCCGCTGCGTTTTCCGTAGCGGAGTCCGCTCTGTCAGCCGCCGCGTCTCCATAGCCCTTTTTGCGCTTGGAGGCGACGAGATTGGCGAAGATCGCGCGGGCGCGCTCTTCGGTCACGGGCGTTTCGGTTTTGGTGCCCTCGCGCAGCGCCTGCCCGCGCCGCCCGTAGGCGAAGGTCACCATGAAGCCGCCCGCCTGTGGCACGACGGCGGCGCGATAGACTTTGTCGGAGTTGCCCTCGCGGAATTCGAGCGACGCCTCGGCGAGCGGCCGCGCCGCGCTTTCTGGCGGAGCAGCGTCCGGCGCGGGTTCCGGTGCGGGAGCGGGCGAAGGCGATTCCGGTGGGGCTTCGGTCGCGGGCGCGGGTTCGGTTGGCGCGGCGGACCTGGCGAGGGGCGGCGACCAGCGGGCTCCCGGGTGGTTTAACGCGTTGAGCGCCTCGCCGAGCCGGCGCCCTTGCTCCGGATTGATGCCCGAGATGTAGGCGATCATCCCGGCGACCCAGGCGGGGAAGTCCTCGCGGCCGTCGCGGTTTTGCGCCTCCAGCCCGTCCGCCGCCGCGCGGTGCAGGATGGCGCGTAGCCGCCGGGCGAGCTTTCTCGGCACGCCGGGGCGGTCGTTGACCACCACGCCGGTCACCGATTGCGCCACATGCCGCCGCTGGACCCGCGTCTTCTTCGCATTGATCGCAAATCCCTCGTCCGCCGCGATGTGCCGGACCCACGCCATCAGGCGGCCGGCGTGCTGCGCCGGGCTGCCCGACGCCGAAAAACTGAGGTCGTCGGCGTAGCGTGTGTAGGTCCAGCCGAGCTTTGCGCAAGCTCCGGAGAGGCGGGCGTCGAGCCGCCGGGCGCACAGGTTGGCGAGCGCCGGGCTGGTGCACGCGCCCTGCGGCAGGGCGCGCGGTCCCTCGGCGGCGTGATAGGTGTGCCCGGCATATTCGACCCGGCGGCGCGGGGATTCGGTGCAAAGCAGCGCCAGGATGGTGGCGGCGGCGGGCGAGTAGCCGAGCGCGCCGAACATGCCCTTCACGCGGGGAAACGTGATGCTCGGGAAGAAGTCGGCGAGGTCGATATTGACGACTGCCTGCTGCCCGGCGTGCGGCGCGGCATTGGTCGCCGTGCTGCGCCCCCGGATGAAGCCGTGCGCGCATTCGTGGTGGTCCAGCTTTGCCAAAACGTGATCGAAGATCCAGCGCTGGCAGCGCGCCAGCTCAGGCATCGGCGCAGACAGCCGCCGCTCGCCGCCCGATTTCTTCGCCACCGAAAACTGCACGTAGTGGCTGGTGCGCGGAGCCTCGCTGTGGAAGGCGAGCCAGCGCAGCTTCGGGATCTCGATGCCCAGCGCGGCGGCGACCTCCGCCGGCGTGGCGAGCGCGGGCAAGCCGGCCCCGGCGAGCTTGGCGGCATCGCTCTCGCGCTCCGCCAAACCTTTCGACACGCCGCGCCCGAGGAAGACGATGTCGGTGGCGCGCCGGTGCGCGACCTGCTCGGCGCGCTCGCGCTTCCGCTCGGCGGCCTCCGCCTTTTTCTGCTCCTTGATCCGTTTCCGCTCGTCCTCGCTCGCCGCGACGATCCGCTCCGCCTGGGCGCGGGCGGCGATCATGTCCGGCCGCAGGCCCTCCATTTTCTCGCCGACGGCGTGGATGTAGGCGAGTTCCTCCGGCGAGAGGTAGCCCATGCCGACCATGGCGCGGTCGATCAAGGCGGTGTTGGCATCGGTCGTCGGCGGGATGCGGTCCCGGCGCATCGACCAGGCATTCCACATCTGGCTGTTCATCGACTTCGCCGCGTCGGCGACTTCGTTTTGCGAAAGCGGCGCAAACTTGCTGGCGTCCAGGCTCGACAGCGTAGCCGGAGCCGGCGGCACCGGGCTTGGTCGCGCGGGGCGGCCGGTCGGGGGCGGCGACGCGCTGGCGGCGCCTCCGGAAAAGCGCGGCGGCGGGACCGATGCGCCGCGCCAGCCCTGGTCGATCTGCCGAAGCGATTCCTGCACCGCGCGGGTGCGGTCTTCCGGATCGCGGATGCCGAGGAGTCTGCGGAGAAAGCGGAGCATGGTCAGGGGAAGGCTAGGCGGTCCCGGCGATCCGGCAATCGGCTTTCAGCGCCACGAAAATCCCGCCCCCCATCGGTCCGGCGCTTGATTGGAAAAATGGAACGGATCGTCACTCATCGGCAAAATTGGCTTCCGCGAATAAAACAAATCCCGGGGCGGATACCGCCTGACCTCGAACTGCGGACCGGGGGCGTTAACCAAGGCTATGCCCACTGCTGGCGCATGAGAAACCCTTGGGTTGGTTCGATCGACCATGCGCCAGCAGTGGGCATAGCCAACACGAACAACGCCCCTGGGGAAGCGTGGGGAGCCAACTTCAACCGCGGCGGAGCGCCGCAGCATAGGAGAAGTCTCAGGCAGCAGCGCCGCCCCGGGATTGTTTGCGGTAAGGTTAGGCGTTTTGCGCGGGAGCGGGCAAGAAAAATCCGCGATTGGCGCATGTTTGCGAGATCGGGAGCCGGATCGCTTTGACCGATCGCGGCGGATCGCGCGGATCGCCGCCTCGGCACCAGCTTAACCTAAAGGCGCACCGGCTCGCCCGAATCCGCGCTGCGGACGGCGGCGAAGCAGAGGGCGAGCGAGCGGAGGTTGTCGCGGGCATTGTTGAGCGGGGCGCGGTCTTCTTCGATGGCGCAGAGCAGCTCGCCCATCGTGCCCTGAAATCCGCTGGTGAACCAATCGCCCTCCAGCGCCGGGCGGCAGCAGCCCTCGGCGGTCCACAGGGCGACGGACTGTTCGTTGAGGCGCGGTCCGCTGGAGCGCAGCGTCCCATTTTCGCCGCAGATTACGGTGCGATCCTCCTGCCCGTGGGCGACGTGGGCATTGAAGCAAAGCCGCGCCTGCACCGCCGGAAAGTCGATGGCCGCGCAGGCGAGAAACGGCGGCTTGACCCGCTGGTAGCCCGCCCGCCGCACGCTCGCGAAGACGCGCTCGGGCATCTGGTCCGGCACCATCGCGCAGACCATGTCGAACCAGTGGATGGCGAAATCGTAGAGGACGAGGTGGCGGATTTCCTCGAACGGCGTGCCCGCCGTCCACGTGTGGTCCCACTGCATCGAAACATCGATGCTCGAAACCTCGCCGATCAATCCGGCGCGGATCGCCTCGCGCATCCAGGCGAAGTGCGGTGCCCAGCGCCCGTTTTGGTTGACCGCCAGCTTCACGCCGCATTCGTCCGCCAGGTCGGCAAGGCGCGCGCCGTCCGCCAGGTCGGTGGCGAATGGCTTTTGGCTGAGCACATGCTTGCCCGCCCGCAGCGCCGCCTCCACGATCGGGACCCGCTCCGCCGGATGCGGCGTGATATCGACCACCGCGATGTCATCGCGCGCCAGCACCCGGCGATAGTCGTCGGTCGCCTCCGCCTCGGGGAAGAATTCGTCGCGGCGCGCCACCGCCTTGGCCAGCGTCCGGTTGCAGATCGCCGCCACCTCCAACCCCATCGCCCGATAGGCGCGCAGGTGATACTCGGAGATCCCGCCCGCCCCGATCAACCCGAGGCGCGGGCGATAGGCGGCCGGCATCGGCGGGCGATAGGGCAAATCGGGAGCCGCGATCTCTCGCGAGTCGCCGAGGGAGGCGAGGCCGTATTCGGACATGGTGGTTTCTCGATTTCTCGATAGGGGCGTGGCGTGGCGGTGGGGCTAGGGAGCCAGGCTATCGAGAAACGAGACGCGCACAAAGCCCGATCCGGTCGCCGGCTGCGGCGGGGTGAAGGTGCAGCGGATTTCGGCAGCGCCGGGATCGCCGCCGGGATCGGGGGCTTCGATGACCGTCGCATTTCCGGCCCACCCGGCTCCGGGCCAGCCTTCGGCGAGGACTTGCCAATCGCTTTCGCGCCCGAGGGTGGGGGAGAATTCGATGCGATAGGTGAGATCTGCGGGCGCGATGGCTGGGGCGCGGAATCGAAAGAGCAGCGCCCCGCCCCCGGCGGCGTCTGGCATGATCGCCTGATCGAGGGCGCTGGGTTCGAACGGATTGAGCCGGAGGGCGCGCTCGGCGGCGTTGCTCAGCCCGTCGCCATCGATGTCTGCCAGACGGCCGGCGATGGTATCTGGAGCCTCCGGCCCGAAAAGCGCCGCCGCCCACGCCGCGTAAGTGCCGAGCGGCTCTGCGGGATCGGGGATGTCTGGCGCGGCGAGGTGGTAGGCGATCATCGGGTCGGATGCCTTGACCACAAGCCGATAGCTCCCGGCGGGCAGTTCCAGAGGGGCGAGATAGACCGCGCCCGGCTCGCCGCCCACCGTCTTTTGGGCGAGGGCGGCATCGCCTGCCCAGAGCTGGAGGGTGAGGCTCTGAGGGGCTGGCAGCGGCGACGGCATCCGGAAGAGCCGCGGGGCGATGCGGCCGGGGCTGGCGAGGTCGAAATGCTGGACGGCATCGCCCGCCGTTCCTCCGGCGGCTCCAAAACCGGTCCGACCATCCCCCGCAAGCCGATCTCTTTCCGCCGGTCCATTGAAAAAAAGAGCGGCCGAGATGAAGCCCGGTCCGAGCAGGTTGCGCCTGATGGTCAGGAAGTATTCGCCAGGCGGGACGGCGTCGCCTTGGGCAAACCGAACCATGCCGGCAAACGAGGTTACCGGCATCGGTGTCCCGCTTGAATCTTGGACGGACAGGGCGCTCGCGCCCTGAATCCAAATCGTTTCGAGCGGGCGGAGCTGGAACCGGAAATAGTAAGTCTCCGCCGCCGGGGCGTAGCCGAAGATGGCGGCGCGCTCGATGCCGCAAACCGGCCACGCCTTGACCAATGGCATGAGATCTGGAGCGGACCCGCGATCGACGGCGAATTCATCAATCGGATCGGCATTGGCGAACGCCGCCACCGCCACCGTCGCCGAGGTGGCTCCGGGTCCGTAGAGAGGCATCAGGTAGTAGCCCGTCTCCAAGCCAAAAGGATCGCCGACCAGCGGCTGCCCCGGCGCGGAGGATTCGATGGTCCACAGCGCTTCCCCGCCGGGGGAGATCAGCGATTTGGCGAGGTCGATATCGGTGGGCGAAACCGGTGCCAGGATCGAGCGCGCCGCCAGCGGTCTGTCGAGCGAAAGGCTGGCCACCAACGGATCGGTGCCCGCCGGGATCTCGGCGTCAACATCGATGGCCGCATAGATGCCAGTGCCGATCGTTCCGAAGTGCTCGAAGGCGAGGTGCCCATCAACCTTGGTGGCGACCGTCACCGTAGCGGGCGCGGAGGTGCCGTCCTTATCCGTGACCGTGTAGGAAAGCGAGGTGGCGCCAGCAAACGAAGGCGGAATCGCGAGCGTAATGTGGCCGGTTTGCGGATCGAACGCGGTGACCCAACCGGCGGCGGATCCGGAGACCTGCGCGCCGAGGATCGGGTCGTATGGCAATCCGCTTTCGGCAAGCAGGCCGTCGTTGGCGTAGAGGGACGCCCCAGAGGTCGCGGAAGAAAATGCCTCGGCACCCGGCGGGATCACGATGAGATCGTTGGCGAGGACCGGCGGCAGATTCCGGTCTTCCACGTGAATAGTGACCGGGGTTCCGGGGCGCCGGGCGGTCACCGAGAGCACCCTTAACGCGAGATCGCTGGAGGTCGGGGCGGTGGGGGTGTTCGAGTTGTGCAGCGAGATGGCGAGCACATTCTCACCCTCCCGCAAGAGGAGAGGCGAAAACGTTTCGTCGCGGATCCTACCTTCTTCCACGCTCTCGGTCCACGCCGTCGATTTTCCTTCGACCATCAGCGAGTAGGAATCCGGAGAGCTGGCGAAGATGGTTGCGCCGGGTTGGTGGCTCCGCCCGATCTCTTCGCCATCGAGATAGAGAATCGCGGCGTCATCTCTAGATAGTTGGACCGAGATGTCGTGCCACCCGGAGGCTGGCGAATTGAATTTCGCCCGAAAATAGGCGGTCCGCCGAAGCCCGCTGGGCGGGGTGCCGATGTTGGTATTGATGGGGAGATTCCCGCTGGCCGATGTAATCGTGCCATAGCCCATCAGCCCGGACCCCGACGGCCAGGCGGAGTCATCGAAGCTCGCCGCCGCCCAATCCGCCTCCCAGTTTGGAAAGAGGGTGGCCGGGTCCACGCCGTCGAGCGGATGATAATAGCGCCATGCTTGCTGAGATCCCACCAGGGGTATCGGATCGCCAGTGGCGTCGCCGTAATACATCACTACCTCGCCGATCACGTTGGGCGCGGGGGTATAGCGGAAGTAGCCTTCGCCGGAGTCGAGGATCGTGAATTTTCCGGGCGGCGCGACATTGACAGCGGTATTGGCGGGGCGGATATCATTTTGGGCGTAGCCGGGGACCGCCCCGCCGCCGCCCACGCTCAAGACCCCGCCCTGGGGGACGGTATAGAAATCGGGTTCGTAGCGCGGGTCGTCGTCATAAATGGTAAACTCTAGCTCTGGCGTTGCGATGGTGCCTCTCGATACGCCGGTGATCCGCAGCACGGCTGTTTCGTCCGGCTCGAATGCGTCGTCGCCAGGGATCGCGATGCGGATTTTTCCCTCGACCGATCCGGCTGGAATGACGAGCGGCGATGGCGTCAGAAGGGTGAAATCCGATCCGGAAGCCGTGATCCCCTCGACTTCAAAGGTGACCTCGATGGGCGAGCTCACCGCCTCGGAGAAACGGATCGTGAATTCGCCAGTGGGGGCGTCGAAGGAGCGACCTTCCTCAAACGGAATAGGCGGCAATCGTGAGGAGACCGAGGGGCGTTCCTCCCCGGGCAGCGATGCGACCGCGTCGAAAAAATCGTATGAGTTAAAGCCGAACAGCGCGCTGTCCCCGTGCGCATCGAGATCTGGGAAAGCGATCGGCCAAGAACCGCCAGGCGGTGCCAAGGTGAATTCAGGCACCCAGCTTCCGGCTTCGTAGGCGAGCGAGTAGACTTCAGCCTCCTCTACGATGGAATCGTCATAAGCGACGACGAGCCGGGTGGGCGAGGCAAAATCCAGGGCGATGATGCCCCGGTTTCCGCCGATCGATTCGGGAGGCTCGACCGTGTGCGTCTGCACCCAAGCGGACGCCTGCTTTTCGAATACCAGGATGAACTCGGGATCCGATGGAGACCCGGAATCGCGGGCGGCGACCGCGATCTTCCCGTCCGGCGAAAGAGTGCTGAGACCGGCGATGTTGGACGCGGGGATCGGCAACATTCCAGTCGCTTGCCAGCCGCTGCCGGGCAGGTTCTCGTAGATGAGCACGGCTTGCGCCGGATCGCTAAACCCGCCCGCCGACGGCCGGGCGATCGCGATGGAGCCTTGCAGATCGGTCGGGTTCCGGTCGGTCGCGAGCCGGGCGACCTCAGACCACTCGGGATTCGCGCCGTCAGTTCGGGCGAAGAAGATAAATTCGCGCCCGGCCTCTGAGGTGTTGCCCCGCACCAACGCGGAGTCGCCAGAGATGAGCGCCCGCGTGGATGGGGTCACCTCATCGGCGAGGTCCAACTTCCATTCGCCCTCCCCGATCCGCCGCCAGAACTCGAAACCTGTTGGTTTGACCTCGACCATCCATGGGTCATCGAATCCCCCAGACGAATTTGTGGCCGGAAACCCCTCTTCCCGCACGGGCTGCCCCAGGAAATTCGAACGGCGAAAGAGCCACCCGTTTATTTTGGCAAAGCGCTCGACCAGCGTGATGTCGGTAGGGTCCAGCGGCGGGAAATCGGGTGCGCGCACGGTCGGTCCGACCGGGGCGCGGACGAAGCCGGCCGGCAAGTCTAACAAAATACCAAAATAGCGGTCGGGCTTCCCGGCGGATCCCCCGATCAGCTCGACGAAGATCTGCGATTCCGCGCTTCCCGGACCGAAGAACAGCGTGCCCGGAGTCGCGTCGTAGTCCTCGCCAGGCACCGCATTGCCGCCGCCCAAGGTGAAGGGGATCTGCGTGAGCTGGGTGCGCGGGCGGTCGAGCTGGGCGTCAAAGGTGGCAAAGCCATTCGCGATGGTCGCCCGCGAAATCGTGACCGTGTAGGGGGTCTCGCGGATCTTCACCGTCGCCCGGTCATCGGCGATCACCGCCCGGCTCGGGACCACCGAGACGATGTCGAGATAGAACTCCTCCTCGCCCTCCGCGACCGCATCAGAAAAGATCGTGATCGGCACGAGGGCTTCGGTCGCGCCCCGCGCGATCGTCGCAGTGCCGCTAGCCGCAGCGTAGTCGAAGCCTGCCTTGGCGGTCCCGTCCACCGTCTGGTAAGTCACCGTCGCCGTCGAGCCGATCGCCGCATTCAGGCGGATCGGGACATGGGCGACCGCCGATCCTGCGGTCGGCTCATCAGCGCGGAGATCGAAGGCGGCGATCACCGGGATGTCGTCGTCGAGGATCTTGCCCTTGGTCCCGAGCGGCTCAAAGGCGTAAACCTCCCAAAACGCGAGACCGGATGGTTCGAAGGGGATGGCCGCACGGACCCCGGCGAGCCAGATTCCGTTCGGGGCGATGGCAACCCCGGTGCCAAACCCGTTCATGTTGGAAAAGTCCTTGGCGACAAAGCTGGAGGAGAACGCCCACGTCCCTTGGGCGTCGAGCGCAAAGGCGTGCACCATCCCCCGCGGCGTCGGGGCCGGCGGCGGGAAGGGGACGTAGAAGTCCGGTTCTCCGATCACGAGATTCCCCCCCGCGACCGCCACATAGCGGCCGTAGTTGGTGCCGTTGAACCCGGAGCGAGAAAAAGTCTGGCGCAGCGGCCAGGTGATGCCGTCGCGCCGGAAGGCGTAGGCGGCGCCAGTGGGCGACCGCTTTGGCTCGCCGACGACGATCCACCCGCCGCTCGCGGCGACGGAGGTTCCAAATTCGGCGCCACCCTGGAAGACCGGCGCCGCCATCCGGCGCGAGATCCATCCCGAGCCATCGTGGGTGAACCCGTAGGCCGCCCCCGAAAACGAACTTTCTGCCGGGGCACCAGCCACCATCGTGTTGCCGTCCAATGCCACCGAGCTCCCGGTGTTGGAGGCGGGCGCACCGGGCGTGAGCTTCGCTGACTGCGCCCAGTTGCCCCCGCTCTTCTCAAAGACAATAACGGCCCCGGCGGAGGCTCCTGCCGCGCTGTCCTCCGGCGCGCCGACCGCGATCCGGTCGCCCGACACGGCGACGGACGCACCGAAATTCGATGCGGGGGTGCCGGTAAGGGTCTGCGCCTCGTGCCAACCGCCATCGGCTCCCCGCTCGAAGACAAAGACTTGATCCGCCCCCGATCGCCGAAGACCCAGATGTCCCCGTCCACGTCGGCGGGAGGAAAAATCAGGCGAAACACCGGCTGGGAAAATATCGACGGGATCGCTCGGCGGGTCGATGGAGCCGAGAAAACTGCCGCCCACTGTCCCCGGGACTGTCGCGTCGGAGGTTGTCGCCCCGGTCAAGCGCACGCCATCGGTGGCGAGAGTCGCCTCTAGCGGGGACGGCGCAGGCAGCGCCCCCACGGCGCCGGAGCGCGCCACCCACCGGAGATAGGCGACCGACGCGCCGGTGGGATTCGACAACTGGAGACCGATTTCGCGGGTCGCGGTGGTCTCGGTCGCATCGCCGATCAGGGTGACCGCGATCGTCGCCGTCGTTTCACCTGGCGGAATCGTCGCGGTGCCCGAGGCGGCGAGATAGTGGGTGCCCGCGACCGCGGTGAGATCCGCCGTCGCAAAATCCACCGTCACCGTTTGGTCGCTAGGCTCGCTCAAGGTCAGCGTAAACTCCATCACGCCCGGCTGCGCCGCGCTTCCTTCGGCGGTCTCCGGCGAATTCAAGAACAGGATCGGCTCGGCAATGGACCGATCCGCTCCGGCAACCATCGCCGATCCAGCAAGCATCAAAAGAAATCGTTTCATAGGGGGATTCGCATTTTATTGATCCGCGCCGAGAAAGGCTGCTCGCGCGAAGCCGCGGGCGCCCGGGTCGCCGGGGGTAAAGGCACAGCGGACGCGGGTCCGACCCGGCTCTGGCGAGGCGGACTCCCCGACGATCCCGCTGCCCTCCCACGATTCGCCGGGGCGCCCCTCCGCGACCGGCTGCCAGGGGCCGGCGGGACTTTCGGCATACTCGATCCGGTAGCGGATGCCCGGCGATGCCTCGGTCGGCAAATCGATCTCGAACGTAAGCTGGTCGCCGCCTGCGGCATCCGGCGCGAGCGATTGGAATGCGGTGTCCTCCGCCAGCGGATTTAACCCCAGCGCCCGCTGCGCGGCGTTGGTCAGCCCACCGCCATCCGCCACCGCATCTGGCCCAGCCTGCTCGGGCGGCGCCTCGGGCCCGAAAAACGCCTCTGCCCAGGCGGCGTAAGAATCGGACGGCGCGGCGGGATCGGGACTCGGGACCGCCGAAATATGGTAGAGCATATCTAACCCGGTATGGCGTTCGGTGCGGACATAATGGATGCCGGCCTTCAGATCGATGGGCGGAAAGTAGCGGGCGGTGTTGTTTCCGAAACCGAACTCCTTCGACGCAATCACATTCCGGGAGGCATCGAGGATCCACATCCGTTCGATGCGCGCGCTCACTACCGTCCCCGGCGTGGGGGGGGTGAAGGCTCGCAATAGAACCGTCTGCGGCCGGGACAAATTGAGGGTATGATCGCGCGTGGAAACGGTCTGGACGCCATAGCTGCGCTGCTTTGACTGGTCGTCGGGATCGATGGCCGCAAAAACCGTATTGCCCACCATGGCTTGGTCGTTTAGACAATCTCGGTAGGCGACGATCTCAAATGGATCGCCGGTACGATCTCATGAGATTCGATGTAGTAAAAATCTGGAGTGCGTCCGCCGTGGCATCTGTATATAGGTTCATCCTTCCGCCCGCGCCTCCGCTTTGGACGACCTGCCCCTGGGTGTCCAATAAACGTGCGTTTTGACTTTCGTCGGCGACCACGGCGACCCTCTCGCCATCCCGCAAAGAGAATCGATAGTATGACGTTGCGCCGGTTGGGCGAATCCCGTAAACCGCCGCCCGCTGGATGCCACATACGGGCTGCCTTTCGAATAAGGGATCGAGATCAAAAGCCGATCCGAGATCCGGGGCCGCCCCCCCAAACGGAGAAGCGTATTCGCGCGGGATGACGTTGACCGAAAAATCGACGCCCACCGACGGGTCGATAGATTCGAGAAAGGCGAGCGGGAAGTTAAGCCTCTGGACGGAGACCGCCGCGCCACTAAGCCAGTCGCCTTGGAATCCGGCTTGCCATTGGAAATCGATCGATCCAGTTGAGGCATGACCCACGGTGACTTTGAGTTCTGAATCGCCTGGAGCTGTGGGAAAACAAAAGATCCCGGCGCTCTCCGAATTGTTCACGCTCAAGGAGGCGGTCAGCGGTCGGCCAAGGTTTGCGGGAATCGAGGTTGTTCTGTAGGCGGCGTAGATTCCGCCATGTAGAGGTCCGGACGAATAGAGGCGAAGCGTCAAGTCTGTCGAGCGCCTGACAGACACTAACGCTGGTTCAGAAAAGCCATCTTTGTCTCGAATCCGATAAGTGAAGGAAGTGGTGCCAAAAAAGTGGCGGGAACGATAGCTGAAAGTGCCCGGTCGCATGATCCGACCAAGTGACCCATTCCGCCGCCTCTCCCCGATCTCGATGCCTAGCACCGGATCGTAGAATTCGCCATCCTCGTTGGCTAGAGAGTCATTTCGATAAAGCGGTACCCCAACTATCCGCGAATCGTAGGATGCCTGCCCTGCCTCGATCGATATCGTATCACTGGCGATCACCGGCGGGACGCCTGAATCAAGGACGGTGATGTCCACTTTTGCGCCGAGGAACGTGGTCTTCAGGCTTTCGACGCGCAAGCCGAGGTCCGACGATTGGGCGACGCCGTCGTGGAGCGCGTTGTGGAGGAGATGGCCAGCGTGTTGGGTCCCCCTGAAAGCTCATGCACCCCCTCCAGCGGTAGGAATCGGATCGCCCCCTCTCGCGCCCCGTCGGTTGCGGTCGCGGTCGAACTGGCGGATAGCTCCCAACTGTCCGGGGCCGCGAGGAAGTCGTCAGCTCCCGGCTCTGCCGATCGGCCGACCTCGGCACCATTCAAATAGACGATGGCTGCATCGTCGCGGCTAAGGTTTATCGACATCCTGTAGTTGCCGGGTTCCGCCTCGAAACTGGTGCGGAAATAAGCCGAATACCTCATGCCCGCCGGTGGGGTGCCAATATCGGTCGTTAGCGGAAGGTTTCCCGTGCTTGCGCTGATCGTCCCGTAGCCCATCAAGCCGCTCCCGTCGCTCCAGTGGTCATCGAGATAGGATGGAAGCATCCAAGAAATGTCCCAGGCGGGTTCGGATGCGGCCGGCGGGATGCCATCGGTCGGGTGAAAGAATTTCCAGGGGTGGGATTGACCGGCGATTCGCTCCACCGGCAGGGAGACGGCGGGCGCGTAATAAAATACATCGGTGCCGATAAAATTAGGGTTCGGCCGATAGGAAAACGAGCCGTCTGGAGAGAGAGAAACCGAGCCATGGTTGGCATAAGAAGTCACGGCCGCTTGGGGGATGTTGATGTCGTTTTCCAATAGCCCAGGCGCACCCTTCCCCGGTCCCGCTTCGAATTGCACCGTCTGGCCGAAGACGTAGGCGTCGGCTACGAGCACTGGCTCTTGGGGCGGCGGTTCGTCGTTGTTCAAGATGGTCCCGGTCGCCTCCCCATCGACTAGAGTGCCGCGGGTAATGTTGGTGATCCGAACGCGAAAAGTTTCGTCGGGTTCGACGTCCTCGTCGCCATTGACGTTGACGATGATCCTCTGGAGCGCCGGGGACGTCACCCTGATCTCGCCCGCCCCTGATTCGACATCGCCCTCGTCGGTAGTTATATGCTCTACGGCATAGGAAATTGTTAGATGGTCCTGCGTCCAGTCTGAGAAAGCCAGAGGGAAAACGATCTGGCGGATGCCTGAGTCGGATTCGGAGATCTCCGCATCGCCGATCGAGATCTCGGGCAGGTCGAACGGCAGGTCGCCGTCGTCGAGGATGGTGCCCGTCGCTTCGGAAACAGTTATCTGCCCGCGCGAGGCACCCGTCAGCCGGACCCTGAACGTTTCGTCCGGCTCTGGGAGAAAGTCACCGCGAATGGAGAAAATAATGTTCTTCCGCGTGCTGCCGGATGGGATGGCAACAGTTCCGGAAGCCGGGGTGATGTCGTTGTCATCCGTGGTGATGTGTTCGAGGGAATAGTGCACGGATGTCTCGGCGGATACTGCCTGAGACAGATTCAATTCAAAGGAGATCTGCAGGGTTCCGCTATCCGGTTCAAACACCTCCGGTTCACCTCCGATCGAAATCTCGGGCGTGCTCGCCCCGGCGATCGTCGCGGTCGCATCGAATAGCTCGACGCGCCGCGACCCGGCGAAGAGGGTGTCGCCATCGGCGGAAAGCGTCTGGGGCGCATAGAAGCTGAATCCGATGTAGGCTTCCAGCTCCCAGGCGCCATCGACCTTCTTGTAGAGAATCGTCCGCTCGACAAAGTCGTTCGGTATCCAATAGTCGGCGATCACCCGGTCGGGGGACGGCATGGCGAGGGAGACGATTTCCGGATCCCCGGTGAAGGGATACATTTCGTCGATCCAGATTTCGAACTCGAAGTCTACAGGCGTTTCGATGGTGCCGGAGTGGACCCACGAGGCACCCTGTTTTTCATAGAGATAGATGTTGGGGAAGGCGGTTTCCCCGGCGGCGGTGCGGAAGCGGTCGGCGGCGGCGATGGTGCCGCCGTTTTGGGCGACGGCTTGGGCGAAGCCCGATGCATCGGCGCCGGCAGGGCTGCTGAAGGCGGCGGTCTCCTGCCAGGAGGCGCCAGATTTTTCGAAGATGCAGAGCCTTCCGCCGCCGGCCGCCCCGGGGAAGCCGGCGCAGGCGAAGCCATCGCCCGCCGCGATGCCTCCGGCGGCACCGCCTGCGCTGGGGGTCAGGGCGGCGACCTCACCCCATCGCGGCGAACCGCTGGCATCCCGCTCGTAGATGCGGATGCGCTGGGGCGAGGCGGTGCCTTGCTGCGAGACGATGGCAAATCCATCGCCGAGATCGATGCGGGCGGCGTCCAGGCTGGACGGGGCGATGTAGCGGTCGAGCGCCCACGCCCCGGTGTTGCTGTCGCG
>JAWLBD010000037.1:0-61076 GCA_041395145.1 Verrucomicrobiales bacterium | reverse complement strand
GGAGGGTCAGGTATTCAAATTGGAGCGTGTTTTCGGCCATCGGCATTCCATCGCTGTCAGGGTAATTCGGATCCTCCAGCCCTTTGTCCGGCTCGGGTCGGCGGGGAAACGACGGTTTCTCCGGTCGCCGGTCGGTCTCGGGCGATGCAGGGACAGCGCTGGATGATGGTGGAGTCACTCCTTTAAACTTAGGCGAACTCCCGGATTGCAAAAGGGGAACTTTGCGCCGCCTCAGCTGCGCGCATTGCCTCATTGAATAAGGCAACGAAGGAGAGGGGCCGGGAGCGCGAGAGCGTGCCGGACGCCTCACCGAAGAAAGACACCGTAGAGGATGACGCCAACCATGAGCAAAAGGAGCCTAGCCGAGCTTCTCGCGAAGCTTCGCCACCATTACCGGATGGAGGCCGGGAAGGCGGCCAAGGGTCGGCTGATAGACGGCTGAGTGAACGCCATCGGGCACGAGCGCAAGTACGCGATCAAGGGGCTTCGCGGGCTGCGCTGTATCGGGAGAGGCGGCGGGCGGCCGCGCTACAGCCCTGGCGTGGCGGCGGCCGCTGCGGAACACCCCGCATTCGACCAACGCCAGACAACCCCAACCCCAGCCAATAGCCTCTACGGTGTCTTTTTTGGATGAAGCGTCCGGACCTCCCGATAGCGACCCTCCGGTGTCCTGCTTTCAATGACGCACCACGTCCGGCTGGTGCCGAAGCAGCACGGATTGGCAATCCGTGGAGGATTTCGCCAGCCCAGGCTGCCAATTTTTCTGGTAGTTGGTTGGCAGGAAAATCCCTGCCAGGTGGATGGATTTCTTCGATCACGCCCCACCGCCGTCTTTGGCTTGCTCTGAACTGCCACTTTCCCTAGGCTTTCGCATAACCCCCAAGTTGATCTGATGCCCCCAATCCTTCTCCGCGCCTTAGCGGTGGCGGCTAGCGCAATCCCGCTCGGGATTGCGGCGGCAGCACCGTATTCCACCGAGGTCCTCGCCGACCATCCTGCGGGATACTACCGGTTTGACGAGGCAGCCGGCTCCTCCGTTGCCCTCGATTCATCGGGTCTGGAAAACCACGGCGACTATGTCGGTCCGGTCACGCTGGGCGCACCGGGGTTGACGGCGGAGAGCGGCGGCGCGCTGGAGCTGTCTGGCGCGGCGCCCGCCTACGTGCGCCTGCCGCCGCTTTTCAATCCGGCGCTGACGAGCTGGACGTGCGAGGCGATCGTGCGCGCCGATTCCGCGCGGCGGCCGGCATGGTGATCGTCCAGCAAGAAGACGGCGGCGGCGACGAGCGGACGTTCACCTTCGTCCACAGCAGCGGCGTTTTTCCGGAGCTTCATCGGGAATGCCGCGCGCGATGCGGGTATCAACCTCGCGGCGGGCGGAGTTTTCCACACCGCCTTTGTCTTCGAGCGCACCGGCGAGGTCGGCGGCGAAGGCGTCGGCACTGGCGCTGGTATCTGAATGGCGCGCCCGCCGCGTCGGGCAGCGTCGCCTCCCCGGCCGGCGTGGAATCGAACGCCGGGACCTTCGTGGTCGGCGTCCACAAAAACCTGACCGGCAGCCTGTGGGACGGCGTGATCGACGAAGTCGCGCTCTACACCGAGGCGCTGTCGCCCGAGCGCATCGCCGCCCACTACGAGGCGATCGCCGGACCGCCCTTGATCGAATCATTTTCCGCCGACGACCTCAATCTGCCGCAGGGCGGCGCGACGACGCTGCGCTGGCAGGTCGATCCCGCCGTTGCCGCGCTCACGCTCGATCCCGGCGGCATCGACGCCCTCGCCTTATCCGATGCCGGGCAAGGCTCCTACGGCGTCGCGCCCGCCGCCTCGCAAACCTACACGCTGACCGCGCAGGACGCGGAAGGCGGCGCGCAGGCCGCCACCGTCAGCGTCTTTGTCGCCGAGCCGGTTGCGTTTCGGCTGAATGAAATCATGGCGCAAAGCGGCGGGATCTACGAGGACGAAGACGGCGACGATTCGGATTGGATCGAGATCCGCAACGCGAGCAACGCCAGCCGATCTCGGCGGCTACTACCTGACCGACGACCCGGACGTCCCGGCGAAATGGCTGGTGCCGCCCGCCATCATCCAACCCGGCGATTTTCTCGTCCTCTTCGCCTCCGGCAAAGACCGGGCGGGGCAGCGAATTCCACACCAATTTCGCGCTCGATGCGGGCGGCGATTACCTCGCGATTATCGAGCCGGACGGTGAGCGGTGCACGATGAAATCAGCTGGCGGATTCCCGCCAGGAGATCGGCATTTCCTACGGGACGCCGTCGGGCAGCGGCGCTCGGGCTACTTTGCCGAGCCGACGCCCGGCGCGGACAACGGAGCGGATGCCTTTGGTGGGTTTGTTAGGGAAGGCGTCGCGTTCGACCAGCCGCGCGGCTTTTACGAAGATCGATCGAGGTGGGGCTGAGCACGCTGGCGGACGGCGCGGCGATCTACTACACGACCGACGGCTCGGTGCCGACGCCATCGGGCGGCACGCTTTATTCGGCTCCGGTGCCGGTGGCGGCGACCACCGTGTTGCGCGCCGGAGCATTCCGCCCCGGCGAGGCGCCGCTGCGCATCGCGACGCGGACATTCCTATTCCTCGACGACATCTTGGCGCAACCGGCGCTGCCCGCCGGCTACCCGGGCACCTGGCAGCCGGGCGTCGCCGCCGACTACGCCATGGATGCGAGCGTCGGCACCGCGGCGGAGATCAAGGCGGCGCTGCGCGCGCTGCCCACCGTGTCGGTCGTCATGCCCATCGATGACCTTTTCAACCCGAGCACCGATCCGGCGGTCGGCGGCATGTATTCGAATTCGACCATCGCCCGCGGGCGCGAGTGGGAGCGGCGGTGCTCGGCGGAGTTCTTCGACTTTCCCCACGGGCAGGAGATCCAGCTCGACTGCGGCGCGCGGATCTTCGGCAATGCGAGCCGGGCGACCAGCCGCTCGAAGCACAACATGCGGCTCGCCTTCCGCCGCGCCTACGGGGCACCCAACCTCGAGTTCCCGGTCTTCGGCGGCGATGCGCATCCGGAGAAGGTCAACGGCTACCTGCTGCGCGGGCAGAACGGCGACTCGTGGTTTCACCCGGCGGCGGGGCAGCGGCAGGAGGCGCTCTACATCCGCGACCAAGTCGCCCGCAGCGCCCACGCCGCGATGGACCGGCCGGAGACGCGCCAAGACCACGTCCACCTCTATCTCAACGGGCTTTACTGGGGCGTCTTCAACACCATCGAGCGGATCGAGGACAACGCGATGGCCGAGCGCTTCGGCGGCGCGGACGAGGAATGGGATGTGATCAAATCGTCGCGGGTCGCTGGCATGGAGGTGGTCAGCGGCAGCCTCGACCAGTGGCGCGAGGTGCAGGCGCTGGCGGAGGCGGGCGTCGCGGGCGATGCAGAATACGCCGCGATCCAAGAATTCCTCGACCTGCCCAACATGATCGACTTCCTGCTGGTCAACTTCTACAACGGCAACTCGGACTGGGACGACAACAACTTCCAGGCGGCGCGGCGCAGGGTGCCCGGCGACAAGTGGCGGTTCTTCGTCTGGGATTCGGAGCGCACCCTGCTTTCCCCAACGGCCAACAACACCGGCTTGAACCACGCCGACCGCGTGACGCGCTTGCACACGATGCTGCGGCAGAACGCGGAGTATCGCCTCCTCTTCGCCGACCGCATCCACCGGCATTTCTTCAACGGCGGGATCCTGACGCCCGACGGCATGCGCGCCGAGTTCAACCGCTGGGTCGATTTCCTCCGCGGGCCGCTCCTCGCCGAATCGGCGCGCTGGGGCGACAACTACCGCGCCGGAAATCCCTACACGGTGGGCGGCGAATGGCAGGCGGAGGTCGATTACATGCACAATACCTACATGGCGGGGCGCACCGATACCGTGCTCGCCCAGCTCGCCGCGCAGGGCTTGTATCCCGCCGTCGCCCCCCGTCCTTCAACCAGCATGGCGGCGACGTCGCCGTAAGGCCGGGTTTTCGCTCGATATGTCCGCGTAAGGCGGGCGATCTACTACACGCTCGACGGCTCCGACCCGCGCGACTCCAGCCTCGTCTTCACCGCGCCGATCCGCTTAACGGAATCCGCGAGGGTCAACGCGCAGGCGCTCGGCGGCGGCGTGTGGAGCGCGCTCAACTCGGCGGTCTTTTTCGTCGAGGCGGTCGCCGTCAGCGCGGCGAACCTGGTGGTCTCCGAGATCCACTACCATCCGCCCGGCGACGACGACGGGCTGGAGTTTTCTCGAGCTGATGAACATCGGCGCGCAGGCGGTCAACCTGGGCGGCGTCCGCCTCATCGACGGCGTGAATTTCGACTTCGACCAAGATGGCACGCTCGCCGCGCCGGTCCTCGCGCCCGGCGCGCGCCTTCTCGCGGCGATCCCGCCCAATTCGCCGCCGCCTATCCGGGCGCAGCGGACGGTCGCCGGGAGATTCATCGGCGACTTGAGCAACAGCGGCGAGCGGCTCGTCCTCGTCGCCGCCGAGCTCCGACATCCGCCTTCCGCTACAACGACCGTCGCCTTGGCCGAACCCGCCGACGCGATGCCTTCACCTCGCTCATCGCGCCGGAATCGAACCCCGATCACGCTGCCGAGGAGCTGGCCGAGCGCGGCGGAAGGCGGCAGCCCGCGAGCGGCCTTTTGTTCGATGGCGATCCAGGGCGGACGGCGACGGCGTTTTGTCACCGCATTCGCCGAGCACGCTCGGCACCAGCGACGCCGTCGGACGGATCGCCGCTCCAGATCGCGGGGAGCGGCGGGCTGACTCACCTACACCCAAAACCTCGCCGCCGACGACGCGTGTGGACGCCGAGTTCTCCGGGACCTGACCGCCGGGCGGATGCCAACGCGTTTCTCCAAGCCGAGGTCGCGCACCTCGGCGGCGGCATCGCCTTGATCATCTCCGGCAAAGCGCACCGCTCCCGAATGCCGCACGGCTCTATTTTCGGCTAAAGTCGCCCGGCGCTAGCGGCGTTCATCTGATGCCAAGCTGGCTTTTTGTGCGGACGCCGGTCTTATGGCTCGCGATCCTTTTTGGCTGCCTTGGCATCCTCGATCACTTCACTAGGTCGGCAGGCATATTTGCCTTCGCCTTAGCAACTTCCGCGCCGTAGTCAGAGCGGATCGCCCGCTTTGAATGCGATCTTCAATTCGTCCACCCCATACAAACACTCAAAAAATTCCGGCGGCGGATTACCCTGCGGATTTTCAACTAGCTGACCTTTAGCGGCTAATTTCTTCAACAGGGCGTCGTCCATCACCATATTTTCAATACCAAAACCCTTCCGCATTAATCGAAACCGATGCCACGCTCGCCTTTCCTTTCAAGCCTTTGGTATCAGTAATCTCTCCTCCAACCTTTATGCTCACGATTGAACTCATTTCGCCCACCATTGCCTCGATTGTCTCTTTACCCGAGTTAAACTGTCGCCGAATTTCTTTGATTTTCTCGTCGGTATCGGGTGGCGGGTCCCCATCTGGCTCGGATCTGTCAACGTTCGGACTATAGGTAACGGTAATGATTCCGCCTGCAGATTCCATCTTCCAACCTATCGCCCCATCTGATGCCCCGTCGCTTCCTTCGGACATCCCTAAAATTGGGAACCGGGTGAAGTCCGGGAAATAAGCGACGCCCCTGAATTCGAAAAATCCCTCTTCATTCACAGAAAAGGTGACATCTGACCACGCATCTACAACACCAGCTCCAACTATCCCCATGGCGGCATTCCTTTCTGCCTCGACGAGCTCCGCTTCGCCGAGCCCTAATCCTATCGCCTGGGCTGATTTTAATTTTACTAGGGCTTTCCCAGATCCATCGGAGTTGAGGAGCACTTTGTTTTCGGATTCCATGCAACTCGCCAGTAAAAACGACGCGCATGAGAGAAGGTATATTGGTATTAATCTCATCGGCTGCTTTTAAACTCAGAGGGCGCGTTTTGTCAAATCCGCGGATTCGAAACTGACTAGAGATTTTTAAATTGGTGACAAAATAGATATAGAGCCCCCCATCGGCTACACGGGGTCGCGGACCTTTCCAAACTGGAATGAGGCCAGCTAGGGGGCAAATCTAACAAGTTTCCAGCGAGCAGCTAGCTCTCCGCCCGCCTCCCGGCGATTTTGGCGATGACGGCACCGGCGAGGGTCCAGCCGATGGTGTTTTCGGCGATGTTCACCAGCGTGAATGGAAGCGGATCGTTCCACCAGTTCCAGCCCATCAGGGATGGCACGAGGGAGACGAATAGCGCCGCGACGAATGCGACCAGCACTTGCGAGGGAAAGGTTGTGTTCGACATAGACCGCATGAGGATGAAGAGCAGCGCTGCCCCGATGATGCTGATCAGAAATCCGCGAATCATCTGCGGCACCATGTTTGCGCCCATGCCATCGGGGACGACGGTCGCGGAGATGATCGGACCAGCTTCGAACACCTTCGCCAGATCCCCCTGATCGGCACCGGGATTCGCCCAGTTCGGATAGATGTAAAAGCCCGGTTCTGGGGCGGCTTCTTTGATCGCTCTGGCGATCGCCTCCTCGTTTTCAAAACCTTTCATGGTTTGCTTGGTGCCAGGGCAGGAGCATCCATGAGATCGAGGACCAAGCGAAAACGGCGAATCCTCCGGCGAGGATGGCGAGAATTTGTTTGGGCTTCATGGCGCGATATCCTAGCCGGAATCCGGCGGAAAAGGCAAGCGCCAATCCCGCCGCCTACTCCGCCGGCACGTAGGCGAAGCGGTAGAAACACTGGGTTTGTGACGCGGGGGCGGGCATCGTGATTTCGATCACGCCTTCTTCATCAGCGACCACCTCGGATTCGGACCAGGTGCCTTCCCGCATCGATTCGCTCTCCTGGAAGCGGTAGGTCACGCCCGGCACGCCGCGCGCGGTCAGCGTGATGAGCCGGTCTTCGCCTTCGCCGCTGAAGGCGTGCACCGCGCCCTGCTGGGGCAGGACGATGAGCCGCAGCGTGTTCTCCGCGTCGAACGGATTCGACCACTTCGGGTCGGTGTAAACGTTTTCGCCGGTCAGCGTGCGGAGGAAGGCGGCGAGGTTCGCCTGCTGGTTGGCGGTCAGGTTGAGCTGCTGCGGGCGGGGCGGCAGCCCGGGAGGTCCCGGCGCGGTGAGGCGCGGGTCCAAGCCATTCACGACCGCCGGGATCTGGTTGTAGTGCGCGATGACGCTGGCCAGCGTCGGGAACCCGCCGTCGTGCATGAAGCTGGTGTGCGGCGTGCCATTCGCGTCCACCAAGTCGCGCAGGCTCGGCGCGCGGGTCACCGCCGTATCGGTGCCGCCGCCGATCGATCCGATCACGCCGTTGTTGCCCGAGTTCGGGTCGATGTCGAATTCCGGCGGCTGGTGGCAGCCCGCGCAGCCGGCCCCGCCCTGCGGCGGCGGCGCGAGGAACAGTTGCTTGCCGGCGTTCTCGGCGGCGGTGAAGTTGGTGAAGGGCGCGCCATCATTGGGGGCGGCGGCACGCCCGGCGTCGTATTTGCTGTCGAACGACTGGATGCTCCGGACGAACTGGGCGATCGCCCGCTGCACCCGGGTTTCGTTGATCGCCGGATTTCCGTAGGTGGCGGTGAAGAGCACCTGATATTCTTCGATCGCGCCCAGCTTTGCCACCAGATCGGCGAACGACGGGTCGCCATCCGCGCCGCTGAAGCCCATCTCGACATGATCTTGGATCGGCTTGGTCGCCTGATCCTCCGCGCTGGTCGCCCGCTCGTCCCAAAAAAACCGCCCCTCGTTGGCGAAGCGCGCGTTGATCAGGCGCATCGAGTGCCGCCTGGTCGTCCCCGCCACCCCGGCGCTGGCCCGCGCCGGGTCGGAGAACCCATGTTCCTGCTGGTGGCACGACGCGCACGACACCGTGTCGCTCACCGACAGCCGCTTGTCGTAGAACAACACGCGCCCCAGCGTCGCCCCGATGTCGGAGATCTCATTGTTGGCAGGCGTGTTGTCCTTATTCGGGTTGATGTATGCCGGGACCGGCTGGTCGGCGTAATTATAAAGCTGGGTCAGGTCCAGCACGCCGGGCGCTGGCTGCGGCTGCGATTGCTGCGCGGCCGCCGATCCCGCAGCGGCGATCAGGAGGAGGAGAGGGAGGAGGCGATTTGGGGTCATGGTAACGGATGATACCACCGCCCCGTTAAGGCGGATTTAACTCCACGGAAGAAAATTGTTAAGGGATGGTAAAATGAGGCGGTCCGCCAGGCGGTATGAATGAAGCCCGTTCGATCAAATCACCGAACTGGGAAACGCCGCCTGATAGCCGAATCCGCCCCATCGCGTATCCTGCAAAACCTGCCCGGGTTTCGCGGGAACCGCTTTACGCCGGGCGCCATCCTCTGCTAGAATCTGCCCCATGAGCGCACGCCTCCAACTCCCGCCCGTCACCGCCAAGAAGCTGACGGAATTCGCCAGCCGCCGCCGGCTGCTTATCCTGATCCGGGGGGGCTGCGCGGCGCTGATCTCGCTGATCGCCCTGCTGTCGGTGCTGGCGCTGCTGGACTGGGCGTTCCTGATCCCGGACGCGGTGCGCTGGGGGCTTAGCTTTGTCGCCTACGCGGCGGTCGGCGCGGTGCTCTGGTTCACCTGCCTGCGCTATCTCTTCGGGCACCATGGCGAGCGCGAGATCGCCCGGATCGTGGAGCGCGCGGAGCCGACGCTGCGGGAGGATTTGATCTCGGCGGTCGAGCTGGGCGACCCGCGCCACCTGGAGGAGCACCAATTCGAGTCGGCCGCGTTTCGGTCGTTGGTTCAAGACGATGTCGCGCGCAGGATGGGGCTGCTCAACGTCCGCCATCTGTTGCCGACCAGCCGGGTCGCGCCGTGGATGCGCTACGCCGGGATCGCCGCCGTCCTGCTGGCGGTTCTCCTTATCATCCCCGGGCTGCACTTTCCGCAGCTCTTCAGCCGGGCGGCGCTGCCGCTGGTCAATATCGGGCGACCGTCGAACATCAAGGTCGAGCTCCTCGATCCGTCGCCGGGCAACCAGATCGTCCCGTCTGGCGACACCGTGCCGCTGCTCGCCCGCATCACCGGCGGCGATCCGGATGTCGTGCTCGAAACGGTGACCGATTCCGAAGGCCGGCGCCGGACCGAGTTGGAGCGCAAGCCGAACAGCGAATTCGGCGGCGCGATCAACGTCGGCCAAGAAGACGTCCGCTTCCGCATCCGCGCGGGCGGCACCATCACCGAATTTTACACGCTGAAGTCGATGCCCCGCCCGGCCATCGCGAAGTGGGGCAAAACGTATCGCTTCCCCGATTACAGCACGCTTTCGCCCCAGACGCTGGAGGAAGAGCACGGCGAGCTGACCGCGCTGGAAGGCTCCGTCGCCGCGCTGACGCTGACCGCCAACCAGCCGATCGAAAAGGCGGAGGTTGTGGTGACCAAGGCGGATGGCGGCGAGGTGCGGCTGCCGGTCGCGATCGACGGCTCCACGCTGACGGCGGAGATCCCGGTGATCGCGGAGCATTCGAGCTACAAGCTAGAGCTGACCGCGGCGGAGAGCGGGTTCACCGATCCGTTTGCGCCGAGCTTTGAGATCCGCGCGATCCCGGATCTGACGCCGGCCGTCGATCTCGCCGAACCGACCGAAAACCGCACCGTGGTGCCGCGCGAAAAAGTCAACGTCGCCGGCACGGCGCGGGACGACGTGGCGCTTGCCGCCGTCAACCATTCGTGGCGCATCAACAAGGGACCGTGGCAGGAGGCTCCGCTCGCCGAGAAGCCGGGCAAGGAAGCGCAGGTGAGCACGCTTTGGGATCTGGCCAAGCTGCCGCTTAAAAATGGCGACGTCGTCTTTGTCCGCCTGACCGCCGCCGACACGAAAGGCAGCGTGGGCGAAAGCCAGGTCATCCGCCTGTCCATCACCGAACTGGGCGCGCCGGAGAAGAAAAAAGAATGGGCGAAGAAGGAGCAACAGCTCGCCAAAGAGCTGAAGGAAGTCGCCAAGCAAGCCGCCGAAGCGCGCGACAAGGTGAACCAGGCGGGCGACACGCCGCACAAGCCTGAGGAAAAGCGGTCGTTCCAGGAGCAGCAGCAATTGATGGACGCGCGGGATGCGGTCGCCGAGGCGGCGCGCGCGGCGGAAGATGCGTTTGAGAAGCTGCGCGAGACGATCCGCGAGGCACCGAGCCGCCGCGAGTCGGAGGAACTCGCCGCCGCCGCCCAGGTGCTCGCCGAATTGAAGAACAACGAACTCGCCGTCCTGGAGGAGCGCCTTCAGCAGGCGGCGGAAGGCGAGGAATTGATGCGCGACGCGAAGCCGCAGGAGCAGGCGCAGCGCGCCGCCGAACGCGCCAACAATCTGGCCGAGCGCTACGAGGATCTCGCCGCCGCCGACCGCGCCGATTTGATCGAGGACGACCTCGCCGCGCTGGCCGCCGAGCAAAAGGCGATCACCGAAGACGCCCGCGCCAACCCGCAGGGCGAGGAAGCCGAGCGCGTCGCCGTCCAGCAAGAAACCGCCGCGATGCGCGCCGACGATCTCGGCAAAGACCTCGCCGAGCTATCCGAGTCGCTAGAAGGCGGCGAGAAGGGCAAGGCGGAGCACATGGCGCGGGAGTTGCAGGAGGCGCAGGACAAGGTCGAGGAAAAGCTGGCGGTCGAGAACCCGAAGGTCGCCGAAGCGGCCAACGAGGCGGATTGGCGGGTGAAGGACGCATTGCAAAACGCCGAAAACCTGGAGCGGGACCTGCAAGGTCGCGCCGACTGGGCGCGGCAGGAATTGATGAAGCAGGCGGACCAGGCGTCGCCGGAGGAGATGCTCGCCGACCTCGCCAAGCAGGCGCAAGCCGCCGAGCGCCGCGCCAAATTGGCGGCGAACCTACCAGAGGAAGCGAAGCGCCAAGAGCGCACCGCCGACCAGCAAGAAGCGTTCGAGCAGCAGTGGGAAGCCGCCGCCGACACGCTCAAAGACCTCGCCGATGTCGAGTCGCAGCGCCCGGATGCGGACGAATCTCTGGTCGCCGACGCATCGCAGGCCGCCCGCGCGCTCGATGCGCTGCGCGCCGCCCAGCAGGACGCGCCCGCCCAGCCCAAGCAGGGCGATCAGGGCGGCAATGACGATCCGCAGCAGGCCAACAACGGCGAAAACGGTGCGCAGCCGGATCAGGGGAATGCAGAGCCCTCCGGCATCCCGACGCCGGAGAGCGCGCAGGAATCCGCCGAGGCCATCGCCCAGATCGCCGAGGCGTTCGAGACGCTCGATGCGGACTCGGATGTGCGGCAGGCGGCGGAGGCGGTCGCTGAGCTGGCGCGCCAGGAAAACTTCGGCACCCAGCAGCAGCTCGCCCAGGAAAACCCCGGCGAATGGGAGGCGGCGCAGCAGGCGATCAAAGACCTGCCGCAGACGCTCAGCCAGGCGAAATCGCCGCCGGAGGCGGGTCAGGCCGCCCAGCAGGCCGCCCAGAACCAGGCGCAAAACGAAGTCGCCCAAGAAATGCAGCGCCGCGATCAGCAGGCGGAGCAAAACCCGGAGCCGGGCCAGTCGCCCGCCGCCCCAGAGCTCAACCGCCAGGGCGAAAACCTCGCCGAGATCGGCGAGCAGCTCGCCCAGGCGCAGGAGAAGATGGCCCCCGCCGCCCAAGCCGCCCGCGAGGCGCTCGAGCAGCTTGCGCCCGATGTCTCCGAGATGCTGCGCGGCTTGGCGCAGGAGGCGGAGCAAGCCGCCGATGCCGCCGGGGACCTCGCCCAGCAGGCGAATGACGCGGCTGCCGAGTCGGGCGAAGGCGAGCCGGGGACCGAGGCGTCCGCCGAGGTCGCCGACGCGGCGCGCCACCATGCAGGCGGACAGCCGGCGATGTGGTAGAGCAGCTCGGCGATGTGATGGACGCGCTCCGCCAAGATGCCAACGCGTCCGATTTGAACAGCGCCGCCGAACGCGAGCAGGCGCGCGACGCCGATGACGCGCTCGCCGCGCTGCAGGAAAGCCAGCCGCAGACCGGGCAGCAGCTCCAGCAGGCCGCCAATGCGCCGACCGCCCAAGAGCAGGCGCAGGCGCTGCAGGAGGCGTCGCAGGGGCAGCAGCAGCTCGCCGACACGCTCAACCAGCTTGCCGATCTCTTTGAGCAGATGGAGCAAGGCGGGCAGGAGGCGCTCGCCGCCCGGCAGGAACTCCGCGCCATGGAGAACCAGCTCGGCGTGGCAGAATCGCTTTCCGACGCCTACGACCGCGCGGCGGAACTCGCCGAACTCATGCAGGAAGCCCAGCAGTCGCCCGCCGACGCGCTCGCCGCGCTGGAGGCGGAACTCGCCCAGAACGCGGCGATGCAGGAGGCGCTCGCCGAGATCGGCGACAGCGGGTTGGCGGAAGCCGGCCAGCAGCTCCAGCAGCCGCCGCGCAGGACAGGCGCTCGCCCAGCAGGCGGGGCAGCAGGCGCAGAACGCCGGGCAAAACGCCGCGCAGCAGCAGGCGGACAGCCGTACAGGCGCAACAACCAAAGCCAGCAAGAAGGCATCGCGATGAATGCCGACCAGGCGGGCGAAAGCATCGAGCGCGCCCCCGCCACATGGAGCGCCTCGGCGCGAACGAAGCACTCGACGCGCGCTCCAGCAGGTCGGCGAAGGCACCCAGCAAGCCGGCCGGCGAGCTTCAGAGCGAGGCGCCGAAGCGTTCGGCCAAAACGAATCGCTCGCCCAAGCCGCCGAAGCCGCGCAGGCCGCCGACTCCGCACTTGGCGAACAGCTCGCCGCCCTCGAAGCCGCCGCCCAAGGCGCGATGGCTGAGCAAACCGGATCCCCGCAGCAGGCGGGCGAACAGTCGGGATCGCCGCGGGGTCGGGCAAGGCTCGCCGCAGACCGCGCAAGCGCAGGCGGGCGAACAAAGCGGATCGCCGCAGCAGGGCGGCGAACAGTCGGGGTCGCCGCAGGGATCCGAGCAAGGTTCGCCGCAGACCGCGCAGAGCGGATCGCCTCAATCCGGCAGCCCGCAGTCGGGATCGCCGCAGAGTGGCTCTCCACAAAGCGGGTCTCCCCAGCGAGGATCGCCGCAGACCGCGCAGAGCGGATCGCCGCAGCAGGGCGGTAAGCCGCCGGTGCCGCTCGCCCAGATGGAAGGCTTCAACGAAGCCGTCGGTGCCGCGCAGGGCGAGGCGCTCGCCCAGGCGCTCGACCAGCTTGACGCGATGCTCAACGCTACGCCGCTGCCGTTTGCCATGGCGAACGCCGAGGGCGCGCAGCCCGGATCGCCGCAGCAGGGTAGCCAGCCGGGATCGCCGCAGCAGGGCAGCCCGCCGCAGCAACCGGGTCAAGGCGAGCCGCAGCTCGGGCAGTCGCAGTCCTCGTCCCAATCGCCGTCCGCCAGCCAGGCGTCGCAGGCCGCCCAGGGCGCGCTTTCCGCCGCGCAGCAGGCGCAGGCCGCCGCCATGGCACAAGCCCGCGCCCAAGGCATGGCTCCCGGTCAGTCGCCCGGCCAGCAGATGGCGCAAGGCCAGCAACCAGGGCAACCCGGCCAACAGCCAGGGCAGCAACCCGGCCAACAGCCGGGGCAGCAGGGCGAAATGGGCAACCAGGGCGGACCCGAAGCCCAGCAGGACCTCGCCGCCGTCCTCAATGAAGGCGGCGAATGGGGCAAGCTCCCGCCGAAGATCGCCAAAGACGTCGCCAACGCCCAGCGCCAGGGCGTTTCCCCCGACTACCGCAACGCCGTCCAGAGCTACTACAAGGCGATCGCCGAGAAGGCGAAGAAGCAGTAAGCTCACCCGTCCGCAGCCTTTCGGTTGCTTGCGGGCGGCTTGCCGCCGGGATGGCGTTTGCTTTGAGGGGCGACCCACGCAGGTGGGAAGTCCCGCAGGTCTCTGCCGGTAGGCTTCCGAGGATCAAGGGATCTACGATCCCACCGGCAACAGAGGCACGCCCGTCCGCCCATCGGCAGGTGCCCGAAGACGGCACCTGCCCAGTCTAAACCAGATCCACGATGCTCCCGAAATCCGCGTCGAAGAGCCGCTTGTAGGTGCGGGCGGCAAAGCCGTCAGTCATCGCGGCGAGGTAATCGCAGAGCAGGCGCGCGCGCTTCGCTTCGGCGGGTTCCGCTTCGACCGACTGCTGGACGGCGGGCGGCAGGATGCGGTGCTTGTTTTTCTGACCGAGGTAGCGGTCGGCGAAGGCGCCGAAGAGCCGCTCGAGGATCTGCCCGGCTTTGTGGTCGAGCTGCTGGAGCTGCGGCGAGCGGAAGACGATGTCGAGGGCGAGCGCCTTGTAGAGTTCCGCCTCCTCGCGCATGGCGGGATCGATTTCGAGGCGGTAGCGGTAGCGCCGGGTCAGGTTCGCCATGAAGTTGGCGTCCTCCCGCAGGCTGGTCGCGGCGATGAAGTCGCCGATCCGCCGCCCGAGCCGCGGCTCGACCTTTTCCTCGCGGATCGCCCGGCACAGCTTGTCGAGGTGCTCGCCCTGCGCATCGGTCAGGCTCTGCGCCTCGCCCCAGCGCCAGATCCGCTCCAGCGTTATAAATCCCGCCTGGATGCCGTCGGCGAGGTCATTGAGCGAATAGGCGGTGTCGTCCGCCCAATCCATGATCTGGCATTCGATCGAGCGGAATGCGTTGCGCGCCTCCCCCGGCGGCAGCTCGGGCGGGAAGTCCGCGCCGCCTAGGGTGAAGTCGAGCCAATCCGATTGGGCATCGTAGAGGAAGTGGTTTTCCGGAGCCTCGCCCAGCTCGCCGTGGAGCGATTTGTATTTGAGCGTGGCGTCGATGAACGCGCGGGTCGGGTCCATGCCGCGATCCGCGCCGTAGATCGTCTCGGTCAGCATCCGCAGCGTCTGGGCGTTGCCCTCGAACCCGCCGAACTCGCGCATCAGGCGGTTGAGCGACCGCTCGCCGGTGTGCCCGAACGGCGGGTGCCCGAGGTCGTGGGCCAGGCACGCCGCCTCGACCAGATCCGGGTCGATGAAAAACGAATCGCCCAGCAGGTCGGAGACGCGCCGCAGCCGCGTGCAAATCGAGCGCCCGATCTGGGCGACCTCGATCGAATGGGTCAGCCGCGTCCGGTAAAAGTCGTATTCGCCCGACAGAAAGACCTGGGTCTTGCTCTGCAGCCGGCGGAAGGCGGCGGTGTGGATGATCCGGTCCCGGTCCACCTCGAACGGCGTCCGGTATTCGCCCGCCGGAGCCGCGCGGCTCCCCCGCGTTTCGAAGTCGAACGCGCTGTAGAATTGGTTGCGGGGTGAGGATTCCATTCGCGCCGCAGCAGAGACGAACCCGCATGGGCGCGCAACCGACATGATCGATGCCTCAGCGCCAGTAATCCGCCAGCTTCCGGCGAAAATCGTCGAGTAACCTGGGATTCGGCGCTTTGAAATCTTCGTCGAGCCGCTTGAGCACCTCGCCCGCCAAGTTGCGGAGTCCCGTGTAGAATGGCGACGATGCCGAATCGTAGCGCTCCCTCATCGTTCGCGATTGCGCGGCGTCCCGATCCAGCGCTTTGAGCGCCGCCGCATGATGGAGAATCTCGGACTTTTTCGCGAATAGGGGAGGAATGCCGCCCTCTTCGGCAAACCGCTGCAATGAATGCTTCGCCTTGTGGTAAACTTTGCTATTCGCTTTGGGGCAGATGTTGAGCAGCGTCCCGAGGAAGCGGACGCGGTGCCGGTGGTGCTTTTGCGCCTCGCGCACGGCACCGAGCGGGACGTCGAGGTCCTCGACGGAAAACCAATCCGGCTTGACCGGCAGCAGCCACCAGCCTGCCGCGCGCATCCCGATGTGCGCCATGATCCCCGACTCGGAGCCGGGGAAGTCGATCAGGCAGATGTCGAATTCGCCGTCCAACGGTCGCAAGACATCGGCGAGTAGATCGTAGAAATTGCGCTGCGTCTCGGCGGGTTCGCGGTGGAGCCGGTCATTCAGCGCGGTCCACTGGGCGCGGGGCGATGCGAGGACCGAAGCGGCTCCGATGTATTTGACGCCTTTGCGGCCGACCTGGGCGGGCCGCTCCATGATGTGGCGGCGCACCACCTCAACCGGCAGCATGCCATCCAGCGCCGCCGCCATCAGCGCGGGCAGCGACTTCCCGGCGGCAAATCCCTCCCTCAGAGCCTCGCCGCCCAAGATCGCGCCCGCCGCGCTGCCCTGAGGGTCGAGGTCCACCACCAACACTCGCTTGGCATAGAGCGAACTCAAAAAATCCGCCAAAAAGACAACCGCAGCGCTCTTTCCGACGCCGCCTTTCGTGTGATAGATACCGATGGTTTTCATGGATGATTGACGCGGCCGACCGGACCGCGCGCGAAATCATGGCGATACGGATTCCAAGCGTCCAGCCATTTTTCGGACTTCAGCCCGCCGCCCGTCCCCGCTTCGCTCCGGCTCACACGAATCCAGCTACGGGGACCGCTCCGCTCAAGGCGGAGCGCAAGCCAGGTAGCCGGACTTGTGAAAGTTCGGGCACCGCGGGGAAAGCGGACGGGTTGCCGGGGCGCTGGCTTCTCGCATTTCGGTGATCGCCGCCGCAGCCGACCGTCTGAATTGACTTCGTCTGACTCCGCTTCGCTCCGGCTCTCACGAATCCAGCTACCGTGCCGCCTCGGCAGATGCCGAAGGCGCTTTACACCTCGAGGTTCGCATCGGTCACGGCACCTTCGCTGGCGGAGGTAACGTGGGAGGCGAATTTGGCGAGGACGCCAGAGGTGTAGCGCGGCTTGGGAGCCTTCCACTTTTTGAGGCGGTCGGCGATGGTGCGGGCGGAGAGCTTGACATCGACCTTCCGCTTTTTCGTGTCGATGGTGACCTTGTCGCCGTCGTTGAGGGCGGCGAGCGGCCCGCCGACGTAGGCTTCCGGCGTGATGTGCCCGACCACGAACCCGTGCGTGCCGCCGGAGAACCGGCCGTCGGTGATCAGGGCGACCTTGTCGCCGAGACCGCGCCCCATGATGGCGGACGTGGGCCCGAGCATCTCGCGCATGCCGGGACCGCCTTTCGGTCCTTCCATGCGGATGACGATGACGTCGCCCTCTTCGATCTTGCCGCCGAGGATCGCCTTCATCGCCTCTTCCTCGGATTCAAAAACGCGGGCCGGTCCGGTGAATGATTCGCCTTCTTTGCCGGTAATTTTGGCGACGGCGCCGTCGGGGGCGATGTTGCCTTTCAGGATGACGAGGTGGCTGTCCTTCTTGATCGGCTTTTTGACCGGGTGGATGATCTTCGGGCTGCCGGGCGGGTATTTCGCCATCACTTTGGCAAGGTTTTGCTTGAGCGGGCGACCGGTCACGGTCAGGCAGTCCCCGTGGAGCAACCCATCGTTGAGCAGCATTTTCATCAGCGGCAGCGTGCCGCCGATCTGGACGAGGTGCGCCATCTCGTAGGTGCCGCTCGGCTTCAGGTCCGCCAAAACGGGCGTCTTCTTCCCGATCCGGGTGAAGTCGTCCAGCGTGATCTTGATTCCCGCTGCGTGCGCCATCGCGATGATGTGGAGCACGGCGTTGGTCGATCCGCCCAGCGCGATCGCCATGGTGATCGCATTTTCGAAGGATTCCTTGCACAGGATGTCGCTCGGGCGGATGCCGCGCTCCAGCAGATAGACCACCGCCGCGCCGGCCTCGAAGCTATCGCGCGTTTTCTCGTCGCTGACCGCCGCCTGTGCCGAGCTGTTCGGCAGGCTCATCCCCATCGCCTCGATGGCGGAGGCCATCGTGTTGGCGGTGTACATCCCGCCGCAGGCTCCCGGTCCGGGGATGGCGGTTTCTTCGATGCCCTGGAGCTGCGTGTCGCTCAGCTCACCGGCGGCGTGTTTGCCCACGGCCTCGAACACCGAAACGATATCGACATCCCGATCCCGATAGACCCCCGGCAGGATCGTGCCGCCATAGACGAAAACCGACGGGCGGTTGAGGCGGGAGATCGCCATCATGCAGCCCGGCATGTTCTTGTCGCAGCCGCCGATCGCGACCAGTCCGTCCATGCCTTCGCAGCCCACCACCGTCTCGATCGAGTCGGCGATCACCTCGCGCGATACCAGCGAGTATTTCATCCCCTCGGTCCCCATCGAAATTCCATCCGAAATCGTGATTGTATTGAAGACCACCGCTTTGCCGCCCACCGCATCGACGCCCCGCGCCGCTTCCCGCGCCAATCGGTCGATGTGCATATTGCATGGCGTCACCATGCTCCATGTCGAGGCGATCCCGACCTGCGATTTGATAAAATCCCCGCGTCTAAAGCCCACCGCATGCAGCATCGCGCGGCTAGGGGCGCGATCGGGACCATCGACTACTGGCGCCGACCATTCGCGATGCAAAGGCTTGCGTGGCGCGCTCTTCTTCTTGGACTTGGTGCTCATCGGGTGTGGGTTTTTACGGAATTGTTTCGGTTATAAAAACGGATGATTCGCCGGGCGAGGCCCATTCGTCAAGACTGGAACGATCAGATTTTAAAAAAGCGCCGAAACGGCTCATAAAAATTCTAGTTTTTATTTTTCGATCAATGCGCCAATATGGCATTCGTGAAGGGTGGTGAGGGCGATGTGGGGGAAAGAGGTGAAATTCCCGGCTGGCATACCGGCGGCGGATCGCCTTGAATGCGGGCTATGCCAAAGAATCTGCCCGAGACGCTCAAACGCACATGGGAGGACGATCCATGGCTCGCGCCCTACCGCGAGCTGATCCGGGCGCGCGGGGTGCGGGCGCGGGAGCTGGCGGCGCGGCTGACCGGCGGCGGTCAGAGCTTGGCGGATTTTGCCAGCGGGCACGAATTCTTCGGGCTGCACCGGAGCGGCGACGGCTGGGTCTTCCGCGAATGGGCTCCCAATGCCGAGGCGATGTGCCTGATCGGGGAGGCGACGGGCTGGGGGGAACGCGACGGCTTTTGGGCGGAGATGGCCGATGCCGAGCACGGGATCTGGGAGCTGCGGCTGCCGCCAGATGCGCTGGCGCACGGCCAGCTCTACCGGCTGCGCCTGCGCTGGCCGGGCGGCGGGGGCGACCGGCTGCCCGCCTGGGTGCGCCGCGCGGTGCAGGACCCGCATACCAAGGAATTCAACGCCCAGGTCTGGGACCCGGAGCCTTACCGCTGGAAGCACGACCCGCCGCCGGTCCCCGCCTTTCCCCTGATCTACGAGTCCCACGTCGGCATGGCGCAGGAGGAGGCGAAGGTCGGCACCTACGCGGAATACGCCGCGCGCATCCTGCCGCGGGTCGCCGCCGGCGGCTACAATACGCTGCAGCTCATGGCGATCATGGAGCACCCCTACTACGGGTCGTTCGGCTATCACGTCTCGAACTTTTTCGCCGCGTCCTCGCGCTTCGGCACGCCGGAGGAATTGAAGGCGCTGATCGATGCGGCGCACGGCATGGGGCTGCGCGTCATCATCGACCTCGTCCACTCCCACGCGGTGAAGAACGAAGTCGAGGGCATCTCGCGGTTCGACGGCACGCCCTACCAGTATTTCCACGACGGCCCGCGGGGCGAGCACATCGCCTGGGACTCGCGCTGCTTCGACTACGCCAAGCCCGAGGTCCTCCATTTCCTGCTCTCGAATTGCCGCTACTGGCTGGACGAATTCCGCGTCGACGGCTTCCGGTTCGACGGCATCACCTCGATGCTTTACCTCGACCACGGACTGGGCGTCGCCTTCTCCGAATATGGGCGCTATTTTGACGGCAACGTGGACGAGGACGCCTACGCCTACCTGGCGCTCGCCAACCGCGTGGTGCACGAGGTCCGCCCCGATGCGATCAGCGTCGCCGAGGACATGAGCGGGATGCCGGGGCTCTGCCGGTCGATCGCGGAGGGCGGCTGCGAGTTCGACTACCGGCTCGCCATGGGGCTGCCCGACTTTTGGTATCGCTATGCGGAGAAGGTGCGGGACGAGGACTGGAACGTGGACGAGATGTATTTCGAGCTGACCAACCGGCGCCGCGACCAGCGCTCGATCAGCTATGTGGAAAGCCACGACCAGAGCATCGTGGGCAGCAAGGCATTCTTCTTCCAGCTCGCCGACGCCGCCATTTACGAGGGCATGCATCGCGGCGCGCAAAACCTGCCCGTCGAGCGGGCGATCGCTTTGCACAAGCTCGCGCGCCTGCTCACCCTGATCACCGCCGGCGACGGATACCTCACGTTTATGGGCAATGAATTCGGGCACCCCGAGTGGGTGGACTTTCCCCGCGAGGGAAATGGCTGGAGCCACGAAAAGGCGCGCCGCCGCTGGAGCCTGCGCGACGATCCCGACCTCCGCTTCGGCGGCCTGGCGGAATTCGAGCGCGCCATGTTCGCCGCCGCCGGGGTCAAGGCGGTCGCCTCCGCCGAGCCGCACCATGCGTTCAGCAACCCCGGCGACAAAGTCCTCGCCGTCCGCCGCGGCGACGCGCTCGCCATCTTCAACTTCCACCCCGACAAAAGCTTCACCGACTACCCGATCCCCGCCGAGCCAGGCAAATTCCGGCTCGCCCTCGACTCCGACCAGCCCGAATTCGCCGGCCAAGGCAGGATCGCCGCCGGCCAAGAATTTTTCACCCAGAGCGATTTCGCCGGGCATCCAAATGCGCTCAGCCTCTATCTGCCAAGCTGCTGCGCCGTCGTGCTAACGGGCGGCAAGGTAAATCAGGATCAATCTTCGCGCGGTTTGGCGCTCCTTACCGTTCCGAGGCAGGTTTTCTCCAACATTCGATGACCGTGCTCGGCTCTTCGACCGGGTGAATGAGCAGCCGGTCGTCGAGAATTTCCAAACCCGGTAGAAAGCAGCTTACTCCGGTGGAGCGCGAAGACATCGCCAACTTTCAGACTTGCCACCCAGCCGGATCCGGGGGAGGTCGGTCCCCACGACCGCTGAAAGGTTCTTCACGAAAAGGGCTGCCGAAGATTGAGTGTGAACTTCTCGTTCAGCCGCGCATCAGTGATGTCGAGTTGCGCGACCCTTCGCAACTGCACGGTGACCGGGTCCACCGCCTGCCGGACCCGATGCGCGTCGATGGTGAATCGCCCCGACTCGCCCTCGATCCCGTCCTTCTGAAAGAACGAGTCGCCGACCGAAAAATCCCGAAGCCCGCTCGGGTTCGGTCCGGGTGATCTGGAACTGTACGCCCGCGATGTCCGCCACGAACTGCAGGACATATGCGCTGCTCGCCTGCTCGCGGAAAACGATTTTGGCATAGAAAGGCGGATGGTCCAGCGGATCGGTCGGGTCCGTCTCCCCGGCGAATTCCTCCCGGTTCGTGAACCCATCGCCATCCGGGTCCAGCGCGCCGACCGCATGGCGCAACGGCAAGCCAAAACGCTCCAGGAAAGGCAGGTGAGACGCCTCCCAGCTCAGGCTGGGCAGCCCCGCTCGCCGCATCGATGTAACGCGACCCGAGTTGCAGGACCCGGCTCGGACCGAGGAGGCTGACCCGCTTGGCAACGATTTCCTTCGGCTCCCAAACCTGGCGCATCGCTACGAACTGGCGCGCTGCCGCCACCCGCTCGACCCTGTCTCAATCGGCGATGCCGGAGCGACGGAGCTTTCCCAAAGCCAACTTGCCGGATCGGCGGACGATGGAGCATCGACACCGCACCGCTGACCGCCAACGTCGCCACGCCGCATGAGCAAAAGCGCCGCGTGACCTTGAAGTTTCATCAATCGTGCATTCATCATTTTCGCAGGGAAGGTTCGCTGCCCCGATCTATTTCTCCGAGGCTCCTCCGCGATGACGGCTGAACACCCCGATTTCTTATAGGCTGATTGCCAAAAATCACACCGTCTTACCTGGGCCATCTCAGGGTGCCGCGTTGGACCGTATGATGCCATCGGATCCCGAAAGGTAGCCGATCCCAGTTTCGACGGAGGCGCGTATCCGGTCGCGCGTCGGTCCGGCGGGCAGCGATTCCGCCCACGCCGCTGCGGCGGCCGGATCGATCCTCGTCCAGCGCAAGAGCGCCTGATGCGCGTGGACTTCGTTGCCGGACCCGACCGCCCAGCGGGCGGCGGCACCGGGGTCGGATTCTGCCCACTGGCTCACGATTTCCGGGAGGACCCGATCGCTGGCTTCGGCGGGCAGGCGGTCCGCGAACGCGACCGCCTCGGCGGGATCGGCGTTGGCCAGCGCCTTGCCGATGATCTGGGTGAACTGACCGCGATCGCTCCCGCCGGTCAGCGGCAGTATTTCCTCCATCCGCTCAGCGGTTAGCGACTGGACGAACTCGCGGGAGGCGGGCCAATCGGCGGCGATGGCGGCGGCGAGTTCGTGGCCGCCGACGTAGATCTGCTGACCGTTATCGGCGATCACCCCGAGCATTTGCGCCGCATTTGCCCAGCGGTCGGGCGATGGTCCATCGAAGACTAGCGCACTGATCGCCTGCCTCGCCAGAGCTGCGCTGCGGGTCGCGCGCACGGCTGCCGCCCTCGAGGCAGCTGCGAAGGACAGTCCAGAAAACGGCGCGGTCGGAGGTTCACAAGCACCGTGGAGCAACCCGCCCTGATCAAAGAGGCCGAGCGAGGCGACGGGATCGCGCGACATCGATCCGAAGAGCTGTACTGCCGCGCTGCGGACGAGATTGATCGCCGAGATCCTGGATCCAACGGGCGGAAGCGTCGAATCCCTCTCAGCGAATAGTTTTCTGGCGATTACGGTGAGCCACCGGTATTCCGACAAAGGCAGTTGATCTTTGTGGTCGCGAAAAACGCACTGCCGCTCGCGGATCGATCAGCATCCAGTGGTTAGCGATCACACCTCGACCCGCTCACCTTGCCGACCCAGTTCGAGGTTCACGCATCCCTTCCAGATCGTTCTTGGCGATCACGCGGTGAGCGCCGCCTTGCCGCGCCTTGCGCCGCTTAATTCTTCGATTTGCGCGATCAGCGTTGTGCCCCATCGAGGTCCGCCGGATCCCAGCGCCGAAAAATCTCCGATACTGCTGCGCCGGTTGGCTCTTGCCCAGCGCCTCGTGCAAGGCGAGGCTTTCCGCTGGATTGATCGAGCGGCTGATCCCGAGGAGCGCCTTTTCGAGCGGCTCATTTTTCTAATGCAGGCGTTTCCGCCAAGGCATCGGCAGCGCGGCTGACGCCGATCTGAAGCACGAATCCGCGACCGCGCGGAAGTAGGCATCGGCGGCACGAGAACTTCGCCAAGTCGTTGCGCCGAATCGCAGGCAAGCGTCAGGGTCGAGTTCGAGCCAGCGGAGAAGGTCAGTTCGGCAGCGGCTTCCTCCAAGGGATCTCCGCTCCCAACTCCTCGCCGCCCACCCGGCGGCGAGGCGCGCGCAATCGTCCGCCGTGGCGTCGGCGAGGGTCGCCTGAAGCGCCGAAAATTTCTCGCGAAACCCATCGGATTGGCTGGAGGCGCGAGCGCCCGGCGCGCCGCCCGCCGAGCAGGCGAGGCACCCCCGGCGGCGATTTTCCGTACCTGACGATTGGCACCGGACCCGGCGCGCCAATCCAGCGACCGAACCCGAAACAAAGGGGCGGGCCGCCAGCGGCAGGGCGGCAGCGCGGAGTCTATTGGCGATGGGGCGGGCGGCGCTCATGGCGGGAACGATTGGTTTAATCTTTCCAACGCATCCCCGCCGCGATATCCTCCCGCTCTCCAACGAAAGGTCAGCGTCTCCTGGTTCCCCAGCCGCCGCTTTGCGCTGGAGAGAAGCGTCTTCGATCGCGGCGGACATAATCGATCCGGCGGGCGATCTCGGCAGGCGAATCGCCCGCGTGTTTTGAATAGCCGACGATCGCGGTAGTCGCGCGCCTGGGTTTACCGGTTGATCGTCGATCCATTCGGATATCCCCGGCGCAGCGCTATTCCTCCAGTTCGAAAACAGCGGCTCCAAAACGGCAGTATGACCCGGCAGATCGGCAGCAAATCGGCGCGCCTTTCCATGGAGGCTTCGCTCGGCGGAGGTTAGGTTTCGATCCCAGAACCCGTTGAGGAGGATGGCATCTTGCGCCTCTGGCGCAAGCGTTTGCAGCATTTCCGCCGCCTGGGCGTCGTCTCTCCCGAGGAGATGCGCGAATGCTCCGCCGACGCTGCCGGTGCATCGGTCGGGTCGATCGCCTGATCCACTCTGCTGCTGCGGCGGCGTCTTGGCGCGCCCAATGCTCGGCGGCGGCGGTGAGCATGGCATCGCGGACCGCGCCATCGCCCATCGCATTGAGCGAAGAGAGCGCGGCATCCGCGCCGCGCTCCGCGACCAGGTCTGCGGCCAGCTTGGCGATCTCGCCCGAACCGACTGAGAAACGTTCGTGCCCCGATTCGAAGAATTCCGCCGCCGCCGCCGGATCGGCGCGCAGCCACGCCGCAAATGCCGCTTCTTGGGCATCGCCAGGCCGCTGGATTGATGGAGATAGCGATAGGCGGACGGCCAGCGCCGGATCGGCGGCGGCCAGCGCCTCGACTAGATCAGCCGACGGGATCGCCAAGCCGGCGAGCCGCGCCGCCTCCGCCGCCTCGCCGCTCCGAGCGAGCGCCGCCGCCGCGTCGGCGAGCAGATGGCTGCGCGCCTCGGAGAGCGGCAGGGATTCGATCCACTGCACGGCGGTCGCCGGGTCCGCGCCGATGAGCGCCTTGCCCGCCTCGCCCAGCGCCGCCTGCTGCATCGGACCGGGTTCCATCGCCCGCGCCGCCGCCGCTGCTACCGCCGGATCGGACTCCGCCAGCGCGGAGATGACGCCCCGCACAGCAGCGGCTCGCTTCTCCGGCAAAGGCAGCGCCATCGCCCATTCGAGCGCCCCGCGCCCTTCCGCCCGCGCTACGCCGGCGGCGAGGTGCTCGACGAGCTGGTCGGAGGTCGATGGATCTGCCGCCGCTGCGCGCGCCTCGCCCGGCTTCGCCGCCGCCATCGCCCGGATCTCCGCGATTTCCTCCGGGGATTTCCGGTCATTGTCGATCAGCGTGCGACCGAGAAAGGCAGACCCATCGAGGTCTCCGAGGCTTATGGCGGTAACGGGATGGTTCTTTTGCGCCGCCGCCAGCGCTGCCTTGGGACCGACCGCCTGCCAGGCGAAATAGGCTTGGGTCACGTGGACATCGGCCAGCCCGCGCGCCCGGTCCAGCGCGGCGCACCACTCGACCGCGCGGGCGGGATCGATCTCCGCCCAGCGCCGCAAGACGAGCCGGAGGCGGTCGTATAGCCGCCTGCCCGCATCATCGTCCCAGTCGCGGTCGCTCTGCAAAATCGCCGCCTGGAGCGCATCGGCGATCGACTCGACCTCGGCGCTCGTCTCGGCGTCGGCGAGGTGTTGCATCAAGCCGCTGAGCCCGCCACCGAGAATGGCGTCGGGCTGAACTGGCGCTGCCGATTCCTGTTTCGCGCCGCCCGGCGCCGCGCTTCCCCGGCCGGTCGGCTCTGGATCGCTGGATAGACCAATTCCCGGTCGACGCGAGCCAGCTTCCGCCGATGGAAGGTGCCGCCAATGGGACGCGGCGATGCCGCCGAGCAATCCAGCGGCAGCGGCAACAACGGTCACGATGGGAAGGCGAATCACGCCAGAGATTCTAGCGAATCGGCAACGATTTGGCGAGCAATCGTTTTATCGGCAAACGACGGAATCGAATCGCCGCTACACCGAGCATCAACAGAGCTACTGGGGGCTACTCTGCATGAGGTCAGAACCCGCAGCGATTAGCTAAGAATAGTCCGCTTGAACCTGAGTGGGAGCGACCTCGATCGCTTGGATCGCCTTTTAGCCAACAGATCCCTCGGTGCGCCGAGCGCACTCCAGAAATCAAGGGACTGCCGATGCGCGGCAAAAAGGATTGTCGTTTCAATGAGGAAGGGGAAAGCGCCATTCACCGCCCTTTCCCCCACCCGCCGCTAACTCCACTTCCGGTATTCTTTGCGCAGCAGCTTGTCGGCATCCGGCTCGCCGGGGAAGGTGAACTTGTCGGCGTCCCAGGCGAGCTTCTTGCCGGGGAACCGGCTGGCGAGGTTGCCGAGCTGGACGGTTTCGGTCATCGGGCCGGCGAAGCCGAAGTTCGAGCCGGTCTTGCCTTTGCCGAGGCAGGCGTCGATGAACGCGTGGTAGTGGCTGAAGCTCTGCAGGTCCGGCATCTTCAGCCCGCGGTTGGCCTCGTAGGGGATCAGTTGCGGGCGCACGCCGAAGTGGGTGACGAGAAGCCGCCCGCTTTCGCCGACGATGAGCGAGCCGCCGCCGGGCGGGCGCCGGTCATCGCTCTCGTATTGGAAGACCTCGCGCGGGGGCTGCTTGCCGCCGTCATACCAGACGACCTTCACCGTCTCGGCGGTGACCTCGGTGCCGGGGAACTCGAACTCGACAACCTGCCAGTCCGGCCAGTTTTCCTTCTGCCAGTCGGCGTGGTCGAGCCATTCCTGGGGCAGCTCGACGTTGCGCACGCTGGTGGGGAACTTGAGGCCGGTGCCCTTAAACGGCGTGTCGAGGATGTGGCAGCCGAAGTCGCCCATCGGACCGCCGCCGAAATCGATCCAGCCGCGCCAGTGGAACGGGTGGTAGAACCGGCTCATCCCGCCGTCCTCGTTCGGCGCCAGATACGGGCGCTCCGGGGCGACGCCGAGCCACTTGTCCCAGTCGAGCGATTCCGGCACGGGATCGGACCCCGCCTTGCGCCCGCGCTGGGGGAAGCGGGCGTTCGACCAGGCGTGGATCTCGGTGACCTTGCCGACCGCGCCGGTGCGGATCAATTCCGCGCCGATCTGGTAGTCGGCGGTCGATTGGATCTGGTTGCCCATCTGGGTGACGATGCCCGCCTTCTCCGCCGCCAGCCGCAGGTCGCGCGCCTCCCCCACCGTGTGGGTCAGCGGCTTCTGGCAATAGACGTGCTTGCCTAGCGCGATCGCCGCCATCGCGATCGGCGCGTGCATGTGGTCGGGCACGGCAATGTTCACGGAGTCGATGTTGCCCGCCTCCTTCTCCAGCATCTCGCGGTAATCCTGGTAGCGGCGCGCCTCCGGGAACTTCGCCGCCGCCCGCGCCTGCCGCGCCGTGTCCACATCGCACAGCGCGACGATCTCGATATTCGGGTGGGAGGCGAGGTCGTTCATGTCCGCCCAGCCTTGCCCGTCGCAGCCGATGCAGGCGTGGCGCAGCTTGCCGTTGGGCGACGCCGCCCGCGACCAGCGCCCGACAAACGGAAAGGCGAGGGCGGCGGCTCCGGCTCCGGCAGATTTGGCAAAGCTGCGGCGGGTCAGCGAGGTGGGCGATTTCGGGGTGGGCGAGTCAGTCATGCGCAAAGCGTCCGCCATGGCCCGGCGGGATGGCAAGCCGAAATTTCACGCTTGAGGAACCGCCGCCCCGCATCGGGCGGCACCGCGTTGCGCTCCACGCCGGGCTATGTGGCTGGATCGTGACGATCGATCTATTGCGCTCCCTCACCGACTATCGCAGGCTGGCGGGCATTTCACGAATCTGAGGATCCGCTTCTTTCCCCGCTGTGGCGATTCCCGGTCCAGCGGAGTCGGTTCCCGCCAGATTCTTCGATGTCTTGGGGCAATTCCCGGCGCTGCCACGATGGGCGGCACGGAGATTGCTTCCCAAAATCGAAAGTTCTCTTCCGCCAACTATGAAAACCATTTTTGCTTTATCCGCCCTCCTTCTAGCAGCCCTCGTCACCCCGTCGCCCGCCGCGATCTCCATCCTCGCGACCTCCACGGCAGGCACCCACATGTATATGGCCTCGCCGAGTTCGGCGTGGAATACGGTGCCTGCGGGATCCACTGCCAATATCTACTGGGATGCAGACAAAGACGGCGTCTTTGGCGAAGCGGGCGAAAATAGCGGGAACTCAGCGGCGACCTTGGGCTTTACCATTCCGGTTCCGGACGGGATCTCGTCGCACGAATTCGCGGTCGAGGGCTTTCCCGTCTCCGGCGATGGTATCCTTCAGTTTCGCGTGATCCGGTCGGACAATTCGGTCATCACGGTGGATGTGACCGAGGGCACGCCGACGATCTTCAGCGACTCGAACGGGGCGACGTGGACCGCCGACTTCGTCTTTACGCCAAATTTCTACGGCGATGTGGTGTCGAACATCTCGCACATCCCGAACGGTGTTCGACCGACCGACCACCAGGGGCTGATACTGCTCTCGCTGCCCGAGCCTGGGCGAGCGCTCCTGCTTGCGTTGTCTGCGGTCGGCATCGTTTTGGTGCGCCGCCGGGGTTGATTGCGAGTGGCGGCTTGGCGCAAGATTCGCGCGGGAATTGGCAGGGTGCCGGATTGCGCGGTGATGACCTTCGCCGTAGATAGGTGAGATCATGAGTGATCCCACTTCTCCCGAAGCCGAAGCTGCCGCCCCGAACCTCGCCCATCTGCGGGAGGAATATTCGCGGGAGCGGCTCGACGAGTCCGATGTTGCCGCCGATCCGGTCGAGCAGTTCCACCGCTGGCTGGATGAGGCGCGCGCCGCCCAGCTGCCGGAGCCGAATGCCATGAGCGTGGCGACGATCGGCAAGCACGGGCTGCCGAATGTGCGCATTTTATTGCTCAAAGGTGCCGACACCTCGGGATTTACGTTTTTCACCAACTACGAGAGCCACAAGGGGCAAGAGTTGGCGGCGAACCCCGGTGCGGCGCTGCTCTTTCTCTGGAAGGAACTGGAGCGGCAGGTGATTATCCGCGGCCTGGTGCAAAAGACGAGCCGGGCGGAGTCGGAAGCGTATTTCAAAACGCGCCCCTACGGCAGCCAGATTGGCGCGCACGCCTCGATCCAAAGCACCGAGATCCCGGACCGGGAGTGGCTCGAGAAGCGCTATGCCGAGCTAAGCGTCCGCTACCCCGAAGGCGAGGTCCCGTGTCCGCCCAACTGGGGCGGCTACCGGCTTGTCCCGGCGTATTTCGAGTTTTGGCAGGGTCGCCGGAGCCGGCTCCACGACCGCATTTGTTTCGACCACGGACCTGACGGGCGGTGGCGTATTTTCCGCCGCAGCCCGTAGCACCCAAAAGTTAGCGAATGCCCCACGCTTCCGCCCAGTTGTGCGGTGCGATGCCGGTCTCACCCGGCTTTTCCGCGGTCCCCGCCGCCGCCGTTTGGGTATCCGCCTCGTCCGGTTTGGCGATCGAGACGGGCTTCGCCGGAATTTTTCTCGCCGACGATGGCATCGCCGGACCGGGCTTGGTCGCCGGGGATTGGGCGACCGCCGGCGCTGCGCCTGCCGACACTTCGAAAACTCGCGCCGGCGCTGCGCCGGCAGCCGGATCGGATTCGGATTCGTTGATCAGGATCGCGCGCCGGACGACGATTTCGGGTTCTGCATCGGGGGACGCGACCGTCGCCAGTTCGCCTTCGCCCGGCAGGGAATCGAGAAGGTTCGACGCCTCCGCGCCCGCCCCGGGAGCCGGGTCGGATCCCAGCAAATCCGCATCCGATTCGCGAGGGGCGGGTCCGAGCAAGAAGTCGGCATCCTCTGGGCTGGCCACCAAGCCCGGATCGACCCCCAAGGGATCCGATTCCGGCAAAAGCGGGTCGCCGACGCTGCCGCTCCCGTAGATCGAGGGGCGCACCGACTGGTTGGCAGACGCCACATCCAAGGCGCTGACTTCGCTCAGGTCTACCGGCACCTTGAATTCGATCCGGCGCTCGTTTGGATCGGATCCCGATGCCTCATTCTCAGCTACTTCCGATGCACCTTCGCCAGTCATCAGCGGATCCATCTCGTCGTTAAAGGCGTCCTTGTTCCAAGCGCAGGAATTCAAGGCGACTGGTAGGCTGACGAGAAGTGAGGCGAGGGAGAGATGGCGCGGCTTCATGATTCGGGAAAATATTTAATATATCATAATTATGGAAATTATTAATGGCAAGGGAAAAATCGGAGTTCTGGAGAGTTGGATCGGCGCAATTTGATTGCCTGGGAGAGGCGGATTGTGGACGATGCGGTCCATGCCCCACGCTTCTCGCTTTCTTCCCATGGCGTCGCAGACCAAAGCGCGATGGCTGAGCGCCGGCTGCTTTGCGCTACTCGCCGTGGCCTTGACCGGGCGCGCGGAGAATTGGCCGCAGTTTCGCGGAGCGACCGGGTTGGGATACTCGGCGGAGCGTGAATTGCCGGTCGAGTGGGACGCCGCGAGCGGGGAGGGAATCGTGTGGAAGGCGGAGCTGCCTCCTGGCGACCGGCAGTATTCGTCGCCGATCGTCTGGGGCGACGCCGTGATCGTCACCTGCGTGGCAAACGAACCGGTCACGCACCGGGTCGTTTGCTTCGACGCAAAAGATGGCGCGCGGCGCTGGGAGACGAAGATTGAGCCCGGACCGCTTATTCTGACCGATCTGCGAGGCGGCTACGGGGCACCCACGCCGTGCACGGATGGGGAGCGGATCTACGCGGTGTTTGGGTCGGCGGTGGTCGCGGCGCTGGACTTCGAGGGCAACCGCTCTGGCGGAAGCGACGATCGCCAACCACGCCTTCGATGTCGCTCTGGGCAGCAGCCCGATCCTCTACCGCGACACACAGTGATCCTGGACTGCGATCAGACGGGGAAGACTCGACGATCACCGCGGATAAGGCGACCGGCGCGCTCCGGTGGGAGGCGAGCTGCCCGAGGGGCCTGCGCACAGCACGCCGGTCATCGCCGCGATCGCGGGCGTACCTGCAGATATGGTGAATGCCTCCAACGCGCTCCAGGGGGCTGGATCCGGCGGACGGCAGCGTATCTGCGGTGCGCGGGCGAAGGGCGACGCCTCTCCCGCCTTCGGGGAAGGCGTGGTCTTCTCCACAGCGCGGGCGCGGCGGACCCGGCATCTGCGCGTGGACCCGACCGGCAAGGGCGAGGTGACCGCGACCCATCTCCGGTGGTCGGTCCCGCAGTATCCCGAGGGGCTTTCGTCCCCCATCATCCAAAACGGTCGCGTCTGGCGCACCCACGGTCCCGAAATCCTCAAAGCCTTCGACCTAAAGACCGGCGATTAAAGTGATCAACGAGCGCTCAGGGGCATCTCGACGGGGCGAGCCCGGTACTCACCGCCGATGGATTGCTCTACTTTGCCAGCGCGGGCAAATCCTACGTCGTCCGCGCGGGCGGCGAAAAGCTCGAAGTTCTCGCGGAGAACGACCTCGGCGAGGAAGATCGCGCTAGCGCGGCGGTCAGCGGCGGGAGGCTCTATCTGCGCGGCGACAAACATCTCTTCGCCATCGGAAAAAATTAGCCTTCTCCACCATGAAACTGCCGCCCTACCTCATCGCTGCCGCCTTCGCCTGCCTCGCCGCCTTCCCCGCATCGGGCGGCGAATGGGTCAACATCACCGATTCGTTCACCAAGGCGCTTTCGAAACCCGGCTATGTACCGTGCGCCGGGAATGCGGTGGATCGGGGCGATGGCGCCGCCTTTCGTCGTGGTCAGCGACCTCGGGGCTTTGGCGCAGCCGGGATCAAGGCGGGACCTTCGCTCGGAGATGGCGAGGCGCTTCGGCGGGCGCCGAAACCGGCGTCAAAGCGTATACGACCTTTACTTTGGCAAGCGGCTCGCCTGGGCTTCCTGATCTTACGGCAGCAGCGGCATCACCGAAGACGGCGGCGAGACGTGGAAGGGTATCTAAAACCTCGCATCTCGACTACGGCTCGGTCGATTGGGCGGACACCGCGTGCCGCCTGCTCGCCCTCCGCCACGAAAGCGGCGGCGTGTTGACGACCAGCGCCGATGCTGGCGAGACGTGGCAGGATCTCGGCAACGGCTTCCGGCTGCGGCGTGCTCGACGCCAAGACATTCGTCGCCACCAAAGAAGGCGAACCCGGCATCTTCCGCAGCGCCGACGCTTACAAGACGTGGGAGAAAGTTCATTGGCGAGACGCCCGCGGTCGCCGGTCCCGTCTTCGAGGGCGTCGCCCACGTACTGACGGGCAAGGGCGTGCTCGCCAGCCAAGATCGCGGCGCGACGTGGCAGGATCTCGGCGCGGCGGTCGAGGCGAGCATGCCGTTTTTCAAAACCTCGCAGCACTTCGTGGTCGCCGGAAAGTCGGGATTTCACGAGACCAAAGACGGTGGCAAGACCTGGGAAAACGCCGCGCCCAAGCCAGACGGCTTCCCCGATAGCCGCGTCGGCCCCAACTACGCCTGGGACCCGAACGCCGATTGCTTCTACGCCTCGACCATGACGAAGCCTGCCTTCCGCTACCAGCGGTAGAAGGGCAGCGGCGCGGCATGCCGACATGGACGAACGCGATCTCAGGCGACTGGAGAGACGGCACTCCCGCCGTCTTGGACCTGCAGGATCGCCTTCGCCTCCTGTCCCCAAACGTCACATGGCTCGCGAAACGAAGCGGGTCTGCAGAATCGCAAGCTAGCCTCCTAGTTCGTTGGTCTAAAGAAAAAGGGTGCGCCTCCGGAAGAGGCGCACCCTTTGGGCAAACTTAGTTGCTCTCTCGCAACCCCTAGCGCCGGCGGCGCAGGACGAAGCCAGCCAGACCGAGTCCGAGCAACAGCGCGCGGCTCGGCTCAGGCACCATGGTCAGCGCGTTGGAGGACAACACCGCGCCAAACGCCCCGTTTTGCAGCGGGATGAAGTTCGCGATGTTCGTGGTGATCGAATTCGCGATGCCGATCTCGAAAGAATCGCCGCCGCCGCGCTCGAAGAACAAAGCGCTCAGATTCAGGGCAGTCGGTTCAGAGAGGGAGAAGCTGGCATAGCTGCGGTCATGCCCGCTTGGTCCGTCGAAGCCCCATTCGGTGGCTCCCAGACCGCCGGTAAGCTGCCCGCCAGTGGACGCGAGGGTGACACCAAGGAGTTCGGCGCGGCGCCCGTCGTCGCTGGCCACAGAAAGCGTGTAGTCGCCAGCGGGAAGGAAGAGATTGGTTTCTGCCATCATCGAGAAGTCATCGCCGCCCAGCCCGGTCATCCCCCCGGTGGAGTAGGGCTGGTTCACACCGAAATCGCCGCCGCCGCCCGCAAAGTCCACCACGCCGACGGTGGTCTGCGAGTTGCGCTGCACCTGGTAGGTTCCCCCGTTAGCGCTGATCAAGCCGCTGGCACCTGGACCAATGGCGTCGATTGCCGCCCAGACGCCGAGCGTCTCCGGGATATTATCAAGGTTGTCATCGGTGGTGACCGCGCCGCCCCCAGGGGTGATCGCTGCCGCCTGGATATTGAACAATCCATCGGAGCCGCCGGCCGTGGAGGAGATCTGCGCATTGCCGCCCAGCGCCCCGTCTTGGAGAAGCTCGAAGGTGGGGGTGCTAAACGCACCTTGGTGCCCGTTGGCGATCGAAACCTCGAAGGAATCGCCGCCGCCCCGCTCGAAGAAGAAGGTGTCGAGGGCGACTTCCGCGCCACCCGCCCCAACGGTAAACTGACCGATGGTGTTATTGTGGCCGGTGGTGCCGTTAAAGTAAAAGACATTTGCTCCCAGGCTCGGGGTTCCAGTGACCTGAGCGCCCGCCGCCCCGACTGGCGTCACATTGTCCCCGGAAATCGCGATGTAGCGCCCGTCATCGCTCGCGGCGGCGATCGAGTAGTCGCCCGCCGGCAGGGTGATGTAAGTCCGGGCGCGGACCGAGAAGTCATCGCCGCCCAACCCGGCTCCACCCGCGATCGACGAATAGGGGAGGTTCGTCCCGAAATTTCCGCCGCCACCTGCATAGTCGACCACCGACGAGGTCGCATTCAGGTTGCTGCTCACGTTGTGATTCCCCGCGATATAGCCGGTCGCGCCTGCCGGGCGGGCGTCGAGACCGCGCCACATGTTCAGGGTTTCGAGGGTGTCATTGAGGTCGCTGTCATCCGACCCAGCAACTACGTTAAACGCCCGCACGGTGAACAAGCCGTCTCCGGCGACCATGCCGGTCGGCGTGGTATCTCCGGGGGCAAGCGGGAAACCAAACTGGGAGACGACGGCGGCACTGCTCAGGGAACATGCGCCGAGAAATAGGAGAGTAGACGCGATTTTCATAGGGATTATTTAGGCGAACAAGGGTGGTTATAGGCGATTGAGGGGGAATTCGTCAATCCTAATCCTGCGAATCCTAGCTTTTTTTGGGGGTGATTGTCGGGCGGGGCGATTCAGAGGGGGCGGGCGCGCGAAAGAAAGTGCGCGATTTTGAGAACCCGGCGCTCGGATGGCCGTTACTTGACAACATCGCCAGACTACGCCCTCTCTGCTCATCATGAAAAAGGTCGCTATCGTCCTCTTCGTCATCCTCTTTGTCGCCCACCACGATTTCTGGTTCTGGGACGACAAATCGCTCGCCTTTGGGGTTATCCCGATCGGGCTCGCCTACCACGGGTTTTTCTCGCTCGCGGCGGCGACGCTGTGGCTCTTTTGCTCGCTCTTTGCCTGGCCGAAGGAGATCGAGGCATGGGCGGATGAGGGCGATGATCCGGCGCCGGTGCCTGCCCCGGCTTCCCCGCCCCAGGCGAGCGCCAGCAAAGCCGATGCCTCTGCCCCCAACGACAATCAGCCCCCCGCCTAGTCCCGCGCCATGGAACACCTCACGACCCTCCTCATCATCATCGGCTATTTCGGCGTCCTCATCGGACTCGGGATCGTCAGCAAGATGTTCTTCCGCGGCTCGAGCGCGGACTACTTTGTGATCAGCCGCTCGGTGGGCAGCTTCCTGCTCCTGATGTCGGTGTTCGGCACGACGATGACCGGCTTCGCGCTGGTCGGCTCGACCGGGGAAGCCTACGAATTGGGGATCGGCGCCTACGGGCTGATGGCTTCGTGGTCGGGGCTGATCCACTCGGCGGTCTTTTTCGCGGTCGGCATCCGGCTGTGGGCGGCGGGGAAAAAGTATGGCTACGTCACGCAATGCGAGTATTTCAGAGACCGGTTCCAGGCGCCGGGGATCGCCTACCTGCTCTTCCCGATCCTCGTGCTCCTGCTCATCCCCTACCTGCTGGTCGGGGTGATCGCCGCCGGTCGTTTTTTGCAGGCGACGACCTCCGGCATGTTTGAGGGTGAGTTCTTCGAGGTGATGCTGCCGAATGGAAACCCTAGCCCGCTGAGCGGCGGGTTGCCGCCGTGGATCGGCGGTTTGATCATTTCGTGCATCGTCCTTTTCTACATTTTCTTCGGCGGGCTGCGCGGCGCGGTGTGGGCGAACACGCTGCAGACGCTAGTTTTCATGGTCACCGGGGTGATTGCCTTCTATGTGATAAGCACCAAGCTGGGCGGGCTGGAGGGGGCGGCCAAGGCGCTGGCCGATAGCCCGGCGAGCGACCGGATGGTGCGCGAGGGCCACTATGGGCACCTCCACTTCTTCAGCTACTTTTTGATCCCGCTATCGGTCGGGATGTTCCCCCACCTCTTCCAGCACTGGTTGACCGCCAAGAGCGCCAAGACCTTCCGGCTCACCGTGGTGGCGCACCCGATCTTTATCATGATCGTCTGGCTCCCCTGCATCCTCATCGGGATCTGGGCGGCGGCGCAGCTCGGCTCGATAAAAATCGGCGACCGTGCTCGGGATGATGATCAAAAGTTCGTGCACCAGCGACCCGGCGACCGGCGATGTTCGGCTCCTTGCCGTCGTACTCGCGTTCTGGCGGCGATCATGTCGAGCCTCGACAGCCAGTTCATGTGCCTGGGCACGATGTTCACCAACGACATCGTAGTCCGCCTCTTTGGCAAAGACCGGTTCACCGACGGGCAGAAGGTGATGATCGCCCGCTGCTTCATCGTCGCGATCGTGGCGGTCACGTTTGGCTGCGCCGCTTACCTGATGGGCGGGAATCGCTCGAATAGCGTCTTCGCCCTCGGCGTCTGGTGTTTCTCTGGGTTCGCGGCGCTCTTTCCGATCACCTTTGCGGCGGTCTATTGGCGAAGGGCGACGAAATGGGGCGTCTATGCCAGCATCCTCGTCACCGCCGCCGTGTGGGGCGTCCTCTTTTATCGCGATATCTTCGCCGCCGGCGGATCGGACGGCGAACATGAAAAACTCATCTTCGGCATGATGCCGGTCGCCATCATCTTCGCCTCCTCGGCGCTCGCCATGTGGCTGGTCTCGCTGATCACCAAGCCGCCGTCGGACGAGGTCGTCGCCAAGTTTTTCCCGACAAAGCCCTAGCCAGCCGATCCCCGGCGAGATGCGCCCCGCCCGCCGCTCCCGGATCGCCATCGCGGCCGCCTTGGCGCTGACCATCGCGGCGGGGCTCGGGTCGCGCACCGCCTGGGCGCAGGCGCACCTGCCTGAATTCGTCGCCGACTATGCTGGCGACACGCTCTGGACAGTGGCGGCGTTTTTCGCGCTCGCCTTTGTTTTCCCGAAGGCGAAGCCGTGCCTGCTCTTCGGCGCGGCGCTCGGGCTTTCGTTCGCCGTTGAGTTCAGCCAGCTCTACCGCGCCGGGTGGCTCGATTCGATCCGGGCGAACCGGATTGGCGCGCTGCTGCTCGGGCGCGGCTTCCTCTGGTCGGATCTGATTTGCTACACCGCCGGGGCGTTGATCGCCACCGCGATCGATCGGCTGACCTTGGCGAGGCGCTGATCGCTACTTGGCAAAGATCGGCAGCCGGTCCTTCGGCATCTGCAGGATGATGCAGGCCATCGCGGTGCCGAATTCCTCGCCGTAGGGGGACGACCAGACGCCGGCGCGGTCCTGCATCTTGAGCAGGTTGTCGCGGATCCACGGATACCAATCGTTCCAGAGCTTGCCGCCCGCGTGCCACATCGCCTGCACCGCGTAGTAGTGCCCGTAGAAGTAGTAGTGGTCCGGGACATCATCGCGATTCTCCCGGATATACTTCAGCCCGCGCTCGACCTGGTCGCCCTCGTAGATGCCGGCGCTAAACAGCGAAACCACGCCGGCGGCGGTCAGCGCGAACGTCGTGTGGCCGCCGCGCTTCGTGTAGCGGAAGGCGCCGTTCGCCTCCTGGCTGTCTTTCACATACTGGATGCATTGCTCGCGGACCTTGTCGGGCACGTTGATGCCGCATAGTCGCGGGCGGCGCGTAGCGCCATGATCTGGCAGACCGTCACCGAGAGATCGGCGTCGCGGGGGATCGGCTGGTAGCGCCAGCCGCCCTCGTCGTTCTGGGCGGAAAGCGTGAGCTTGACCGCCGACCGGAGCTCGCCCACCTCGCGCCGACGCGTCATCCCGTATACCATGGCGAGGAAGAGCGTGGCAAAGCCGTGCGCATACATGTTGCCGATCCCGCCGGCCCCTTCGCGCGAGATGTAGCCTTCCGGGCTGGTCATCCGGCACAGGAAATCGGCGCAGCCATCCACCGACTTGCCGAACTTGCCGATGCCCGGCGAGCTGCCTTCGCTCATGAACGCGAGGCCGGCCAACCCGCAGATGCCGACCGACCCTTCATAGCCGGTCGATCCGAACGCCCCTTTGTCGGTCTCGTTTTGCACCTGGCGACGGCTGAGGAACCGCAGACCTCGCCTCGATCGCTTTTTCCGCCGCTTGCTACGTCACCATCTCGTCGGCAGGCCGCACCTTTTCCGCGGCGGCGGGAGCCTTGTCCTGCGCCCAGCTCAGGTTCGGCGCGCCGAGCGCGACCAGCGATGCCGGGGCGAGCCACCGAGAAATCGGCGGCGGCTCTGCGGGGATTCGACGGATTGATTCATCGGGGGAAAATACGCCGGATTTGCGCTCCGAAAAGCCCTCGTTGGGAGAATCTGCGCGCCGCCGTTGCAGGCACCCTGGCGGACGATTCGCAAGCCTGCTGCGCGAGCACTCTGCGGCTGTTGAAGCGGTAGCCGCTGGGCCGCGTCCCGAAATCCGGCGGCTGGGGTGGCGAATTCAACTCCGGCATCGTGAAATTCGGGCAAACGCCTTGCTCGGCGCGAGTGCCGAACTGCCTGATCTGCCCGGTCCGCCAATTCTGCCGCGCGGCGGACCCCGAATCGCTGCCCACCAAGATAGCGGCGCGCGCGGCGGAGAAAGTCGACGAACATGCCGCCCGCTTCTGGCGCTCGGGCTAGACTACCGTGAGTCCGGCACCCGACAGCTTGGCAAGTGCGGTGGAAGCTCCCATTTCGCCGCAGCGCTGGACGGCAACGAACCCGTTGATTTTGGAAGAAAAACGAGGCTCACGCGAGATCAGCGAGCTGAAACGCCCTTCCATATGTCGTGATCTCCCACGGCGATGAGATTTCCATGCTCCTCGAGCCATGACCATGCCCTGCGACGAAGGGACCTCGTAAACTACGATTCCTTTCGCACGAAGTAGGCGTTCGGCCGGTTGTTCGATGCGTTTTCTTTTCAGGTTCGAAGGAGCAGTGGCAAAGGCTTTCGGAGTTTGTGAGAGGATGCGTCCGACGTCGGAGGGTTTCGGAAGCGGATTTGCAAGTTGTTGATTCGGCGCAAGCACAGATGTGCATTCCGGAAATCAGCAGCTTCGACCAGATTTCTGACGTCGCCGGTTTTACTTCCGTGATGGGCGATTTTATAATAGTCGGCTTCATCTCGGAGGTTGGAGGATCTCGAGGATTGCGTTCCAACCGCTGTCCTCCGATTTTCGATGCTCCATGTCGGCGCCCAATAGAATCCTACGCGTTCCCACTTCGATCCGCAGCACGACAGAGCCAAGGTTGGGATGCAACGAGGGCACCGTTTGCCTGAAGTCTGCTTCCAGTAACTCAGCTTTCTTTCCTGCGAAAACAGAAGCCATTCGCTGGTGATCCGCACTCGATGGAGAGAGGGATTCGACGCGGACCACCGCCCGGTTTTCCTCCCGATCGATCAGGATCGAACCCGCGTGGCAGGTTTCAAGCGGAGCAGGCTCATTTCTCTCCCGGCGAAATTTGATCTGTTGGAATATGCGGGCGAATTCGCTCAAACCGCTTCCCTGGAGACCCCGAATGTTTTCGCCAAGCGCGACGAGTTCCAAGAAGGCGCTTTCCCGCAAGGCGGCGGAACAAATAAATCTCGCTTCAGGACACGCTGACAATATCGCCGATATTCCCCTCATGTGGTCATCGTGCCAATGAGTACAGACCACAAGTTCCAAATGGAGAGCGGGATCAACCCCCATTTCCTCCAAGTGAACGAGCGCAGCGGCGCGCCCGGACTCCTTGTCGAGACATGAATCAACGGCCATCCATCGGTTGGAGCCGAGGTGGACCACAACGCATTCCCCATATCCGGGTCCGATGAGGGAAACCTCGATCTCGCGGTCCGAGGGGCGATCCCGCTGTTGTCTAGTCATCGAAAAGGGCGGAATACTCTTGGGCTTTCACACGAGCTTCGGCTTGTTCGCGAGCCGAGAAATTCGGAAATTTCTGAAAATCAATTCGGGAAACGCTTAGCCGTGGACCATTGGATTCCAAATAGCCAACCTTCCACTTGAAGAGTGCTCCTTCGACCGCAATCGGACGGTCCGCCTCATCGATCTCCAACCACGGGATCATTGCCTCTTCCGCTGGAAAGTCATGATAGCGCCTGCTGAGTTTGGCGATGACCCCTTCGTCAGTTCTGCGGGTCACCACTCCTTCCCATGATGCCGTTTCCTGAAAGGTCCTGCGTTTAGCGGGTGCTTGGCGAACGGGGAAATTTCGGATTCTCGTCGCAGGAGGTGGTTCAGGCGTAGAACACCCAACTTCCTGTGTCGTGTGCCCGGCAAACGCTCTTGGGCATATCAATGCCTCACCTAGCCACCCTCCTCCTGCCGATCCTTCTGTGGTCGGAGATTCCGCGTCTAAATGGACGGTGGAGGAATTCATTTACGTGGGTCGCGAATTTTTGAAAATAGCGTATTGGCAAGATTCCGACCAAAATCAAGCGCGGCTTCCCATTGCGTGGCAATGAAATCCGCCGCCAATTCGGTCGGATAAACCCCTTCCGACAGGTGCTTGGCAATGTCGTTATGCCAATTTGTGCTCATCGAGAATCGGAATGGGGGATGGGGTTCCCGCACCGGCTCGACGGTTGCCCAGACTCGGACAGACGGTGGTCCAGGTCTGAAATCCTCGACTCTAACCAGCGCCATGCCGGGGCGACCCTCCATGGCTTTAGCCCAGATCTCCTCCTTGGGGACCAAGAGGTCGCCAATCCGATGCCATTCAGCTTCATCGCGGGCGTCAAACACCTGCAAATGATTGATCCCCACAGCGGTGATCGGGGTATGGGGGAGCTTCGCGAGGAGCACTGCCGCCAAGGTCCTAAGCCGCTCCTCTCCCAGTGTGGTGGCCGCATTGATGGACATTCGATCCGCCATACATTCCAAGCTGATTTCGTCGCCAATTTCACATCGACTTAAGTCCGGAGTGACCAGCGGACCATTCCGTTTTGAATCGGTAAGGCTCGCGGCTTCCTCTTCAGCTGAAACCAAACCCTCACGCTGGAACCACGTTGGATGGAAAATTCGTGGATTGAAGGATCCAAGAAAGACAACGGAAAGCGTCTGCTTGACCGGGTTGGGCGTTTGAATTTCAGCCATCTACAGTAATCTTAGTTTTCAGTTTACTAAAGCATGCATCGACTGGAGTCGAGTGGGGAAATAGCATCGGCGGGCAAGCTGGCGTCACTTAACAGCCTGTTGAAAAACGTCGGTCGGTCTGCTTGAATTCCCCCGCCACATGTTCGAGACCCGCCAGCCGCCGCCGAGATCCAGCAGGAGTTCTGGGTCGAGACCGCCGCCTGCCACAGGCGACCGCCAGCACCTTCTATCGCAAGCTCGATGAGACGCTCGATTCCATCGGATTCGCGGCGGGTGTGCGCGAATCTCCGCCCCGCCTACGCGGATGCCGCGAGGGCGGGCCCGCATCCCGGCGGTCTATTTCGATGCTCATGATCGGGTTTTTCGAGAACCTGCCGAGCGAACGCGCCATCGCCGCGCGCTGCGCGGACTCGCTCGATGCGCGCGTTCTCGGCTACGAGCTGGAGGATCCACGCCTGACCATTCGAGCCTTAGCGTCATCCGCGGCAGCTCGAGCGAGATCTATCAGGCTGCCTTCGAGCGGCTCGCCGGGCTGAGGGCACGCCTGCTCAAGGGGCGCAACCTTGGCATCGACTCAAGCGTGATCGAGGCCAACGCCTCGCTGCGCGAGCTGGTCCACCGCAACACCGAGGAGCAGTATTGGGAGTATGTGAAACGCCTCGCCGCCGAGGCATCAGACCCCGGCGATACGAGGGCGGTGCGCCGATTCGACAAGAAACGCGAGGCCGAGATAGCAACGAGTGGGTCAACCCGCACGACCCCGACGCCAAGGTGGGCATGACCAAACGCGGAGCCTGCGGCATGATCTGCAAGCGGAGCATGTCACCGATCTCGATGCGGTATCGCCGCCGAGGTGCGCCTCGGCGACCAGGGCGACACGGAGGATCTCGCCGCGAGGGCGGTAGCCGGCGAGGTGCTCGCGCGGGTTTGCGACGATCCCATGCAGGAGAAGGTCCTCGCCAGCCTGACGGCCGACGAGGGCTACTTCAGCGTGGAGGAGGTCTGCTGCCTGCGGGGCGAGCGGGTGGGTGGTGTCGGCGATCCGGGACGAGTCGAAGCGCCGCAAGGACAAGCAGAGCGGCACGGTCAAGCGGGTGCTTTTCAAAGCGAAGCGCGCGGTCAAGGAGCAAGAGCGGCAAGGCGCTGCTGCGCAAACGCGGCGAGCATCTCGAACGGAGCTTCTGCCATGTGCTCGACCACGGAAAGCAGCGGCGGGCCACCTTGCGCGGGCGGGTGAACCTGACCAAGAGGCAGCTTGCGGCGGCCTTCACGCACAACCTTTCGCTGCTGATGCGGCACCTGACCGGATACGGCACCGTCAAGCAATGCCAGGCGGGCAACCGGATGGCAGGGCGGGCGCGTTTTTCGGCTCTGTCGGCGGCTCTGTCGGCGGCTCTGTCGGCGGCTCTGTCGGCCATACAGGTCGCCGCGAACGGATGCGGACGTTTCCCCGGCTCAATTTGCCGTGCTGTTGGCGGATTCGTACGATTTTCGCCCGCCTCTTCGGGGATCCGGCCCAAAGTGGGCTATTTCAGGCTGTTAACCACTCACGAGTCGGGGACCTCACCGAATGACCTGGGGAGTCCCCGATTCATTTTGGGAGGCGAAGGAAGGAATATTATCAGAAACTGCGGCACCACGAGCCTCCCACGGATTGAAAATCCGTGCTACTTCGGAGCGCGCACCGCTTGCCTGCGGCTGCCTGAAGCGTAGGAGGACCCTCGCCGTTTCCCGATCCGGCGCCGTTCGTGGGGGCAGAGGATGCTGCGGAGGCGCAGTGACTTGGGCGCGTACTCGACGAGTTCGTCGGCGGCGATGTATTCGATGGCGCGCTCGAGCGAGAACCGGACCGGGGGGCTGAGTTGGATGCCTTTGCCGTCCCCGGACGACCGGTGGTTGGTCAGGTGCTTTTCCTTGGTCGGGTTGACCGGCAGGTCGTCGGCGCGCGGGTTCTCGCCGATGAGCTGGCTTTGCAAACATCCTCCGCCGCGCCGACGAAGAGTTTGCCGCGCTCCTCTAGCGCGAAGAGCGAGTAGGCGGTGGCCGGTCCGGTTTCCATGGAGACGAGCGTGCCGCTGGTCCGGGTGGCGATCTCCCCGGCGTGCGGGCCGTATTCTTTGGAGAGGTGGGACATGACGCCGTGGCCGCTGGTCAGGTTCATCAGCTCGAACTCCAGGCCGATGATGCCGCGGGTTGGGATGACCGCCTCGATCGCCTGGCCGTGGGCGGTCGATTCCATGTGGACGAGGTTGCCGCGGCGGGAGGCGAGCATCTTGAGCACGCCGGCGGAGAATTCCTCCGGCACCTCGATGAAGAGCGACTCGTAGGGTTCGACGAGCTTGCCGTCATCGTCGCGCTGCATGATGACCATCGGGCGGGAGACGAGGACCTCGTAGCCCTCGCGCCGCATCTCCTCGACGAGGACCGCGATCTGCATCGCGCCGCGCGCGCTGACCGCGAAGACGCCGGCGGTGTCGGTGTCCTCGACCTTGAGCGAGACGTTGGTCTTTGCCGCGCGGAAGAGGCGGTCGCGGATCTGGCGGGAAGTCACGTATTTGCCCTCGCGCCCGGCGAACGGCCCGTCGTTGATCGCAAACTGCATCTGCACGGTCGGCGGGTCGATCGCCACGAACGGCAGCGCCTCCGCCTCCGCGTCGGCGGACAGCGTCTCGCCGATGTCGGCGTCCTCGAACCCGGCGACGCCCACGATGTTGCCCGCGCCGCCGCTGGCGGAATCGACCGTGGCCAGCGCGCTGTATTCGAAGACCTTCGTCACCGTGGCGCGCTGCCGCTCGCCGTCGCGCAGGATGCGCCAGATATTGTCGCCGCGCTTGACCTCGCCGCTGAGCACGCGCCCGATGGCGACGCGCCCGACGTAGTCGTCCCAGTCGATGTTGCTCACCAGCATGCGGAACGGCTTGCCGGCCTCGACCGCCGGGGACGGCACCGAATCAAAGATCGCGTCCATGAGCGGGGCGACGCTGTTGCCGGGGTTCTCCAGGTCGGCGCTGAAGTATCCGTCCCGCGCGCTGCCGTAGAAGACCGGCGCGTGGAACTGCTCGTCGTTCGCCTCCAGGTCGAGCAGCAGTTCGAGCACCTTTTCGCGCACCGCGTTCGGGTCGGCGTTCGGGCGGTCGATCTTGTTGATCACGATGATGAGCCGGAGTCCCTCCTGCAGCGCCTTGCGCAAGACGAAGCGGGTCTGCGCCTGCGGTCCCTCGAAGGCATCGACGACCAGCAGCGCGCCGTCCACCATCTTCATGACGCGCTCGACCTCGCCGCCGAAGTCCGCGTGCCCCGGGGTGTCCACGATGTTGAGGAGGCGGTCGCCCCAGCGGACGGCGGTGTTCTTCGACTTGATGGTGATGCCTTTTTCGCGCTCCAGATCCATGCTGTCCATGGCGCGCTCGGCGAGCGCTTGGTTGGCGCGGAAGGCCCCGCTGGTTTGCAGCAGCTTATCGACCAGGGTGGTCTTCCCGTGGTCGACGTGGGCGATGATGGCGACGTTGCGGATGTGTTCGCTCATGGCGATTGAAAGTGGTGCGCCGCAGGGCGGCATTCGTATTGGGCTAAGGCGATCCCCCGGTCCGGGAGACGCCCCGGAAAAAAGGGCGGGATTCTTCCACCCGATTTGCCCGTCGCGCAAGGGCGATTGGCGCGGGTTATTTCGCCTGGTAGGGAACGACGTTTCCGCCCAGCGAGACGCGCCCCGCCGCCGGGCTGGACGCCTGCACCGCGATGACGCCGCCGCGCGGCGACGCCTGCCAGCCGCGCATCGCGGGCGAATCGAGCCGCGCCGCCCAGAACCGGGCGAGCGCGCAATGCGCCGATCCGGTCGCGTGGTCCTCCGGCACGCCGCACTGCGGCGCGAAGAAGCGGGACACGAACGCGCAGCCGAGCGCCGCTGCCCGCTCGCCGGCCGGCGCGGTCAGGATGACGCCGCGCGCGGGCAAGGCGCCGAGCGCCGCGAAGTCCGGCGCGAATTCCAGCACGGCGTCCTCGCTTTCGAGGCACGCGAGGAAATCCATGCGGTTCTTCAGAACCATGCAGCCGCCCGGCAGCCGGAGCGCCTCGCGCACCATCGCCGCCGCCGCCGCGCCGCATTCCGCCGCCGCCTCCTCCGGAAAGTCTAGCCAGATCATCGAATCGCTCTCTCCCCGGCGCGCGGTCAGGATGCCGCTGCGCGTGGAAAAGGCGATGGCGTCCCGCGCGTCGATACCGTGGTCCCACAGCGCGCGGGCCGCCGCCAGGGTCGCGTGGCCGCAGAGATCGACCTCGACCGCCGGGGTGAACCAGCGCAGCGGATAGGCTCCCGACTTTGCATCCGGCGGAAAGGCGAAGGCGGTCTCCGGAAATCCGACCTCGGCGGCGAGCGCCTGCATCGCGGCGTCGGGCGGGACCGTGCCTTTGACAAAAACGAAGCCCGCCGGATTGCCCGCCGCAGCGGGCGGATCAGCGAAGGCGGAGAGGAGCAGCGGATCCAATGCCGGGGGCGATCAGACTTTGAACGACAGGAGATGAAGCTGGAGGTAGGCGGGTTCGGCGTCCCGGTATTCCTCGATCTGGAGCATCCCGTCGCCGCTGTAGTCGGAATCTTTATAGAGCTTCCCGAACCCGACGTGTTCTTTTAGATAGAGCAGCGCCTCGCTCCGTTCGATGCGTCCGTCCGAGTCTTTGTCGATGTGGTTGAAATGCTCGTCGGCTTCGCCCGGGGTCGGGTGCGCGGCGTGCCACTCTTCGGCGGAGATATAATTGTCGCCGTTGAGGTCGAGCGTATTGAGTGATCGCTCGTGGGCGCTGGTGGCGAACTCGTGGAAATCGAGCGCGTTGCTCTGATCCGCGTCGGCTTTGGAAAATCCCTCGTGTGCCACGGTCGCGCATCCGGCGAGCAAGGCGGCGGCAGCGGTAAGAGGGAGGGCGGCGGAGAGGATCTGGGAGGCGATACGATTCATGCCGCCGTTCTAGGATTGCGAGACGCGGGTGACAAGCTGAATCCGCACCGCCTGAAAAATGTCGCCTGCCCGGCGCAGGGCACCTCACGCCGCCGCGCCATCAACCGCTGCCCCGCCCGGCTTCGCTTGGCTGCGGCGCAGGGTTGGGCATTGCGCGAACGCCTTGGGAAAGTGCCGCCGCCCGAGCCGCTCCCACGCCTCCTGCGTCACCCATACGGCGATCCCGCCGACGGCGATGCCGAGCGGGATCGAGGCGGCCGCGTCGCTGGGCCAATGCGCGCCGACATAGACGCGGGAGAATGCCATGGCGGCACCGAAGGCGTAGAGCCAGGCCCACCGCCACCCGAAGATGAGCACCACGGCGGTCGCGGCGGAGAAATTGTTCAGGACGTGGGCGGACGGGAACGACCTGCCGCCGGGGCGCTCCGGCTCCTTGCCGCTCTTGCGCTTCTTCTCGAACCACGGCTTTGCCGCATGCACCTCTACGGGGCGAAACGCGCCCGCCCACGCGCCGATCACCTTGGGTCCCGTCTCGTCCAGCTCGCGCACGACCGCCGCCGCGGTGGTGTCGCGCGGGCGCAGGCGGTCGGTGGCCTGCTTGAGATGGCGCGCGACCACGCCATCGCCGATCCCGAGGGCGAGGGCGAGGGCGAAGATCGCCAGCCGGCCGCGCACGCCGCCGCGCCACGCGACCCAGGCGAGGGCGAGGGCGAGGATCGGCACCCAGAAGTCGAGGCACGAGAGGATCGCCATCGACCGGTCGAGCGCCGGGTGCGACCAGTCGCCGTTGATGATGAAAAAGAGGCGTTTATCCAAAGTTTCGGTAAGGCGTGGGTGGGTTTTGCCCGGTCCCGCAGAAAACCTGCTTGGAGCCGGTCACGGTGCGACTAGCTCGGGGCCCGGTTTCCTTTTCCTCCCCCTCCGTGCCGCTTTCGCCCGGACCGCAGGCGCGGCGGTCCCTGCTTGACGCCCGGCGTCTCCCGCAGCGGCACGCCAAAGAAATCTTGCATCACCTTCTCGTAAACCTCGCGTTTGAAAGGCGGCAGCCAGCCGACCTCGAATTCGTCCGGCGCGATCCACTTCCACGCCCGGAATTCCGGCTGCGCCACATCCAGCCGGATGAGCGAATCGTCGCCGAGGAACCGGCACAGGTAGTAGGTCTGCTCCTGCCCGTCGTAGCGGCGCGGCCGCCCGACGGGGAACCGGTAGCGGTAGCCGCCCTGCACCCGCACCACATCGTAGGCGGTTGGCGGCACCCCGATCTCTTCCATCAATTCGCGCCGCAGCGCCTGCTCCAGGTTTTCCCCGTCGTCCACGCCGCCCTGCGGGAACTGCCAGGCGTTGGGGATAAAGCGCCGCTCGGCCACGAGGATGCGCCCCTCCGGATTTTGGAGGATGGCGGCGACGTTTGGTCTGAAGCGGATCTTGGGTCCCATGGGGCGGCGAGGTCCGGCGCGCATTCCGCGCGCCTCTCTTTCCCTATCGCAGCCTCGCCCATCGTCATCCGATTTCTCTTTCGCCTGGGGATTCTTTCGGGTTTGGATAGCGCTATGATCAAATCGCTCGCCCCCCTCTTCGCCCTCGCCGCCCTGTGCGGCATGGCTTCTGCCGCCGCCCCGATCGAGACCTTGGCCGGCACCGGCGCGCCCGGCTACAGCGGGGATGGCGGACCGGCCGCCGAAGCGCAGATCAACAACCCCTACGGTCTGACCATCGGTCCCGACGGCGCGCTCTACGTCTGCGAGATCGGCAACCACGTCATCCGCCGCATCGCCCCGGACGGCACCATCTCCACCGCCGCCGGCTGCGGGCAAAAGGGCTACGCCGGGGATGGCGGCCCGGCCACCCAGGCGAAGCTGAACGAACCCTACGAGGTGCGCTTCGACGCCGCGGGCAACATGGTCTTCGTCGAGATGCAAAACCACCTCATCCGGCGCGTCGACGCGAAAACCGGCGCCATCTCCACCCTCGCCGGGACGGGCGAGGCGGGCTTCGCGGGGGACGGCGGTCCGGCGGCGGCCGCGCGGTTCAACCGCCCGCACAGCATCCAATTCGGTCCCGACGGCACCCTCTACGTCTGCGACATCGGCAACCACCGCCTCCGCGCCATCGACCCGAAATCCGGCGAGATCCGCACCGTCTGCGGCAACGGCAAGCCCGGCCCCACTAAGGACGGCGACAAAATCTCCCCCGATACCCCGCTCAAGGGGCCGCGCGCCGCCGACTTCGACGCCGACGGCCGGCTCTGGCTCGCCCTGCGGGAGGGCAACGCCGTCTTCGCCCTCGATTTCAAATCCGGCCGGCTCAAGCACATCGCCGGCACGGGCAAAAGCGGCTTCACCGGCAACGGCGGACCCGCGCGCGACGCAACGCTCTCCGGCCCCAAGGGCATCGCCGCCGCCCCGGACGGCGACATCTACCTCGCCGACACCGAAAGCCACTCGGTCCGCAGGATCGACGTCAGCCGCAAACGCCTCGAACTCGTCGCCGGGGACGGCAAAAAGGGCGATTACGGACGGCGATCCGCTCAAATGCCGCATGGTCGCCCCCACGGCGTCTTCGTCTCCCAAGACGGCACCCTCTACATCGGCGATAGCGAAGCGCACCGCGTCCGCGTCATCCGCCCGGAGAAATAGCGGGGGATTCGGCGTGGGTGGAGGATTTCCGCGATTCGGTCGGTTTCGGTCGGTTTTGGTCCCGAAATTGCTGGCAAATTTGCGTCGGGGCGGTCCCATCTAGCGCGTTCCAGCGTGACAAAAGGATCGCGCGAAGTATGCGTAGTTCATCAGAGCAGTCTGCCACCCCTCAACGCAACCAACCAATTACCGCCAATCCCATGAGTATTTCGTCGATGTCCTCGCCGCCGCCATCTGCCTGCTAGGCGTAAATTTCAGCCAAGGTGCCGTCGTCTATTTTAGCGAGACATTCCGGGACCGATGCCGCCGACACTGCCGCGTTCAACACGCAGTATCCGGCGCTGTCGGTGACCGGACCGAACGAAGTGTCTGTGTCCGGCGGAGTGGCGAACTCCTCGGGAACAATTTGAATGACACCGATTGCGGCGGTCTCGGGGTTCAGCTCCGATGTGGTGATCTCTGCGGATATCGGGGCGGTGGAGAGCAACAGGAACTACAACGTGGGGCTGCAGATCGGCGACAACAGCCTGGCATTCCACCCCGGCTTTACCGGCGTCCCCGGTGCCCTGCGGATCGAGGGACCCGGCGGCTTTGGCAGCTCGAACATGGGATTCGTCCCGTACAATAACGTGCTCCACCATGTTGAGGTCGTGCAGCACGCCAACGGGATGTTCGATCTCACGGTGACGGACAGCAACAATCCGTTGAACGTCTTTACCACGTCGTGGTTCAACCCCGCGCGGTGGGCGGCGACATCGGGATCCGGCGCTCCGGTCCCACGGCGGGAGCGGGCAGCGTTGGACTGTTCGATAACTTTCAGATCACCAGCGTGCCGGGAGCCGAGCCGCGCGGTGCTCCTAGTGTTAGGCATCGCGTCGGCAGCGCTTTGGCGGCGGCGTTATTGACTGAATTTGAGGGAGATGGGGGTTTCAGCGGAACGTTCTGTTCCCCTTGATCCACCGTGAAAAGCGCCCGCTTCGTGCGGTCGGGTTTTCGCAATTGTCTTTGAACTTCAGTCTCAGGCCAATCGCGCGGTCTGCGCCCCCACCTCAGTTCGCCGGGAAAGGGGGAAATCTAGCAGGCGGCGGCGACCGATCCCTCTTCCGCCTGACCGAGCGCGACGGCGACGGTCTGGCTGAGGCTTTGCACAGTGAACGGCTTCGCGATGACGCCGGCGAATCCCTTCTGCATAAACTCGCGGTCGGCTTCCGCATCGGTCACGTAGCCGCTGCAGAGTAGGACGAGCGCCTGCGGGTCTTTGGCGAGGATCGCCTCCATGACCTCCTCGCCCGACATCCCGCCGGGCAGCGTCTTGTCCGTGATGATGAGCGAAAACGGATTTCCCGCCGCGGCGCGGTCGTTGAACAACTGGACGCCCATTTCCCCCGTCTCTGCCGCCTCGACATCGTAGCTGCCGCCCGGCGACGCGATGCCAAGCCGCTGGATCTGCGGTTCGTCATCGATGAACAGCACCGATCCTTTGCCGGCGGGGATCCCGTTTGCCGCCGCTTTCGGCAACGCAGCGGGCGCTGGAGGAGCCGCCGATGCCGGTCTCTCCGGCTCCGGACCAGGCGCCGAGGGTTCGCAGGCGGGCGGAAGATAGACGGTGAGTCGTGCACGCCCTCGGTCGAATCGACGTCGATCAAGCCGTCGACGCTGCACGATCGAAAACGACGTCGCCAGCCCGTTTACGCCGCTGCCCTCGGGCTTAGTCGTGTAGAAGCGCTCGAATATTTTCTGGAGTGCCTCTTTCGGGATGCCGCAGCCTTTGTCAGCGACGGCGACGTAGCGCCCTTCGGAGAGGCGGGCGGCGAGCGGCGAGTCCGCGCCGACAGCGCAGGTTCCAGGCGCGGGCGCGGATCGGACGCCTTTCGGCATCGCCTGCCGCGCGTTGATGAGCAGGTTGTTGAACACCTGCATGATCTCGACGGCATCGACCTCCGACTCCCAGAGGTCGGCGGCAGAGATCGGTCGCGCAGGTCACGTTTCCGCCGCGGGTCGAGACGCAGATCGAGTCTTCCAGCAGCCGCCCGAGGTGGGTGGGCTTTTTCGGCGCAGTCGTTCCTTTCGCAAAGTGGAGGATCTTTTGGGCGAGCAGCCGCGCCTTGTCCGCCGCGCGCGCCATCTCGGTGATCTCGGCGCGGACCGCCTCGCCTTCGAACGGCTCGCCATTTTCGAGCTTGTCTTCGAGAACCGAGATCCCGCCCATGATCGGGGTCAGGACGTTATTGAAGTCGTGCGCGATCCCGCTGGCCATGAAGGCGAGCGACTCCATCCGGGAGCGGCGGAAGATCTGGTCGTTGCTCTCCCGCTCCTGCTCCTCTAGCGACTTTCTCTCTGGTTCTGCGACCTTCGGGGCGGTCGCTTCGGCGGGCGAAAGCGATCCGTTCGCTGCGGCGGTTCCATTTTGACTGGCGATGGCGAAGAGCGGGGCCAGCTTCTTGGATGGAGCCGCCGCCGCCGGTGCCGCGCTTCCGTTGATGGGCTTCGGCACCGCCGGTTCATCGGCGGGCTCTAACGCCTCAGCGGGCGCGGGAGCCGCAGGCTTCGCGACCTCCGGCGTTGCCGCCGGCACCGGCTTCGGGCAAAAACTCACCGTGTAGTTCACCGGCGTGCCCTCTTCGTCCAGAACCGCCCGGATCGACCAATCGCCCGGGATGCGCTCGCCCGATTTCGCAGTCAGGCAGCCCACGAAGCTCGCGGGGCGCTCCGCGGGCATCTCCGCCATCAACCGGCGAAGAAGCTCGGCGAGCTTGAACTCGTCATAGACCCGGCCAAACGGAAGCCGCACGATCTCGGATTCCGAGTATCCGGTCGCCGCCCGCATCGCACGGTTCGCGTAAACGATCTGCGGCCCAAGCCCGCTCAGCGGGTCGGCTTCGACAATCGCGACCGCCTCGGCCACATGGTCGAGAGCGAAACTAAAATGAAAATTGACGGCGCGAAGTTGCTCGATTTCGCGGGCAAACGTTTTCGGAACCGCCACGGAGGTGGAGAGTATTTCCTGCACAGCCAATCAGGAGTTTTGAAGTTTTAACAAGCCAGATAATTAAGAATTCCGAATAAATAGACAATACAAAAATCCGAGTTTTGCCGAAAAAATCATGTATGATTCACGCATTTAATTTCAGGCTGCTTAGAAGTTTCAATTTTATATGATAATTATAGGAAGGGCGGCAAGAGCGGTTTTAGTTGGGCGGATTAGGGGCGGATGGAATTACCATGTGCAAGGGGTGCGGAATTCGGGTAGTTGCGCCGCATTGAATACCGAAACCCCGCCCGAACCAATGAAGACGCCGCCGCCGCCGCCGCCAAGCCGGTGGCGGAGAGTGTGGCTGTGGCCGCATCTGATGTGCCTAGACGCGCCGGCGGTGGCGCTCGGGTGGCAGGCGCTGTTTGCCGAGGCCCTACGGGTGAAGCTGTTTTGGCCGCTGCATCTCGGGCTTGGCTTGGCCGTCTGGGTGATTTATGCGGCGGATCGGGTTATAGACGCGTTTAAGGCGGACGAGATCGAGCAGACTGCCCGGCATGGTTTTGCGCGGCAGTCCGGCGGCTGGCTGATCGCCCTGATACTCGCAGCGGCGGCGGGGGCGGCGTATCTCGGGCTCTGGTATGTGCCGGAGGACTTGGCGGGCAATGCGTCGCTGCTCGGGGCCGGATCCGTCCTTTACCTGCTACCCGCGCTAGCGCGGCGCGGCCAGGGGCTATTCCGGCTCGGCGTTGTCGGCGCAGCCGTTCTGATCGGATTTTCCGGGATCGCCCAACAATGGCCGCCGATGCGGGGGGAGTCGTTTTTTCCCTCCATCTCGTTGCACCCGATGCAGTTTGCCTATCTGGGGGCGGCGGCGGGACTGGCGATTGCCTCGCTCGTTCTGCCACCCCCGCGCGGAACGTTTCGCTTTCTGCCCAAAGAAATCTTTTGTGGCGTCATCTTCGCGGCAGGCGTCACGCTCGCCCCGCGCTGGTGGGGGCAGGACCTCATTCCTCGGGTCCGGACCGGTGGAACTCTGCCTCTTTACGGCACTTTGCATGCTCAATTGCCTCGCCATCAGCGTCTGGGAGACAGAACGCTCGGGTCAGGCGGACCCGAACTCGCTGATCTTCCAGCTCGCCGGGGGCGGGCGGTGCGCTGCCCTGGCTGCTGGGCGAGCTGGCGATCTTTTCCTCCGCATTGCTCGCCCAAGCGCTTTTGGGCAATGGATCGCCCTGATGGCTTCTTCTTGGGTCGAGATGGTCTGGGGCTCTACATCTGCACCGCGGGCGCTGTCTCGGCATCCTCGCCCTGCACCTGCGCCGCCGCCGCGTCGCGACCGATGCGCTGCGGTTCCTCGCAGACGTCGCATTGATGCTGCCGATCCCGTTCGTGTTGATCGCTGGCTAAGGAATCGGGTTCAAGCGCCTGCCATCCCCAGAAAAGGGTAGGACCGGCTCCCCCGTTCCTCGCCGCAGCTACTTAGTTTCCCAGCGAGGCGACAAACGAATCCGCCTCCCGGATCGAGCGTTCCATCTCGCGGACGAGGGCGGCGACCTCGGATTCGACCGCGCGCAGTTCGCCTTGCAGCGAGGCGATGGCGCGGGCGTTGAGGTTGTGTTTGAGATAGAGCACCTGATCGCGGAAGGCGCGGAGCGGCGGGTCCATGCTCTTCTCCGCGCGATGCATGGCGGCGATGAGCTGGGCGTAGCGCGCTTCGGTGGAGGCCAGTTGGCGCTCGCTGCTCCGGCGCAGTTCGGCGCTCTGGTAGTCGTCTAGCTCTTTGCGCCATTCTTTGAAGAGCGCCCCGGAGACATCCTCGACGAGCGCGATCCGGCGGCTGACTTCCTTGGCGCGCTGCTCGCACTGGTTGTATTCGGATTACCCAGGACGTCGTATTTTTGCTGCAGGTCACCGCCGTGAAAGCCGAGCGTCTTGGAGAATTCGTCGAGCGCGTCCCGGAATTGCTCCTTCGCCTCGTTTTGCGCATCGCGGGCGGATTCGACCCGGTCGGCGAGCAGGTCGCGCTTGTGCTTTCCGAGCTTTTCCATCGCCCCGTAATAGACGGTCTGGCAGGAGGTGAGCGCCAGGGCGGCAACGAGTACAAGCGGCAAAAGGGGGATTCGATTCATCAAGGTCATGGGGGAAACTAGCGGGGCCGCGCCCTCGGAAAAGCGCAAAGTATCGTAGCCGCCCAATCTCTTTTCGAAGGGGCACTGTGTCAAAAGTGTCACCCCTCCCGGTTTAACATCGGCGGGGTAGTAGGTGTATCTATCCGCATGATAATCAGCCCACACATCATGGAGGAAAAAGAGCGACCTAGACGGTCGGTCCCCCGCCCCGCACCGATCGCTTCAATGCGAACCGGCTCTTGCAGCCGCTGGGAAGATCGGGACCGCCCAAAAATCGCAAGACTGGGATATCGATGAGATCCTAGCGGCGATCCGCGAAGTAACCGCCTCGGCATCGCGCCGGAAACGCTAGCCACGGCGTGCTAAACAAAGGCTAGCCCAAAAACGGTCCCAAGGATCCACCGGCGGCGCCCAGCGCCCCGGGATCCGAAACGGGAGGGACATAGATGGTAAGATCGGTCGGAATGTGACATCTCGGGGCTTCGCCCCGGCGGCGACCAAGACCAAAGCAAAGCAAACGGCTCGGCGCATCGCCCCAAAATCAGGGGGATCCTATTCGCTCGCGTTTGACTCCGCCTTGTATTTTTCGTGGAGCGCTTTGACTAAATCCTCATGGGGAAAGGTATCCGGCAGGATCCGGAGGTCGGTGCAGAGAAAGAATGGCGGTGCCTTGGGGTCGGCGGGGTTGCCGGGAAAATCGACCTGGGCGTAGAATCCGACATAGGATCCGTCTGCCGGCGGCGCGACCTTGGCGGTCGCCTTATTGGTTCCGACCAATTCGGTCTGCACCCAATTCGCCTCGCGGAAATCCCGATTCGGGGAAGTCGCCTGCCAGACGGTCGCCTTCGCCCCTTCTGCCTCCCACTTCACCGTGACCTCGCCCGGCGCGGGACGCTCCCATGAGATCTTGGGCAGCGGCTTATCCAGGGCGATCGAGCGGAAGAACGCAACCGCTGGCGAGATCGCCTGCGGACCCAACCCGTGGCCGGCATTTGGCACATAACAGATCGCCTTGTCGCCCACGAGGTCGCCATAATAGAGGCTGGCGGCATCGGCGGTCCAATACGGGTCGTTCGAGCCGAGAAAGATCAGTTTTGGCTGATCGATGCGCCCGATGTAGTTAAAGGGATCGACGATCTCGCGCAAAACTTTGCCGCTGGGCGAGTGCATCCGCTCCTGCACGCCGCGCTTCGTGTAGGGTTCGATCATCCGGCTAAATTTGCCGTAGGTGGCGAGCTGCCGGTGCATTTGCTCGCCCATGTTGAGCACGTCGATGACCATCGGGGCGATCCCGATCGCCCGCGGATCGCTCGCGCCGGTCAGCCATGTCGTCCACCCGCGCTTGGAGGCTCCGGTCACCACGAATTCCTTGATGTCGAGATTGAGGTCCGGACCCGCTTGCTGGATCGCATCCATCGCGCGGACGGCGCTTTTGACCATCGGCAGCAGGAGCGGCCAGTCGTCGCCCTCGCCCTTGAGGAATTTATCGAAGGTGTGGGCGATCAGGTCGTCTTCTTTCAAATCGCCGAACAGCGGCTGGTTCGGCACTTGCTCGAGGATCACGAGCGGCAGCCGCGCCTGCGACGCCATCGTCGCCATCAACATCGCCTCGCGAGAGTTTGACTTGACCGGCTCGTCCCGGTTCGACCCGCCGCCGATCGCCAGCACCGCGCGGCTGCGCGTATCGACCTCCGCCGGGATGAGCACCGAGAGCCAATGCTCCCACTTGATGCCCTGCCATTCTTGGGAGGTCAGCCGAATGCGAACCGCTGCACAGGCCTGACGAGCGCCTTGCTGTCGATCTTCCAGGCGAAACAGTCATCCTCCTTCGCCAAGTAGTCCGCCAATACCCCTGACAACGGTCCCGCCGACGGCGTTTCCTTCGGCTCCAAGGGCACCAGATTTTCGGCAAAACTAACCGAACCGAGCGAAAGAAACGCGAGGGATGCGAAAAAGCGGGATTTTCATGGCGCAGACATTGCGCCTATTCCGGGAATCCGTCGAGATAAAAGATGCTGACCCGGACGCGCCAAGAGGTTGAGAGAAGTGGCTGCCAGGGAACCACAGCAATGAAGGACATGCTACCGCTGCTCCCGCTAGGGCCTGACGGAGTTCACAAGCCGCCACTCCATGACCCCTGGCAGCCGCGTCCCTTTAGCCCCCATCCCCGGCTAATGCAATTAGTTTCGCCGCCGACCCGCCCCAGATTTCCCTGCGCCTCCCACGATTTCCTCCCACAAACAGCCGAATTCCCCCGATATTCACCCCAAAAAAATTATAAGCGCCTCCAAAGATTTTTTGAAATCGGAGGGGCGTCTCACCCATCAAGGGAAAAAGGGTCGCGAAAATGCTAAGATTTCTGTTGTCTTGCCCGTCCGAAGCCTCTACTACGTAGCGGAGGCATTGCGCCAGCATTGCTCCACCCCCCATTTTCTTCCACCCCTACGATCAACTCTTCTCACCCTAAACAGCTATGTGGAGAGCCCTCTCAGTCATCACCGCGCTCCTTTGCCTTGGCGGCGCTATTTTCAGCTACTTCCTGATGGAAGACCTTAAGAAAGAGCGTGCGGCGCTTTCCTTGGCGAAAGACATGCTCCAGAAAGCCGACACACGAAAAGGCGAAATGATCGATGCTAAAGAAGCCGCCGAAAAAGAGCGGACCCAGTTCAACAACGACGCCGACGGCAAAGAGACGGAAGTTTCCAACGCCAAAGCTGCGAACGATGAACTCGGTGCCGAGAAGACCACGGTCGAGAGCAACATCAACTCCAAGAAGCAGCAACTCGCCGAATGGGACGACAAGCTCGCCGATGTGGGCAACGCCAAGGAACTTAAGGAGCAATTCCAAACGGAGACGGACAAGCTCAACGGTCTTAATGAGCGGATCGCCAACAAGACCCAGGTCCTCGCCATCACCAACGACAAGATCGCCGCGACCAACGGCGTGATTGCCGATTTCCGCCAGACCCAGCGTTTCCGCAACGCCGGGCAGATGGATTCCGGCTTCCGGGGCAACCTCCGCAGCGTCTACGGACCGTGGGGCTTTGTCGTCCTCAGCTCTGGTGATCGCAGCGGCGTGGTGGTCAACGCCAAACTCGATGTGATGCGGGGCGGCTCCAAGGTCGGTGAGATCATCGTTACAGCGGTCGAGCCGGGATCAGCCGTCGCGGACATCGTCCGCGGCTCCGTGGCGGAAGGCGACCAGCTTCGCCCCGGTGACAGCGTCCGGGTCGCTGAGGGTTCCGTCGCCAAGGCGGACGCGCCTGCTGCCAACGCCAACGCCCCTGCCGCCAATTAAATCCAAGGACTGACAGCCCCGCCTTCACGTTCCCCCAAATCTACCCAACGCCATGAAAATCGTTTTCATCCTCGCCACGATCTTGATGCTCGCCTCGATCGTCCTTGGTATCCAGAACCGCCAGACGTTCATCGACACGCGGAAAGAAAAGGATCAGACGGACGCCAACATCAAGTCCCGGATTAACGACGCCAATGAGCTGGAAACTGAGATCCAGGCGATCCACAAGGAGACGAACGGTCATGAAAGCCGCCTGAACGAGGCGATCGCCACGCTTGAGTCCGAGCAAAGCAAGATGAAGGTGCTCAACCAAGAGCTTACCAATCTCAAAGCCCAGGAAGCCCAGGTCGACATGGATATTGAGATGCGGAAGAAAGAATTTGAAGAGATCAAGACTCTGCTGGGAATCACTGGCGACGAAATCGATGTCGATGCGATCAAGCAGGAACTCGACACCCTGAAGCGCACCGTCGCCGACAAGGAGCGCGAGGAAATGACGCTCGATTCCAACGTCTCCACCGCCGAGAAGAAGCTCGCCGACAACAACGGTATTATTGCGAGGCTCGAGCAGGTGGAGCGCGAGCGTTCCGCAGGGGTGGCGCGCAATGCGATGGAGGCGACCATCACCGCCGTGAATCGCGACTGGGGTTTTGTGGTGCTCAACGCCGGCAAGGCGAAGGGCATTTCGACCGAATCCAAGCTGATCGTCAAGCGCGGCGAGTCGATCATCGGCAGCCTCAACATCGTCTCGATCGAAGATTCGCTCACCGTAGCCGACATCGACGAGTCATCGATGCCGGAAGGTGCCCGCATGATGCCCGGCGATAAGGTGATCCTCGAGAACCTCACCCGCTAAGGGCCAACTCCACTACGAGAATGAAGCCGCTAACCGCCAAGTTTTTGCTCTCGCTGCTCCTCGGCTGTGGGGCGATCACGCTTCTAGCGAGTTGTGCGTCCACCGAACCGCAGCCGAAATATCCGCCCGGCTCGCGAAATATCAGCGGGCACGCTTGGACTAAAATGGAGGACTGGGAAGGTTCCGGACAATTCGGCGGCAGCATGCCGCAGTCCCGATAGGGCTTCACCCAAGGCAACTAATTTCCGAAAAAGGGGATCGCCTACGCGATCCCCTTTTTATTTTCCCTGCTTCCCTCTCCTGCTTGATTCGGAAGGGAATTGCTCCGATTTTCCAAGATGGAATCTCAATCAGACCAATTTAACGAACTCAGGAAATTGCTCGCAGCGGAGAGCGGACCGGATTGGCGTGCGGTGCTCACCGAGGCGGCGCGGATCATGGGGTGTGTGACCGCTACGCTCCACCGCCTCGACCCCTCGGACGGGATGCTCAAGACCCTCGCCCTGTTGGGCGTCCCGGACGAATTGGTGCCCAAGATCGCGGTCATCCCGATCGGGAAAGGCATCGCCGGACTGGCGGCAGAAAAGCGCGAGCCGGTTCAGATTTGCAACCTGCAGACCGACACCACCGGCAGGGCGCGACCCGATGCCAAGAAGACCGAGGTCGCCGGATCGGTGGCAATCCCGGTCGAGCTCTCCACCGGCGCGCTGCTCGGCACCATCGGGGTCGGCAAACGCGAGCCGCACGACTTTACTGGGGCGGAGACCGAGGTCCTCTACGCGATCGCGGCAGAGATCGCGCCCCATCTGGCGGGCGCGGCGGCGGGTGCGCCGTAGCGGCGCGGATCGAGCAATCTCATGCGGGTCACCCTCAGCCTCATCTCGCACACGAACGTCGGCAAGACCACGCTCGCCCGCACCCTGTTGCGCCGCGATGTCGGTGACGCGCTGGATCAACCTCACGTCACCGATGTCAACGAGGCGCACACGATGGTCGAATCGCGCGACCACGAACTCGTGCTTTGGGACACGCCAGGGTTCGGGGACAGCGCGCGGCTGCTCGCCCGGCTAAAGCTATCCGACAACCCGGTCGTCTGGTTTCTCTCCCAGATGTGGGACCGCTTTGCCGACCGGCCGCTCTGGTGCGGGCAGCAGGCGGTCAAGAACGTGCGCGACGAGGCGGATGTCGTCCTCTACCTGATCAATGCGGCGGAGGATCCCGCGGCGGCTGGCTACGTCGGCATGGAGATGCAGATCCTCGGCTGGATCGGCAAACCTGTCGCGGTGTTGCTCAACCAAACCGGCCAGCCCGCCCCGGCCGAGCGGCTCAAGGCGGACGCCGAACGCTGGCGGGAGCACCTCAAGGCGTGGGATTGCGTCAAAGATGTCGTCTCGCTCGACGCCTACTCGCGCTGCTGGGTGCAGGAGGATCTCTTGCTCGCCCGGCTCGGCAAATTGCTGCCGGCCGACCGGACCAAGGCATTCGCCACGCTCGCCGACGCATGGCGGCGAAAAAACGCGGCGGCGTTCGACGCGTCGGTCGCCGCCATCGCGGCGGAGCTGGCCGCCTCCGCCAGCGATGCCGCCGAAGTGCCGGAGCAGACCTTTCTCGAAAAGCTCGGGCTGGATCGCCGCCGGGTGAAAGCGGAGATGGAAGCCGCCCGGCGCGAACTGGGCGAGCGGCTCGCCCGCCGGGTCGAGGAATCGACCGATGCGCTGATCGCCGCCAACGGGTTGGAGGGCAAAGCGGCGCGCGGCGCGGCGGATCTCTCGCAGGGCAGCTTCGGCGTCCCGGAGAAGGTCAACGAACCGGCGTGGACCGCCATCGGCGGGTTGGCGGGCGGAGCCAGCACCGGGTTGGTCGCCGATATCCTGCACGGCGGCATGACATTCGGCGGCGGAGCCATCGTGGGCGGGCTGGCGGGAGCCGCCTCCGCCTACATCATCGCCAAGGGATTCAACCTCGCCAAAGGTCAGGGCAACACCGTCCGCTGGTCGCAGGCGCACTTCCGCAAGCAATTCCAACTCGCCCTGCTCCGCTACCTCGCCATCGCCCACTACGGGCGCGGGCGCGATCCGTGGGAGGAGGGCACGATCCCAGAATTCTGGCAACGCCTCGCCGAAAGCGCCACCGAACTCCAGCGCCGCCAGCTGGAACAAGCGTGGAAGAAGGCGGGCACCGAGAAGCGGGCCGGGATCGAGGCGGATCTCGCCAAAGCCTTCCACCGGGCGGCAGAGCAGATTCTCAAGCGAATCTACCCGGAGTGGGATGGCGCTTAGATCCTTCTAAACTTGCTTGATGCCGCGCTCAGCCGGCCATCCGGAGCGCCCAGCCCAGGTGCCCCGCTGCGCTACGGCGAGACGAGGACGACGCGCCACCTCTGGAAGCCGCCGAAGTTGTCGGTGGGCAGCGTGTTGGTGATGATCCCGTCCTCGAGCGTGATCTCGGTCAGCAGCGGCTCGCCGGGCTGGCCGCCGACCCATCGGGCGACGTCGAGCCAGTCGACGAGGTCGGCGCTGGATTCCCAGTAGAGTTCGACGTCATCGGGCACCGGTCCGGCGGGGGCGGTCGATTGCCCGGGTCCGGTGACGCGCACCTCGGTGGAGCCGAACGCGTAGTGCAGGCCGTTGGCGATGCCGTCGTGGTTGGCGTCCCCGGCGAAGGAATGGTCGGCGCCGGCCGGAAGGTTGGCCTCCGCCCACGCGGCGTAGCCGGAGGGCGAGGACGTTCCTGCCGCGGTAGAAGCCGCCGCGAGCGAGAAGACGCCGCCGGTGGCGGGAGGGCGCGTCCGGCTGGCCGATGGTGCCGGTGACGGCGAACGAGCCGCCGCTGGAGGTGCCGCCGCCGCCATCCACCGTGTAGGCTCCGATGGCGAGCTGGGCGGAGGCGGGAGCCGCCCCGAGGGCGAGCACCGCGAGCGAGAGGAGGGCGAGGGCCGTGATCTTCATGGCGTGGGTCGGTGGTTGGGTGGGCGCGGCTATCGGGCGGCTTTCTCAGCGATCGCGGCGAGCGCCTTTTCCATCCGCTCCAGGCGGTCCTTCATCTCTTTGATCTCGCCGTCCTTTTTCTCGACCAGGCGATGCAGGGCTTGGATCGAGGCGAAGGCGACGCCCGCCTCGTCGAGCGGCGCGATCGTCTTGTCGTCGGAGTTGAGATCGAGGAGATCGTCGAAGGCGGCGTGGAAGTCCTGCGCCATCGGGCCGACGTGCCGGCGGGTCTCGCCGCCCTTGTAGCGCCAGGTGCTGATCGGCAGATCGACGAGGCGGTCGAGCACGTCTTCGGGCGCCACTTCGCCAAAGTCTTCTTTGATGTTGCGGTCGCTGGAATTCACGAAGGTGCCGAAGACCTCGACCCGGCTGGCGCCAGCTTTCCCGATGTAAACGTCGCCGCCGTTCGTGTTGAGCGAGAGGCGCTGGGTGGTTTGGTTGGGGACCGCGCGGTCATAGACCTGGATCGTATTGTTGGTGAAAGACATGTGGAAAAAGTCGGGGTCCCCGATCGTCAGGTGACCGCCCAGGGTGATGTCCGGGGCGTTGCCGTTTATCTTGACCGGCGAGACGATATTGCCGTTAAACTTAGCGTTACCGGAATTGACGATAAAGGAAATGCCACCGTTGTTGCCGTGGTCGGGGTCGCCCACGGAAACAAGCGGCGTTCCGTCGGATTTGTGGAACCGGGTGATCACGTCGTTTCCGGGCCTTCCTTGGATGGTCGCCGTGTGGTTGGCAGCGCCGATGCTATTAACGAGCAGCCCGGCCGCCCGGATTGTGCCAGATGCCGTTATGTTGCCAGATGCCACTTCTAGGTTGCCCGAGTTCAGCCGAAACCGGTTGGCTCCGAAGAGCCACATATCATCCGAGGCGGAGCGGTATTCGAAGCGGGCGCCGTAGTTGCCATTGTCGAAGGGATCGTCGTCGTCAGAGAAGTCGATGCGCGACTCAAAACCAGGGGCGGAAACCAGCTCGATGTGCTGGCGACTTCCAGAGAAGGTGGAGCCGAAGTGGATGCCCCGCTGCTGGACGGTATCATCGAGCTCGC
>JAWLBD010000036.1:0-61180 GCA_041395145.1 Verrucomicrobiales bacterium | reverse complement strand
GCCCGAATATTCGCACCACGAGCAGGAGATCGACGTGCCGCCCGGCGCGGACATCACCGTGGCGGCCAAGCTGGAGCGGGTGGTCGATACCGCCGGCTGGATGAGCACCGACTTCCACAACCACTCGTCGCCCAGCGGCGACAATACCTGCGGCACCGACGACCGCGTCATCAACCTCGCCGCCGAGCACATCGAATTCGCCCCGACCACCGAGCACAACCGGCTCTACGACTGGCGCCCGCACATCGAAAAGCTCGGGCTGACCGCCGAGATCGCCACCGTGTCCGGCATGGAGCTGACCGGCGGCGGCGCGCACTTCAATTGTTTCCCGCTCAAGCCGGAGCCGACCAAGCAGGACGGCGGCGCGCCGGTCTGGCAGAAGGACCCGCGCCTCAACGCGGTCGTCCTGCGCGACTACCAGGGCGAGGAGCCGGATCGCTGGGTCCAGATCAACCACCCGGACATCACGGAGAACTTTTTCGACAAAAACCGCGACGGCCGGCTGGACGGCGGCTACATGGCGCTCGGCTCGCTCATCGACGGCTTCGAGACCCAGAATTTCATCGGCGACGAGATCCTGTGGGGCGCGCCCTACCGTTTGCGCAAGCCGCTGGAGAAGGGTTCGCGCGTCGAGCACGTCCGCGAGTTCCAATGGCTCCAGCTCCTCAACCAAGGGCAGCGCATCTGGGGCACGGCGGTCGCGGATGCGCACTCGGTCTATGGCAATGGCGTGGGCGGCTGGCGCACCTACGTCAAGTCCGCGACCGACGAGCCATTCGAGGTCGACTGGCGCGACATCGCGCGCAACGCCAAGGCGGGGCGCATGATGCTGACGACCGGGCCGTTCCTCACCGTCGAGACCGGAGGCGGCGTCCTGCCCGGCGGCGAAGACCGCGCGACCGGCGCGGCGCGGCTCAAGGTGAAAGTCCAATGCAATACGTGGAACGCCATCGACCGCGTGCAGGTGCTCGTCAACGGCCGCCAGCGCGAGGATGTGAACTTCACCCGCGCCGCGAATCCCGCGATGTTCCAAGACGGCGTTGTCCAGTTCGACCAAACCATCGAAGTCCCGCTCAGCCAAGACGCCCACCTCATCGTCGTCGCCATCGGCGAAAACCACACGATCGAAAAGGGCTTCGGCACCTCGACGCAAGCCAGCATGATGCCCTGCGCCTACCACAACCCGATCTTCATCGACGTCGATGGCGGCGGGTTCCAGGCCAACCACGATACGCTCGATCACCCGCTGCCCGTCCACGGGCTGACCGTCGATCAGGTCAAGGCGATCCTCGGCGACAAAGTGGGTAGGTAGAGGCGGTGCCGGAATATCGGACCGATCCCGTGAAACGCCTCTCCGCCGTCTTCCTCGCCGCTGTCGCCCAATTCGTCCCAACCGCCTGCGCTTTTGTCGGAGCGGCGGAGATTCTGGGCTATTTCGGGTTCCAGCCGAAAGCGGCGCGGACCACCGCGCTGGCGGTAGCCGTATGGAGCCTCCTCTGGCCAGTCTACTGGGCGATATTGCGGAAACCGCCGAAGAGTTCCAGCGCGTCGCCAGAGCCGCCAACAAGTCCGATTCAAAATTAAGGACCCGCAATTCAACAATCCTCCACCCCGGAGGGTTGGCGCAACCCCGGCTCCGCCGCCCCTGCCGGGATGGACTCGGAGCGCCTCTCTGGGGGGCGTCCCGATCCCGCCGGTGGGCTCTCGACGCCGCAGCTCTCGATCCGCCGGAAATCCGGTCGCCTCTCAGTCCTAGCCCGGATATTTCAATAGAAATAAAGCGAGCATTGCCTGGGATGAGGTAAATTGCTGGTTATTAATCTAATAACTACAACCTTATCCAAGCAATGGCGCGAACAGATTGCAATCCGGACCAGTTGGAGTTTCGAGCGCTCGGCTGCCGCGAAGTGGTAGCCAATTTCACGGGGGGCCACCTTTCGAGCGGCGGCGGCGGCGCGGTGATCCTGCGCGAGATCGAGTCGCGCACCGGGCGGTGGCGGTGGCGGCGGCTGGACTACCGCTTCGAGGGACTGGCGCGACCCGGGGCACATCGGGCATGAGGTTCCCCACCTGCTGTACCGGCGCATCCACGGGCTGGTGCTTGATCGGCTGCGCCGATTTTCTACCCCTGGTGATTGATCCGGGCTAGCGACGACCATTTTGGCTATGCGCAGAAGCCCGCCATTGCGCGCTGCCATGGCACTGGCGCGCCTGTGGGTGCCAGCCGACTCCGTTAAAGGCTTTCCCTCGGAGATCCGCTGCGCGGCGCGCGGGGCGGAGCCATTCGAGCTGGTGGTCGCTCCGTTGGGATCGCCGAAGTGTTGAACGGATTGTCGTCGCCTTCCCTGCCGAAGACCGGCGCGCCGTCAGACGGCAGGATCTCATCGGTCAGGCGGTCGATGCCCTGCTTGGCGTAGGTGCTGCTCGGGTAGATTTTGCGGGCGCGCAGGTACCATGCGAGCGAGGAGCCAGTCTGGTTCCGCTGCTCGTGGCGGTTCGCGGTGGTCAAGGCGCGGACGAATTCCGAGATTTCGATCGAGAGGTCGCTGCGCAGCCGGTTCAGGTTTTTGTCCTGCGGGTATTTTTCGGCGAGCATCTGGACGCTTTCCCACGCGCCCCACTTGTCGCCGCGGCGGGCGAGTTCCTCCGCCTGCATGACCACGCCTTGGATTTTCGCCTGGTCTTCGAGGATGCTCTTGAGCTGCTTCTCGCGCTCCGGCTGACCGACGACGGCGGCGATGAAGCGCCCCTGGTCTTTGAAAATCGCCGCATAGTCCTCGGTGCTGATCAGGCGGTCGAGGTCGAGGATCGCCTGGGCTTGGACGTCGCCTTTCTGGGTGATGAGCCCGTTGAGGTCGCTCAGCGCTGGGTTGGTCGGCCAGAGTTCGGCGGCCTTGCGCATCTCGTCGGCGACCGTCGTTTCGTCGCTGTTGAGCGCGGCGATGCGCGCCTTGCTCAGGTGCATGTTGCTCACCGCGCGGGCGGTATCGACGGCGGCCTTCGGCTTGGAATAATCAAAGTCGCTCGCCTCGGCGCGCATCTTGGTGATGAGTTCCTCCGCCAGCGTGTAGTCTTTGACCTCCAGCGCGGAGATGAGCTGGTTGCCCATGCGGACGAAACCGACCACCTTACGCTTGTCCTCGCGCGGCACCGCCCGCACCGCGTGCAGGTATTCGCCGACCATAAATGATTCGCTCAGGCGCTTGCTCGCGCTTTCGAGCTCGCCTTTCTCCAGCAGATAGTGGAATGACTTCACGCCCTCGGTCACGTCGCGGATCGCCTCGTTGGCAAACGCATCGAGCGTCGCGATGGTCGGGTTCACGCCGATGCCCTGAGCGAAGATTTTCTCGACATCCGATCCCTTTTCCATGTGCAGGCGGGTGTCGCCGTCGTTGAAAATGCTGCGGTAGAGCCGGGTGGCGATGACGACGTGCTCGAACCGGCGCTGGAGGAAGAATTGGATGATCAGGCTCTGGTATTCGATCTTCTGCTGGACCTCGGAAACGCCGATGAGCCCCTGGTTCATCTTCATCTTCGCCTCGATCTCCACGATGTCTTTGACGTAGCCGCCGACGCGGGTGGCCGAGGCGACCGACGATTCCGCCGCCTTGTTCTGCGCCTGCTGGCCGTTGCGCCCGCCGCCGCCGCCGCCATTGTTGCCACCTCCGCCGCCGGTGCGCTGCGGCGGCTGGGCGGTGGCGGCACCTTCGCTGCCGACCTCGAAATTCCGCTCGAGGTCCTTGCGCTCCTTGCGCATTTCCTCGATCGAGGCGCTCAGCGCCTTGACGTGCTTTTTCGCCATCCAGTTGCCGTAAACCGCATTGGCCAGCGAGTCGCAGAGCCGCGCGTCGATCGGGTACTGGGCGGCGAGCGGGAGCAAGGCGACCGCGCGCGGGACATTCGGGCCGCCGGGGTTATGCGGCGAGAGCGCCTGGAGGATCGAGTCGAGGATCTTCCGGTATTCCAGATCCTCGCCCTCGACCGCCTCCGGCGCATTGAGGTATTTTTCAAAGCGGGCGTTGAAGACGCGGTTGTCGGTCACATTCCACGATTTGCCGTCCCACATCGCGACCTCGTCGCCCGGATTCATGAACGGGATGTCGGTGCCGAGGAAGCTGCCGCTCTTCTTCTCCTCCTTCCGGACGATCGTGGTGTCGCCGTTGTTATTTCCGCCGCCCCCGTTCGGTCCCAGGACTTGGGCGGGCGCGCTGGCAGCAGCAAACGCGGCGATGAGAAGAATCGTCGAATGTTTCATGGGATATCGGGTTGGGCGGGGCGGTTTAGGTAAAACGGACCAGCCGAAGATTCATTAGGACCATCCGCGCTAGATCTTCTTTTGCAACTCCTGGACGATCAGGGTGCCGCCGTCGCCCACCTCGACCTTGAAGATGAACGTCTGCCCCCGCTGGATGTTCTCGCCCGACTTCTCCGCCGGCACGAGCAACCCGACCGGGAACGTCTCCTGCCCGTCGGTGATCTCGACCGAGAAGAGCCGCCCCTTGCCCGGCGTCCACTTGAGCTGGTCGTCGATGGTGCCCTCGGTGCGATAGACGTTGCCGCGCAAGGCGTTGGCGTTGTCTTTGTAATCGGTGACCCGGAGCGGCGTCAGCTTGGCAAATGGATCGGAGGCGCGCCCGAAAAACAGCCAGCCGCCGCCGACCACCGCACCGACGGCGACGAGGATGAGGATGAGGTGGACGGGGTTGACTCCGGATTTGGCTCTTCTGGGCATGGGGCGGCAACGTTAGGGACAATGGGGAAATTAGGAAAGACGAATTTCACCGCTTCGGGAAAAGCGGGTGGCGCAGGCTCCGGCGGTCCTCCCCGCCCTCTTCCTCCGCGCCCTCCTCGCGGCCGGCCCGGTCTTTGTAAAAAAGAATGCCGTGCCGCCGCAGGTTCTCGATGAGCGCCTCGAAGTCGCCGCGCAGCTTCGCGTCTTTGGCGAGCGCGTTGAGCAGCCCGGGCCCGTCGCCGACCTCGTTGAGCAGCTCCGTGGCGGCGGCGGCGGTCTGCCGCAGCTCGGCGGCGGTCGCGCCCAATTCCTCGGCGGCGGGTCCGACCTTGGCGATGGCGGCGCGACCATCCTCTAAAAGCGGCTTCACCTCGTCGGCGGCGGGTTCCAGCTTTTCGGCGGTCCCTTTGAGCGAGGCGCTCGCCTCCTCGAAATTGGCGAGCGATGCCTTGATCGACGCCGCGTTTTCGTCAGTCACGATCTCGGTGTCGAGCCGCTCCAGCGTCGTGTTCAGCTTGGCGAGGCTGCTTTTCAGATTCGCCAGGTTTTCGTCGTCGAGCAATCCTTGGTCGATCTTCCGGATCAATCCGCGCAGGTCGGCGAGGGCGAGTTCGATCTCGCCCATCATGCTCTCCGCTCGCCGCGAGAGCCGGTCGGCGGTCGAGCCGAGCTGGTCGAGCCCCGCCCCGGCGCTGCCTTCCAGGCGGGAGCCGGGCTGGAGGAAGGCGCCGGTCGGCTCGGCGGGCGGGCGGATGTCCACGTATTTGTCGCCGAGCAAGCCGCTGGTCCCGATGCCGAAAGCGCTGTCTGCCGGGATCTGAAGTCGGTGAAAATATCGACCGGCACGATCACGCCGTTCGCCCGGTCGTTGAGCTGCGGGTTGCCAGCCTACCACGCGCCCGATCTTCGCGCCGCCGAGCCGGACCTCCGCGCCGCGCACCAACCCGCTCGCGTCGGTGAAGACCAGCTCGAAGCGCGCTGTCTCGCGCAACCGGTCGCGGAAGCCGCCGAACTGCACGATGATGCCGCCGAGCAGGACTAACCCGATAAACAGGAAAATCCCCACGAGCAGTTCGGTGCGCTTTTCTCGGGCGGGCATCGCCCAACTTCGGGTTTCCGCCCCGCCGATGCAAGCCCGAGCCTTCCTCCCAGCCATTTGCGATCTGCCCCGTCCCGATGACATTCCCCGCCTAATTAACCTAACCGATGCCCGATCCGATCATCCAGCTCCGCGACGTCGCCTTCGCCTATCCCGGCGGGGCGTTCCGGCTCGGCGTGGATTCGCTCGAGGTCGCCGAAGGCGCTCGCGCGGCGATGGTCGGTCCGAGCGGGATCGGCAAGACGACGCTGGTCAACCTGATGGCCGGCATCCTGCTGCCGGACTGCGGGTCGATCCGCTGCGCCGGCGCAGAGGTCTCCGCCCTGCCCGATGCCGCGCGGCGCGCGCACCGCATCCAGAACATCGGATTCGTCTTCCAGGAATTTGAGTTGCTCGAATACCTGACCGCCGAGGAAAATATCCTGCTGCCGTTTTTGATCAGCCCGGCGCTGGCGCCCGATGCGGCGGCCAAGGCGCGGGCGCGCGACCTGGCCGGCGCGCTCGGCATCGCCGACAAGCTCGCCCGGCGGCCGCGCGAGCTCTCCCAGGGCGAGCGGCAGCGGGCGGCGATCTGCCGGGCGCTCGCGCCGCAGCCGCGCCTGCTCATCGCCGACGAGCCGACCGGCAACCTGGATGACGAGACGGCGGCCGCCGCGCTGGACGCGCTGATCGGGCACGCCGGGCGGGAGGGAGCCACCCTCGTTATGATCACCCACGACCGAAGCCTGCTGCCGCGCTTTGACCAGGTCATCGATGTCGCCGCGCTCGCCCGCGCCAACCCAAACCCCGGAGCCGCCGCATGAGTCCGGTCTTCCTCCTCGCCTGGCGCTACCTGACCTACTACAAGGTCCGCAGCGCGATGCTCGCCGCCGCGCTGGCCGCCATCGCCCTGCTGCCGCTCGCCGTCGGGCTGCTGGTCGGGCGCTACAATGCGGACCTGATCGCGCGGGCGGACGCCACGCCGCTGGTCGCCGGGGCGAAGGGCAACCGGTTCGACCTCATCATGGCGGCGCTTTATTTTCGCAAGGCGCGCGTCGATCCGGTGCCGTATGCGGAGGCGGAGGCGATCCTCGATTCCGGCTTGGCGCTCCCCATCCCGCTCCACGCCCGCTTTACCGCAAAGGGCTACCCGATCGTCGGCACCACGCCGGACTACTATGATTTTCGTAGGCTGCGGCTCGCCAGCGGCGGGCTGCCCGCCCTGCTCGGCGAGTGCGCGCTCGGCGCGAACGTCGCCCGCGACCTCGGCATCGCGCCAGGCGGCACGCTCTTGTCCGACCAGCAGAATCTCTACGACATCTCCGCCGACTACCCGCTGCGGATGCGCGTCACCGGCGTCTTCGCGGAGACCGGCACGCCTGACGACGACGCGGTCTTCGCCGATATCAAAACGGCGTGGGTGATCGAAGGCATCGGGCACGGGCATGTCGATATGGCGTCCAAGGCGGGAGCCGCCGATGTGATGGAGCGCCGCGAGGGCGAAGTGGTCGCCAGCCCGGCGCTCGCCACCGCGATGGAGATCACGCCGGAGAACCTCGATTCGTTCCACTTTCACGGCGATTGGTCCGCCTTTCCGCTCACCGCCATCCTGTGCCTGCCGCGCGACGCGAAGTCCGCCACGATCATCGCCGGGCGCTACCACGTCTCGAAGGACTACCAGATGCTCGTGCCGCGCGGGGTCGTGGACGAGCTGGTCGGCATCGTCCTGCGGCTCAAGCGCTTCCTCGACGCCAACCTCGCCGTGGTCGCCGCCGCCTCGGCGATCTTCCTCGGGCTGATCGTCTGGCTCACCCGCCAGCTCCGCGCCCGCGAGCGCGAGACGCTCCACCGCATGGGCTGCGGGCGCCGCACCGTCTTCTGGATGTTCGCCGCCGAGCTGGCCATCCTGGCGGTCGCCGCCGCCGCCCTCGCGTCACTGGCCGCCCTCGCGATCCTCTGGCTGGCGCCGGGCATCCGCGAGGTCCGCTAAGCGAAAGCGCGCCGCTTTGATCAAACCGGGCGCCGCACGCCGGCTGCCGCCAAGAACTCGCCGAGCGCCTCGTCCATCCGCTGGCGGGAATGTGCCGCGCGATAGTCGGCGTAGCGCGGGCGGAGCGGGTCGCCGCTCCAGTCTTTGCCGGAGGCGAGCTGCCGGAGCGCGGCGGCGCACTGGATCTCGTCGCCTTCATCGATGCAGATGCCGAGCCCGAATTCGCTGATCCGGTGTTCGATGCAGCCGCCGCGGCTGCCGAGCACCGGGCGCTCGACGAGCGCCGCTTTGGTCAGCGTGTTGCTGCTGCCGGGGAATGCCTCGTAGGCGGCAAAGACGATGTCCATCGCCGCCATCACCGCGTTGAATTCGGCGCCGTCTGGGATGCGCGCGCCATCGAGGTCGAGAAATACATTCTCCGCCTTCGCCGCGCGGTCGAGGAACGCGAGGTCGGCACCGGTCAAGGTCGGGCGCCCGAGCTGCCCGGCGCAGACGAAGAATAGCGGATCGTCCGCCGAGGGGCCGAGCGCGGCGCGCAGCAGGGTGAGGAAGCCTTTGCGCTTCTCCAATCCGATCAAGCCGACGACCTTTCGCCCGCTGGCGCGGCGCAGGATCTCGCGGGCGAGCGGCGTCGGCTCATCCGGCATCGCCTCGTCGGTGATGTCCGGGAAGTGGATGATCGGGGTGCCGCGCGAGGCGGCGGACAGGGCGGGGTCGAAACGTTCGTCCAGCACGCCGATGGCGGCGCAGGAAAGGGAGCGGAGGCGGGCATCGCCTTTGGCAAAGCGGCGCAGGGCGCCGAGCGCGCCGGTGCCTTCTGATCCGAGGTGGTGGTTGCGGAAATACAGGCCAGACCACGGGATCCCGACCGACGCCTCGGCGAGGTGGTGGTGCGGCAAGAACCGGATGTAGGCGTCGAGGAAGGCGAGGAAGGCGGCGTCCGCACGCCAGCCGGAGGCGCGCTCTGCCTCGCGCAGCGCCGCCCGCAGCCGCCGCCAGCGGATCGCGGTGCTGAGCGGGTCGTGGTCGCGGCCGGGGATCAGGTAGCTTTTGTTCGGGTCTGGCAGCGCCGCCGCCCGGAACCACTCCGCCGCGCGCCGGCCGTCCGCTTTGCACCAATCCTCGGCGAACGCCGCCGCTTCCGCCGGGTTTTGGCAAAACGCGAGCACGCGGCAGCCGAGGCGCAGGAACGAGGCGGTGAATTCTTTGAAATACGTCGGGTGATGCCCAAACCAGCGCGGGTCCGCCAGCGCGATGACCGGGGATTGGCCCGGGCGGCTCGCGGCGGGGCATTCTTCGGGTGGTTTTGCTAGGGTGGCGGGCAAAGTCGTCAGGCGGGATGGGCGAAGGTGAAGGGCGAGGCGGGCGCGGGCTGAGCGGCGGGCGAGGCGGCCCGCGCCCAGTGCGCGCGGCAGAAGAGCGCCTGCGGCAGTCCCGCCATCATCCCGACGATGAGACCGGCGAGGCGCTCGTCGAACGGGTTAGACGTAGCGGTCTCGCTCAGGATACAAAAAAGTCCGACCAGCGGCAAAAATCCGAGATCGAGATCGAAGCCGGGCGCGCCCGCATTCCGCCAGACCGAGCGCAGCGCCATGATCGAAGGCACCAGGAAGATCGCCGCGTAACAGAGCATCCCGAGCACGCCGCCGGAGAACAGCGAGTAGGTCCACGGCGAGTGCCCCGGAAACCAGAAGTCCTCGGTGAAGTCAAAGTCGTGCGGATAGACGAGATAGAGGTCGGGGTAATAGGACGGATCCCAGTAGTAGCTGCCGCCGATCCCGTGCCCGTAGATCCAGCGGATCGGGCTGCGGTCGAGCAGGTCCATCATCGCCTTCGCCTCCGCCTCGCGGCTCAGCCACGAGACGTCCTCGCCGATGTTCCGCGAGTCGGCGTGGTGGAAGAGGCGCTCGACCCAGCGCTCGAACATGGTGGGTTGCACCGCGCCCGCCACGCCCATCAACACGACGACCAGCCCGGCGACCGCGCCGATCGGCATCAGCTTGCGGAGCGCGCCTTGCAGGTCCATGAGCCGCCAGCGCAGGGCGAGGTAGAGGCAGCCGAAGCAGGCGAGCGCCGACATTGCCATCGGCAGCACCGCGCCGCGCGTCACGCTCAGGAAGACCGAGCCTAACATCGCCACCGCCGCCGCCACCGGCACCAGCCGCAGCCGCCCGCTGAAGAGCAGCGTGACGCCGAGCAGCCCCGCGATCCACGCCGTCGCCGGGCTCAAAACCTCCGCCCGCACGGTGTCGATGGTCACGCCCTTGAAGAGGAATCCATGGGCGACGCGCCACAGGCAGTTGATCGTGCCGCAGACGGCGAGCGGCGTGACGATCTGGCGCGCGGTCAGCCCGGAGCACGCCGAGACGTGCGCGGCGGCGATGCCCAGCCCGCAGAGCAGCGGCGCGATGATGCAGCGCGCGTAGCGCCCGAACTCGACGCCGTTGATCGCGGCGACGGCGAGGGTCGAGCCGAGGTATCCCCACCAGAGGAGCAGGATGTAGATGCCGGGCTTGGCGAGCAACGTCCGCCCGCCAAACGCGATGAGGCTGAAGCCTGACATCAGCGCGCCGAGCAGAAAAAGATACTGCGCGGGGTGGCCGCCGACATCGCCGCGAAAGTCGAAGGCAAACGAGAGGCAGAAGACCCACAGCAGGATCTGGATCAGGCGTCTGTGCGGGGTGGGCGGCATCCGATGGCGTTAGCAACCGCGGTTGAAGAAGGTGAGCGCCATGATCTGGAAGTCGTAGAGCAGGCTCCAGTTCTCGATGTAGTGCAGGTCGAACTTGATGCGCTCGCGCAGGTCGGTATCGCCGCGCAGCCCGTTGACCTGCGCCCAGCCGGTGATCCCCGGCTTGCTGCTGTGGCGCGCGTTGTAATGCGGGATCTCCTCTTTGAAATTCGCGATCAGCTCCGGGCGCTCCGGGCGCGGCCCGACCAGGCTCATCTCGCCTTTCAACACGTTCCAGAACTGCGGCACCTCGTCGATGTTCCACTTGCGCATGAATTCGCCCACCCGCAGCCGCCGCGGGTCGTCCTTCACCGTCCACCCCACCTTGCCGCCCGCTTCGGCATTGAGCTTCATGCTGCGCAGCTTGATGATCTCAAAGACCTCGCCGTGGCGCCCGATCCGCCGCTGCCGGTAGAAGATCGACCCCGGCGACTCCCGGTAGATGAGGAACCCGAAGACCGCGATGAGCGGCGCGGAGACCGCCAGCCCGACCAGCGCGCCGGCGATATCGACCAGCCGTTTGATGGCAAAGTTCAGCCCGGTGTGCATCGGCAGTTGGGTGACGCCGAGCACCGGCATCCCGCTGAGCGATTCGAGGTGCAAGCCGGAGAGCAGGACCTGGAAGCAGGTCGGCACGAGCTTGAAATCGACCATCTCTTTCTCGCAGAACTCGGCGACTTCATGCAGCTCGCGGCGGTCGAGGTTGCGGTCGCTGACCAGCACGAGGTCGGCTCCCGCCTGCCCCACGATCTGCCGGAAGTCATCGTAGTCGCCGAGGACGCGGACGCGCTGCGGCGGATCGCCTTCCAATGCCCCGGACGGCGGGCGGACGACCCCGGCGATGGCGATGGGCGACGCCGGGTTGTCGAGCCAGCGCTCGGCGCGCGAGCAATCCGGACCCCACCCGATGAATACCGCCCGCTGCCGCAGCCGCTCGGCGATCGCCCGCTGCCGCAGGAACGCATACAGCCCGCGCCGCCACGCGATGACGAAGAACAGGGTGAACACGCAGGCGAACGCGCAGTAGATGCGGCTGATCGGCGGGTTGAATTTCAAGATCAGGCTGATGCCGAGATAGGCGACCAGCCAGATGATGCCCGCGCGGAAGATGAGGCGCACCGTGTGGCGGATGGCGAGCAGGTTGCGCGGGTCATAGACGCGCATGTTGACGAGGAAGAACGCCAGCGAGATCCCGCCGAAGATCAGGTGCCCGGTGTAATCCGCCAGCGTCATCTGGATGTCCTCGACGCCGACCGACGCGATCGCCGAGACGAATCGCGCCCAATAGGCGACAAGCAGGCCGGCGGCGATCATCAGCGCATCCCCGGCGAAGGCGAGGGCGGTGAGGCGCTCGCCGAGCGGCGCGGCGCGCTCGGCGGGTGAGATGGCGGATCCGCTAGGGGCCGCCGCGATGGGGGCGGGAGCGTGGGGGATCATGTTAGTTATGGGAAAGCTCGGGGTCGCGGCCACCTGCCATGCCGAGGAAGCGCGGCGCGGCGTGCAGCACCGGCGCGGGGCGCTGGCGGTCGGCAAACCGGAACGCCGGGCGGTCCTTCGGCGCTTCGGTTCCGTTCATGATGAATCCGACGGGCGGCGCGCCGGCCATCGCGAGCAGCCGGCTGGCGCGCGCGGCGTCCGCGCGGCGGGTGCGCCCGGCGCGGATGATGAGGACAGTCGATTCCGCGTGCTGGGCGAGCGACAGCGCGTCGCTGACCCTGCCGACGGCGGAGCTGTCGATGATCACCTTGTCGAACCATTTGTAGGATTCGTGCAGCAGCGCGCCGAAGCGGACGTCGGCCAGCAGCTCGGCGGGGTTTTGCGCCGGGCTGCCCGCGCAGAAGAGATAGAGGTTTTCGACATCCGTTTCAAAGCACGCCTGCGAGGGTTCGACGCGACCTTCCAAATGGTCGGTCAGCCCGATCGTCCCGGTCTCGTGCAGGAACACGCGGCTCAGGCTCGGCTTGCGCAAATCGGCGTCGATCAGCAGCGTGCGGTAGCCTTGGAAGGCGAGCGCGGTCGCGAAATTCATGGCGCAAAACGTCTTGCCGTCATCCTCCGACGGGCTGGTGAACAGATAGCTGCGCGCCGAGCCGCCCTGGTTGATGAAGCTGAGCGACGTCCGCAGCGAGCGGAACGCTTCCGCCGCCGGGGAGTTCCGGTCGCCGCGCATGATCAGCCCTTGTTCCAGCGAGGCGATGCCCGCCTCGGGGATCGATGCGAGCGACGGGATGCCGAGCGCTTTCTCCGCCTGCGCGGCGGTCTGCAGCGCGCCCCCGGCCAGATCCGCGCCGATGATCAGCGCCGCCCCCAGCGAGCAGCCGAAGATGAAGGCGAGCCCGACGATGATTTTCTTCGGCGGCCACGACGGGCGGCTCGCCACCAGCGGCTCCTCGGCGAGGTGGATCTCGCTGTCCGAGATGCCGGACACGGTTTCGAGTTCCTTGAGGCGGTCGGCGACGTTCTGGTATTGCTCGCGGCTCAGGCTGACGTCGCGTTCGAGGTCGGCGAACCCGAGGCGCGCCTCGGCGAGGCGCAGCACGGTGGCCCGCTGTTCTTTGACCTGCTGTTCGAGCTTCGCCTCGTTCTGCCGGGCGGCAGCGTAGCGCTGCGCGAAGTTTTCCGCCACATCGAGCGCCGTCTGCCGCAGCCGCGCGCGCAGTTCGTCCAGCTCGCTTTGCGCCTGGATGATCATGCATAGCTGGCGTAGCGCTCGCTCAGCCGGGCGAATTCCGCCTCCTTCAGATTGATCGCCCGCACGAGTTCGGAGACTTCGTCGAGCTGCGAGACCGAGCCGAGCCGCAGGATCGACTCGGGCTGACCCGGTCCGATCTGGGCGATCTTCTCGACGTCGGATTCGAGCCGCAGGCGCTCGGCGGTCGCCTTGGTCAGCTCTCCCTCCAGGTCGCGAAGGCGCTGCTCGATGACGTTTTGGTCCTCGTCCAGCGGGAGGTCGGCGTGGCGCGCGCGGTAGTCCAGCATGTCATGCTCCGCCTCGTCCAGCTCGGTGGCCAGCTCGATCCGCTTCGCCTCCAGCGCCTCCTTCGCCCGCTGGTTCGCCGTCTGCGCCTGCCCGCGCGTGTGCTCGCGGAAGACGTCGAACATCGAGGCGGCGATCCGCTGCGCGCGCTCGGCGTCGGTGTCCTCGAACCAGATGTCGATCAGCCGCGTGCCGCGCCGCAGCGCCGCGCCGTAGTGCTCGGAGAAGATGCCGACCATCTCCGCATCCGAGTAGGCGGAGCCATCCGGCTTGGGCGGCGCAAAGCTCGGGTCATCCCGCAGGCCGTTCGCCTCGACCGCCTGGAGGATCAGGGTGGTGCTGCCGAGGATCTGCTCGACCGTCTTCAGCTCCTCCAGCTCCTTCAGGTCCTTCTGCGTCACATCGGTCACCCCTTTGAGGATGCGCTCCGGCTCCCGGCCGACATAGATGGCGGCGTTCGACTGGTAGCGCTTTGCCGCCGTCAAGACGTAGGCGAGCGCGAGCGCGGTGAAAAACCCGGCGCACAGCGCGATCACCCACCAGCGGCGGAGGAGCAGCCCGGCCAGACGCCCGATATCGAGCAGCGGGATCGCGCTGCCGCCCGCCGACGGATCGCCCAGCGCGGGGATCTGCGGGAAGCTTGGCTGCGGTTCGCGCGCGAGGGCAAACGGGCTTCGGTTGTGTTGGGGTGTCGGCATTTAGGGCGGAGGAGGAAGGGAGGCTCCGGTGTGATTGGGGGCGGCTTCGCCTAGAAGATGCTTTCGTTGACCTGGATGATGTCGCCGTCTTTCAAGACCACGTCGCTCGCCTCGCCGCGCGCGATATCCCGCGCGTTGACCTCCAAGATCCGCTCGCCGCGGCGCAGGATCACCTTCTTCGTGTTGGCGATCCGCGTGAACCCGCCGACCCGCGCGATCGCCTGGAGCAGCGTCATCGGCTTGTCGCTCGGCAGCTCGAGAAAGTCCGGCTTGGAGACCTGCCCGAGCACCGAGACCGACTTGCGGGCAAAGGCGAGGACGGCGACGGTGACCTGCGGGTTGACGAGGTAGCCGCCCTTCAGGCGCGTGGCGATCGCCTCGGCGGCGGCGTCCGGGCTTTTCCCGGAGATTTTGATGTTGCCGACATGCGGCAGGCGGATCGAGCCGTCGGCTCCGACGCGGACCGGGCCGGACAGCTCCGCCTCTTGGAAGACGCGGATGTCGAGCAGATCCTGCGGCGAGATCCGGTAGCCGCTGGGCGCGGCCATCGGCGCGCCGCGGTCGGCGGGCACCGCGCGGCGGATTTCTTCGTAGGCGCCGGAGCCGTCTTGTGCGGCGGCCGCCGGGGCTGCGCCGCCGCCCTGCATCAGGGCGACGGCGGCAGCGGCGAGGAGGGGATACGTGCTGCTAAGCCTCATGGCTGGATTGCGTTTTTCGTGTTGGGATCTCCCTTTCGGGAAAGGTTTAGAATTCGATGTTCACCGACGCGCCGACCTGGTTGTCCTCGAACGAAGACCCGCTCTGGTTGGATGAGGTATTGCGGTGCTCATAGAAAGGGTGAAGGCCAGCCAGTCGCGCAGGCGGTAGCGCAGGCTCGGGCGCACGAAGAACGAATCCTCATCGCGCGCCGATCCCGCCGCCGCCTTCGCCCCGACCGCCTCGTATTGCGCCTTTTCGTAGCCGCCCTCGATGCCCGCGATGAAACGCCGGCCGAGCTTTTGCTCGACGGAGGCGCTCACCCCGGTGGATGTGAAATTCTGGTCGGCCAGGTAGGCGGACGCCTCGACCCGGCGGTAGGCGCGCAGCGCCAGCTTCGTGCTCTCGCGCGGCTGGTAGGCGACCTCCGCCTCATAGACCGGCGTGACCTCGTCGCTGCCGCCCGCATCGCGATACTCCGCGCCGACCCGGCCGGTCACGGTGATCTTCCCGGTCGCCGCCCAGCTCACTTCGGCAAAAGCCTGCTGGTAGGTCTGCGTGTCGCTCGCGCCGCTCACATCCAGCGTCCCGGCCGCATACCCGACAGCGATGGTCGTCTTGTCCGAATACGCATAGCGCAGCGCCAGCTCGCCGACCCATTCTTCGGAATCGAGCAAGACGACGCTCGCATCGCTGGACGAGCCGTAGTCGCTGACGTCGCTGCGCATCCGCGCTTCGAGCTGCGTCTTGGTGCTCAGGTCGTAGGCCAGCCGGATCGCATTGGCGTAGTGGTTGCGGTCGTAGCGCGCGCGCACATCGGCGGTCGGCTCGCTCAGCCGCTCGAACAGCGTGGAAAATCCGGCCGTCATCCGCTTCAGCCGCCACTGCACCTCCGCCTCCGCCCGGTGGTCCACCGCGCTCTCGTCGCCGTTCTCCATAAACCACTTCGCGTTCGGCTGATACCGCGCCGCGATGAAATTCGCCTCCCGCTCCCGGCTGTCGCCCAGCTCGACCGCCACCCACGGCGCGAACGATAAGATGAAATCTTCCGTCGGGGAATCCTCGCTGTAGAAGATGTTGTCATCATAGACCACGCTCGTGTCGATGCCGAATCGGAAGCGCTGGCGCTCGCTGATGCTCAAGGCGGGGTCCAGCGTGCCGATCAGCGGATTGATGCCCTGCCCCGGATCCTCCGGCAGCGGCGGCAACTCGACCTCCGCCGGCGCATCGGGCGCAGCTCCACCAATCGGCGCAACCGGTGCGGGCGCTTCGACGGTCTCCGCCGGGATCAGGTCAGGCACGTTCTGGCTGCCTAGCGGACCGGCGGCATCGGCGGCGGTCGCTTGTGGGACGCCAGACACCCATTGCTCGGCGGTCAACCCGCGCACCGGCGTCGCCCGGGGGATCTCGCCTTCAACGCTGATCTCTTCGACTCCCAACTCGGCGGCCGAGGTCCCGATCCCCGGCGAAGTCGCCCGGTTTCCTTCCGCGCCCTTCTCATGATGGCAGCTCGGCAGAAGCAGCACAATCGCCGCCGTCAGCAGCGCTGTCGTCGCAATCATGACTCCTGCAATCGCCCCGCGGGTCAGCCGATGCATCACTGTATTCGTCGATTTCATCTTGTGTATGAGGAGGTTGGCTTCCCGGTCCGATCCGCTCAAAAAGCTATAGGATTTAGTGGCTCAGTCCGGTTTTCGTGTTTTTGCGAGTCAATCATAGACACTATTTTCAGAATTGCCATAGAAAAATGATAAATTTGAGCATTTTTCTAGTTTCTGAAACTAAGGCGAATAGTATGCCCTTCCTAAGGATCTAAATTAATCCTCTCAATTATGAAATTACATGCCATATATGCAAATTAGTGTTGCAAAATTAGAAAAATCCGTGATTTTATAAAAATTACACCCACTTTAGGGAATTTTTCGAAATACCAGAAGCAACTCGTGACACAATCAGACAACGCCAAATTAGTTGAACGCGAAGGATTCGACCTGGGGTCCGGCGGGCTTGAGCCGGCGACACCGCTCCAGGCTGGGATGCTGTCCCACTGGCTGCGAGAAGGGCGCGAATCCGGGATCGATCTGGAGCAGATGGTGATCTCGCTACCCGAGCCAGTGGATGCCGCGCGGGTGCGGGACGCCTGGAATTCGGTCGCCAGGCATCACGAGGTTCTGCGGGGATTTTTCGCCTGGGGTGAGGGCGCGCCGCATTTTTTGACGGCGTCGGTAGTGGAGATCCCGTTCGAATTTCTGCGCTGCCCCGCCACAGGGACCGCCCGCGACCGGGAGGTCGCCGATTTTTGGAAGCGGACCGAGCCGAGGGCTTCGACCTCGCCCAGCCGCCGCTGATGCGGCTGACGCTGATCGAGTTTGGCCCGCCGATTTCCAGCTCGTCTGGACGTTCCATCACGCGCTGCTCGACGGGCGCTCGATGCCCGCGATCCTGCGCGACGCGTTCGCGCTCTACGCCGACCCGGACGCCGCCCTGCCCTCTCCGGCGCGCGGCTTTGGCGATTTCGCGCGCTGGATGGCGGACCAAGACTTTTCGGGCAGCGATGGGTTTTGGGCGGAGCAGCTCGGCAGCTTCACCGCGCCGACGCCGGTCGCCATCGACTCGCTAGGCCCGGACCGCGGCGAAAGCGATGCCGTCTTCCGAGGCGAGCGCGAAATCTCGCTCTCGCCCACGCTGACATCGTTGCTCGACCGCATCGCCAAGGCGAACGGCTGGACGATGAACACGATCCTGCAAGGCGCGTGGGGCATCGTCCTCGCCCGCTACGCCGGGGCGGACGACGTCGTTTTCGGCGCGACGCGCGCGTGCCGGAAGTCCGCGCTGGGCGGCGACCCGGCGGCGGCGGAAATCGTCGGCTTGCTGATCAACACGGTGCCGGTCCGCGCGAAGGCGGGCGGCTGCACCAAGATCGCGGATTACCTGACCGCGCTGCGCGGCCAATGGCTCGCGATGCGCCCGCACGAGCACACGCCGCTCAGCCGCGCCCAGGCGCAAAGCGGCGTCGCGCTCGACCGCCCGCTCTTCGACACCCTCGTCGTCTATGAAAACGGCGACCTCAACGACGCGATGCGCGCCCTCGGCGGCGGCGCGTGGGACGCGCTGGCGGTCCAGCTCTACGAGCGCACGAACTTCCCGATCACGCTAGCCGGCTACGGCGGCCGCCGGCTGCGGCTCAAGATCGAATTCGACCGCGCGCGGCTCAGCGGCGCCGCCATCGAGCGGATGCTCGGGCACCTCGAAACCATCCTCCGGGGCATCGCGGCGAATCCCGGCAACAAGATCAAGAGCCTCGACCTGCTGACCGACCGGGAGCGCCAAGGCTTGCCGGCCCCCAGCGCGGAGCGGCGCTTCGAATCGCCGCTCACCCTGCACGCCCAGTTCGAGCAACGCGTTGCCGAATCCCCGGACGCGGTCGCCGCGACCTGCGGCGCGGATCGCCTGACCTATGCGGCGCTCAACCGCCGCGCCAACCAGCTCGCCAAGGCGCTCGTCGACCTCGGCGTCAAACCGGGCGACTTCGTCGGGCTGTGCGTCGAGCGCTCGCTCAATGTCCCCGCCTCCGTCCTCGGCATTCTCAAAGCCGGCGCGGCGTATCTGCCAGTGGACCTCGCCTACCCGCAGGACCGGCTCGCCTTCATGCTGGAGGACGCCAACGCGCCGATCCTCGTCACCCAGCGCAGCCTCGCCGACCAATTGCCCGCGCATCGCGCCCGCCTCTTGTTCCTCGACGACTTTCCCGAAGCGGGCGATGCCTGCGACGCGAACATCGACGGCGGTGCGGCGGCGGACGACCTCGCCTACTGCATCTACACGTCCGGATCGACCGGCAGACCGAAGGGCGTGATGGTCACCCACCAGAACGTCAACCGCCTGATGCGGGCGACCGACGCCTGGTTCGGATTCGGTGCCGGCGACGTCTGGACGCTCTTTCACTCCTACGCCTTCGACTTTTCGGTGTGGGAAATCTGGGGTGCCCTGCTCTACGGCGGCCGCCTCGTCGTCGTGCCGTATCTCGTCAGCCGCGAGCCGCGCGCCTTCTACGAATTGGTCGCCGAAGAAGGCGTCACCGTCCTGAACCAGACGCCGTCCGCGTTCCGCCAATTTATCAAGGCGGAAGAAGACGGCGCGCGCGACCTGGCGCTGCGCTACGTGATCTTCGGCGGCGAGGCATTGGAGATGCGCAGCCTGCAGCCGTGGTTCGACCGGCATGGCGACGCGGAGCCGCAGCTCGTCAACATGTACGGCATCACCGAGACGACGGTGCACGTCACCTATCGCCCGCTCCGGCAAAGCGACCTCGCGGGCGGCAGCGTGATCGGCATCCCGATCCCCGACCTCCAGATCTACATCCTCGACCCGCACGGCAACCCGCTGCCCGAGGGCGTCCCCGGCGAGATGTTCGTCGGCGGCGCGGGTTTGGCGCGCGGCTACCTGAACCGACCGGAGCTGACCGCTGAGCGCTTTATCAAACATCCATTCGCGGGCGGGGAAGGCGAGCGCCTCTACCGGACCGGCGATGTCGCCCGCCTGCTGCCCGGCGGCGACCTCGAATACCTCGGGCGCTGCGACGACCAGGTGAAGATCCGCGGCTTCCGCATCGAACTCGGCGAGATCGAATCCGTCCTCTGCGAGCATCCCGCCATCCGCGAAGCCTGCGTGATCGCCCGCGAGGACGCGCCCGGCGAGAAACGCCTCGCCGCCTACTACGTCGCCGCCGCCGCCGGTGCCGAGCCATCCGTCGCCGGTCTGCGCGAACACCTTTTGCACAAACTGCCCGACTACATGGTGCCCGCCGCCTTCGTGGCGATGCCCGACTTCCCGCTGACCGAGAACGGCAAGATCAACCGCCGCGCCCTGCCCGCCCCCGGCTCCGACCGCGCCGACCTCGGGCGCGAATTCGCCGCGCCGCGCACCGACGCCGAAATGGCGCTCGCCGCGATCTGGGCGGAGGTGCTGCGCGTCGACCGCATCGGCATCCACGACAAGTTCTTCGAGCTGGGCGGCGATTCGATCTTGCTCATCCAGATCGTCTCGAAGGCGCGCGCCAAGGGCATCCCGATCTCGGCGCGCGATGTCTTCCAGAAGCAGACGATCGCCGAGCTGGCCAAGGGCGAAGCGCCGGGAGCGGAGCCCCAGCCGGTCACGGTCGCCAAGGCGCAGCCGCTCGACGTGCCGCTGACCCCGATCCAGCAATGGTTCTTTGAGCAGAACTTCCCGGAACCGCACTTCTACAACCAAGCGTTTCTCTTCGACGTCGCCGAGCCGCTCGACACCGCCTTGTTGCAAGGCGCGCTCGACGCCGTCGCCGATCATCACCCGATCTTCCGCGCCCGCTTTGAAAAACGCGACGACCAATGGCGCGCCATCTACGCCAATGGCCTGCCGATCGCCGATGTCCCGCTTTCGATCATCCCGCTGCCGAGCGACCCGGCGGAGTTCGAGCGCATCTGCGCGGCGGAGCAATCGCGCTTCGACCTCAACTCGGGCAACCTGCTCCACGCGACCTACTTCGAGCCCGCCGATGATTCCGCCGGCGGCAAGCTCTTCCTCGCCGCCCACCACCTCGCCATCGATGGCGTGACATGGGCGATCATGCTCCAAGACCTCGAAGCCGCCTACCGCGGCGAGCCGCTGCCCTCGCGCACCGACACGGTGGCGCGCTGGGCGCAAGCCTTGCAGCGCTACGCCGCCGAGCCGCAAACTGCGGCGCAGGTACCGTATTGGCAAAGCGTGACGCGAGGCGCGCCGTCGCTCGCTCCCGACCCCGCCAACACCGAGGGCGCGGCGAAGACCCTAACATTTGCCCTGGACGCCGCCGAGACCGAGGCGCTGCTCCGAGCGGTGCCCGCCACGATCGACGCGCGCCCGCACGAGGCGATGATCGGCGCGCTCGCCGGGGCGCTGCGCGGATTCTTCGGCGACCAGCCTGCCGTGATCGAGACCGAAGGCCACGGCCGCGAGGGTATCATCGATTCCGATATCTCCCGGACCGCCGGCTGGTTCACCTCGATCTTCCCGCTCCGGCTCGACGGCATCGACGGCGCGCCCGCCGACGCCGCGCAGCGCGCCGCCCAGTTGATCCGCGCCGTGCCGGACAATGGGATCGGCTACGGCGTGCTCCGCTATTTGGAGAAGTCGCTCGACGCCGCGCAGCCGCGCGTGCTCTTCAATTTCCTCGGGCAATTCGACCAGGTTCTCGCCGGGTCAAAGCTCTTCGCGTTCGCCCCGGAGCGCTCCGGCGCGTGGCACGGTCCAAGCAATCGCCGCCGCCACGAACTCGAGATCAACACGATGATCCGCGGCGGGCAACTCCGCATCGAATGGACGTTCTGCCCGAACCTCTGGGACGATGCCGACGCCTCGCGCGCCGCCGAGAGCTTCGCGGCCAACCTGCGGGAGATCATCGCCGCCAGCCGCGCCACGCCTGCCACCAGCGAACCCGAAACCTACGCGCTCGCCCCGCTCCAGGAACTTTACTTCACGCTCGAATCCGCGCGCCCGAACGCCGGCTTCGACCAGTGGCACTTCCGCCTGCGCGGCAATGTCGATGCCGCAGCGCTCGAAAGGGCGTGGCGCCACACCATCGCGCGCCATCCGATCCTGCGCACCACCTTCGCGGAGGAAGCCGGCGCGCCGGTTCAATCCGTGCAGCCCGATGCCGCCCTAACATGGCAACAACGCGACTGGCGCGGCGAGTCCGATCCCGGGGCGCGATTCGCCGCGTTCCTCCGCGAAGACGCCGCCGAAGGCTTCTCGCTCGCCGACGGACCGCTCACCCGGATCACGCTGATCCAGCTTGGCGAAGCCGACTATCGCTTTGTCTGGAGCCACCACCACCTGCAGATCGACGGCTGGTCCTGGCCGTTGATCTTGCGCGATGTCCGCGCCGCCTACGGCGCGATCCTGCGCGGCGATTCGCCCGCGCTTCCGCCCGCCATCCCCTACCGGCGCTTTATCGACTGGCTCGAAAGCCGCGACGAATCCGCGTCCGTCACGTATTGGAAAAGCGAGCTGGATGGATTCGCCGATCCCACGCTGCTGCCCGGCGCGCCATCCGCGAGCAACGCCTTCGCGGAGATCGACGACGCGCTCACCGAAGAAGAATCCAGATCGCTCGCCACGGCGGCGCGCACGCTCGGCGTGACGCCGAACGCGCTCGCCCAGCTCGCGTGGGCGGCAGTGCTCGCCAAGATGTCCGGGAGCAACGACGTGGTCTTCGGCGCGTCATTCTCCGGTCGCCCCGCCGATCTGGATGGCGTCGGCGAGATCGTCGGTCCCTTCGTCAACAACCTGCCGGTGCGCGTCGAGTTCTGAAGCGCCCAGCCGCTCGCAGACATCGCCGCCGAGCATCAGGGCAATTTGTTCGATCTCTCCGAGCACCAGTTCCTGCACCTGATCGCGATCCAAGAATGCAGCGCGGTGCCGCTGCGGCAGCGCCTTTTCGAAAGCCTCCTCGTCTTCCAAAACTACGAGGTCGGCGAGGAACGCGAATCGCTCGGCGCGGCTGCCATCGGCGAATTTACCGCGCCGATCCGCACCAACCTGCCGCTCACCCTCGTCGCCGATCCGCGCGATGCCTTCCGCGCAAAGGCGATCTACCAGGCGGATCGCTTTGCTGAATCCGACGCGCGGGCGATGCTCGGCGCGTGGCTCGAGGCGCTCCGCTTTATCGCCGCGAATCCCTCGGCGACGGCGGCAGACCTCCTCGCCGCGCTCCGCGTCCCGGCGGCGTCAGCCTCCGCCGCCAGCGAAGCGCCCGCCTCGGCGCGCCCCTACGCGGCGCCGCGCACCGCGACCGAGAGGCAGATCGCCGCGATCTGGCAGGCGGCATTCGGGATCGAACGCCTCAGCGCGGACGACAACTTCTTCGACCTCGGCGTACATTCGCTGCTCATGGTCCACGTCCACGCCAAGCTCCGCAAAGCGCTGCGCCGCGATCTGCCGCTGGTCACCGCCTTCCGCTACCCGACCATCGCCGGGCTGGCGCGCCACCTGGACGGCGACGCCGAAGCGCTGGTTGCCGCCGATGCTCCAGAACCCAACGCCGCCGCGGGCGGCGGGATCGCCATCGTCGGCATGGTCGGTCGATTCCCCGGCGCGGAGAGCATCGACGAACTCTGGGAAAATCTCTGCGCCGGGCGCGAGGCGATCGCCACCTTCACCACGGAGGAACTGCGCGAGGCAGGCATCGATCCGGCGCAAGGCGCCAGCTACGTCCCGCGGCGTGGCGTCCTAACAAAGCCAGAATTCTTCGACGCCGCGTTTTTCGGCATCACGCCGCGCGAGGCGGAGGCGATGGACCCGCAGCAGCGAATCTTTTTGGAGGCATGCTGGGAGGCGCTCGAGATCCATGCCGCTACACGCCCTCGACCTGCGCGGGCGACATCGGCGTTTACGCCGGGATGAGCAACAACACGTATTTTGCCAACAACGTGCAGGGCAACCCGGCGCTGCGCGCGGCCATCGGCGAGCTCGCCACCATGATGGCGAATGAAAAGGACTACCTCGCGACCCGCACCGCCTACAAACTCAACCTCACCGGTCCCGCCCTCAACGTCTATACCGCCTGCTCGACCTCGCTCGTCGCGGTCTGCCACGCGGTGGAATCGCTGCTCGCCGGCCGCTGCGATCTCGCCCTGGCCGGCGGCGTTTCGGCGACGTTCCCGCATGCGCGCGGCTACGCCTACGAACCCGGCGGAATCCTCTCGCCGGACGGGCATTGCCGCCCGTTCGATGAAGCGGCGGGCGGCACCGTCTTCTCCAATGGCTACGGCGTGGTCGCGCTCAAGCGACTCGAAGATGCCGAGCGCGACGGCGACCCGATCCACGCGGTGATCCGCGGGATCGGGATCAACAACGACGGCTCAGACAAGGTCAGCTTCACCGCGCCGAGCGTAGGCGGGCAGGCGAAAGCGATCCGCATGGCGCAGCAGATGGCGGGGTTCTCGCCGGAGTCGATCGGCTACGTCGAAGCCCACGGCACGGGCACCGCGCTCGGCGATCCGATCGAAGTCGCCGCGCTGACCGAAGCGTTTCGCGCAGGCACCGACCGGGTCGGGTTCTGCACGCTGGGCGCGCTCAAGTCGAACATTGGGCACCTCGACGCCGCCGCCGGGATCGCCGGATTGATCAAGGCGACGCTGGCGGTCGAGCGCGGCGAGATCCCCGGCACGCTCCACTTTCGCCGACCGAACCCGAAGCTTGGCTTGGCGCAAAGCCCGTTCGTCGTCACGCCGGAAACGCGGCGCTGGGACACCGGTTCCGCGCCGCGCCGCGCGGGCGTCAGCTCGTTCGGTGTCGGCGGCACCAATGCGCACGTCGTGCTCGAACAAGCGCCTCCCCGTGCGGAAACGGTCCCATCAACCAAGCCGATGCCGGTCGTCCTGTCCGCGCGCAGTGAAGCGGCGCTCGATGCCGCCGCCTCTCGGCTCGCCGATTTCTTGGCCGCGAACCCTCACACTTCACTCGCCGACGCCGCGTTCACGCTGGCCTGCGGGCGCGACGCCTTCGAGCATCGGCTCGCCATCGCCGCCGTCTCGCCGGAGGACGCCGGCGGGCAACTGCGAGACGGGACCGGCAGGCGCGCCGCCCGCGCCAAAGCGGATCGCGCCAACGCGCCGGTCGCGTTTCTCTTCCCCGGGCAAGGGTCGCAAAGCGCCGCCATGGGAGCCGCGCTCTACCAAAGCGACCGCGATTTCCGCGACGCATTTGACGCGTGCCGAGACTGCCTCGCCCCGCACCTCGGCGGCGATTTGCGCACGATGATTGACGAAGGCAGCGCGCTGGACGAAGCGCGGATCGCGCAGCCCGCCTTGTTCGCCACCGAGTTCGCCTTGGCAAAACTCTGGATGGCGCGGGGCGTCGAACCGGCGGCGTTGATCGGGCACAGCCTCGGCGAATACACCGCCGCATGCCTCGCGGGTGTCATGTCGCTAGAGGACGCCGCGCGGCTCGTCGCCGTGCGCGCCCGCCTTGTGCAAGACCAGCCTGGCGGCGCGATGCTGGCGGTGCGCCAGCCCGAATGCGAATTGCGCGCCCTGCTGCCGGAAGGCGCGGAGATCGCCGCGCTCAATGCCGAGAAGCTCACCGTGGCCGCCGGTCCGCCCGACGCGATCGAGGCGCTCGAAGCGCGGCTCAAGGCGGAGCGGATCGTCTCGAAGCGGCTGCGTTCGTCGCACGCCTTCCACAGCGCGATGGTCGCGCCCGCCATGGAGCCGTTCCGCCGGGAGCTGGCCCGCGTTGCGTTGCACGAGCCGGCGATCCCGGTCATCTCAAACGTCACCGGCGACTGGGCGACCGCCGAGGTTGCCGATCCCGACTACTGGGTGCGCCACCTGCGTGAACCGGTCCGCTTTTTGCAAGGCATCGCCCACGTCCTCGCCGACGGCTACGCCTTGCTCGAATGCGGACCCGGCAACGCGCTCGCCTCGCTCGCCCGCCAGCATCCGGCGCGCGACAAATCGCTGCCGGTTGTCGAAAGCGGAACCGACGAGGGATCGGCGGTCTCGGCGCTCGGCAAACTATGGGCGGGCGGCGCGCGGATCGACTGGGCGAAGTTCTTCGCCAACGCGCCACGCCGCCGGATCGCGCTGCCGACTTACCCGTTCGAGCGAAAGCGATTCTGGTCGGTGCCGACCGAAGCCGCCCTGCCTACGACCAACGTAGTAGCACCGGCGGATGAGATCGCTGGCCGCTCGCCGGTCGAAGCGGAGGAACCTGCCGCGCCGGTGGACCGCCGCGCGGCGATTCTCGCCGATGTCCGCGCGCAGCTCGCCGCCTTGTCCGGCATCGCCGAGAACGAGATCGCGGAAGGTGCGGCATTCCTCGAACTCGGATTCGACTCGCTTTTTCTCACCCAATCGGCGCTGACCCTTGCCAAGCACTTCGGCGTGAAGATCACGTTCGGTCAACTGATGGGCGACCTCGGCACGGCGGGCGCGCTTGCCGATTTCCTCGAGGCGAAGCTCCCGGCGGACCGCTACGCGGCGAAGCCATCGGCGGCACCGGCTTCAAAATCGAAAGCGCCTGCGGGAGCGGCAGCGGCAGCGGCAGCGGGATCGGTGGAGGCGCGCCTCAGCGCGGTCGAGCAAACGTTGGCGAAGCTCGTGGGAGGCGAACCGGCGCCGGGCGCGAAACAAGCCAGTGCGACGCGCCCTGCGATCAAGGTGTCGAACCAACACGCGGCGGACCAGATCTCGTTCGGTCCCTTCAAACCGATCCAAACATCGAAGGACGGCGGCTTGACCGGGGCGCAGGAATCGCACCTCCGCGACCTGGTCGCGCAATACACCGCCCGGACGCCGGGATCGAAGTCCTACACCGACATGGCGAGGCGGCAGCTCGCCGATCCGCGCGCGGTCGCCGGCTTCAACCCGCTGTGGAAGGAAATGGTCTATCCGGTCGTCTGCGACCGCTCGGAGGGCGGCTTCATCTGGGATGTCGATGGCAACCGCTACGTGGATGTCACCCTCGGGTTTGGGCTCAGCCTGTTCGGGCATCGACCGAAATTTGTCACCGATGCGGTGGCGTCGCAGCTCGACCGCGGGACCGAGATCGGTCCGTCTTGCCCGCTGGCAGCGGAGGTCGCCGCGCTGATGTGCGAGTTCTCCGGCATGGACCGCGTGTCGTTTTGCAATACCGGGAGCGAGGCGGTCACCGCCGCGCTGCGCGTCTCGCGCACCGTTTCCGGGCGGAACCTGATCGCCGTCTTCGAGGGGGCGTATCACGGGATTTTCGATGAAGTGTTAGTGCGCCCGCTGCGCGCCAACGGCGAACTGCGCTCGATGCCGATCGCGCCGGGCATCGCGCCCAGCATGGTCGAAAACGTCATCGTCCTGGAATACGGAAACCCCGAGTCGCTCGACATCCTGCGCGCGCACGGCGACGACATCGCCGCCGTCTTGGTCGAGCCGGTGCAGAGCCGCCGCCCGGCGCTCCAGCCGCGCGAGTTCTTGCACGGGCTGCGGCAGGTCACCGAGGACTGCGGGATCGCGCTGGTCTTCGACGAGGTCGTCACCGGGTTCCGCACCTGCCCCGGCGGCGCGCAAGAATTCTTCGGCGTGCGCGCCGACATCGCGACCTATGGCAAGGTGGTCGGCGGCGGGCTCCCGATCGGCGTGGTGGCGGGCAAGGCGAAGTACCTCGACGCGCTGGACGGCGGACCGTGGCAGTATGGCGACGATTCGTTCCCGGAGGTCGGCGTCACCTTCTTCGCCGGCACGTTTGTGCGGCACCCGCTCGCGCTGGCGGCCGCCAAGGCGGTGCTCGAACACATCAAGGCGGAAGGTCCGGCGCTCCAAGAATCGCTCAATGCCCGCACCGAGGCGATGGTCGCCGAGCTGAATGCGTTTTGCGAACGAGCGGGCGTGCCGCTCAAGCTCTCGCGCTTCGCCTCGATGTATTTCATCCACGCCGCGCCGGAGCTAAAATACGCGAGCCTGCTCTTTTTCCATATGCGGGCGCGCGGCATCCACATCTGGGAGACGCGCCCGAGCTTCCTGTGCACCGCGCACACCAACGACGATGTCGCGGCGATCAAGCGAGCCTTTGAGGAAAGCGTGCGCGCCTTGCAAGTCGGCGGATTCTTCCCCGGCGGCAGCGGCTTGCCCGCCGCTCCGCCATCCGACCAAACGGAGGGCGAACCCGCCTCGTTCCCGCTGACCGAAATGCAGGAGGAACTCTTCCTCGTCTCCAAGATGAGCGAGGACGGCAGCCGCGCGTGCAACGAATCGATCCGCATCCGGCTGCGCGGCGCGTTGGATCACGCCGCGCTGGAGCGCGCGCTCGGCGCCCTGGTCGCGCGGCACGAGGCGCTGCGCACGCGGTTTGCGGCGGATGGCGAATGCCAGATCGTGGCGCCCGCCCTGCCGGTGAGCCTTCCGGTCGTGGACTGCGGCGAAGTCGATGCCGAGCGGCGGCGCCGCGCGATTGGGTCGGCGTCGTTCGATCTCGAAAACGGACCGCTCTTCCGCGCGGAGCTGCTCCGCTTTGGGCAAAGCGACCACGAGCTGTTGCTCGCCGCGCACCACACGATCTGCGACGGGTTTTCGTTCGACCTGCTCGCCGGGGAACTCGCCGCGCTCTATCGCGGCGGCTCCGCGCTGCCGCCCGCCGTTCCGTATCGCGCCTTCGCCGACTGGCATCGCGCGCAGCAAGAGACGGAAGACTTTGGCGACTCCGCCGCCTACTGGATGGATCGCTTTGCCGAAGTGCCGGAGCCGATCCGCTGGCCGTCCGACCGCCCGCGCCCCGCGCAGCGCAGCTTCCGCGCCGCCACGGCGGACGCCCACATCTCTCCCGACCTCGCGGAGAAGGTCCGCGGCTTTGCGAAGGCGAATGCCTGCACGCCCTTCAACGTCATGCTCGCCGCCTACGCGGCGCTCCTCCATCGCCTGACCGGGCAAGACGACCTCGTCATCGGCATCCCGTCGGCGGGGCAGCCGGCGATGGGTGCGGCGTCGCTCTGCGGGCACTGCGTGAACTTCCTGCCGATCCGGGTCGATGCGGGCGGCGCGCGCAGCGGCAGCGATCTTGCCAAGGCGCTGCGCGGCGATCTGGCGAATGCATTCGACCACCAGGCGGTCACGCTCGGCTCGCTCATCAAGCGGCTCGCCATCAAGCGCGACGCGCGCCAGCCCGCGCTGGTCTCGACGACGTTCAGCCTCGAGCAAGGCGTCGGCGCGCTCGACTTTGGCAGCGGCGTGCGCGGCGAAGCGGCGGGCAACCCGAAAGAATTCTTCGGCTTCGATCTCAGCTTGTTCCTCGTCGAGGAGGGCGGCGGCTTCCGCATCCACACGATCTTCAACCGCGACCTTTTCGACGCGGCGACGATCGGGCGGTGGCTCGGATACTATGTCGGGATGCTCGGCGCGATCGCGGCGCAAGGAGGCGCGGCGATCGGCGACTTGGCGATGATGCCGGAGGCGGAGCGCCATCTCGTTTTGCGCAAGTGGAATGCGACGCGCGTGCCGTATCCGGGCGACAAGGCGGCACACCAGCTCTTTGAGGAACGCGCCGCCCAGCACCCGGATTCGGTCGCGCTGATGGGCGACGGCGGCGAGGTGACCTACGCCGCTTTGAACGCCCGCGCGAACCAGATCGCCCACGCCTTGCGCGAGCGCGGGATCGGCGGCGGCGACCGGGTCGGCATCTTCCTCGAACGCGGCCCCGACTTGATCGCGGCGATGTTCGGCGTGCTCAAAGCGGGAGCCGCCTACGTGCCGGTCGACCCATGCTATCCCGCCGAGCGCATCGCGTTCATGCTGGCGGACACCGGCGCGCGCGCCACGCTCACGCAAAGCTCGCTGGCGGACCGGCTGCCGACGGAGGCTGAGGCGATGCTCGCCGCGGAGGCGGCAGGGCGCGCGGAGAACCCTAACATTGCCACCAGCGCGGCGGACGTCGCCTACATCATCTACACCTCGGGATCGACCGGGCAGCCGAAAGGCGTGCCGGTGCCGCACCGGGGCATCGTCCGCCTGGTCAAGGGCGCGAACTACTGCGACTTTAGTAGGTCGCAGGTCTTCCTGCAGGCGGCGACGGTGTGTTTCGATGCCTCCGTGTTCGAGATCTACGGACCGCTGCTCAACGGCGCGCGCCTTGCCCTGCTGCCGCCGGGATCGCCCTCGCTGGAGACGCTGGGCGAGGCGATCCGGCGCCACGGCGTGACCACGCTTTGGCTGACCTCTGGGCTGTTCCAGATGATGGTCGAGGAACGCATCGCCGACCTGCGCGGGCTGAAGCAATTGCTGGCGGGCGGCGACGCGCTGTCCGTGCCGCATGTGCGCAAGGCGCTGCGCGAGCTGGACGGCACCGTTTTGATCAACGGCTACGGACCGACCGAGAACACGACATTTACCTGCTGCCACCGGATTACCGAGGCGGACGCCGAGAAGCCGTCCATCCCGGTCGGGCGTCCGATCAGCAACACCACCGCCTACATCCTCGACCGCCGCGGCAACCCGGTGCCGCCCGGCATCCCCGGCGAGCTATGCACCGGCGGCGACGGCTTGGCCCGCGATTATCTCAACAATCCGGAACTCTCCGCCGAGCGATACGCCGCCGATCCATTCAGCGCGGAGCCCGGCGCGCGGCTCTACCGGACCGGCGACCTGTGCCGCCACCTGCCGGATGGCACCATCGAGTTCCTCGGGCGCATCGACCACCAGCTCAAGATCCGCGGCTTCCGCGTCGAGCCGGGCGAGATCGAATCCGCGCTCTACGCGAACCCGGCGGTCGGGCGCTGCAAGGTCGTGGCGAAAGGCGCGGACGCCGGCAGCAAGTTTCTCGTCGGCTATGCGTCGCCCGCCAATGGCGTGCCGGTCACGCCGGAGTCGCTGCGCGAGCATCTGCGGCATCGCCTTCCCGACTACATGGTGCCGAGTTCGTTCGTCATCCTGCCGTCGCTCCCGCTGACGCCCAACGGCAAGATCGACACCCGCTCGCTGCCCGAGCCAGAGCGCGCCGCCGCCCGCGACGGCTCCGCCACCCGCGACGGCTCCGCCGAAGCGCCCGCGACGGCGGCGGAGCGGTGCCTCGCGCGGCTGTGGGAGGACACGCTCGGCGCCGAGGGCATCGGGCGCGACGAAGACTTCTTCGCGCTGGGCGGGCATTCGCTGCTCGGGCTGCGGCTCTTCACGCGGATCGAGCGGGAGTTCGGGCAGGCGCTGCCGCTGGCGACGTTGTTCCAGGCACCGACCGTGCGGAAATTGGCGGCATTGTTAGAGTCGGCGGCAGAGGGCGGGGACGTGCCGAACATCTTGATCCCGGTGCAGCCGGATGGGTCGGGCGATCCGCTCTTCTGCGTGCACGGCGGCGACGGCGGCATCCTCTTTTACAAAACGCTGGCCGACCGGCTGGGCAACGACCGCCCGTTTTTCGCGGTCGAGGCTCCCACCCTGACCAGCGATGCCCCGATCCCGGAGGAACGCGTGGAGGAAACCGCCGCGCGCTACGTGGAGGAATTGCTCCGCTTCCGCCCGCGCGGGCCGTTCTTGCTCGGCGGCTATTCGTTCGGCGGGCTGGTCGCCTATGAGATGGCGCAGCAGCTCCGGCAGGCGGGCCACGATGTCCCGTTCCTCGGGCTCTTCGATACCGAAAACCCGGCGGCGGAAGTCCGCCCGTATAGCCTGATGGAGCGCGCCGCCGTGCGCTGGTCCGCGCAGGAAGGCGACAACTTCTTCGCGAAGGTCGGCGCGCTGAGCCGCCGGGCGGGCGAGGGCTTGATGAACAAGCTGCGCTACAGCACGCAGGCAGCCGCCGCCGCGGCAGCCGCCCCGGCGAAGGGCGGCTCGAAGCTGCGCCACATCCAGCTCCGCGAGGCGCATGCCCGCGCCATGGAATGCTATGCGCCGCAGCCCTACGCCGGGCGCGTCACCTTGTGCAAAGCGGCGGCGATCAACGACAAGTTCGAGGTGCCCGACGACTACGGCTGGGGCGATCTCGCCGGGGGCGGGCTCGACATCATCGAGATCCCCGGCGCGCACCTCACGATCTTCGAGGAGGACAACGCGCCGGATCTCGCCGCCGCCGTGCGCCGCGCCCTCGGCGGCATCGATGCCTCCGCAGCGCTCGCCTCCAACGCGGCGGCCGCCGCCGCCCTTTCTGTTCCCCTATGATCCTGAATCGCCAATTTTTCGCCCAGCCGCCCGCGCCCAATCCGGCACCGGCACCGGTGCCGATGGGCGAGGTCCACGTGTGGCGCGCCTCGCTCGACCGCTCGCGCGCAGATCTCGCGCCGCTGCTCTCCGAAGCTGAGCGCGAGCGTGCCGCCGCCTACCGGTTCGACCGGGACCGCGAGCGCTTCGTCGCCGCGCGGGGTCGGCTGCGGCAACTGCTCGGGGGCTACCTCGGCGTCGATCCGTCAGCGGTCGCGTTTTCGGCAGGGCGCTTCGGCAAGCCGGAGCTCGACCGGGACCAGGCGGCGCGGCTTCAGTTCAATGTGTCGCACAGCGCGGGCAGCGCGTTGTTCGCGTTTTGCTGCGCGGGTCCGGTCGGCGTCGATGTCGAGCGGATCTCGCCGCGGGTCGATCTCGCGCAGCTCGCGCCCGCCTTCCTGACCGACCCGGAATTCGAACAGGTCCGGCGGCTTGCCAACGGCAAGGCGAACAGCGCACTCCTCCGCCACTGGACGGCGAAGGAAGCGTTCCTTAAAGCGGTCGGCGTCGGGCTGAACATCGCGCCCAGCGAGCTGGAGGTCGCCTTTGGCAATGCCGAGTCGCCCGGCGCGTTTCGCTACCCGAAGCACCGCGCGCTCGCCGATCTCTTCGCCGAATACCCGCTCTATGAATGCGAGGGCGAATGCGCCACCCTCGTCGCCATCAAAGGGCTGCGCGTCGTCTGGTGCGAGTGACCACCGCGGAGCGTGGCGCAGAAAATTCGGATGCCGGAGCGCCGGCGCCAGCTTACCTAGGCGCATGAAATCGCTGCGCCCCTCATCGCCGCCGCCGCCCTGCTCGCGGCGCTCGCCTTCAGCGGATGCGCCACCGCGCAGGACGCCGCGCCCAAGCCGACGCCTGCGCCAGGCACCAACGCCGCCCGCGCCAGACACGGATGAGGCGGCATGGACGCCGATTTTTCAAGGCGTCGCGCTGCGCGACATCGCCGCCGACGAACCGCGTTTGATCCGCGGCAAGGCGCTGCGCATCGACCTGCGGGCGGAGGGTATCCGGATTCTCGCGACGCCCGCGAACGGCGAGAAGGAAGGCGAGACCGACGGGCTGCGGACCTCGAATTTTCTTAAGGCGCACGGCTTGCAGGCCGCCATCAATGCCGCGCCGTATTCGCCGGTCCACGGCGCGGAGGGACAACCGCAGGACATCAGCGGGCTGCACATCTCGGAGGGTGATCTCGTTTCGCCGCCGGGGAAGTTGCCCGCCTTGCTCCTGACCGAGGACAACCGCGCGACCATCGCGGAGCCGCCCTTCGACACCGCCGCCACCTTCAACGCCGTCTCCGGCTTCGGCATCGTATTAAAAGATGGAAAAGTGTTAGGGTCCGCCGAACCGCTCCACCCGCGCACGGCGGCGGGCATCTCCGCCGACGGCCGCTTCCTCTACCTGCTGGCGATCGACGGGCGGCAGCCCCGGTGGAGCGCCGGAGCCAGCACCCGCGAGGTCGGCGAATGGCTGAAGAGGCTCGGGGCGCATGACGGCATCAACCTCGACGGAGGCGGCACCACCACCATGGTGATCGCTGCCGACGGCGGCGGAAAGCCCAAGATCCTCAACCGCCCGATCCACGCCGGCTTCCCCGGATTGGAGCGCGTCGCCGCCAGCCACCTCGGGATTTGGGCATTGCCGCTGTCGCCTCCCCAGGGGAAGGCTGATGCGGACGACGTTGGCGAATAGTCTGCGGTTTGCTAGCGAAGCTAATCGAGCGAATTGACGAAATACCGGATCGCCCAGAGGAGGGCGAGGAAGATGATGCCGGGGATGGCGGTGCGGATCAGCGTTCTGAGGATGGTGGCCGAGAGGGTCGACCGCTTCACCACCTTGATCCGTCCCCGGAGGCGCTCGAGTTCCAATTCGTCGAATTCGATCTCATCGCCCCGGCGGATCGCTCGCGCCATCTCGTGGAGGTCGGCTTCGTAGTCGGCGGCGGCACCGGGGTCTTCGAAGCGAGCGGTCGAGAGATAGATGGCGCGCAGCGCGCAGTCCTCGGTCCGGTCGGGATCGAAGCTACAGCGGCCGCAGCGTTCGAGCGGCGCTTGGGTTTTCGCCCCGCAGTTCTGGCAGTAGGCGAGCATCAATCTATGGCAAAACCGGCGTCGGCTCGGCGACGAGGCGCACAAAGTGCTGGAGCGCCCCGGCGGGATCGAGCCGGTAGCGGACCGTGGCGATGCCGGAGGCGTCGCGCGTTTCGCCCAGATAGGTGAGGGCGGGCGAATCCTGGTCCCAGCCGATCATGTCGCCGGAGACCTCGGGGAATAGGCGGACGCCGAGGGCGGTCGGGTCGCGCGGGAAGCTGAACGTGTAGCCGGACTCGCCGGGCGCGGGCGGGGTCAGCGCGATCGGATTGGCATCGGCGGCGGCGTCGCTGGTGCCCATGGCGAATTCGGCAAGTGCCGGAATGCTGTCGAAGTCGCCGTCGACCTGCGGGTCGCCGGCGAATGCGGAGCCTGGGTCTGGAGCGCCGGGCGAGCCGCCCGTTGCCGCGCCGGAGCGCCAGTTGGCGGGGTCGGCAGGATCGCCGGTCGGGTTGATGTTGGCGAGGCTGTAGCCGTCGCCGTCGGCGGCGGTCGGCCACGGCAATTGGTCGTTGTAGGTCAGCGTGAAGAGAACGTTACCCTGGCCGTCCTCCAGCGTCAGCGTTTCGCCGTCGTTGCTTAGGTTGTCGCGGAAGAGTCCGCCGACCGGCAAGCCGGGACCGTATTCGCCATCCATGCCGTAGCGGCTTCCGGCGAGCAGGAAGCGCTGCCCCGGCGCGAGCAGCGTGTCGCGCAGCGCCGGGAAGGCGAACTCGATGCCGTCGGTGAAAAGCGCGCCGCGCAGGTTGATCGCATGATCGGCGAGGTTGATCAATTCGATGAATTCGGTGCTCTCCGACTGGCCGTCCGGGTTGTAGTGGATCTCGGCAACGCCGACGTCGCCGGGCTGCACCGCAGGTCCGATGGCGAAGAACGCCTCGGTCAGCGCCGACCACTCGCCGCCCGCACTCTGCGCCCGCGCCTTCACCACCGTCGGCGCGTTAATCGCGACCGGCGGCGATCCCCCGATGTCCTCGATCTCATAGGCGGTGAGCTGCGGCTCGATGAGAAAGTCCGAGCTGGTGATCAGATAGTTCAGCCCGTGGATGGCGAGCACGTTCTGGCCGGCGACCAGCAGGCTGGCCGGATCGGGATGCTCGTAGGCGACCGGCGCGAATCCCACCGCTTCGCCGTCGGCGTGCTGCGCGGTGGCCCCGGCTTGGAAATCAAGCGTGGCCGGAGCGTTGGCGGAGGCGATCCGCGTGCCGTTGAGATAGGCGACGAACCCGTCGTCGTAGCGCATGGCGAGCGTCAGGTTGGTCAGCGCGGCGGGATCATCGACCGTGAAGGCGTAGCGGAGATAGGCGGTCGTGCTCGTGTCGTTCATGGCGGCACCGACATTGAGGTCAATGTAGGGCACATAGGTCGTGTCCTCGTCGTAGCCGACGCCCGCGCCTGCGGCAGACGCCCATGCCGAATCGTCGAACCCGGCGGCGGTCCACGTTGCATCGACCGAATTGTCCGCCGGGACGATGCCCCGCACGCCGGTCGTGTCGCCGACCAGCGAGACCGGATTGGTCAGGACTGGCGGCTCGTAGAGCAAGGCGGATGGGCTCAGCGCGCCGCCGGGCAGGCGCGGGTCGGTGCCGTCCGTCGTGTAGTAAACCGGGGCGTTCGCCTGCATGGTGAGCGGGTAGCCTTGGGCGACCGCGCCGCCGTGCTGGCTGAAGGCGGGCGCGTCGGTGGCAGGCAGGAACCCGGCGGCCTTGAACTGGGCGACCCGCGCCGCCGAATGCCCGGGGATCCACGAGTTCACATGGAAATCGACCTTCGCCTGCCATTCCGGCACGGTCTGGTAGCTGTCGGTGTTGTTCGGCCCGCCCCAGCGCGCGATCTCCGGGATCATGCTGAGCTGCACCTCATTGAGCCGCTCCTGCAATCGGGCGAGGATCGCCTCGTCGGTCATCGCGCCGCCATTCGCATAGTGTTTGTGCAAGCGGTCGGCGACCAGCGTCCGGAAGTCCGGGTGCCCCGCCTTATACAAGAGGCTGAAGAGGCTGCCGGGACCGTCCGCCCAGGTGCGCCCGAAAACGCCGGGCACCTGGCTGGCAGAATTCGGTCGGGTTGCGCGTGCCGCCGAAAGCGGTGCCGAAGAAGCCATCGGCGTCATTTTGGTAAAACTCAAGCCGCTGCCGGGCGCGCGGCGCGACGGTCCGGTATTCGTGCTCCGCGTAGCCGTACATGAACACCGCCATGAAATCGACGAGGCTCTGCATGTTCAGCCAAGGCAGCGTCGCCGGGTAGTTGTCCGGGCTGGCGGACAGGGCGAGCGCCTTGGTGTTCTCCCACACCGAGCCGGTCCCGTCGTAGGGCGTGCCGGGATCCGCCCAGCCGCCGACATTCCAGTTTCCGTTGATCGCCTCGTAGTCCTCCTTCGAGCCGCCGAGGTAGCTGGCGAACATCGCGGCGTTGAACCGCTCGCGCAGGTGGTATTGCCCCCAATACGTCCCGTTAATGTAGAGGTGGACGAAGCGCCCGTGCGGGTTGACGTCGCCCATGTCGAGCATCGTGTCATCGCAAAACCGGTTCGCCATGTAGAAGCCGCGCATCTTCATGTCGTGCGAGCCGCTGCGCAGTTCGAGGGCGTCGAACCTGCCCGGCGCGGATACATCGCGCTCGTGCCCGGCGAAGAGCGGGTAGTCGAGCTTCGTCGCCCCGTATTCGCCGCGGAAGTAGAGGCGGAAATTCTTCTTCGGGAAGTTGGTGAAGGCTCCGCCGTAGTTTTTGACCCCGCAGTCTTCCTGGAAGCCGGGCGTTCCGTCGGGGAAGACCATCTCCAGCGAGCAGCCGACCTCGGTGTTGCCGTTGATCGCCGACGGCGTGGTGATCGACAGGCTGGGAAGGCTGAGCAACGCCGCCGGGATCTGCGGGCCGTAGGTCGGGTCCTGCCGGATGCTGGCGGCCAGCACCGGATTCTGCGCGACATCGGCCACGAAGATATAGGTGTGCGTGTCGATATTGGTCGGGATGTAGCCCGGCAGGAATGCCGCCGCGCGCAGCACGGTGGTGGAGCCGACCGAAATCGGCCCGCCGTAAACCGTGCCGGTCGCCGCCGTCGGCGCGGAGCCATCGGTCGTGTAGCGGATCTCCGCGCCGGGCGTCGCCGTGGTGACCTCGACCTGGATCGGATCCGTGTAAAACCCGCGGTCCACCGAAAATTGGGTGTCGGCGACAAACCCGGAGAAGCCGCCGCCATTCGCCGTGCCAGGCGTCGGCGGCGAAAGGAACGCCGCGCCGCCGCCCGAGGCGATCCCGTAGCTGGCACCCGCCTTCTGCGGCGGAAACTCGGCGGTATCCGGGAAGTCGGCGGGAAATTGCGAGAGCACCGTCAAGCCGTCCGGCGCGACCAGCGCGACATATTCGCCGCCGCGGGACAGGCGGAAATTCGTGTGCAGCTCGCCCGCCGGATCGGCGCGGTCTTTTTCCGAGGCGAAGACCACGCTGTAACCGCCCGGTGGGATCGCCAGCCCGCCGACCGCCCATTTGCTCAGGTTGTCCGGATTGTCGGTCAGGTAGAATCCCGACAGCGGCAGGTGGTAGCCATTCGGGTTGTAAATCTCGATCCAATCCGACTTGTCGCCGTCTTCATCGAGGATCGATCCGGCGTTCTCCGCCGCGAATTCGGTGATCAAAGGCGGCGCGAATGGCGCATCGACGCCGATGGTCACGGTTTGGGTGATCGTGCCGCCCTCGTTGGTCGCCCGCAGCGTGTAGGTCGTCGTTGCGGCGGGCATCACGACTCGGGTGCCTGCCGGACCCGACACCGCGCCGATGTCCGGCGTGATTTCGAGGCTCTCGTAGTCATCGACTTGCCAGGAAAGCGTCGCCTGCGCCGGAAGATCGGGATCGCCAGTCGCCGTGATATTGCCCGCATCCGTCGTGAAGAACCGGATGTCGGCGAGCTGCGCGGGATACGCCTCGACCTCCGCGATCTGCGGGTTGTAGGCGGCGTTGCTCAGGTTCTCGATGTGGATGTAGCGCCCGCGGAACTCGCCCGACGGATCGAGATCCGGCGTCAAGATGTCGGTGCCGCCGTCGCCCGAGTGCGAATTGTCCGTCCGGATATCCGCCGTCCAATTCGCCGCGCCCGGCGACCCGCCGTTGTCCGCCAGCAGCGCCACCCGATAGTTCGACAGCCGCTCCGGGCAGCATCCCGTCCGGTTATACATGATGATCCGGGACAACGCCTCGTCCTTGCCCAGATCGATCCGGTAATAAAATCCGATCGTTCCTGTCGCCGTCAGCGGATGCGACTGGTTGTTGAACTGACCATCCGTCAAATTCTCGGGGATCTGCCCCGCATAGGTCGCTGCCGAGGCGACCACCGGCTTGCCGAGGGCTAGATTTGATTCCTGCCCTCTTGAGGTAGCCAAAGGGAGGAAGGCGACACCGAGGGCAATGACGGTGGTTCGGAGAACGATCGACGGGGGCATCTCGAAGAATAATTCGTTTTGTCACTGAATGCCAAGGTTGGATGCAAGAGAACCAATAATTTCAAACTTGCGAATTCCGGCATCTATGACGCCTCAAACCTGCAAAATCCGGCTGAAAGTTCGCAAATATTAAAAATTTACCTTGCAGTGAAAGAAAATTTTGTTAGAATTGCGACTAGAACTTGCAATCAACCTGACCAACGCATGAACAAACTGAAATTTTTTAGTGGAAAGAAGCTCTTAGGGATCACTACAGCTCTGTGCGCCTCTGCAGGGATTACCCAGGCAGCGATCAATGTTTGGGACGCTCAAATCGATCTCCGGAATTTGCCGGGAGATGACCCGACCAATATCGTTCAATTTGCCACCGCCGATGTGTGGGCGACGCCCGCCTCCACGACGCAGACGCGGTCTTACGACATTTTTCGCCCGGTCGGGGTCGATCCCAACACGGGGCGGATGCGATTTGAGCAGACGCCAGATGGGCGCAACGACATGTTTGTTAAGGCGTCGGTCTTCGACGGGTCGGGCGGTCGCTGGAGCCAGATCGAAGCCGAGCGCCGGTTCGGGACCTTCCGCAGCGACATGAATGTCCTTGGTGGAACCAGCCGCTCCGGCGACTTTGCGCTTGTCGCTTGGGAGATCACGTTCGACACCGATCTGGAGATCTCCGCCGATGCGTTTTCGATGCGCCTCGCCAGCACCAATGGCTTGTCGGAACTCTACGAATTCGCGTTCGTCACCGCCGGGACGATGTCGGACGCCCCATTCAGCATCGCCGACTTTTCCAACTACGGCGCGGCGATTTACAGCGATCTGAGTGGGAGCGGGTTCTTTGGCGCGGATGGATCGGTGGCGGACCCGCTCGCCGCGTCCGGCGATTTGCTGCCCCACGGTCGTTCGATCTCGCAATTCCTCAGCGGCCAAGGGAGCGGCGGCGTCTCCGGCGGGCTGGTGCAGCCCGGCTGGTATGCCATCGATGACTTCAACGTCTCCCTGATCGACGGACCGGAGGATCGCAACGGAAATCCGGCGGCGGGTTCTGGGGCGATCGAGGACGACCAGACCGTCACTGGTTTGGACCTTGGCTTGGAGAATTTCGAGCAAGTTACCGGCGTGACCGTTTGGTTCGGCTACTACGATGTAGGATTTGACACCGATGGGGACGGCTTCACCGCCTCGCAATCGGAACCCGAAGCGTCGATCGTGGACCGGATCGAGGTCGGGTTCAATGTGCCGGAGCCGCTGCCCGAGCCGACCGGAGCCTCGCTGCTCGCCATCGCCGGAGCCTTCGGCTTGCCCGCCGCCGCCGGTAGGAAAAACCCTATGCTTTCCCCGCAGGCGACGTTCAGAATGTGTGTGGTTAGGGTTGAGCCGGGTCTTGGCATCTTGCCGGGACCCGGCTCACGTTTTTCCAAAGCTAGCTCGCCACCGGGCAGCTCAGCCAGAGCGTCACGGTGTCGCCCTCTGCCTTCACGCCCAAGCGCATCCCCATCTTGCCCGCCAGCATCGCGCAATTGGTCAGCCCCAGCCCGGAGTGGTTGCCCACTTTGGTCGTGACGAACGGGCGGAACATGTCCTTTAGCTCCTTGATCTTCTCCCGGTTGATCGCCGCCCCGGTGTTGCGGACAAATACTTCGACCGCCCGGCTTTGCGGGTCCACCACGCCGGGTCCGACCACGTCGATGGCGACCTCGCCGCCGGTCCCCTGCGCCGCTTCGGCAGCATTGCGGACCAGTTCGATCAAGATCTCGCTCAGCCGGCTGTTATCCCCTTGGATCGAAGGGAGGCTCGGCTGCATGTTGAGCTGGAACGGCACGCCTGCGGATTCGCAAGGCGCGCGCAGCTTCGCTTCCGCCATCGGCATGATGTCGCCCAGATTTAGCATCCGCAGCTCCGGCCGCACCGTCCCGCCGGCGCTCAACATCAGCGCGCTCAACTCCTCCGCCGCCTTCGCCGCCTTCACCATCTGATCGAGCTGCTCTTTTGAATCGTCGTCGAGGTCTTCGCTCATCAAAATGAGGCTCGAAAACCCCGGATCACCGAAAGCTGGTTGTTCAGTTTGTGGTTCATCCCCCGAAGTAGCTCGGTGTAAAACAAAGACGCCCGATCATCGAGGTCGATGCGGTCGGCGAATTCAAATCCGGAGGCGAATCCCTGATCCATGGGTAATGGTATTTAGAATTAAGATTAAAAGCTAATTAAATCTCTCATAATTCTAATGTCCATTAAATAATTGGGAAAATTAGCCGCCTCGCGCCGGGCATCGCGTCCCGCAGGCGGCGGACGCCTCGCCGAGCGTTCCGGTTTGCTGAGGCTATTCGCCCCGCAGGCGTTTGCGCAGCGTCGTTCTGGTTACCTGCATTGCTTCGGCGAGGCGGGAGATCTTGCCTTCGTAGCGGAGGAGAAGGCGGCTGATCAGGACTTTCTCTGCCTCGTTGGTGAGGTCGCGATAGACGGGATCTCCGTCCGCTGAGGCATCAAAGCGGGCATCGAGCCAAGCGTCGAAGGCGGCTTCGAGGTTTCCGGGATCGTGCAATCGAGATTGGCGGTGGGGTGGGGTGCCGATGGACGGGGGAAAGGCGGAATCTTCGAGGACATCGCCCGAGCCACTACCGGCGGTGAGCGCGTGGGCGACCGCATTGCGCAGCTCGCGCAAGTTCCCCGGCCAATCGTGGCGTTGCAGCCGGTCGAGCGCCGCCCGGCTGGCGCTGGCGCCCCGGCCGGGGGCCAGCTCCGCGATGAAGTGGGCGACGAGGGCGGGCAGATCCTCGAGGCGTTGGCGCAGCGGCGGCAGCGGGATGGGGAGCACGTTGAGCCGATAGAACAAATCGCTGCGCAGCGCCCCCTCTTCGAGCGCCTCGGGCAGGTGCTCCCCGGCGGTCGCGATGAGGCGGGGGGCGCCCGGCTGCCCGGCGGGCACCCACGATTTGAGCAAGGCGGCCTGCGAATCCGCGCCGAGGCTCTCGATATTTTCGAGGATGAGGGTGCCGCCGCGGGCAAGCGCCTCCCGCAGGTCGTCCGCCTCGCGCTCGCCGCCGGGGTGAAACGCCGCCGCGTCGCCGCCGCTGTTCTCGGCGATGATCTCGGCGGCGAGCGACCGGCCGGTGCCGCTCTCGCCGCGGATCACGACCGGGTCGGCGGACGCGCAGGCGTTGGCGATCTGCTGGAAAACCGGGCGCATCGCCGCTGCGTCGCCGACGAATCGCGCGATGCTGGTGCCCGCCTTCGCGGAATCCTCCGCATCGGGGCGAAGCGGACTTTTCAGCACCTCGGCCAGCGCGTTGGAAAAGGCGGGGAAGTCGAGCGGTTTGGTGAGGAACTGGCGGACGCCGAGCTTGCGGGCGGCGATGGTGTTTTCGATCTCGCCGTGGGCGGTGATCACGATGGTGGGCAGCTTGAGGTCGTCGGGCAGCCCGCGGAGGAATTCGAGGCCGTTGATGTCCGGCAGCCCGATGTCGAGGACCATCGCGGCGATCGCGTGGGAGCCATCGCCCAGCTCGCGGCGGGCGACGGCGGCGGTCGGCGCGATCACGCTGGCCGCCCCGGCTTGGCGGACCGCCGCGCCCAGCGCCAAGGCGAGCGCGCGGTTGTCTTCCACGATGAGGATCTGGCGTTCGTTCATGGCGTTGGGGCTTTCGGTTGGGGCGGGGGCTTGGCGGCGGGCAGCCGGCAGGTGAGGCGCGCGCCGCCGCCGGGGGCGGACCCGGATCCAGCTTGCCGCCGTGGGCTTGGATCACTTCGCGGGCGAGCGTCAAGCCGATGCCCATCCCGCCTTCGCGCTCGGAAAAAGGCTCGCCGAACCGCGCGATCGCCCTCGGCGCTGAAGCCGGGTCCTCATCCTCGACGATCAGCGCCACGCCCTCCGCGTCCGCCTGCACCGAAGCGGTGAGGCTCCCGCCGCCGGGCATCGCCTGCGCGGCGTTGACCAGCAGGTTGCGGATCGCCTGTTCGATCCGCGCGGCGTCGGCGTCGATGGGCGCTTCCGCCGCCGCGTCTGGGGCGATGGCGAAGTCGGCGCGGAGATGCTCGAAGAACGCACCGGAGGCGCCGGGCGACTTTTTCGGTCAGGACCCGGAGATCGTGCCGCGCCTCGGTAGCCGGGCGGCGCGGGCGACGAAGAGCCACTGGTTGACCAGATCGGTGATCCGGTCGACCTCCTCGTGGATCAGCTCGATCGATTCGGCATCCTCCGGCGACACGCGGGCGGCGAGGATGTCGGCGTGCAGCGCGATGGCGGCGGCCGGGTTTTTGATCTCGTGGGCGAGGCTGGTGGCGATGCGCCCGAGCGTGGCGAGCCGCTCCGAGCGCTGCCGCCTCTCGCGCTCCCGCCGCAGGTGCTCGCCGGTCTGCTCCAGCGCGCGGGCGAGCGCGCCGATCTCATCGGGCCGGCTAGAAATGCGGGCGGGCAGCGGCTTGGCGGAGCCGTCTTCGGAATCGAGGTTCGGCAGCCAGCCGGCGACGGCCTCCAGCGGGCGGATGATCCGCCGGCCGATGAGGATCGCGAGGATCGCGCCGGTCAGCGTGATCGCTAGGGCCGGGGCGGCGGCTCCTCCGGCGATCCCCGGCAGCAGGCCGCCGCTCTGCCGCACCAATATCAATGAAACGCCGGCGTCCGGCGCGGCGAAGGGCGCGACCGCCACCGCGTAGCCGCCCTCGCGCGCCGCCGCCGGCTCGCGCCGCGCGGCAAGCCGCTCGATCACCCCAGCCAGCTCCGGCGGCCAGTCGCCCGCCCCCCTTTGCCCGCCGCCGCTGCTGCCGCTACTGCCGCCGAAGTGGAACCCGACGCCGCAGTCGAGGATGTGGGCGAGGCGCATGGCGAGCTCCCGGCTTTTCGGCAGGCGGAGTTCGGTCACGAAAGCGACGTTGGTCTTGGCGAGTTGTTCGAGGTCATCGAGCGCCTGCTGGCGGTGCCACCACGCCATCCAGCCGGCGACGGCGAGGGATCCGAGCAGGACGAACGCCGAGAACGACAGCGCGAGATGGCGCGAGAGGCTGCGGGTGGCGGTGAGCTTGTGACCATCCATGCCTAGAATGGATGACCGATAGCGAGAAACGCGAGGAAAACGTCAGGCGGTCGGGGCAACGCTAAAAGCGGATCTCCGCGCCGAAGACGAAGTTGGTGCCGGGTTCGTTTTGCCCGGACCCGTGGGCGCGGTATTCCTCGTCGAAGATGTTTTCGACGGCGGCGGTGAGCAAGATGTTGTCGGTGACCCGGCAGCCGCCGCGCAGCGTCGCGATCCAATAGCCGGGCGTGCCGCCGGGCGGGATGCGCTGGGTGTCGCGCACGTCGGAGCTGCTCAGCCGATCCGCGCGGGCGGCGGCGGTCACCTGAGTTTCGATCCACGCGCGGCCGTCGGCGAATTCAAACCGGGCGCCGCCGTAGCCGCTGGTCGGCAGCAGGCGCGAGAGCGGCTCATCGACCAGATCGGGCTCGGACGTCGGGTAGGTCGAGACGCTGCTCTCTTGCCAGGCGAAGCCGCCGAAGAGCGTCAGCCCGTCGCAGATCTCGAACGAGCCGCTCAGCTCGACGCCGTGGACGTAGCCGTCGCCGACGTTCGATTTGATGACCTCGTCGAGCCCATCCACGACGCGCCCGGTCGGCGTGCGCAGGATCAGGTCGCTGATGTCGGTGTAGTAGTAGGAAAGCTCGGCGCCGAAGCGATCCGACTGCGTTTTGACCCCGATCTCATAGGTCACGAACTTCTCCGGCCCCAAGCCCGGCGAAGGCGTTTCGATCTCGCTGCTCCGGTTCGAGTCGAGGCGCGACAGGTCGGAGAAGTTCGGCGCGCGGAACGCCTGCGAGATCCCGCCGAAGAGCCGCCATTCGCCCGCGTCATCGAGGCGGTAGGAGGCGCGGCCGCTCGCCACCGCGTGGTCCCAGCTATCGTTGATCGAAAACGCTTCGCCGGTGTCGGTGTCTTCGACGGAGCCGATCTCCGCCTCGGCGTAGGTGTAGCGCGCGCCGAGATCGACGACGAGGCGGTCGCCGACCGGGGTCGAGGTATTGAAGAAGAAATCGGCGAGGTGGTAGGTGCCGTCGTCGCCGACCGGACCCTGGATGCGGTGGGCGCGGAGCGAGCCGTCGGCGTTGTAGTCGTCCCGGAACGAATCGACGCGGTCCTGGTAGTAGCTGAAGCCGTAGATCAGGTCGGTGAATTCCAGGTCGCGGTCGAACTGCGCCCACGCGCCGTAGCTGTCGAGGTCCAGCCCCTGGTTATCGATCCGGCCGTTGCCGCGGATCCGGTATTGCCCCTCGCTGTGGCGCTGGTGGGAAAGGCTGACCTTGTAGTGGTCGAAGAGCGCGGTCTGGGCATCGCCTTCCAGTTGGATGTAGGTCAGGAGGCGGTCGTTCTCCAGCATCCGGGTGCGCTCGTCGCCGATCTCGGTGCCGCGCCACGGCACGGCGGAGGTTGTCTTGTGGACGCGCCACGCGCCGTCCTGGTGGAGCTGCTGGTGGAAGATCGTGAGGCGCGAGTTTTCGGTCGGGAAGAATTCGAGCTTTCCGTCGGCCGCCCATTCTTCGTAGCCGGTATGGGGTAGGCGCCCGAGCCCGGCGGCGTCGATATTGCCGAAGTCCTTGTAGCTGCCGCCGAGCAGGGCGCCGAACCTCCCGGCTTCGCTAAACGAAATCTCGCCGCGCTGGATGAAGCCGTCCTCCGCCGTGGCATAGCGCGAATACGACCGCCCGCCGATGTGGATGCCCGCGCCGTCCGCATAGGTAGCACTGCCGCGTCAGCGCCTGGAGCGTCCCGCCGACCGCATCGCTGCCGAAGAGGACCGAACCCTGCGATTTGACCAGCTCGATGGCGCGCAGCCCCTGCGAATCGACCGTGTTCCAGTATTCGTTCGGGCCGGAGCGGAACGTCGCGTCGTTCAGGCGGACGCCGTCGATCAACACGAGGTTGTGGTAGCCGGTCAGCCCGCGGATGATCGGCGATCCCTGGCTGTGCGCGGTCTTCTGCACGATCACGCCCGGCACCCGCTCCAGCGCCTCCGGCAGCGTGCGCGCCGCGCGCTCGACCAGCTCCGCCTCGGTGATCCGCTCCACGAGATAGGGAGCCTCGATCGCCTCCTCCTCCTCGCGGGAGGCGGTCACCACCGTGGTGTCGAGCTTGGTGATCGGCACGGAATCCTCTGGGAGTGGAGGCGGAGCGTCCTGGCCAATGGCGAACGGCGCGGCGGCGAAGGCAGCCCACGATAGGGCGGCGATGCGGGAGGAGAGGGAGAGAGACATAGTCGCGGATTCTGGCACCCATCCTCGCCATGCAAAGCGCCCGCTTCCAGAATCGGCAGTATGGCTAAAATTTATCCATCGTCGGGCAAAACTTGGTCTCCCCCTCGAATCTTCTGGAGGTCATTTGAGAAATCGTGGTGTCCCGCTATCGGTTAGGGCATGAAGACATCTGCCCTCCTCGCCATCGCGTTCACCGCCATCGCCGCACTAGCACCCGCTGCCGAAGTGACGAAAGCGGACATCGAAGCTGCCCTGAAAAAGGGCATCGCCTTCTACGAAGCCAACCAGGCGGAATCCGGCGCCTGGGGCGACGAGTCGAACCCGGCGATCACCGGGATTTCGGTCACGGCGATTTTGCAGGCGCCCGGCAACCCTCGCCCGGCATCGGTGGACAAGGCGATCAAATTCATCCTGAGCAACGTCAACAAAGAGGACGGCGGCATCTATGGGAAGGGGCTGGCGACCTACAACACCGCGCTTTGCCTGACCGCCCTGTCGCTCGCTGGGGATGAGGAACTCCTGCCGGTGATCGCCAACGCGCGGCGCATGCTCATCGGCCAGCAGCAGGACTACGATACGAAAGGCGAGACCGACAACGTGCTCGACGGCGGCATCGGCTACGGCGGCAGCTACACCCACTCCGACCTCTCCAACACCCATTTCGCCATCGAGGCGCTCTACCACGCGAAAAAGGCGCTCGCCGACTCGAAATACGCCGACGGCAAGGAAGTCGATCTCGACTGGGATGCCGCCATCGACTTCGTCTCCCGCTGCCAGAACTCCGAGGCCACGGTCAAAGACCTCGGCGAGTCCGTCGGCCTGCGCGACGAGGACCGCGGCGGCTTCGTCTATTTCCCCGGCAACACCAAGTCCGATGAGATCGAACTCGAAGGCAAGAAGAAGGCGCTCCGCTCCTACGGCAGCATGTCCTACGCCGGGCTGCTCAGCTTTATCTACGCCGACATGGACAAGGACGACGCCCGCATCAAAGCGGTCAAAGACTGGCTCGGCCGCCACTACACGCTGGAGGAAAACCCCGGCATGGAAGGGCAGGGCTTGTTCTACTACTTCCACACCATGGGCAAGGCGCTCTCGGTCCTGGGCGAAGACGAACTCGTCCTCGCCGACGGGAAAAAGATCGACTGGAAGCAAGAGCTCGCCGCCAAGTTGATCGCGCTCCAGAACGAGGACGGCTCGTGGACCAACAAGCTCTCCAACCGCTGGCGCGAAAACGACCCGCACCTCGTCACCGGCTACGCGATGATCAGCCTCGAGCACATCCTGCGCGCGATGGGCGAGTAGGGGATATGCCGCCGCCTTTAGGCGTGTCCGACTTCAGCCGGTTCAATCGGAGAGCCAATAGCAGGCGAGTGGTGCGGGGATGGCGAGGATTCTCGCATCGAGCTTCTTGCGCTCGCTCCCCTTGCGGGCCGAAAACGTCTCGATGACGCCAAAGTCTTCCCACCGTTGGGTGACCACATAGCCGTGCCGCACCTCTTTTTCTTCGAGAAAAAGGCGCAGTCCCTTCAGTTTTTTCGAGGTCGTCTCGGCGTCCTGATACTTCACTTCGAACGGCACAAGGCGTTCGCCAGTCTGCGCGATTAGATCGACCTCCAGATCTCGATTCTTTTTGTCCTGCCAGTAGGAAAACGTTGGCTGGTCTGGGTAATAGCGGGTGTAGAGGTGCTTGAAGAAGGCGGTCTCCACCGCCGCGCCGAGCCGGTCAGGTTTCTCCAGGAGGCGCCTTCCCAGCAGCAGCACCGATCCCGGCAGCGCTGCGTCCGCCAGATAGACCTTTGAGCGCCCGCGCAGCACCTCCTTACCGTAGCCGAACGGACGCAAGCGGTAGATCAGGTGGGTCGCCTCGAAGAGGTCGAGGAAATTGCCCACCGACTGGCGGTTGATCCCATCCAGCTCTTGGGAGAGCGTCGGGACGTCTAGGATGCCCCCGTCGTGGTAGCACAAGTAGAGGAAGATCTTCTCCACTTCCAAGACCCGGCGCACCCCATAGAGCGCCGTCATGTCGCGCTTGAGCACCTTGTCCACGATGTCTTCCCGCAGCAGTCGCTGGCAGCGGGTGAGGTCGTTCGCTAGGGCGGGTTCGGGAAACCCGCCCCGCAGCAGGTATTCGTGAAAATGTGCGGTGAGCGGTCGCCCCAGCGTCGCCGCGCGGGAGAAGTCACCAGCCGACCAATCGAAGAGCTGCCGTAGCGAGCGCACCTCGGGCAGATCGGGGATTCCCACCTTACGCAGCCGGAGATATTCCGCGAAGGACAAAGTCGGCAGCGGAATGGTTTCCCAGCGCCCCACGCCGGACTCTGCCGAGCCGTCACGCAGTGGGCTGGCCGAGCCAGTTGCCGCGATCCGCCGTCCCCGCTGGAAGTCGCTCTGATGCTTCAGCCAAGTCTGCCAGTCGGGGACAAACTGGATCTCGTCGAGAAATAGCATCCGCGGGTGACCCGCCACCGGCGGAAACAGCTCTTCCCATGCCTGTAGCGTCCGCTCCAGTCCCGCTAGCTTTAGGAAGGGGTGGTCGAAGGTGGCATAGAGCAGGTTCGCTGGCGGAAAACCATCCTCCACCAAGCGCCGGATCGCCTGACGGAAAAGCGTCGTCTTCCCCACCTGCCGCGCACCGGTCAGCAGCAATGCCCGCTTGGTCTCAGCGTCGTCGATCCATGCACGAATCTGCCGCGTCGCCGATCGCTCCCAGTCTGGCAGATCGGCCACCGGTTGCCCGGTCCACCAAGGGTTGAACTCTTGGAGGACGGAAAACAGCTCGGCTTTAGGCAATTCCATGCTTGTTTAACCTGATTAGGTAAAATGTATTTTGCTTATTTTGATGCATTTGTCAATTAACCCTGTCCAAAATGATTCGCTCGTTCCTAGGGTTGAGGCGGGGCTGCAGGAAGGTGTTTTCGGAAAAAACCCACGCCCGCCCCGCGGCGCAATTTGGGCTTCCGCTCCGGGCTTGGCGCGATACCGTAGCCGCCGATGTCCTTCGCCCGCCCCGCCTTGCTCGCCCTCCTCGCGCTGCCGCTTCTCCTGGCTGCGTGGGAGTGGGTGCGGCGCGCGCACCCGGTCGTCGTGCCCGCCGACCACACCGGCGTGCGGTCCCGGGACAAACTCGCTTAGCCGGTCAAGGTCGCCGCGTGGGCGGCTCCTGCGGCGTGGGCGGCACCATCCTCATCCTCGCCGGTCCCCAGCACGCCGAGATCCCGCAGGAGGAGCGCGTCTTGAACAACATCGAGGTCGTCATGGACATCTCCGGCAGCATGAGCGCGCCTTATGGCGACGGCACGCGCTCGACCGAGGCGCTCCAGGCGATCAACGACTTCACCACGTTCCGCAAGGACGACGCGTTCGGCTCACCGTCTTCGGCAACGAAGTCCTCCACTGGGTGCCGCTGACCAAGGACCTCGACGCGATCCGCCTCTCCGCCCCGTTCATCGATCCGACCAAGATGCCGCCCTACTTCGGCGGCACGCAGATCGGCAAGGCGCTCGACCGCGTCTATCGCCTGCTCGCCAACCGCGAGGACGGCGACCGCATGATCGTCCTCATCTCCGACGGGCAAAGCGGCGACCTCGACCCCGCGACCACCCAGGAGCTGATCGCCAAGCTCACCCGCGAGCGCGTCACCGTCTTCTACGTCCACGTCGCGGAAGGCGAGCCGCAGCCCGAGGTATCGATGATCGCCTCCAGCACCGGCGGCGAGGCCTTCGTCGCCGGGGACCCCGCCTCGCTCCGCGGCGTCTTCCAGCGGATCGATGCGATGAAGCCGGCGAAGCTCAAGCCCGCCGCGCCGGTCAGCGTCGATTATTTCAAGCCCTTCGCCCTCGCCGGGATGATCGCCGCCGCGCTCCAGTTCATCGCGCTCTTCGGCCTGCGCTTCGTCCCGTGGTAGCGGGGCAGGTCCGCCGCCCCGGCTTGCGGCTTTACAGAAAGGCGATGGCGTTTAGCCTCCCCCATGCGGAATCCCCCCTACGCTTCAGCCCTTTTCGCGCCCGCGCTCCTCGCCGCCGCCGCGGCGATCCCGCCCGGCACCGCCGTGGGGGCGACCCCGTCGATCGGCTACGCGCCGCCCAGCTACCCGATCCCCGTCATCCCCAGCCGCAGCGTCATCGCCAAGGACGGCTCTGGTAATTACATCAACCTCCGCACGCCCGAGGACTACTGGGTCGGCGACCGGCGCATCGACCGCGTCGATTTCATCAATTCGTTCCACGTCAACCACCTCGAATACCTCGGCGAAGGCGGCACGGCGGGCAAACCCGCCGAGCCAGCGGGGTCCGGCCCCGAGCGCGCCGCTGCCGCCGAGCACGCGCGGACCGGCCTGCGGCTCTTGCAGGAAGGCGATGCCAGCGCGGCGATCGACGCCTTCGACAAGGCGATCGCCGCCGACGCCACCTACGCGCAGGCCTACATGTTCAAGGGCATCTGCCTCGCCAAGCAGGGCCTCCTCGACGCCGCCATCCAGCAGCACTCCCGCGCCATCGCCCTCGCCCCGGAGCAGGCGCAGCCCTACCACAGCCGCGGTCTCGCCTTCCAGGCCGCCGGGGAACCCGGCCGCGCGCTGGACGACTTTTCCTCCGCCATCCGCTGCGACAAGGACTACGCCGACGCCTACCTCAAGCGCGGCCTGCTCCGCGCACGCCTCGGCCAGCTCGAAGACGCCGCCGCCGACTTCACCGAGGTCATCGCGCGCCAGCCCGCCAACGGCCTGGCCTACTACAACCGCGGCGTCGCCTACCAGAAGCTCGGCAAGGCGAACGAGGCCGCCCAGGATTTCGCCAAAACGCGGCAGCATAGCGACATCCTGCCCAAATAGCGCGCGGCCCGCGATCCCGCCTTGGTCATCGGCGGAGCCTCGCGTAGGCTCGGCGGCATGAACCGCCTCCTCCCGCTCCTCTGCCTGCTCCTCGCCGCCGCCGCGAACGCGAACGCCGCCGGCAAGCCGAACGTCCTCCTCATCTGCATCGACGACCTCCGCCCGGAGCTGGCCTGCTTTGGCAAAGCCTACATCCAGTCGCCCAACATCGACCGCCTCGCCGCCGGCGGCCGCGCGTTTTTCCGCCACTACGTGCAGGCCCCGACGTGCGGAGCCTCGCGCTACACGCTGCTGACCGGGCGCTACGGCCCCGCCGGGAACGGTGCCCTCTTCCAGCGCGCCGCCTCCATGGAGAAGGACGCCGCCGCCGTCCCGCCCTCGATGCCCGCCTGGTTCCGCCAGCACGGCTACACCACCGTCTCGGTCGGCAAGGTCTCCCACCACCCCGGCGGGCGCGGCGGCCCGGATTGGGACGACGACGCCCAGCCGGAGATGCCCGGCTCGTGGGACCGCCACCTGCTCCCCGCCGGCCCCTGGCAGCACCCGCGCGGTGCCATGCACGGCCTGGCCAACGGCGAGATCCGCGGCAGCGCCGGCAAGATGGACGTCTTCCAGTCCGAGGACGGCCCCGACACGATCTACCCAGACGGCCTCATCGCCGACGAGGCGCTCCGCCAGCTCGGCGACCTCGCCCAGGCGGGCAAGCCGTTCTTCCTCGCCGTCGGCATCATCCGCCCGCACCTCCCGTTCGGCGCCCCGGCGCAATACATGGAGCCGTATCGCGACGCCCAGCTCCCGCCGATCCCGCATCCCGAAAAGCCCGCCGGCAAAACGACATGGCATGGCTCCGGCGAGTTCATGAAATACAACCGCTGGGGCAAGGACCCGAACACCGACGCCTGCTTCGCCACCCAGGTGCGCAAACACTACGCCGCCTGCGTCACCTACGCCGACGCCCAGGTCGGCAGGCTCCTTGCCAAGCTCGGCGAATCCGGAGCCGCCGGCGACACGATCGTCGTCCTGTGGGGCGACCACGGCTGGCACCTCGGCGAACACGCCATCTGGGGCAAGCACGCGCTCTTCGAGGAATCGCTCCGCTCCCCCCTCATCGTCTCCTTCCCCGGCATCGCCCAGCCCGGACAATCCACCGGCTCCGTCGTCGAAACCCTCGACCTCTTCCCGACCCTCGCCGACCTCGCCGGTCTCCCCGCACCCGCCTTCGCCCACGGCGTCTCGCTCCGCCCGATTTTAGAAAACCCGGACGCCCCGGCCACGACGCGATCTCCTATGCCGGAGCCAAGACGATCCGCACCAGCACCCATCGCCTCATCCTGCACAACGGCGCTTACGCCGAACTCTACGACCACGCTTACCCCCGGCGAGACCGAGAACATCGCCGAAGCGAACCCGGATCTGGTCAAAGCGCTGGCGGATAAGCTCGGCGCAAGGCTCAAGAAAAAGTAAGCGGTTGAAATGCGCGCCAGAGGGGGAACGACTACCTATTGCCCCCCCGCGCCGCCGCGCCGCGCATCGGCCTGCCCCATCGCCCCATGATCCTGCAACTCACCAGCCGCATCCTCGCCACCACGGACACGCGCCACCTCATGAAGATGGCGTGGAACTTCGGATTCAAGGGCGCGCTCGGTGCAGCTCTTCAAGAAGCGCCTGAAGAAGGGCGTTTACTTCCCGCCGTTCCTCTACCTGTCGATCCTCAACTCCTGCAACCTGCGCTGCCAGGGCTGCTGGGTGGATGTCGATAAGCCGCAGACGAAGATCGACCTCGCGGACCTGAACCGGCTGATCAACGACGCGAAGGAGCACGGCAATTCGTTCTTCGGGATCCTCGGCGGAGAGCCGTTCATGCACCCGGAGCTGTTCGACCTGCTGGCGGAGCACCAGGATTGTTTTTCCAGATCTTCACCAACGGGCAACTGATCACGGCGAAGGCGGCGCGGCACCTGCGGCTGCTCGGCAACGCGACGCCGCTCGTCAGCATCGAGGGCACCGAGGTGGTCAGCGACGAGCGCCGCGGCAAGGCGAACGTCCTTTCCCGCACGCTGCGCGGTCTGGACCACTGCCTCGAAAACAAGATCCTGACCGGCGTGGCGACCAGCCTCTGCCAGACGAATATCGACGACCTTCTGACCGAAAAGTGGCTGCGCACGCTGATCGACCGCGGCGTCCACTACGCGTGGTATCACACCTACCGCCCGGTCGGTCCCAAGATCCACCCGGAGCTGGCGCTGACCCCGGACCAGGCGCGCCGCGTCCGCAAGTTCGTCGTCGAGATGCGCGCCAAGCTCCCGATCGCGCTGATCGATGCATATTACGACGACAAAGGGCAGGCGCTCTGCCCGATGGCGACGGGCATCAGCCACCACGTCTCGCCCGGCGGCGCGGTCGAGCCGTGCCCGATCATCCAATTCGCCGCCGACGACATCCGCGACAACGGCGGCGGCATCTACGAGACGCTCACGAAGTCGGCGTTCCTCAAAGACTTTCGCGAGACCGCCGCGCAGCACACCCGCGGTTGCATCGTGCTGGAGCGCCCGGACTTGGTCAAAGCGCTGGCCGAACGCCACGGCGCAAAAGATACGACGATCCGCGGCACGGCGATGGCGGAGATCGAGTCCATGACGCAGCGGGGCAGCCAATACCTGCCCGGCGAGGAGATCCCGGAGAAGCACTGGATGTATCGGCTGAGCAAAAAGTTTTTCTTCAACGACTTCGGCGCCTACGCGAACCTGCAACCGCCCGCCGGCAACGCGAACCCGGCGAAGGCCCCCGAGGCGCACGCCTAGTCCCGACCCGACCGATGGCAAAGATCCTCTACTGCCGCTGCGCCTACGCCCAAGCCGTGCCCGAGGGCGTCAAAAACGACGTCCTCGAACGCCTCTGCGCCTCGGGTGCCGCCTTCGAATGCGTGCCCGACCTCTGCGAGATGTCCGCCCGCCGCGACCCAAAGCTCGCCCAGCTCGCCGAAAGCGCGGCCAACGAGCCGCTCAAGATCGCCGCCTGCCACCCCCGCGCCGTGAAGTGGCTCTTCCACGCCGCCGGCTCCGCCTTGCCCGACCACGCCGAGGTGCTCAACATGCGCGAGCAAAGCGCGGACGAGATCGCGGAGGCGCTCGAGGAGGAAGGGTAGGTGCTTCGATCTTCCCGAGTCACCAATCATTTGGTCCAGTCCACCACCGCGAGATCAGGCACACGTTCAAATTCCGAAGTGTTGCTAGTTACCAAAACGAAATCGTAGGTTACTGCAATCGAGGCAATCAAAAGGTCATTGGCCCCGATCATGGTGCCGCGCTGTTCCAAATAGTTTCGAATTTCTGCATATTGGGGAACACATCGAGAATCGAAAGGGACGGACTGAAATGGAGCCAAAAAAGCTCTGAGCAATTCCCTCCGTCTTTCCGGCGCGCCGTACTTAGTGGCACCATGAAACAATTCCGCCTCTACGATGGAACAGACGAGAATTTCGTCCCAAAACGTTGAGCGAATCCGCGAGGCAGCGATGCCTTCTGGATTCTTTAAGGCGAAAATAATCAGATTTGTGTCGAGGAGAAAGCGCATCTACCACCGGATTGATGCTTCGGGCGGAGGATCCTCTGGAGGCCCCAATCGTCGCCCTCCAAAACGCCGGCTGAACTTCTTAAAATGCTCGGCAACGGTGCAATGACCGCCATCAGAACTGGGGTATGACCGCTCAGCGCCATCGCATCGCGCAACGACGTTCGAGCGCCTCGGCGCTTTCGGCGTCGATGGCTGCGAGTGTCTTGTCGAGGTCTTCTGCGATGGTGGTCATCGGGTGAAGCAGTAGCCTTTGACCGGCGCGAAGATCAACTCTCCAAGTCACCCGCAGAGCGCTTTCGGCCGCCGCGGGGAGGCGGCGTAATCTTTGCCCGCCATGGAACAGAATCCTGCCCGCCCCTCCACCCTTCGCGGTTTGCCTCATCGGCGCGATGCTGATCGGTTTCGGCGCACTGGCGATCGATTTGGCGATGCATCTGAGTGATGGACTCTACCTCAATCCCGTGGTCGTGGCGATCTTCCTTGGATTTTCGATCCTCTACCGAAACGAGGCGAGTCGTTCCTTGGGTCCAATTCTTCTGCTGGATCGGATTCCTCGGGGGCGTCGTGATGCTGTGCCTGCAAGGATATACTCTATTTGCAGAGAAGCCCGATTGGATGCTTGCCGATTCGGGCACCCCACTCGCGGCCGGAGTTCTTATCACCGCCTGCGGCTGGGTACATGTTGCGGTAAAACGCTCGACCCGCGAGTGGTCTGGCGCCAGGGGACCAGCAGCCGAGGGGCGCGCAACCTCGATCGCCCGCCGCTGGCGTAAAGGCGGTCCTGTTTCCATGGCGGTCGTGCAATTCCCGGATGCGGTGGAGATCGAGAACCTGGAAGCGGGAAAATGAATGGGGTATTTCAAATCCGGGTCGACTTCGATTTCAACGACGCGGTTACTGGCGATCCTATCTCGGATATCCATTTCGGCTGCAAAGACCTCGATGTGGTTGGTCGTTCGATGGAACTGCCGCATGTCTATCTCTCGTCGAGGACTACGCCTGATGCCGGGACCCAACTATCCCTTTCTGGCTGCACCACGAAACCGATCCAACTAAATATTTCATCGTTGACGGATGAACCTACTGAAATCGAAATTGGTTACGAAACGCCCAACAAAGTGCGCGTTGAACTGAAGCCTCTGACCACCCCATGAACACGAAGCCGATCAGCCCCAACAAACGATTCGCCGCTTCCGTCGTCGGGGCGCTGGTCGTTTTGATAGCCGTCCAGTTCTTGCTGTGGAGACCGCGTTTCCGCCCCCGCCCGAAGAAGAAGGGCAGCCCGCGTTTCTTCCCGCCGAGGTGTTGGTCACCGCCGCGGCATTGCTGGCGATTTCCTGTGCGGCTGCTTTGGCGGCGACCTGCCTGACCAATCGCCTTGGCAGGCGGAAGCGCTGGCTGCTTGTTCGCTGCCGCCGTTGCGATGCTGGGCGGATCGTTTTGGTGTCGCCGTGCTGACGCCCGGATGGGCTGACCGGGTTCCCTCTACGGCGGGCTTGCGTCGGTTGGGGCGTTGATCGTTTGGCTGATCGGGTTCGGCACCTCGTAGCTTGGCGGCGATTCGCCCCCGAATCCGCGCTTGCCAAACCCGGCAATCGGCTGCGTCTTAGCGCATGATCAAAAACGACCTAGGCTCCTTCGAAATCGTCCTCTACGAGGGCGCGGGCGCGAATCCCATCGAGGCGGCGGCGCGCTTCTCGCTCGTCATGCGGCTGCTCGACCGCGGCTATGCGGTGGCGCGGGCATCGGCGAACGGCGCGGCGGCGGCGGCGGCTCCTGCATCGGCGGATCGGCGGCGGATGCTGGTGCTGGGCGATTTCGGCGGCGCGCCGCCCGCCTTGGAGGATGCGGCGGGGCAGGTCGAGATCGGGACGCGGGACATCGGCGGCCTGGATGAGGCGGCGGTGCTGGAGGCGGTCGATGCGTTCCGCGGCGACCTGGGCATGAACCAGCCCGCCGGATCGCCGGGGGCCGGCAAGACGTGGAAGCCGTGGTTCCCGGTCATCGACTACGACCGGTGCACGAACTGCATGCAGTGCCTGAGCTTCTGCCTGTTCGACGTCTATGGCGTGGACGGCGAGCATCGCATCCAGGTGCAGAACAACGACAACTGTAAGACGAATTGCCCGGCGTGCTCGCGCGTCTGCCCGGAGGTCGCCATCATGTTCCCGAAATACGGCTCCGGTCCGATCAACGGCGAGCCGGTCAACGATGCCGACGTGAAGCGCGAGAAGATGAAGGTCGATATTTCGTCGCTGCTCGGCGGCGACATCTACTCGACGCTGCGCAACCGCTCCGAAGCCGCCAAGTCCCGGTTTTCCCTGGAGCGCAGCCCGGACAAGGCGCTGACCGAACGCAAGAAGTGCCTGACCAAGCTGCAGGCCCAAGGCGTGATCCCGGCGGACGTCCTCGCCGAGATCGACCTCTCGGATCTGCCCAGCCCGGAGGAAATCCAGCGCAAGGCGCAAGCCGCCGCCGAGCGCGCGCAGCAGGCGCGGGAGGCGGCGGGGCGCGAAGATCCTGAGAGCAAGGTCGTTTCCTAGCGGGCGACATAGGGATTGCCCGGCGCGCCGGACTTGTGTTAAAACATGCTCGCCATGAAGAAGACGTTGCCGCCCCGCCTCGCGGTTCTCCTCGCCGCCACCGCAGCGCTCTCCCCACCAGATCTCCCGGCTCCGGGGGTGATCGAGAAAAAGAAAACGCCCGCCGAGATCCGCGAGATCCTGACCGCCCAGCCGTGGGCGTATTGGGAGCGGCTGGAGACGTATGGAAAGGTCGAGGGTGCGCCCCAAGGCATCGTGGAGTTCCGACCCGACGGCACCGCAACGCTTTCCTGGACTGCCGGTGATATTCCGTGGGAGATCCTCGCTAGCGGCAAGATCCTCCTCTTCCCGAAGAGCGCGGAGTGGAAGACGGAAATCGAGCTGGTGGGATCGCGCCTCGTCGGCAAGAATATCGGCTCCATGAGCGGGAAAGTGAAAAACGTCGCCGGAAGAAAGGTCTATGGCATCGAAGGAATCTACCAGATCAAAGCGGAGGGCGACCCAAAGACGGTGGCGATCTCCCATCTCGGGGACAAATTCTTCGCCATCAGATGCGGCAACGAGTGGCAGGGTGCCGGCGTCTTTCGAGACCGCACCTTCGCGGGCGGCATCACGCTTTTGGGCAAGCAAGGTGCTGGATCGATCGGAACGATGACCGGGACCTACGATGCCTTGGCCAAGACGATGATCTTGAAAACCGAAGGCGTAGGTGCTGACATCGAAAAGATGACGCTCATTCCAAAATCGGTCGCGAAGGAGAGCGAACCACAAGAGACTCCCTGACTTAAAACACCACCTCCATGTCGAGCGCCCGCGCGAGGCGGTCCATATACTCGTGGCGCGGGATGTCGGTGGCGCCGAAGCGGCGGAGGTGCGGCGTGGTCCACTGGGTGTCGAGCAGGACGAACCCACGCGCATTGAGGTGGGCGACGAGGCTGACGAGGGCGACCTTGGAGGCGTCCGGCTCGCGGCTGAACATCGATTCGCCGAAGAACGCCCCGCCGACCGAGACGCCGTAGAGGCCGCCGACCAGCCGGCCGTCGCGCCACGATTCGACGCTGTGGGCGAACCCGAACCGGTGCAGCTCGCGGAAGCTGTCGATGATCGCCTCGCTGATCCAGGTCGCCTTGCGGTCGGCGCAGCCGCGCATGACGTCGGTGAAGGCGGAGTCGATGCGCGTCTCGAATGGGTTGCGGCGCAGCGTGCGCTTCAGCCCGTGCGGGATGTGGAACGTGTCCAGCGGGATGATGCCACGCGGGTTCGGCGAGAACCAGCCGATCTCGCCATCCTCCATCGCCATGGGGAAGATGCCCGCGCAGTAGGCGCGGAGCAGGAGCTCCGGCGGCAGGGACTGGGGCGTTTCGCTGGGCATCGTGCTCATGGGAAAGACAGCGGAGAGGCGTTACGCATTGTGCCAGAACCGATAGGGGGCAAGGCAAGCGTTTTTTGGGGCGTCAATGGCGGGCACCGGGGCGAGATTTTGGGTGTTTCGGCGGGAATCTACGGTAGGGATCGCGCGATGAAACACGCCCTGTTAGCGACCGCCGCCGCCGCGATTTTTCTGACCGCCCCCGCCGCGCCGGCGGGCACCCGAGCGGGCATCGATGTCCTTGCTGCCCAAGAATTCGCTCCGCTCCGGGGCAAGCGCATCGGCTTGATCACCAACCACAGCGGGATCGACCGGAAAGGGCGGGCGACCATCGACCTGCTGCGCGAGGCGGGCGGCGTCGAGCTGGCGGCGCTCTTCAGCCCGGAGCACGGCATCCGCCCGGCGCGGTCGAGGCGGCGGTGGACGACAGCCGGGACGAAAAATCCGGGCTGCCGATCTACTCGCTCTACAAAACCGATGGCCGCAAGCCGACCGCCGCGCAGATGCGGGGCTTGGACGCCCTCGTCTTCGACATCCAGGACATCGGCACCCGCTTCTACACCTATGTTTCGACCATGGGATTGTGCATGGAGGCGGCGTCCGAGGCGGGCATCGCCTTCTACGTGCTCGACCGCCCCAACCCGATCGGCGCGGCGGATTGCGACGGTCCGGTCCGGCTCGGCGCGCGCACGTTCACCGCGCACCACGACATCCCGATCGTCCACGGGATGACCGCCGGGGAGCTGGCCAAGATGATCCAGGCGGAAGCCGGGCTGGCGAAGCTCGACCTCACCGTCATCCCGTGCGAAGGCTGGAGCCGCGCCCAGCGGTTCGACAAAACGAAGCTCCCTTGGGTCAATCCGTCGCCCAATATCCGCAACCTCGACCAGGCGATCCTCTACCCCGGCGTCGCGATCCTCGAGTTCTGCAACGTCTCGGTCGGGCGCGGCACCGGCACCCCGTTCGAGGTCGTCGGCGCTCCCCTACCTCGACGGCGAAAAACTCGCCGCCGCGCTGGAGCGCTACGCCTTGCCCGGCGTGAAAATCAAAGCCGCCACCTTCACGCCTTCTACCAGCGTCTTCGCCGAGAAAATGCGGCGGCGTCGCTTCGATCTGCGCGATCCCGATGCGTTCCGACCGCTCGACCTCGGGTCGCACTCGCCGTCGAGATCATCCGGCTCTCCCCCGAATTCGACGCCACCCACCTCAACAAATACCGATCGCCCATCCGCCGACCGTCGCGGCGATCAAGGCGGGCAAATCGCTGCCCGAGATCCGCGCCGAATGGGAGCCGAGGCTCACCGCTTTCCGGGGGCGGCGGGCGAAGTATTTGCTCTACCGGTGATTGCGGAATTTGCTTGCTCAATACGGGGCAGATGATAGAACCGTCTTGCCCAAAGGGCGACGCTATTGATACCTCACCAATCCCAACCCCAGCTTATCTGATGAACAATAAGATGCCCATCACCAAGGTTCTTTTCTCCCTCCAGGGAAGGATCCCCCGCAGCACATTTTGGATCTGGCTCCTGATTTTGTGTGTCATTGTCGGCATTGTCTCCACGATCGTCTTGATGGGCATGATCGGGGCTGTTGCGGCAACGGCACAGGGGAATGTCGATTCTGCCACCGGTCAGCTCACCCAGGAAGCTCAGGCCGGGACCGTTGCGGCGGCAGGCGGCGGGATTTTGGTATTGTGCCTAGTCACCCTTGCGGCCATGTGGCCTTCAATCGCACTTTACGCCAAGCGCTACCACGACATTAACAAGTCGGCTTGGTGGATATGCATCGGCTTCGTCCCGCTTATTGGGGCAATCTGGATGCTGATCGAATGCGGGTTTATGGAAGGAACCAAAGGACCCAATCAATTTGGAGAAGACCCGCTTGGATAGCGTTTCGTATTCTTCGACCCGCAGCCCCGCCCTGGGGTTGCGGGTTTTTTTTGCCCGCAATCCGCGCTTTCCCGCCCGCCGATCCGCCTTAAAATCGCGGTCTTCCACCCACACGCCCCTGACCCGAAACGATGCTCGCCCTCTCGACCTGCTGGAATAGCTCCCGACACACGGAGGGCGAGGAATTGGTGCAGGAGATCATCGAGATGGGGTTCGATTGGATCGAGGTCAGCCACGGGCTGAAGATCTCGCTGCTGCCCGGCATCCTGAAGATGGCGGAGGCGGGCAAGATCAAGGTCTGCGGCCTGCACAACTTTTGCCCGTCCCCGGTCGAGGTGATGATCGATGCGCCGGACGCCTACGAATTCACCTCGCACCGCGCCTTCGACCGCAGCCGCGCGCTAGACCTGACGTTCAAAACGATCGAGATGGCGACCCGGTTCGGCGCCGGATACGTCGTCGTCCACATGGGCAGCGTCCCGGTCGCCAAATTCACCCGCAAGCTGGAGGATCTGGCAAAGGCTGGCGCGATCCACGACCGGGAGTTCGTAAGGCTAAAGCTGGATATGATCCGCAAGCGCGAGCGCATCGCCCCGCTTTACCTGAAGCGCGCCCGGGAGGCGCTCGAGCAACTCGGCGAGCAGGCGGAGAAGCACGGCGTGAAGATCGCGGTCGAGAGCCGGAGCGCCTACGAGGACGTGCCAAACGAACGCGAGATGGAGCTGATCATGGAGGAATTCGCCGGCCCGCACATCGGGTATTGGCACGACTTCGGGCACGTCCAGCGCAAGGCAAACCTCGCCGTGCTCGACCACGGCGATTGGCTCGGCCGCATGGCAAAATACCTGATCGGCTGCCACGTCCACGACGTCGAATGGCCGGCGCGCGACCACCGCGTCCCGCTCACGGCGGGCGGCGTCGATTTCCCCAACCTCATGGAATTCGTCCCAAAGGGCGCCCCGCTCGTCTGGGAGCTAAGCCCGCGCCGCCGGAAAGAAACCGTCCTGGCCCAACTGCCGAAGTGGCTCGAGCTTTACGGTGCCTGGGGGTAGGCAGAGAAACCGCGTTTATTCCGGTTTCTACCTCGATGACATTTCGGATGATTCGCGACTCTCCAAAAGATGTTCTCTGTCACGAAAGACGACCTTGATGAAGCAGTCCGAGAGGGGCGACCCCCTGAGGAAGTTCGGCAACTCGAGTCACTTCTGACCAGAAAAGACTGCCTCGTGGCCAAGATCGAGAACGCTTTCGTCGGCGTTCGACTCGGCAAGGGAATTGGGCTCTTCGAAGCGGACGCTTGGGATATGTGTACCGACTCCGAAGAACGAGAAAGGGAAAGAATGAGGGACGAAAGGGAGTCGTGGCAGAAAATCTCAGAGTCAGATCTCGAATGGGGCGGATTCTCGCAAAAATTGTGCTTTACGGATGCGGAAGGATTCCGATTCCTCATTCCTGCGTTCATGGTCGCCGAACTAAACTCCCATGCCCTGAACGATGAAACTCTCTGTCATTTGAGCAACATGCGGGAGGACGAGAACTTGAAATGCTCTCTATTGGATTCTTCTCAGTTAGAGACGATTGTTGACTACCTGAGATTGCGCCTTGATGACCCATGGTGCGAATTCTTTCATGAGGTGACCGCAGAGGCG
>JAWLBD010000035.1:0-64371 GCA_041395145.1 Verrucomicrobiales bacterium | reverse complement strand
AGGTATTGTCCCCGGCGAATTCGTTGAGCACGCGGTCTTCGTATTTCCAGATCTGCTTCCAGTGTTTGACCACGCGCTCGCCCTCGGCGACCCAGAGGAGGTGCTGGAGGACGATTTCTCTGCCGGAGTCGCTGACGACCTCGACGATTTCGAGGGCGTGTTCCTGGTAGGGTTTTTTCAATTCGTAGCCCTCCTGCAGGGCGACGGTTTCCCAGAATTGGAACGTGATTTCGTATTCGCCAGACATGGCGAGGATCGCATTGCGGTCCTGCTCGAATTTGGCGGAGGCGGCTTCGCCAGCGATCGATGGTCCGGAAGCGCCGAGCACGGCGATCGCGCCGGCGAGGGCGGCGATGGGTAGGGTGCGTTTGTTCATGGTTTTGTTTTCTTCGTGGTTTTTGGATGGTGAATTGGCTGTCGGCGATCAGCTATCGGCTGCCGCCGCCGAGGGTGAAATCGGGATCGTCTTCCACGGCGGCCTGCTGGCACCACAGCCGCATGTCGCGGAGCTGCTCCTCGGACTTGGGCGCGACCGAACCGTCGAGCATCGAAACGATGGCCTGGCCGTTCCAGCGGAAGTCCACGAACCCATGCTTTGACGCCGGGGCATCCGGGTCGAACGGCTGGCTGCTCCAGACCTCGCCGATCGCCTTGGGCGGCTGGACTTCAAAATAGCCCGGTCCGCTGTCGGAGCGGGCGGAGGCGAAGACGATGAGATTTTCCGCCTGGCCGAGGCGGGAGACGTAGAATTTGCCGAGGCGCGATTCCATGCGCGAGCCGGGGCGGACGAGGGCGGAGTTGCCGAAATGCCCGCCGACGAAGTTCGCATTGATCCCCATGTTCGGGGAGACGCTGACCATGTAGTCGCGGTTGTCGCCGTCCAGGAACCGCTGGTTGCCGTTGTAGAGCAGCGTGCCCTCCAGAGACCCGATGTAGGGGGCGAGCCGCCACGGGTAGCGGGCGTTGACCGGGCTGTAAAGCGGATCGCCCTCGAGATTGGTCGCGTCCGGATCTTCCTGGTAGCCCGGCATCAGTTCGCGGTTGTGGTCGTTGGCGTAGAGCTGGTAGGCGGTGCCGAGATTGCGCGCCGCCGCAGTCTCTGCCGCCATCCGCGCGCGGTTGACCACCATCGAGTAGCCGGCGAATCCGACCAGCGAGAGGATCGCGATGATCGCGGCGGTGACGACGAGTTCGACGACGGTGAAGCCGCCGGGGCGGCGCGAGGCGAGGCGGGTGGCAGCAGTAGCAGCAGATTTCATGGCGTCTCGATGGGGTGGTAGATTTCTCCGAGGAAAGTGCGGGCGGCGCGCAGGAACAGGCGCGGCTCGCCGGGCGATGGCGCGATGGGACCGAACGAGCCATCGCCATCCGCCGCCGGCGCATCCGAGGCGGCGACGCCCCAGCCGTCTGCCGCGCCGAGGTCGGGGCTGGTCAGCGCGTCGTAGCGGAACCCCGCGTGCTGCGCCCAGCGGAGCGTGAGCGAATCGCCGGAGCGATCGGCGGTCGCCGCGAAGGGCGGAATGATCTCGACGTCGATTTCGAGGGTCGGCGCGAAGTCGCCGAAGAGCCGGTGTTCGGCGCTGTCTTTGGTGAAGAGGTTAACGAACTCGCCAGCCTGCTGGACCGCCGGGTGGAGCGACGAGATCATGAGGCGGAGGTCGCCTTGATCCAGCGAGTAGCGGAGGTAAGCGGCGACGCCGGGCTGGTCGAGGTCGAGGTCGAACCGCAGGACCGTGTCGATCGGGACCGGCGCGCCGGGGCTGAGGTCGGCTTGCCCGACCGCCCACGGGTTCGCCTCGATGCCGTCGGTCACGTTGTGGCTCACGTCGCGCGGGTCTGCCACGGATTCGCCGAACCCGAGGGCGTAGGCGTTGCGCATCTTCGGCTGGCTCCGCCGAACGGCGAATCCTCGGCGAGATGAGGCGAGGCTGTACCCATGGCGGTAGCCGACGCCGTGAAGCTCGACCGGGCGGCCCGCGTCGGGATCCGTGGACCCTGCCCCGGCGGTCGAGGCAGGGTCGTAGGTCGGATCATAAACGAACGATTCATCGGTTCAGACGACGGCGGTCACCGACGCGCGGGTGATCCGGTAATTTTCTTGACCGAGCCCGGCGGGATGGCTCGACGACGTTTCAAAGCCGATGAGAAATTGCCCGAACCGGTCGTCCACGCCGCCGTCGCTGGGCAGCGCGGAGAACGTCGAGGCCAGCGCGCGGGTGCCGGGCGTCGCATTTTGCGGATACATCCAGCGGTCGAGCGACGGCTCCGCAAACGCATACGTCTGCGGGTCGGCGGTCGCGGGAGCCGCGCCGCACCAGGCGAGCGCGCTGAGGCAGCAGAGCCGGGCTTTGGTCAAAGCGGGCATTCCGAGGAAGGGGTTGGATTCGCTCTAGCTAGCGGCGGCGGCGGATGAACCCGAGCAGGGCGAGCGCTGAAGCGGCGAGCGCGGCGGCGGCCGGCTCCGGCACCGGCGTGATGCGCGTGCCGCCGAGCTGCAGGCAGCCCGCCGTATTTGCCAAGGCGCTGCCGCCATTCGCCCACGCGGCGTCGATGGTCAGCGAATCGATGGCGACATCGGTGCCGCTGCCGCTGGCGAGGTCAGATTGGATCGTCAGGTCGTAGCTCGCCGCGCTGCCGGGGACTTGCCATTCGGCGAGCCACAGCCGCTGGTAGGTCAGCTCGGCGCTCAACCCATCGATGCTGATGGCAAGCGCGAAGGTCGAGATCCCATCGGTTAGCGAGAACGGGAGGAGCGTGCGCTCGTCGGCGGGGTTGCCCAGCAGGCTGAGCACGATGGTGGTGAAGCCCGCGCCGCCGGTCGTGCCGATGCCGGGGATGGTGATCGTCATGTCCAGCGCCTCATCCGTGAAGCCGGAGTAGAGATTGCCGGACGAGCTGCGGATGCCGTAGCCGCCGACGTTGTTCTGCGCGACACGCGCGCCGGTCGCCGAGCCGACATCAGGCGTCGCGTCGTCCAGCACCGTGCCGCCGAAGACCGGGTTGCCCGGCGCGCCGGCATCGAATTGATCCCAGCCAAAGTAAGACGAGGCAAAGACGCCGGGATCGTCGGCGGCACCGCGCGCCCAGGCGTCGGGACCGGAGGAGACGACTGCAGCGGGCGCAGCGGCGGCGGCGGTGAAAAGCGTGAGGGCGGAGAGGGCTGATTGGATTTTCATGTGGCGGCGATCCTAGCCGCCCTCGCCACCGCCCCGCTAACGCCCGGATGCCAAAGGATGCTGTTGGATTGCGATCCCTGCTGAAACCCCACCCATCACCATCGCTCGCTAACCAGACTTCACCAAACCGCCTATCGACCTCAAAAAAGCGGCAATCCGTCTTGAGAACGAGTCTCAGTAAGATATGGTCTGCACTATGAAACGAAAATTCACTTATCTTGCAATCGCCGCGATCGTCCTTGGGGCATCGGCAGCCGTCCCGACAACCAGTGCGGAGGAACTGCTGCTGTATTCCGACCGCCACTACGAGGAGGACGAGGCGCTATTTAAGGAATTCACCAAGGAGACCGGGATCGAGGTGAAGATGGTGAAGTCAGGGGCGGACCAATTGATCGAGCGGCTCAAGGCGGAGGGTGCCAAATCGCCGGCCGACTTGCTGTTGACGGCGGACGCGGGGCGGCTGCATCGGGCGACCGAAGACGGATTGCTGCAGGCGGTGGAATCGGAGGTGTTGGCGGAGCGCATCCCGGAAAACCTGCGGCATCCCGAGGGCTATTGGTTTGGGTTTACGCAGCGGTCGCGGGTGATCGTCTATGCCAAGGACCGGGTGAAGCCGTCCGAACTTTCCACATACGAAGATCTGGCAGACCCGAAGTGGCGCGGCCGCATCCTCGCGCGCTCGTCGTCCAACATCTACAACCAATCGCTGCTCGCCTCGATCATCGCCGCCGATGGCGCGGATAAGGCGGAGGCATGGGCGGCGGCGGTGCGCAAGAACATGGCGCGGGCTCCGCAGGGCAGCGACCGCGACCAGGCGAAGGCGGTGGTCAAAGGCTTGGGCGACATCGCGATCATGAACACGTATTACGTCGGCCTGCTGGCCAGCTCGCCCGATGCCGGAGAGCGGGAGGTCGCCGCGAAGATCGGCGTCTTCTTCCCGAACCAAGACGGGCGCGGCGCGCATGTGAACGTGAGCGGAGCCGGGGTCACCAAGGTGTCGAAGAACAAGGGCGCGGCGGTCAAGCTGCTCGAATTTCTAACCGAGAAGGAAACCCAGGAGGCGTTCGCGAAAACCACCTACGAATACCCGGCCGTCAAAGACGCGGCATGGTCCGACCTCCTCAAGTCGTGGGGCGAATTCAAGGCGGACGACCTCAACCTCGCGATCCTCGGCAAGAACAACAAAGAGGCGGTGCGCATCTTCAACCGCGTCGGCTGGGAGTAGCACCCCCGCGTTGATCTGCGATGACGGCGGGCGGAGCACCGGCAAAAGCGAGTACGCTGGCGGCTGGCTCCCGACCCGTGGGCGCTGGCAGCCTTGGCGGTCGCCGCCGTGGCGCTGGCACCGCCCGCCGTCGCGCTGGTCGGGCTGGGGAAGGCGGGGCCCGAGTGGGCGCACATCGCGGAGACGGTGCTGTGGACCTACTGCCAGAACACGCTGATCCTCGCGCTGGGGGCAGGCATTCTCGTTTTGTTGCTGGCGATCCCGCCCGCCTGGCTGGTCGCCACGCGCGAGTTTCCCGGCCGCCGCATTTTTGAGTGGGCGCTGATCCTCCCGCTCGCCTTCCCGACCTATGTGGCGGCGCTGTGCTACCTGAGCGTGCCGGAGGCGCTGATCCCGTGGCTGGTCGAAATCCGGCTGTCCCGCGGGGTCGATGCCTTTTTGTTTTGGGAGAGCGCCTCGCGGTATGCGCTCGTCTCGCTGGTGCTCGCCAGCGTGCTTTATCCCTATGTCTTCCTGACGGCGCGGACCGCGTTCGCCGGGGCGGGCAAAGCGATGGTCGAGAGCTCGCAGATGCTCGGGCGCGGCATGTGGGCCACCTTTTTCCGGGTGGCGCTGCCGCTTGCCCGCCCGGCGACGATCGCGGGTCTCAGCCTCGTGATCATGGAGGTGGTCAACGACTATGGCGCAGTCAATCTCCTCGGCGTGCCGACCTTGACCGAAGGCATCTTCCGCACCTGGGGCGGCCTCGAAGATCGCGCCTCGGCCGTCCGGCTCGCCGGGATCGTGACCGTGGCGATCCTCGCGATGCTCGCCGCCGAGCGGCTCCAGCGCGGTCGGCGCACCTACGATGATCCGCGCGCCGAGGCGGGGGGCGGCAGGCTGCGGCTCGGGCGGCTCGGCGGGGCGGTCGCCATGGCGGTCTGCCTGCTCCCGCTGGCGCTCGGCTTCCTCTATCCCGCCGGCCGCCTGCTGCACTGGGCATGGCTCACCGGCGGGAAGGCGCTCGGTTCAGATTTCCTCGCCATGGCAGGGCGGTCGGCCGCGCTTTCGCTCGCCGCCGCCGCCGCCGTCGCCCTCGCCGGGCTCTTGATGGCCTACGCCGGGCGCTGCCGCCGCTCCCGCTGGCTCGACGGGACGCTCCGGCTCGCCACCATCGGCTACGCCATCCCCGGCGCGGTCGTCGCCGTCGGCGTGATGGTGATCGCCGGGGCGGTGGACCGGCATGCGGGGGCGCTGCCGGTCGCGCTCGGCGGCACATTGATCGCCATCGCCATCGGCTACGGCTCGCGCTTTCTCGCCGTCGCTTACCACCCGATCCGGTCCGGCATGGAACAGCTCTGCCGCGGGGTGGATGACGCTTCCCGGATGCTCGGCGCGGGGCGCGGGCGCACGCTGCTCCGGGTCACGCTGCCGCTCGTCCGCCGCCCGCTGCTCGCGGCGGCGATGCTCGTCTTCATCGACATTTTGAAGGAACTGCCGCTCACCATGATCCTGCGGCCCGCCGATTTCGAGACCCTCGCGACCAAGGCGTTTGGGCTTGCCAAAGAGGGGCGCATCCACGAAAGCGCTGCCCCCTCCCTGCTGATCGCCGCCGCCGGGATCGCCGGGCTGATCCCGCTGAACCGGTTGCTGCGGCGCGGCACCCGGGACACTTTGACCGAACCCCGTGACCACGACCCTGCAGACCGATAATCTGGAAAAGCGATACCCGCGCGGGGAGCGCCCCGCCCTGCGCGGCTTTTCCCTCCAGATCGCCGCCGCCGAGATCGCGGCGGTCATCGGGGCGAGCGGCAGCGGCAAGACCACGCTGCTCCGCCTGCTCGCCGGGCTAGAGGCACCGGACTCGGGCGAGATCTGGATCGCGGGGCAATGCGTGGCGGCGCCCGGCGTGTGGGTCCCGCCGGAGCGGCGCGGCCTCGGGTTCGTTTTTCAGGAAGCCGCCCTCTTCCCCCACATGTCGGTCGCCAAGAATGTCGCCTACGGGCTGCGCCGGGGATCCGGGCGGGAGGCGAGGGTCGCCGAGTGCCTCGATCTCGTCGGGCTGGCCGGCTTCGGACAACGCTATCCGGCAGAGCTATCGGGCGGCGAACGCCAGCGCGTCGCGCTCGCCCGCGCGCTCGCCCCCAGCCCGCGCGCCCTGCTTCTCGACGAACCGTTCAGCAACCTCGACCCGGAACGCCGGCTCCACCTGCGCGGCGAAGTCCAGAAGATCCTGCGCGCCGTCGGGATCACCGCCGTGATCGTCACCCACGACACCGAAGATGCGCTCGCCATCGCCGACCGCATCGCGATCCTCCGCGAAGGCCACCTCGCCCAGCAGGATCGCCCCGCCACGTTTACGAAAACCCGGTAGACGAATACTGCGCGCGGCTCTTCAGTCCGGCGGCGCGTTGGCCGGACGGTAGGTGGCTGCACGCCGGTCAGATCGAGGTCAGCGCCTCGCCATCGCCCGGCGCGGTAGAGGGCACGATCGCCTCGATCCAATTTCTCGGCGCGATGGTCGCGGCGGAGATCTCGCCCGCCGAGGCATGCCGGCCGGTCGTCGCGGCGCTGCCCGGCGGCGCGCCGCCGGGCAAGGGCGACCGCGTCTGGCTCAAGGCGGCGGATTCCTCCGCCTAGATTGCGCAGAACGCCGAAGCCGCGAAATTCGTCCTTCCCACCCGGCAGAACCCCCTCTAGTTTTTCCGCCCATGAGCGAACGCTACACGATCAAACAGAAGCTCGGGGAAGGCGGCGCCGGTGCCGTTTTCCTCGCCTATGACAACAGCCTCGACCGCGAGGTCGCCCTCAAGCGCGTCGGCTCTGCCGAAGGAGCGGAAGCCGTCGGCGGCGATGCCGCCGGGCTGCTCAAAGAAGCCCGCGCGCTGTCGGCGCTGAGCCACCCGAACATCGTCAGCGTCTTCGACGTCGAGCCAGGATGACGAGGGGATTTTCATCGTGATGGAATTGCTCAAAGGCGAGCCGCTCGAAAAAGTGATCCAGCGCGGCGCGCTCACCGCGCCCGACTTTTCCCGGGTGGTCGAGCAGACGCTGGAGGCATTGATCGCGGCGGAGAGCGCCGGCATGGTGCACCGCGACCTGAAGCCCGCCAACATCATGGTGATCTGGCTGCCCAGCGGCAAATTCCAGATCAAGATCCTCGACTTCGGGCTGGCCGCGCTGGCGGAGGAGGCGCAGGGCGGCTTGCAGGGATCGATCTATTTCATGGCGCCGGAGCAGTTTGAGAAGAAGCCGCCGGACAAGCGCTCGGACCTGTATTCGCTCGGCTGCATCTTTTACTGCGCCTTGGCGCAGCGCTATCCGTTCCAGGGCGAAAACGCGGCGCAGGTCATGGCCAGCCACCTCCAGCATGCCGCCCTGCCGCTCGGCCGCGTGCGCCCTGACCTGCCGCCGTGGATCACCGATTGGGTCATGTGGCTGATCAGCCGCCAGCCAGACGCCCGCCCGCAGTCGGCGAAGGAGGCGCTCGATGCCTTCCGCGCGCAATCGCCGGGAGCGCAAGCGGTACCTGCCGCCGCTCCGGCTCCGGCTTCCGCGCCAGCGCCCCTCCCGGCGGCGGCCGCCGCCCCGCCCGCCGCCGCCAGCGCGCCGAAGATCCCGTCGATTGGGAAAGCGGGGACGGCCCCGCCGCCCGCCATCGGCGGCCGCCCGGGATTGACGCCGCCGCCCGCCATCGGCCGCCCCGCCGCCGCTGGTGCTGGTGCTGGTGCGGCAGCGGCACCGGCGGTCGCGCCGGCAGCCCGGCCAGTGCTGGCGCCGCCGCCAGTCGCCACCGCCGCCCCGGCGGCCGCCCCGGCTTCTCCCGCCGCGATGGTCGCGGGCAGCCAAGGCACCCACGCGCTCGGCGGCTACGAGACCGACGACGGCTACGTCATTTCTAACGACGATCTGATCGACGCGCCGCTGCCGCCCGCCAAGAGCCACTTCCCGACGTGGGCGCTCATCACGATCCCGGTGATCCTGCTCGGCTTTGGCTACATCTTCATGAGCAATTTCCTGAAGAACCGCGAGATCCGGGAGAGAAATAATCGGGTGGAGGCGCTCTTCGACGAGGTGGAAAATGGCGAGACCCCATACGGCACCGCCGAAGATGTCGAGTGGCTCGTCGATCTCGTCGAAGGCGGCGATGAGCAGAACCTCTCCGGCTCGGTCGTCGTCCTGACCAAGCTGAGCGGCTCCGACGTCGATCCCGCGATCCTCAAGGCGATGCAGAAAGCCGTCGGCGACGCGAAGCTCAATCTCATCGCGATCGTTGCCCAGCGCGGCTACCGGGAAGCGCTGCCCGCTTTCATCCAGACGGTCAAAAACAACAAGGATAGCCAGGTCCGCCAGCAGACGTTCGCCGCCATCGATATGCTCGCCGAAGGCGGCGATGTCCCCGAGCTGCTCCTGCTCCTCGATTCGCTCTCCGACCCCCAGGACCGCCGCTACGCCGAGGACACGGTCCTCAATGTGGCGAGGAAGATCCCGGACGAGGATCGCCGCGTCTCGGTCGTCGGTGCGGAACTCGGCTCCGCCGAGGGCGAGAAGCGCATGTCGCTCCTCCGCATCCTGTCGAGCCTCGGCGGCGAGGCGGCGTTCCGGGAGTTGGAGCGCACGATCAAGTCCGGCACGGCGGAGCAGGCGGAGGCGTCGATCCGCGCGCTGGGCAACTGGCCGAATGGTCGGCCGGCACCGTTCCTCCTCGATCTGATGAAGGCGGCCAAGGACGACGTCTCCAAGCTCGTCGCCTTCACCTCCCTGCTCAATGTGGTTTCCCAGCCCAGCGAACGCCCTGCTTCGGAAAACGTCCAGATCCTCAAGGAGGCGATGGAGAGCGCGCCGACCGAACGCGACCGCGAGCGCCGCGCCGTCGTCGCCAAGCTCTCCGAGATCGCCGATCCCGATGCGCTCGCCTTTGCCCAGCTTTTGACCGACGATGAAAAGCTCGGCTCGACCGCCAAGCTGGTCGCCGACAAGATCCAAGAACAGCTCGGCAAAGTCGTCAAAATCGGCGACGAAGGCGAGCTGCCCGCCGAGAAAGCCACCCTGATCGGCGCGGGCGCGCGGATCGAAAGCGGCGTGATCACCGACTGGGAGGCGATGGGAACCTGGGTGAAATGGAATGCCGACTTCGAGACCCCCGGCACCTACAGCGTCAGCCTAAAGTCGGCGGCACCACCTACACCGGCGAGCGCGCCAACTCGTCGCCATGCATTAGACGCTTCCGTTCACCATCGAGGACTCCGACGGCAACCTAAAGACGCTGCCGCTCGATGAGATCACCATCAAAACGCCCGGCACCTACGAGTTCTTCGTCCGCCCCGTCTCGATCGACCCAGACAAGACCTACCTCATGAACCTTGGCAAAGTGATGCTGAAGAAGAGGTAGTTGGTTGGTTATTTGTTATTTGTTATTTGGTGTTGGTTGTTTGGACACGGAGTTTGGCGGTCGGCGGATTGGAAATGCTAGCCCCCGATTTTTATGAGATATTTTTCAATCGCAGCCGCCGCGCTCTTGGCAGCGCCCTCCGCCTTCTCCGCGCCCGAGGACTGCATCCTGTTGAGTGAATTCATCTACGAGACCGCGCCTTTCCCGGAATGCCACGCTTCGACCATCGAGGAATTGCCCGGCGGCGATCTGGTGGCGGCGTGGTTTGGCGGGAAGCATGAGAAGAACCCCGATGTTGGCATCTGGCTCTCGCGCAAGGAAACGGGCGGCGCGTGGACCGCGCCGACCGAGGTCGTCAACGGCGTGCAATCCGCCGAGCTGCGCTACCCGTGTTGGAACCCAGTTCTCTTTCAGCCCGAGCGCGGACCGCTGCTCCTCTTTTTCAAAGTCGGCCCGAGCCCGTCCGAATGGTGGGGCGAGGTGATCGAGAGCGGGAATGGCGGCAAGACGTGGGCGAACCGCCGGAAGCTGCCGGACGGCGGCATCGGACCGGTCAAAAACAAACCGATCCAGAAGGCGGACGGCTCGATCTGGTGCGGCTCGAGCACCGAGCACGATGGCTGGCGGCTCCACATCGAGGTGACCGGCGACCTCGGCAAAACGTGGCGGCGCATCGGGCCGCTCAACGACAAATCGGTCGGCGCGATCCAGCCCAGCCTCATCGAGCACGCGCCAGGCGGGAAGATGCAATTGCTCTGCCGCAACCGAGACGGCAACGGCAAGCTCTGGCAGGCGTGGTCGGACGACGGCGGCAAAACGTGGGGCGCGCTGGAGCCGACCGCATTGCCCAACCCCAACGCCGGCACCGACGCCGTGCTGCTCAAGGACGGCCGCGTCGCCCTCGTTTACAACCACACGAACCGCGCGGGATCATTCCCCAAAGGGCGCAACATGCTGAACCTCGCGATCAGCGAGGGCGGCCGCGAGTGGCAGGCGGCGCTCACGCTCGAACGCGATCAGGGCGAATATTCGTATCCCGCCATCATCCAGTCGCGCGACGGCATGATCCACATCACCTACACCTGGCGGCGCGAAAAGGTGAAGCACGTCGCCATCGATCCCGCCAAGATCGAACTTCGCCCGATCGCGGATTTCAAATGATGGCGGAAGCCCACCCTGACGCCGCCACCGCCTTCCTCGCCCTCGGCTCGAACCTTGGCGACCGGCTTGGCTTTCTCCGCGAGGCGCGCGGGCGGCTGCTGGGATCGCCGTTGATCGGGGCGGGCGAAGTCATGAGCGCGCCGGTTTACTGCACCGCGCCGGTCGATTGCCCGCCGGGTTCGGATGACTTTTTCAACACGGTGATCGCCGTCCCATTCGGCGGCGATCCGCTGGCGCTGCTCCGGCTCGCGCGCGAGACCGAGGCGGCGCTCGGCAGGCCGGCGGAGCGTTCGCGGAATGCGCCGCGCCCGATCGACGTCGATCTGCTCGCGGTCGGCGAGATCGCGCTCGATCACCCCGAACTCCAGTTGCCGCACCCGCGCCTGCACCAGCGGCGCTTTGTCCTGCAACCGCTCGCCGAGATCGCGCCGGACCTCGTCTTGCCGGGGCGGGAGGAATCCGCCGCCGAGCTGCTGGCAGCGCTTGATTCCGCTGAACCTCCCTCCAGCTTGTCGCCAGCTATGGTGAACCCCTCCGATCCCGCGCCTGCGCCGCGCCTGCGCCTGCGCCTGCGCCTCGCGCCGCCGAGCCGCCGCCCTTCGACGCCCAGGCGGCGGCGGACAAAGCCGCTGCCTTCCGCGCCTGCAAAGGCGTGCGGAAGCTCGCCTGCCTGACCGCCTACGACTATCCGATGGCGCGCCTGCTCGACGAGGCGGGCGAACCGACTGCCTGCTGGTCGGCGATTCGCTCGGCATGGTGGTGCTCGGCTACGAGGACACGACCCTCGTCCGGCTGGAGGAAATCGAACATCACCTCCGCGCCGTGCGCCGCGGGACCAAAAACGCGCTGGTGGTCGGCGACCTACCCTATCAAACCTACCAAACGCCGGAGCAGGCCGTCGCCACCGCGCTCCGCCTCGCCGCCGCCGGTGCCGAGGCGGTCAAGCTAGAGGGCGGCACCCGGCAGGCGGACAAAGTCCGCGCCATCGTCGAGGCAGGCATCCCGGCGATGGGGCACCTCGGCATGTTGCCGCAGCGCGTGCGCGAGGAAGGCGGCTACAAAAAAAAGGGCAAGACCCGCGGCGACGCCGAGCAGCTCCTGCAAGGCGCGCGCGACCTCGAACGCGCCGGCGTCTTCGCCATCGTGCTCGAAAGCATGGTCGCGGAAGTCGCCGAGGCGATCACCCGCGAGGTATCGGTGCCGACCATCGGGATCGGTGCGGGCCAGGCGACCGACGGTCAGGTTCTCGTCGTCCACGACCTGATCGGCGGCTTCCCGTGGTTTCGCCCCAAGTTCGCCATGGTCGCCGCCGACATCGCCACCGAGATCCGCCGCGCGGCGGACGAGTATCGCCGGGCGGTTATCGAGGGATGATGGCCGCCGGGGGACGCCGCGTAGCTAGATCGACTGGTAGTTGACCGGCTCCTCGGTGATGACGATGTCGTGCGGGTGGCTTTCTTTCAGGCCGCCGGGCGTGATGCGGACGAAGGTCGCCTTCTCCCGCAGCTCTTCGAGGTTGCCCGCGCCGACGTAGCCCATGCCGCTGCGCAGGCCGCCGAGGAGTTGGAAGACCATGTCGCGGAGCGGACCTTTGTAGGGCACGCGCCCTTCCACGCCTTCGGCGACGAGCTTGCCGGATGAATTCTGGCCGTAGCGGTCGCCCGCGCCTTTGCGCATCGCCTTGAGCGACCCCATGCCCCGGTATTCTTTGAACGTGCGCCCCTGGTAGTTGACCGTGTTGCCGGGCGATTCGGCGGTGCCGGCGAGCAGCGACCCGAGCATGACGCAGTCCGCGCCAGCCGCCAGCGCCTTGACGATGTCCCCGGAATACCGGATGCCGCCATCTGCGATCACCGGCACGCCCCGCTCGCGCGCAAAGCCGGCCACCGCCTGGATCGCGGAAAACTGGGCGGAGCCGACGCCCGCGATGACCCGCGTGGTGCAGATCGACCCCGGACCGACGCCGACCTTCAGCGCGGCGGCACCCGCCTCGATCAAATCGCGCGCGCCCTCGGCGGTCACCACGTTGCCGGCCACCACCGGCAGCCCGAAGTCCGCGTTGAGCCGCTCTAACACACCCACCACCTTGTCGGTGTGGCCGGTCGCCGCATCGATGAACAGGGCGTCCGCTCCCGCGTCCTTCAGCGCGGCGGCGCGCTCGAAGCAATCGTCCCCGACGCCGACCGCGCCGCCGACCCGGAGCTGGCCGTTCATGTCCTTGGCGGCATCGGTGAACATCTGCCGCTTCTCGATGTCCTGGCTGGTGATCATACCCGCCAGATTGCCAGAGTCATCCACCAGCGGCAGCTTTTCGATGCGGTGCTGGTAAGAGGATGCTGACCGCTTCCTCCAGCGTCGTGGAAGGTTTGCCGGTGACCAGGCGCTCGCGCGGCGTCATGAAATCGGCGACTTTTGCGCCGTCGTCTTCCAGCAGCCACATGTCGCGGTTGGTCACCATCCCGACCAGTTGACCCGCCGCATCCACGACCCGGGAATCCGAGAAGTGCGCCTTTCTCGACCATGAACCGGCGCAGCCCGCGCAGCGTCATCTCCGGCGGCACCGTGAACGGCTTCTGGATCACCATGTTTTCCGAGCGTTTCACCCGCGCGATCATCGAGGCTTGATCCTCGACCGGCATCGCCCGGTGCACCACGCCTAGCCCGCCCTCGCGGGCCAGGGCGATGGCGAGTTCCGCCTCGGTCACCGTGTCCATGGCAGAGGACAGGACCGGGATGTTGAGGTTGATCTCAGAGGTCAGCCGGGTCCGGACATCGGCTTCTCCGGGCAGGATGCCGCTGCGCTGCGGCAGCAGCAGAACGTCGTCAAAGGAAAGCGAAAGCGGTAGCGTGTCCATACTTACCATGGCGGCATCATCTGGCGGGGCAAGCGGGAATTGGCGGGAAATTCTGGATCGCCGGGATTCGCGTCGCATTTTCCCCGGATGCGCCCATGGTTTCGCCATGCTCCCCGACCACCCGGACCGACTCGCGCTCGCCCGCCTTTCGCTGGCTGGATTATCCGTCGGCGATGCGCTTGGCGAAATGCTGAGCGCCTCGGTTTACTCGGCGCGGGCAAAGCTGGCGGCGGAGGCGCTGCCGCCGGGGCCGTGGTGGTTCACCGATGACACCGAGATGGCGCTGGGCATCTACGATACGCTGGCGGCGCTCGGGCAAATCGATCCAGATCACTTGGCGGAGCGCTTTGTGGCGCGGTTCGAGCGCGACCGGCTGCGCGCCTATGGCGGCGGCGCGCGGCGTTTGCTCAATGCGCTGGCGGCTGGCAGCGACTGGCGGTTCGAGGCGCCGATGCTCTTCCACGGCGGATCGATGGGCAATGGCGGGGCGATGCGCGCCGCGCCGCTCAGGCTGGCGCTCTTCGACGACCTCGACGCCTGTGCCGCCAATGCCGAGCAGTCCGCCATCGTCACCCACGCCCACGCCGAGGGGATCGCCGGGGCTACCGCGGTCGCCGCCGCAGCGGCCGCCGCGCTGCGACCACTGGAATTGCCGACGCCCAGCGAAGTATCCTCCGCCGCCCTGGACCACGCGGGCGCCGGAACGGTCCGCGACGGCATCGCGAAGTCATCGACATGGGATTGGACGCGCCGCGCGACGCATCGTCGGGCAAGTCGGAAACGGATTCGAGGTCACCGCGCCGGACACCGTGCCGTTCGCGATTTGGGCGGCGGCCCCCGCCACCTCGGCGACTTCCCGAAGCCATCTCTTTCACCATCGAAGCCGACGGCGACTGCGATACCAATGCCGCCGTCGTCGAGGGCATCGTCGCCCTGCGCGGCGGTATCGAGGCGATCCCCGAGCGATGGCGCGAGTCGGTCGAGCCGCTCGGTTTGCCCGAAGCGTGAGCCTCCCCGGATGCGCCGCCGGGCTACGCCTTGGTATCCCGGCACGCGCCGACCTCGCGCAGCCCGGCGGTCGCCCGCAGGGAAAACGTAGGCTTGGGCTTCGGGTTCGCCCTCTGCTTGCCGATCGACTTCCGGGCATACACGCCGCCGCCGTCGTCTTCGAATTCGTCGAGCGCCGCGGGGCATTCGGGATCGACCTCGTAGAGTTCGCCCTCGACCGAAAGCGGGTCGGCGGGCGCTTCGACCAGCGGGGAATCCGCCGCAGTCGTAGAGCTTGAAGTTCGGCGCGGTCTTGGCGGCGGCGATGAATCGTTGCCCCGCCATCAGGTGGTGCCCGGAGAAGCCGGATTTGAGGTAAGTAAACGAAGAGGATCGTTGCTGGTTGGGCGAGGATGGATCGGACATGGGAGTGAGGATTGGAAAACGCCCTCCTAAGCGGAAATCTTTGCGCTTGCCAGCCTCGTCGGATGTGATAATCCGCGTCTCCTCCCTATGAAACGAATTCTCCCCACCATTGAATCGCGTGGCTTTGCGCGGCGTCTGCAGGCGCTGCGGTGATCGCGTCGGATGATTTTGAATCCTACACTGTAGAAGCGCGCAGCTCAACGGTCAGAGCGGCGGCACGGGGTGGGGCGACGGTTGGTCGAGCGCCAGCCGCGCGGACGATGTGACGATCATCCGCTCGACGCTCGAATACACCAATGGCGTGGTCGCCTCCAACGGCGGCGGCAATGCGCTCCAGATCTCGATCCCAACCCGGCGGATGGAACTCCAACCGATGGCATCATGAGGCGGGCGCTCGGCATTTCGCAGACCGAGACGGTTTACATGACCTGCTCTTCAACGAGACGAGCAACCCGGCGCTGGGCGACGACTTTGTCAATGGGGATTCAGCAACGGGACGACGAACCCCGAGGCGAAGCATCATGCGCCGCAATGGAGCGTTCGAGGTCCGCTCGACGACCAACTCCGCAAATTCAGTGGGCGGCACATCCGCGTCCCCGACCGGCGTGACGCACCTCCTTGCTCAAAGCGGGCTGGGCGCGAACTATGACCGGATCTCGCTTTTCTTCGACCCGAGCACTTTTGACGAACCCGCCGCGACCAGCGTGGTGAACGTCAATAGCGGGCTTTCTTCTTTCGCCAATTTCGTGACCCGGTCCGCCTTCCACGAGCTGAACGACACGTTTGTGATCGACAACCTCGTCGTCGGCAGCAGTTGGCTGGATGTCGTCTCCGTGCCGGAGCCGTCCCGCGCCTTGCTCACGTCGCCCTCGGGGGGTCGCGCTCGCCACGGCGGAATCGGCGGCTCTAGGTCGGCGCATTCTGCCGCCGGACATCCGTAGCCATGCGGCTCGACCGGCTTATCGCCTCCGGAAGCAACCCTCGGTCGCCGCGCGGTCCGCGAGCGGCTCGCCGCCGGGCAGGCGCGGGTCAATGGCGAGGTCGAGCGCGACGGCGCGCGGCTCCTCGATCCGTTCGACCGCGTCGAATACTCCGGCTTGCCGGTGCTGCAAGCGCGCGTCGCCCGCTACGTGATGCTGCACAAGCCCGCATGCGGCGTGGTCAGCGCGACCGAGGACGCGGTCCATCCGACCGTCTCGATTTGATCGGCGAGCCGTGGGCGCGCAGTGCATCTGGACCGGGCGGCTCGACCGCTGCCTTCACCACTGGCTTGGTCATCCTGACCAACGACAACCGCTTCTCCGAGGCACTCACCTTACCCGGCTCGCCGCGTCGAAGTCTATCTCATGAGACCGATCAGCCGATCACCGGCGAAGCCATCGCGCGGCATTTCAAGGCGGCATGTTTTTCGCCAAGGAAAACATCACGACGCAGCCCGCCGGGGTCGAACTGCTCGGCGAGCGCCGCTGTGGCTGACGATCTACGAAGGCAAGCACCACCGAGGTGAAGCGGATGTTCGCCCGGTTCGCGATCAAGGTCGCCCGGCTCCACCGCGAGGCGGTCGGCGCGATCCGCCTCGACCTTCCCGAAGGGCACTTTCGAGATCTCCGCCCCGAGGAGCGGACGCTTTGAATCTGGGTCCCCTGCTTGACGATCCGCGCTGATCCGCCCGATCGCCTACGCCACGATGTCGTGGACGACGTGGCCGTGGACATCGGTCAGGCGGAAGTCGCGCCCCTGATACCGGTAGGTGAGGTGCCGGTGGTCGATGCCGAGGAGGTGGAGGATCGTGGCGTTGAGGTCGTGGATGTGCATCGTGCCCGGCGTCATGTCCTTGCTCGGGATCGGGCGGATCGGGTTGCCGTCGGCGTCGGCGAGGTTATAGCCGAAGTCGTCGGTCTGCCCGTAGGTGATGCCGGGCTTCACGCCGCCGCCCGCCATCCACACGGTGAAGCACCGCGGGTGGTGGTCGCGGCCGTAGTTTTCCTTGGTCAGCTTGCCACCGGCAGTAGGCGGTGCGCCCAGCTCGCCGCCCCACACGACCAGCGTCTCGTCCAGCATCCCGCGGCGCTTCAGGTCTTTGATCAAGGCGGCGCAACCCTGGTCGATGTCCCTGCACTGCGATTCGTGCTCGCCCGCCAGGTTGCCGTGGGCGTCCCAGCCGCGGTGGAAGATCTGGATGTTGCGCACGCCGCGCTCCGCCAGCCGCCGCGCATTCAGGCAACACGCCGCGAACGTCCCCGGCTGCCGCGCCTCCTCGCCGTAAGAACCGATGTCTCGGCGCCTTCATCCGACAGGTCCATCAGCTCCGGCACCGTTGATCTGCATCCGGCCGAAGCCATCGTGCTGTTTGATTCGGGCGAGCACCTCCGGGTCGCCGAAGTCTTGTGCTGCTCGCCGTTCAGCGCGGCGAGCGCATCCAGCTGCGCGCGGCGGTCGGCGGCGGTCACGCCCGCCGGATTGCTCAGAGTAAAGGACCGGGTCGCCCTGGCTGCGGAGCAGGACGCCCTGGTGCTCGGACGGCGAAAGCCGCTGCCCAGAGCCGCCCGAACAAACTCTGCTCGGCGTAGCTCGTCTTAGCGTGCATCACGATGTAGCCGGGCGAGGTTTTCGTTCATGCTGCCCAGCCCGTAGCTCAGCCACGCGCCGAGGCTAGGGCGCCCCGGCTTTGGCTGCCGGTCTGGATGTAGGTGATCGCCGGGTCGTGGTTGATCGCCTCGGTGAACGCGCTGTGGATCACGCACAGGTCCTTGGCCACCGTCGCGGTGTGCGGCAGCAATTCGCTGACCCACACGCCGCCGGCGTTGTTGTCCTGTTTGGTGAATTTGTATTTCGACGGGCAGACCGGCAGCGTCTTCTGCCCCGCCGTCATCCCGGTGATCCGCTGCCCGTCGCGCACGTGTTCCGGCAGGTCCTGCCCGAACATCTCCTGCATCTTCGGCTTGTAGTCCCACAGGTCGTGGTGGCTCGGGCCGCCGCTCATGAACAGATAGATCACCCGCTTCGCCTTCGCCCGGTGGTGGATCCCGCCGTTCAAATCGACCCCGCCCGCTGCGGCGGCACCTCGCCAAATGCCGCGCGCCCCAGCATCTGCGCCATCGCCGCCGTGCCGAGTATTTAAGCGCCGTCTTTCCAAAGAAATGCCGCCGGGTGATGTGGAGCGGCGATGGGCTGCCCGCCAACGCCGGGCGGGAGCGCTGATGGGGGCTGAAGTCGGGGTCGTTCATGGGCGATCGCATGGCGGTAGCTTGCACCGCTACGGCGTCGGCGCGAACCGATTTTCGGATCGGTGAGCTACAATTCGGCGTCAAATCCACCTCAGCGAGGATGTTCTCGGGCAGCGCCCGTGAGGCGATAGGCTCTGGCGTCGTGGCAAGCCTGCGCGAGCCGGGGAGCGGACCCTTGCGGAGGAGTCACCTTTCCGATCAATGCGTCGATGATCACGGGGCGCCCCGATTGATCTGGCGCATGATATTCTCCATGCCGGTCCCAAAACGGCTGAGCCTCTGCTCCGGGGGTTAGAGGAATGATGGAGGCTGATTCGAGGAAGCCATCAGCGATCGTGGGTGAAGTCGAGGTCTTCCAGATCTACGATGGGGACTTCCCACTCCCGTGCTCCTCTGGCAAAAGCGGCTGTCAAACATCAGCCGAAACCTGTTTGCCGGGTGGAGCTTTGCTTAGCTGCCTCAGAGTCCGCGCGCTCTTTTGAGGTTAAGGGCGTGGCAAGCTGATCGGACATAACTTCCGGAGGCGCTTGGTCCGGAGATGGCGGTCAGGAATCGGTTCTAAAGTCAAGCTGGAGTTGGAGTCGCTCATTCAATTGGTCATTTCGCTAGCATGCACCGATTCGGGTGGCGTGCGAACCGAATTTCTCGCCCGCTGCGCGACCGCGGTGATCCGTCCAGCCGCCGTTTTCGTCTTAGGCGGAAGCGCCCCCTGATCTTCCGCCTTGCCAACCGCCGCCCCGGACCCACGTTTCCGCCATGCCCAAAGCTCCCGCCCATCACCAATCGCACCGCTTCGACACCCGCGCCCGCCGCCGATCCTGCCGCCCTCGATTTCAGGGCGGCGTGGGACTATGCGCCCGCGCCGGAAACGCCGACCATGTGAGGCGGCGGGAGCGCCACGCCTATTCATCGCGGGCAAATTCGTGCCGCCGGGGACGAAAAAGTATTTCCCAAGCCTCAACCCGGCGACCGAGGAAAAGCTGGCGGACATCGCCTTGAAGCTGGGAAGGCGGACGTGGATAAGGCGGTCGCCGCCGCGCGCAAGCATTCGGTCCGTGGTCGAGGCTGCCCGGCGCCGAGCGGGGCAAATACCTGTTCCGCATCGCCCGCATGATCGAGGAGCGCGCCCGCGAGCTGGCGATCCTCGAGTCAATGGACGGCGGCAAGCCGATTAAAGAAAGCCGCGACTCCGACCTGCCGCTGGTCGCCGCCCATTTCTTTTACTACATGCGGCTGGGCGGACAAGCTGCGCTATGCGTTCCCCGGCGCCGCGCCGCGCCCCGTCGGCGTCGTAAGGCCAGGTCATCCCGTGGAATTTCCCGCTGCTCATGGCGGCGTGGAAGCTCGCGCCCGCGCTGGCCTGCGGCAACTCGGTGGTGCTCAAGCCGGCGGAGACGACCTCGTTCACCGCGCTGCATCTCGCCGAGATCTTCCAGGACGCCGGGCTGCCCGACGGCGTGGTCAACATCGTGACCGGGGCGGGCGAGGTCGGCGCGCAGATCGTCGCGCACCCCGGCATCGACAAGATCGCGTTCACCGGCTCCACCGAGGTCGGCAAAAAGATCGCCGCCGCCGCCGCCGGGACCAAGAAGCGGCTCACCCTCGAACTCGGCGGCAAGGCGGCCAATATCGTCTTCGCCGACGCGCCGCTCGACCAAGCCGTCGAGGGCATCGTCTCCGGCATCTACTTCAACCAAGGCCACGTCTGCTGCGCCGGATCCCGCCTCCTCGTCGAGGAATCCGTCGCCGGCATCGTGGAGCAAAAATTGCGCGACCGCATCGCCACCCTGCGCGTCGGCGATCCGCTCGACAAGAACACCGACATCGGCGCGATCAATTCCCGCGAGCAGCTCGCCAAGATCCGCGAGCTGGTCGAAAGCGGCGTCGCCGAGGGAGCATCGCTGCACGACAACGGCTGCGCCTTGCCCGAGCGCGGCTACTGGTTTCGCCCCAGCTTTTTCACCGGCGTCGCCGCCAGCCACCGCATCGCCCGCGAGGAAATCTTCGGCCCCGTCCTTAGCATCCTCACGTTCCGCACGCCCGAGGAAGCCATCGCCCGCGCCAACAACACCTGCTACGGGCTCAGCGCCGGCGTCTGGACCGACAAGGGCAGCAAGATCTTCAAAATGGCCAACGCCCTCAAAGCCGGCGTCGTCTGGGCCAACAGCTACAACGAATTCGACCCCGCCAGCCCGTTCGGCGGCTTCAAAGAAAGCGGCTTCGGCCGCGAAGGCGGCATCCACGGGCTGGCGCCGTATGTCGCATTGGGCTGAACGAAAGTCTTGCCATGGACAACCTACCTAGAGACGAATTGGAGAAGATCAGAGCGGTCCTCGCCCGCCTGCCAGAAGCTGTAGCGAGCAGTCGGTTTGCAGAAAAGCTTCGCGCCAAGTCGGTTGCCACCGGGGTTCCGCTCTACCAGCAGGACCCAGACAATCCCGAAATGATCGTTCGCATCTATCCCGATGGTCGCCGTGAGCGGGGTTCATTCGTCGGAACCGAGTTTGTTGCCGAAGAGCGATTTCAGGAGACTGATTCGTAATGTTGTGAGGCGAGGTTTTAGGCTGATTGCCAAGAGGATTAGCGTTATCGCAGAGAGCTCGGGCGTTGGCGATCTCGCAGACCCGGAGAACCCGGCGTTCAGCCGTCGCTACGCGGCGGGGTTGGCTGCCGCACGAGCCACCCAGCCTTGAAAGGCTGGGCTACAAATCAACCGCCGCTACGCGGCAAGATGCATCAGGTCGAATTCTCTCCTGGTGCCTTGCGCAAAGTGTAATTCAAGTGTAATAATTTGAAATTAAATCAGGTTTCGCCATGCATAGCGCCACATCCTCCTCCACTCGACCGCCTCAAAACCCGAGGCGAAGAAGCCCGAAACTGCGCGACCAGATCAAGGCGCTGCGCGATCTGGTGGAAAAGTCGCCGGACGGGCGGCTGACGCTGGCGGCGATTTATGAAGGCGTCTATCCGGGGAAGAAAGCCTCGTCGCAGCGGGTCGAGTTCGCGGGGCTGCGCTCTTACTTGGAGAAAGCGTCGGAGGAATCCGGGCGGCACTTTGCCCTCGAAAAACCCGACCGCCGCGGGCTGGATCAGGACGAAATCGTCTGCGAGTTCACCGGCGACAAGCTGGCACCGGATGATGCGGCAGACCGGTTTACGGCGGAGGCGGTCAGCAAGTTGGATCGGGAGAAAGCTGATCGAGCCCGATGGTCCGCGTCACCACCAGGAGCGAGCTGGAGCGAGTTGAAAGCGGCGGGCGAGTCCGGCGGTCCGACCATTCGTGCCGAGAAGCGGCTCATCCGGTTCTTCGTCTCTCCCTACGCCCATGCGGACGAGGCGGACCTCGACGCACTTCCAGATCCTCGAACCGGAGCTGAAGCTCTCCAAGAAATTCCGCTTCGAGGTCTGGACCGACCGCCACATCCCCGCTCGGCAAGGGGGCTGGTATGACGAGATCATGCAGGCGCTGGACGCCTGCGACTGCCTGCTCCTGCTCAGCGCGATTTCCCTGACCAGCCGATTCATCATCGACGAGGAATTGCGCGCCTTGCTGGAGCAGGGCAAGCCGATCCTGCGATCGGGCTGGTACTCGATCCGCTTTGACCGGGAAATGCGAGAACCGACGCCAAACGGGTTTTCACCCTTCGCGAAGGACAAAAACAGTGGTTTTCCGGACGTTACGCAGCACGGCGCGGCTTTCGCGATCAATTCGTTCACGGCTTGGTCGATAAGATCGAAGCACGCCTCGCCTCGCTAGGCACCGGCTCCCGGATCGCCCGCCAAACGTCCCGCCTCGAAGCCGAAGCGCCCCGGCTGACCTGCACCAGGGCTCAACCATTTCGCCAGCAAACCCAACGCGACTTCAAGCTTCCGGACGCGACGGTCGATCCGGAAGCGGCGCTCAGGTTTTCGGTGGCCGGAGCAAGACGACCGCGTCGCCAAGAGCAAGGACGGCGAGGACCCGTTTGCGCACCTGCGGTGCAAGGCGGTCGATTACCTCGTCGATTGGTTTGCCGATCCGGAGGGTTCGCCGTTCGCCGCCGTGCTGGGCGAAATCGGCTCGAACCAGGACGGCGATGCTCATGATGCTGGCGCGGGGAGCTGGTAGAGCTTCGGCAGCGGCAGGACCCGGGGCTGCCGCCGGTTTCTTCGAAGTCGAATGCCTGCGCAACTACCAACGCGAGGAGGAGAGTATGCTGGAAAATATCCTCGCCGATCTGATCCGGCGGCACTGGGCGGGGTCGGCGGGCGCGGAGATCACCCCGCAGCACATCATCGACTGCGTGCAGAACGACGGCGCGCTCATCATCTTCGACGGCTTGGACGAAAAGATCATCCCGCTGAGCGAGGGGCGGCGCGTCGCCTTCTTCCGCGAGCTGTGGCGCGTGCTGCCGCCCGCCGTCATGGATCGCCCCGGCGGGATCGGCGCGCGGGGCAAGCTCATCGTCTCCTGCCGCTCGCATTACTTCCCCACCGTGGTCGCCCAAAACGAAGCCTTCGCCGGCGGGCGGCGCGATGGCGTGCGGGCGACCGACTATGCCGCCTGCGTGATGCTGCCGTGGCGGGAGGAGCAGATCGACCTCTACCTCGGCAAGGTCCTCGGCGAGGAGCGCGTCCCGGCGAGCCAAGGAGATCATCGCCTCCGTCCACAACCTCTCCGACCTCGCCCCGCGCCCGTATCTGCTCTCGCTCATCGCCCCGCATCTGGAGGCGCTGGAGCTGAAGCGCGCCGCCGGGGAGAAAGTCAACGGGGCCAGCCTCTACACCCTGTTCATCGAACAGTGGCTCGCCCGCGACGACGGCAAACACATCTTCACCCCGGAGCACAAGGTCGCCATGATGGAGGCGTCGCCGCCTGTGGGCGAAAAACAAAAACGCGAGCTGCCGTGGAAAAAGGTCGCCGAATGGCTGGATGGCTTTCTCGCCGCGCAGTAGGACATCGCCGGGCGCTACGGGCGGGGAGCGGCGTCCGCCGAGATGCTCAGCCGAGGACTTCCGCGCCGCCACCTTCTTCCTCCGCCCCGATTCGTCGGTGGACGGCTTCCGCTTCGCCCACACCTCGCTGCTGAATACTTCCTCGCCAGCCACCTCGTCCGCGCGCTGGAGGACCCCGCTGCCGCCAAGAACGCACGGGACCTGCCCATGCCCTCGGATGAGGCACTCGACTTCGCCAGGCAGTTGCTCGATTCGGCGGCGGAGGAGGGACCGCGCCGAACTTCTCGCCGGGCTGGCGGCGGTCTCGATGACCCCGGCGCGCCGCCGGATGCGCCACTTATGCGGCTTCCGTTGCTGGCTGGTCGCGGCGGACAAGGGCTGGTAGGTCCCGCAGCAAGGCAGGCCCGGCTCCGCGACCAGCGATCGATTTTCAGCGCTGGACGATTGCGGGGCGGGAGGCGGCGTTGCTCGACCGCTGCGCGGCGCGTCCTTCGCCGGGGCAAACCTGCCGCGCCGCCCAGTTCCGATTCGCCGACCTCTCCGGCGGCGACTTCTCGGGAGCCGATGCCGGGACCGCAGAATTCCTCGATTCGCTCGCCCGGGGCAGCCGCTGGGCGGGAGCCGACTTTGTCCGGCGCAACCTTCCGCCGTTCGCCCCTGGGGCCGGCGCGGCTGGAGGACGCCAATCGCCACGACTTGTGGGTGATCGACTCGGAGGGTATTCGAGAACCGAATGGCGGACTCCCCACCACCCATCCGAAGGCTACGCGCCCCCGCTCGTGGACGGCTTTCCATTCCACATTAATCCGGTCACCGCCTGCGCCTTCTCCCCGGACAGCTCCACCATCGCCTCCGCCTCCTACGACAACACCCTCCGCCTCTGGGACGCAAGCTCAGGCAGAGAAATCCTCCCGAATCGACGAGCCACTCCGCCGGGGTCACCGCCGCCTTCTCCCGGACGGCTCCACCATCGCCTCGCCTCCGCCGACAAAACCACCCTCCGCCTCTGGGACGCTCGCTCAGGAAAGGAAATCCTCCGCCTCCAAGGTCACTCCATCCGCTCACCGCCTGCGCCTTCTCCCCGGACAGCTTCACCATCGCCTCGCCTCCTACGACCACACCCTCCGCCTCTGGGACGCTCGCTCAGGAAGGAAATCCCTCCGCCTCCAAGGTCACTCCAATTGGGTCAACGCCTGCTTGCTTCTCCCCGGACGCTCTACCATCGCCTCCGCCTCCGACGGCGAAACCTCCTCTGGACACGCTCTAACAAGGAAAAAGTCACCTCCGCCTCCAAGGTCACTCCGCTCCGGTCACCTCCTGCGCCTTCTCCCCGGACGGCTCCACCCCATCGCCTCCTCAGGCGACGAAACCCTCCGCCTCTGGGACGCTCGCTCGGAAGGAGTCCTCCGCCTCCAAGGTGACTCGCCAGGGTCACGCACGCGCCTTCTCACGGACGGCTCCACCATCGCCTCCACCGCCTCCTACGACCACACCCTCCGCCTCTGGGACGCTCGCTCAGGCAAGGAATTCCTCCGCCTCGACAATGCTCGGGAACAGTCACCGCCTGCGCCTTCTCCCGGACATCCCACCATCGCCTCCGCCTCCTACGACAAGGAAAACCCTCCGCCTCTGGGACGCCCGCTCAGGAAAAGAATTCTCCGCCTCCGGGTCACTCCACTCCCGCTCACCGCCTTCTCCCCGGACGGCTCCACCATCGCGCCTCCGCCTCCGACGAAAACACCCTCCGCCTCTGGGGCGCTTGCTCAGGAAAAGAATTCCTCCGCCTCCAAGGTCCTCCGCTCCGCTCACCGCCTGCGCCTTCTCCCCGGACGGCTCCACCGTCGCCTCCGCCTCCTACGACCACCCTCCGCCTCTGGGACGCTCGCTCAGAGCAGAATTCCTCCGCCTCGACGAGCCACTCCGCCAGGGTCACCGCCTGCGCCTTCTCCCCGGACGGCTTCACCATCACCTCGTTTCCTCGGCAAACCTCCGCCTCTGGGACGCTCGCTCGGGAAAAGAATTCCTCCGCCTCGAAGGTCACTCCGCTCCGCTCGCCGCGCACTTCTCCCCGGACGGCTCCACCATCGCCCTCCGCCTCCCACGACAAAGTACTCCGCCTCTAGGACGTCGCTCAGGCAAGGAATTCCTCCGCCTCCAGTACTCCCATTAGGTCACCGCCTGCGCCTTCTCCCCGGACGGCTCCACCATCGCCTCCGCCTCCTACGACGAAGCCTCACCTCTGGGACGCTCGCTCAGGAAAGGAAATCCGCCTCCGCCTCCAAGGTCACTCGGATATGGTGCGCCTGCGCCTTCTCCCCGGACGGCTCACAGATCTCCTCCGCCTCCTACGACGAAACCTGCGCCTCTGGGATGCCCTTTCGGCAAAGGAATCCTCCGCCTCGACGGTCACTTCTCGATAGTTTCCGCCTGCGCCTTCTCCCCGGACGGTTCCCAGATCGCCTCCGCCTCAGGCGACCACACCCTCCGCCTCTGGGACGCCCGCTCCGGCGAAAATCCATTCCCTGATCGCCGCCCGGGACAGGGCGGTGGTGGCGAACTTCGAGCGGAACGAAATCTTGGGCTACAGCGGGGATGGCTGGCGGCTGCTGGCGTGGCAGGTCTTTGACGAGGAGGCGGGCGGATGCAACTGCTCCCCGCCGAAGCCTTCGGTCCGATCCCGGGCTGGCGGCCTCGGGGCGGACGCCTGGCGAGGCGCCCCCACCGAGCAGCAAGTTAGCATCGGCATCCTGCCGATCATGCAAACGGCGAAGCCGCAGACCCTCCAAGGAGGGGAGAGTGGCGGCGCGACGCCCCTCGTCCTCCGCTCCGCCTGGGGGAGCGGCGGGGATGCCCCTTGCAATCGCCTCCAACCCAATGCAGCCAAATAACCACCAACCCATTAGCAAGCATACCAGTTTTAACGATCTGTGGGACATCCCCGTCTCCCCCATGCCTGCCCTGAGAGCAGGTTAATGTGCAGCTTGAAGATTTGAATTGTCATCTGAGTTTCGTCGCACAGCGGGGCAGGCATCGGCGAGCACGCGCTTGTGTGCCCATCATGGGCGGGGAACCGAAAAGGGGCTCAAGTCCCCTGTGTGATGAAATGATGAAACAAAACACTACCAGAAGCCAACTGCGGGAGGGCGACCGACCGTGGGGAGGAAGGCTATGGGACTGCCCCGGCGCGAAGCGCACGCAGATGAGCGGAGCGTGGACGCAGGAAACCGCGAAGCGGAGAAGCTAAAGGCCGGCAGGCGATGAACAAAAACCATACAGCCGACCGCAGGGGGACAACCAGCAGGATGCCGGAGGGCAGGCGAAAAACCCGGCGCAGCAGCCGGCAGATGGGCTTTTACTACTGGACTGCCAAGCGCGGAGCGCCGCACCAAAGCGGAGCGCGACCGCAGAGCGGCGAAGCGGCAGTGGGGATGACCGCACGCAGCAGCGTCGGCTCATCAGTCTGGGCATCGACCGCCGGGTGGTTCACAAAGCCAGCCGGGTGGCGCACTGGAGGATGAGCTGCAGAATTGATTCGAGCTGCCTGCGGCTCACCCTCGAGGCATCCGCTGCGCTCCGTCCAAAAAGACTCGCGCCAGCAAGCTTTTTCTGCCTCGTGCGTTGGGCGATGTCCGACCCTGGCTGTCGGGAAAGGAGTCCCGAATCTAGACTGATTGCCATTAAACCCGTCCGGGAAAATGCCCGCCCGAAGCCCGGCGCGTGCCGATGGGGAGCGCGATCCGGTAGCTCGATTGCGCAAGGTAGGGCTTGCGCCTCGCCGCGCCGCGTAGCGGCGGTTGATTGTAGCCCAGCCTTTCAAGGCTGGGTGACGCAACAGGACACATCCCCGCCGCGTAGCGTCGGTTGAACGCGTTCTCAGCGATCGCCAGTGCCCGGATCAATCGTCGCGACGCGACGGGGCGGCGCGGTTCCGGGGAGGGACCGGTACGCGGAAGGTTCCGGGCTACAAGTCGGTCGCCGCTACGCGGCGGATTCCTTCAAATCGCCTTATCCAATCGACCGCGAATCCTTTTGGCGATCAGTCGCCCTCCGCTATCCCGGCGGTCGAAAGGCTCCCAAAGATAGCATGGCGGATCAGGACCGCCGGATGCGAAGTACTTACTGTCCGCATGCAAGCAGGTATCTGTGGTAATCCTTGCCATAGACTTTGTAGAGAGCAGACAAAACCCGCTCTACCCGATTAGCCGTTGTGGATCGTGAATACCGCATCGAGAACCAAATCTTCGCAGCCACCCGAGATATCGTTCTCTGATTGTCGTGATAGTCGATGAGGTGGAATACGTAGCTCTCTTGGCGAATGCAAATATCGGTTTGTTAGTTGAGCTGTTGATGCCGTCAAGTGTAACCAAATAGCCACTCTCGGTGAGTTCGCCCACTCAAAACTGCGATTATCACCACTAAATTCGCCAAACGCGACCATCCCGCAGGTAATCATCCTGTTCAGATGCTGGTAAAGCAGGAACATACAACGGAACAACAATTGTTCCTGATAAATCATCTCTGATCGTTTGCTTTCGAGCTTTCGCTCCGGCGCGGTGAAGAATGAGAGCGGAATGGGCGGCAGTTCCCAACGAAAGCGCTCGGTCCAAAGCGCTATCACCATTGGGAGAAACAGACGCGTTGGGATTCGCACCTGCTTCGAGCAAGGTTGAAACGATCAATGGATAGAGAGATCCCGCGTAGAGTGCCGAACCCCTGTCGGATACTACGTGATTAGGGTCGGCACCTTCATTCAAAAGGTGCCGAACGTATTCTAGATTGTTCGCGCTGGCTGAGAAGACCAATTTGTCGCTGATTGATGGACCGCTCATCTTTTCCGGCTAACATCGAAGTCTTTTCACAACTGCCCGAGGGCGAGGCTTCGACTGTGGGTTGAGGGTTGAATTGTCAGGGCAGATTGAACTCGCGGCGGAGCAGGTGTTGAAAGCGACGCCTTGCTCTGCTCTATTTTTTCGTTAGCAGTTTGACGATCTCGCCCCATCCAGCCGCTTTGGCGTAGTCCGCAGGAGCCCAGCCACGATCGCACGTCGCGGTGGTGTCAGCTCCGGCCTGCAAGAGCACTTTGACGGAGAGAGATCGGCCATAAAGAGCATCGAGGTGAAGCAGAGTGCGACCGCCGTCATACTTTTGAGTGATCAGTTCCGGGTTGCGTCCCAACTCGACCTCCAGTTGGCGTGCTAGAATAGGCTCGAAAGGAGAAGAGCTAGGCGGCAACAACACCTCGTCAGGAGGAGGAAACTCAAGTCCCCATGCCGCATCAAACTCCTTGCGCTCGGACTCATCCATCCGCTTTCTCGTAGCCTGGACGGTATAGGCACCGTAGACCTTACCGCCCAGAACGCACATCCAATCACTCAGCTCATCCACTGTGACCTTCACTGAATCTCCTTCGCGCACAGACTGAAGCCAATTTGGAGAGTTCATTAACGCGCCAGTGATGTTCTCGCCGTCGTAGTCGATCTCGGTCACCCACATGTGCTCCACTTGAGAGTTGGGATCAGAGGGATCGTCGCTAAAGGGCACCTTCACGCACGCCAGCTCAAGAGCTGGAACGATCCGATTGAAATCTAAGGCTGCCTCCTTCCAAAAATGCTTGAATGAGTTCTGGGCACTTCGAGAGGCATCAACGATCTCTGGTTCTTCTTCCTGATGGTAGGTGACTGGACTCTCTTCAGACATATCTAAGGTAACTTGTCGGCTCTCTGATTCGCAGGCAACGAGCGCAACTCCAAGCAGCATGGCAAGTGCATGATAACGCGCGGTCATTCTTCGCTCATTTTTTGGCAGAATAGTAGAATTAGTAAAAAGTTTATTGATATCGCTTTGGGCGATATCGCATTTATTTAGGATATCGGAGCATCCTAAAGCCCTGAGGTCAAGGGAAAACGGCGGAAGCGCGCGCGGGCTGGTTTAGTGATCGCAATAGCTTAGAACGTATGATGATCTGTTCAGGCTGACTGCCCGATAGGGTTTCTTACCCCATCGGGCAATCAGGGAAACCGAATAATTGAGTTGCTCTGATCTTCGGGAGTTTCGCGCTCGCGATCCGCCTTCCCGCTACGGATAGACGAGGCGGTAGAAGTAGCGTTCGCCGGGTGCGGCGGTGTCGGTCCAGACCGATCCTGCCAGCGGGCCGGCGACCTGTTGCCAGATTGTTGGTGCCAGGGTGGTGCTGCGGAGGATGCGGACATCGCGGGTGATGCCGCGCCAGCGCAGCGTCGCGGTGGTCGGGCCGGGGCGGGTGATTGTGGTGACTTCGAGCGTGAGCGGCGAGGCGGGCTGATAGGCATACTCTAGCGCGTGGAGCGACCCGCTGAAATACGCGAGGTGCGCGCCGTCCGACCGGTCGAGGGCGATGTCGGGAAACGCCCCGGTGTCGCCGGGCGCGTCGATGTTTTCGATCAGGAGAAACCCGGCGGTGGCGGGGAGGAATTTCAAGTAGCGCAGGTCGCCGGCGGCGGTGTCCTGAAAGGCGGCGTGGGAGAGGCCGTTCGAATCGATGGCGAGCGACAGCGCCGCGCCGGGATCGACCGCCGAGGCGGCGGCGACGAGGTCGCGGGTGTGCCAGGCGGAATCGGCGAACCATTTGTAGCGCAGGATCTCGCGCCCGGTCCGGTAGAGCAGATGGGGCTGGCCGGAGGGACCGATGGCGAGATTGACGCCCTCGCCGACGAACGATCCGGAATCGACGTCCTCGGCGAGCCACCCGTCGAAGAACCGGATCGCGTAACGCAGCGGCGAGCCGGCGACGCCGTAGGTGCGGTAGGCGAGCCGGGGGAGCCCGGCCGCCGACACGGCGATCGCGAAGTCCGGCGAATCTGCGTGGGCATCCACCATGTCCGCAGACCAGCCGGCATCGCCCCGCGTGGCATACTTCAATTCCCAGTCGAAGGTCGCGTCATTGAAATCAGAATAGAGGATGTGCGGGCGATCCGAGCCGTCGAACGCGAGCGAGGTGCGGCGGAGCGAGACGTTCTCGGCACCGGCGACCGGCTCCGTCAACCAGAGACCGAGCCGGGCGTTCCAGGTCGCGTATTTGAGCAAGCCGGACGGTTCCTCGCGGTAGAGGATGTGCGGGATGCCGGCGGAATCGACGCCGAAGGCGGTCTGGCGGTTGACCGTGCCCGGCGTGCCGAAATTGCGGAATGCCCACGCGGTCCCGGTGTGGTAGGCGTGCCGGACCTGTTCGTTGTCGTCGTCCCAAAACAGCGCCTGCGGGCGGTCGTTCGCATCGATCGCCACCGAACAATAGCTGCCCTGCGAGACGGCGGTGTCGATAACCTGCGGCGCGGCCGCATCGGTCGCGAGGTCGTATTTCAACTGCCGGTTCGCCTCGTCATAGAACGCGAGGTGCCCCGGCGCGCTGGGCGGCTGGCAGACAAAGCTCGCCGCCTGGCCGGTCGTCCCGCCATCCCAGTAGCCGGCATCGACCGGACCGACGATGATCGGCACCCAATTGGCGAACTCGATTTTCCCGGTAGTCCCGTTGATGAAGGCGATCGCGCCGCGGTTGTCGGGACCGGCGGCAGCGGACGGGCTGCGGGCGTTGCCGAGGGGCTGGAGCTGGTCGCCGCCGCGCCGGTAGCGGAGCCCGCCGGCGTCATTCGGATGGTAGGCGAGGTGGAGCCGGTCCAGGCTGTCGCGGCAAAGCGACGGGCGGTAGAGCGACTGCGCGCCGGCTCCCGTCAGGCTCGAGATCGCCCACGCCCCGCCCGGCGGCTTTTCCGCGAGAAGGATGGGTCCATCGAAATCGAGGCTGCTGCTCCCGCCGGGGTTGTAGGCGATGGCGACCTTCCCGGCTGAATCGACGGTGATGCTCGGCTGGACGAAATTTTCGTAGGGCGCGGTATCCACATCTTCTTTGACCCAGACCCCGCCGGTCTTGACCGCGTGGCGCAGCTTTCGCCCGGTCGCCACCGAGTAGGCGATGTGGGGTTCCCCGCCCGGTCCCAGGGCCAGCGAATTGTAGTAACCCGCCGATGCGGATGCGTCGATCACTTCGATCTGCCACCCCGGCGAGGGGAAGAGCTGGAACGAGGCGAGCTTGAGGGCGCGGGTCCCGCTATCGTAGTAGGCGATCACCGGCGAATCGAGGGCACCCAGCATGATCGACGCCTCGGCTCCGGCTCCGGGGAGGGATCGATCAGGGTGCGCTGCCAGGGCGCTGCCGTCCCAGCGCCCGTAAAACAAGCCGCTCCCGCCGTAGGCGACCCTCGGGTGCCCGGACGAGTCGATGGCGATACAGCGCGGACCGAGTCGCTCAAACCAACGCGGCTCGGTCACATCCTCCAATTTCCAATCGACGCCCATGGCGCGCGGGAGCATGAGGGCGGCGAGGGCGAGCGGCAGGCAGCCGCGCGCGAGGGCGGAAAAGCGGGGCGATTTCACAGCCTCAATCTCGCGTTTTCGCCGCCGCCCGGCTCCGCAGATTTTGCCAATCACATCACCGCCACCCCCATCACTGCGGCATTGCAAAACCGCCGGTCCGCCGCCTATTGCCCGCCCATGCCGATCTTGACCGAAGCCGCGCCGCCCGAAGGCGTATTCTACCAGTGCCAGCGCTGCGCCAAGTGCTGCCAGTGGCCCGGCGATGTCATCCTGACCGAGGCGGACATCACCGCGATCGCCGCGCTGCTCGGCTTGGGCGAATACGAATTCATCCAGCGCCACACCCGGCTCTCCCGCAACCGCCGGTTCCTCTCGCTGCTGGAAAAAGAAAACGGCGAGTGCGCGTTCCTCGATGGCATCGAGTGCACGATCCAAAGCGCGAAACCCGAGCAGTGCCGAGGCTTCCCGAACAAATGGAACTTCCCCGGCTGGCGCGACGTCTGCGAGGCGGTCGAGGTGCGGGTAAAAGGAGCCTCTTGAGATTAGACGCCTTCGAGCAGAGATATCCATCGACCAAAGCGCGGACATTCAGTCCGGATCGATGGCAGACCGGTTTCCAAGGCCACGCGTGGTCCATGTAGGGGCTTTCGGTATCGGGGAAAGATTCCCGAGATACGCTTGGATGGCGCGGTTTCCCGACCGCTGTTGATGTCCTCCGGGGACGGAAACCTCTCCCGAATCGCCGCCAATTCGCCCTGCTTGCCGGGTTCGATCATGACCGCAGGGAGAATCCTAGGATTCACAAATGCGATTGCCTCGAACTCGTGCACCATGAGAAATGCCTTAAACCTCGGGTCTCCGATCTTATTTTCGATGGCCGCTTCGATCTCCGATGCGTTCTCTTGCGCCGAAGCGGAGACAGCCTTCGGCTTTGGAAAATCCGTCGGCAGTCCATAGTAGTCGATCAGCGTCGTAATCAAGATGGCGTTCCGGTCCCCGCATAGCAGGCGAAGGTCCCGGAGAACTTGCTGGAAACTGGATATCCCTCCGGTGAAATCCTTTCCCTGCTTGACCCGCTTGGTGGCGGCGATCTTTGGCTCTGGATGGATACCAAGCGCCCAGAAATGCGGATGCAGGACATCTTTCACAAACCGCTCTTCGGTCGCTCCTTCCACCAGTATCAAAATTCGCTTCATCGGCTCTCGATAGGTAGCGCTAAGGTCTCCCGCCGATAATGTTCTTCTCCCATAGCTCGCCCAGCGAATATTCCGCAAGCCACGCCGAAAGGTCCCGCTCAGATAACCGAGAGAATTCGCTCGCTCCTTCGCGGTTTCGTTCGCACACCCAAAGGTCGGCGGGTTCAAGGTGATTGACAAGCGTGACCGATTGGGTAGCCACCAGCAATTGCGCGCGCTCCGCCGCGCTCTTTAGCATCTCGGCGAGCAGGGCAATCGCTGCGGGGTGAAGCCCCAGCTCCGGTTCGTCCAGCAGGATAACTTTTGGCGGATCGGGTTGGAGCAGAAGGGTTGCGAGGCAGATGAATCGAAGCGTGCCATCGGATAGCGAGTGGGCGTTGAAGTAGGCGTCGCTCCCCTTCTCTAGCCATTCGAGCCTTATCCTCTGCGGATTCAGCCGCGATGGCTCTAGCTGGAATCTATCGAAAAATGGCGCCGCTTGCCGGATCGTCGCCTCAATGCCTGAAAAATAGTCGGGCGACCGCTTTTTGAGGAGGTAAAGAAACGCGGCCAAGTTTTCGGCGGCAGGGCGCAAGAATCGGTTGTCGTCAATCTCCGCAGAGTGCTTCACCCCCGCTTGCTCGCTGGAGTCGTTGAAATGAAATGCCTGTATGTTCTCATAAAGAACGCCAACGGTCGCGGGCGAGAGGCTCTGGTCCGTTGACCTCGTCCGTTCAAGAGATGTCAGAAAGCCCTCCGCATTTGTTTCGACAAACGACATGAGGTGCGAACACTTTTCATCACCGACGGGGAACGTGACCTCCATCGAAATTTCGCTCGAACGCTTTCTTCCAAAATGGAGAAATGATTCAGAGTCCGCCACCCCAACAAATGCCTCAAGAGTTCCCCTGTTCGCATGTTTGAGGAACTGAAGCGCGCTGGCTAGGTTCGACTTGCCCGACCCGTTTCCACCGATAAAAACGTTTAGCGATCCAAACTCCAAGGATTGGGATCGGATCGACTTATAGTTTTTAACGGTGAAGCTTTCGACGGTGATCATTCAGAAAATGTGCAGGCTATAAGCTCCGCTCCCGGATCTCGCCGCCGATCCGGTCGACGAACGCATCGAGCGGCATCGCGCCGAGGTCGCCCTTCTGGCTGTGGCGGACGGCGACCTCGCGGTTTTCGGATTCCTTTGGTCCGATGACGAGCATGTAGGGCGTCTTGGCGAGCTGGGCGTCGCGGATCTTGGCCCCGACCTTCTCGGCGCTTTCGTCGAGCTTGACCCGCACGCCTTGGTGCGCAGGGCGGACTCGACCTCGCGGGCGTAGTCGAACGACTTTTCGCTGACCGGCAGGACGCGGACCTGCTCGGGCGCGAGCCAGACCGGGAAGTGCCCGGCGAAGTGCTCGATGAGGACGCCGCAGAACCGCTCCATGCTGCCGAAGGGCGCGCGGTGGATCATGACCGGGCGGTGCGGTTTGTTGTCCGGCCCGATGTATTCGAGCGCGAAGCGCTCCGGCAGGTTGTAGTCCACCTGCACGGTGCCGAGCTGCCATTCGCACCGATGACATCCTTGACCACGAAGTCGATCTTCGAGCCCGTAAAACGCCGCCTCGCCCGGCTCCTCGGTAAAGTCGGTGCCGAGCGTCTGGACGGCGTCGCGCAGCGCTTGCTCCGCCTTGTCCCAGTTCTCGGGATCGCCGACGTATTTGGACGAATCCGGGTCGCGCAAGCCGATGCGCACGCGGTAGTCGACTATGCCGAGCGTGCCGAGCACGATCTTGACGAGTTCGAGGCAGCCCATGATTTCCGAGGCGATTTGGTCCTCGGTGCAGAACAGGTGGGCGTCGTCCTGGGTGAAGGCGCGGACGCGGGTCATGCCGTTGAGTTCGCCGCTCTGCTCCCAGCGATAGACGGTGCCGAACTCGGCGAGGCGCACCGGCAGGTCGCGATACGAATGGTGCCGGCTCTGGAAGATCTTGATGTGGTGCGGGCAGTTCATCGGCTTGAGCAGGAAGCCGTCCACCACGCCGTCGCGCAGCTTGTTGGAAAGCTCGCCGCAGGCGCAGCCCTCCTCCCGCCAGCGACTGCAAGGCGTCGCGCTCGACGATGGGCGTGAACTGGGAGTCCTCGTAATACGGGAAGTGCCCGCTCGTCCGGTAGAGGTCGAGCTTTCCGATGTGGGGGTGAAGACCTGGCTGTAGCCCTGCCGGTCGAGGTGCTCGCCGATAAACCGCTGCAGCTCGCCGCGGATGATCCCGCCGTTGGGCAGCCACAGGATCAAGCCCTGCCCGACCGTCTCGTCGATGTGGAAGAGATCCTGGTCTTTGCCGATGCGCCGGTGGTCGCGCTTCTTCGCCTCCTCCAGCCGCTCGAGGTGCTCGGCGAGTTCGGTTTTGTTTTTGAAGGCGGTGCCGTAGATCCGCTGGAGCTGCGGGTTCTCCGCATTGCCTTTATAAAAGGCGCTGGCCACGCTCATCACCTTGAAGGCTTTGCAATTCCCGGTGCGCGGCACGTGGGGGCCGGCGCAGAGGTCCCAGAATTCGCCGTTTTTGTAGATCGAGATTTCCTCGCCCTCCGGGATGTCGTTGAGCAGATCGATCTTGAACGTGCTGGCGGTATCGCGTTCGCCCAGCGCGGCAAGGCGCCCCTTTTTGGCGAGGTCGAGCGCCTCGTCGCGGCTGACCGTGATCCTTTCGAAGGGCTGGTTTTCCTTCACCACCTTGCGCATTTCCTCCTCGATGGCGGCGAAGTCATCCGGCGTGATCCGGTGCTTCAGATCGACGTCGTAATAAAAGCCATTCTCGACCGGCGGACCGGCGGCGAATTGCGCATCCGGCCACAGCTTTGCCACGGCGGTCGCCAGCACGTGCGCGGTGGAGTGGCGCAAGCGGTCGAGGTCGCTCATCTGGTTGCGTTCTTCGAGGGTCTTTCTGCCTGATTCGTCGGCCATGGTGTCGATGGTTGGGTGCGTGAAAAATTCGGGCGCGTATCATCCGCCCGATCTCCCGGATTTCAACGCCTGATCCGGCTTCAGGCTACGGCTCGATGCCGGCGGCGCGGAGCTTCGCCTCCAGCGCGGCGGCGCGGGCGAGCGCCTCGTTCTTCTGGCGCGAGCTTTCTTCCGCGACCTTGAGCGCCTCGTTTTTCTGGCGCGCTTCCTCGGCGGCGCGCCGCATGACTTCCTCGTAGTCCTCGAACTTCTTGCCGTCGGGGCGGACGGCGATCAGGCTCTTGCCTTCGAGGAAAAAGCGGATGCCGGTCAGCTCGCTGCGCCAGCCATTGGGGTCGGGCACCGGCTCCCAATCGCCCATCGCATCTTTCACCAGGACCTCCAGCGTGCCGCGGTCGGGATCGTAGATGACGTATTCCTTTGCGCCGTATTTGAGATAGGCGGCCGCCTTGCGCCCCATCTCGGCGGCGCGGTTGCCGGGCGAGATTACTTCGATGACGAATTCCGGCGGGATGCCGCCTTCCTCCCACTGGCGGTAGGAGCCGCGATAGCCCTTCGGCCGCCCGAAGGCGACCATCACATCTGGCGCGAACCGGATCGTCGGCTCGCCCTCCACCGGATACCAGAGCAGGTCGCCCGCGACGAAGACATCCTCCCGGTCCGCGAAGAAATGCTCGAACCCTTGTTTGAGCAGGACGATGTAGTGAAACTGAAGTGTGTTCTCGGCCATCGGCTGTCCGTCGCTGTCGGGGTAGATGACGTCCGCCAGCTTCGCGCCGGACCTTGGGCGCGGATACTCAAAGCCCGGCACGTTCCGCCCGGTCGGCGGAGGTTCGGCTACGGTGCTGGGTGGCGGCGGTGTCATGCGCCTGAACGTATCCGATTTGCCGCCGTTGGGAAGGGGCGAATTTTTTGCCTACACCGCGAAGCCGTCGCGATACGCCTTGTTGATCAGCGGGTCGGCTTCCGGCGCGTTGGTCGCTTTCATGTTCGCGCTGTCCCATTCGATACGCTTGCCGAGGCGCGCGGCGAGGTTGCCGACAAAGAGCGATTCGGTGAACGGCGCAGAGTAGTCGAAGCCCGCCTTGGCATCCTCCGGCTTGTTCGCCTTGCAGGCCGCGATCCATTCCTCGTGGTGCCCCGGCGAGCGCGGGATCGATTTCTCCGGCCGCTGGAACGCCTGCATCGCAGATTCGGGGACGAGCCGCGGCGTGCCCGCCCAGCCGCCGCAGAGGATGACGCCCTTGTCGCCGACGAAGTAGATCCCGTTGTCGCCCAGCTCGCGCTCTTTCTCCAAGCCTTCGGGGCGCGGCGGCTGCTTGCCGCCGTCATACCAGGTGAACCTCACGGCGGGCTGATCGCCCTTGGCGGCGAAGTAGAGGTGGATGATGTTCCAGAGCGGCAGCGTGTTCGGGTTGACCGGCGCGGTCTGCGCCTCGGCGGCGATCGGCGGGTCGAGGTCTAGCGCGTAGAACGCGGGGTCGGCATTGTGGACCGCCATGTCGCCGATGGCGCCGCAGCCGAAGTCCCACCAGCCGCGCCAGGCGCGCGGGCAATAGACTTCGTGGTAGTCGCGGAAGGCGGCGGGACCGAGCCACAGGTCCCAGTTTAGCCCGTCGCGCACCGGCTGCCCCTTCTCCGGCACCGGGACGTCTTGCCGCCAGAATTTGCCCGGGCGGTCCGACCAGCAATGGACTTCGGTCACCTTGCCGATCGCGCCCGCCTGGATCCATTCTTTGGTCAGGCGAAGCCCTTCGCCGGCGTGGCCCTGGTTGCCCATCTGCGTGACCACCTTCGCCTCGCGCGCCACGTCCCGCATCCGGCGCGTCTCGTAGATCGTGTGCGCCATCGGCTTCTCGACATAGACATGCTTGCCGAGCTGCATCGCGGCGACCGCCGCCGGCGCGTGGATGTGGTCGGGCGTGCCGATGACGACCGCGTCGATCCCCTTCACCTTCTCCAGCATGACGCGGAAATCCTCGAACCGCTCCGCCTTCTCGAACTTCTTGAACGACCCGGCGGCGCGCTTCGCATCCACATCGCATAGCGCGATCACATTTTCGCCCGCCATCTTGGCAATGTCGGAGCCGCCCTGACCTCCCACGCCGATCCCGGCGACGTTGAGCTTTTCGCTCGGCGGGATATGCCGCGGTCCGCCCAGCACGTGGCGCGGCACGATGGTGAATCCGGCGACCGCGCCGGCGGCGGTTCCGAGCAGGCGTCGGCGGGAGATCGAGGCGGGAGCAGGGGAGTTTTCCATGCTCCCAATTTGGGGCGCATGACGAGCGCGGCAAGCGCACGATGCACCCTCCCCGCCCGGCGCAGATCGCCCAACCAATCAAACCGCGGAGGACCCTGGAGACCCCAAACCAATCCGGCCCCAAAAAAGAAAACCAAACCGCTTTACACGCATCCGCCGGTGGGTAAAAAACCGCCGCCCGAATATCCGCCTCTCAAAATCTACACCCAATCCTCAAGCTTCCGATTCTCATGATATCCCGACCCAAAACCGAGCGTCGTCCCGGCTGGCATGGTTCGCAGGCTTGCTCTCGCTAGCGGTATTCATCGTGCCCAGATCCGCGCCTGCCGTCGTCACCATCCTGGTCCAAGAAGTGGGGGGCGATGTCGTTTTCAGCTACGGCGGGCCGGGGCAAAGCCTGGATCTGACTGGGGCGGTCACCCTACCGCCCGACCCTGGGTTTCCGACAGATGGCTACGTGTTTCCCTCGAAAGGCTATTTCCAAAACAATCCGCTCGGCATCAGCATCCAACGATACCAAGCGGTCACCGCGCCAGCCTTCGGTCCCGGATTCTTCTTCTACGGGACCTCGATGGGATCGGCGCTGATCGTCAGGCCCGACGAGCTTGTGCTCGACCCCGCCTACACCTCCGGCTCCGAATTCGGGGTCGGCTCGATCACCGTCTCGGGGACGCTCGCCAGCCGCGGGATTTCGATCTCGCCGAATCCATTGCCCCTCCTGACGCTCCCCTCGGGCGACACGGTCGTCATGTCGGTGATCCCCTCCGTTTCGGTCCCCGAACCCAGCCGCGCGCTGCTGCTCTGCCTCGGAGCGCTCGCCCTGGTCGCCCGCCGGCACCGGTAGCGGAGCAGGTTCGCAGCGAGCAGAAGGCTATTCGGAGCGATCGATTTGTTGCCTTGGGAGAACCGCCTTCCTTGAGGCAATTTCCTCGCGGGGATTTGCCCTTTGCTGGCAGCGCGCCCGCTCAGTTTGCATACAAAAACTCGCTGCTATTGAGGATGACCCGGCAGGCGTTCGCCAAGCCGTGCGCCTGCGCGTAACCGGCCACGTCGCGCCTTTCCTCCGCCGTCGGCTCGCGGTGGTAGGCGCGGCGGAAAAGCTCGGCGACTTGGGCTTCCGGATCGGATCGGGTCAAGGCGATGTCATTGGCGAGAAGCCCGGCGGCGTGGATGAGGAGGGCGCTGTTCTGGAGGGCGAGGGCTTGGAGCGCGGTGGTGGACTCGGCGCGCTTTTCGCTGGTCTGCGAGGCGTCGGGGCAATCGAGCGCCGCCATGAGCGGGTCCGGCACGGTGCGGAAGACGAGCCGGTAAACGCTGCGGCGGAGGTTGGCGCGGGCGGCGGGATCGAACCCGAAGTAATCGAGGTTTGGCGTGACGTGGACGCCTTTGCTCGCGTTGAAATGCCGCGCGGACGGACCGCCCATTTCGAGGTCGAGGGCGCCGGACAGGGCGAGCGCCGCATCGCGGATCGATTCGGCGTCGAGCCGCTGGCGGCGGACGAGGCGCCGGTCGGCGGCGGTGCCATCGCTGGCTCGCTGGGCGTAGGTCGCACTGGTCGCGATCAGGCGGTTGAGGCGCTTGAGCGAGCCGGTCTCGCGCAGCTCGCAGGCGAGCCAGTCGAGCAGCTCCGGGTGGGTGGGAGCCGCGCCCATCTTGCCGAGGTCGTTCGGGGTGGCGGCGATCGCTTTGCCAAAATGGTAGCCCCACAGCCGGTTCGCCATCGTCCGCCAGGTGAGGACATTTCGGGGATCGGCGAGCCAGTCCGCCAGCGCCGCGCGGCGTGCGCCCTCGTCTGGACCGGCGTCGAATCGCGCGCCGATCCCATCGATGCAGCGCAGCGCGCCGGGCGTCGCTTCCTCACCCGGTGAGTGGATGTCCCCGCGGTTGAGGACATGGACGGTCCGAGGTCCGCTGGCCGGTTTGAAATTCCCTGCGGCGGCGAATTGGCTGGCCACCGCATAGACCATCGGCTGGGGCGGCAGCGCGGCGGCGGCAGCGGCGTGGCGCTCGCGCAAAAACCGGAGCGCCAGCTCGCGCCGCTGAGCCTCGGTCAGGTCGCTTTCGGGAAGGGCGAGCAGCGCGGCGAGGTCGGCATCCATCGGCGCGGCGATGCCGGGATCGGGCAACGACGTGACCGCCACCCGCGGGCGACCGATGAGATGCCCGCCGCCGTGTCGCTGGGCCAGCTCGACCGCGATCGCATCGCCGGGCTTCGCCTCGACCGGCGCGGCGAAGATGAAGGCGGCGCGATGCGATTTGCCGACCTCCGGGTAGATCCCCCAGGCGGTTTCCGGCTTGCCGTCGATGGCGCGCGCCACGCCCCAGCCGACTTGGTCGAAGTCGGCGGCAGCGCTTTGGATCGCGACCGGCTGCCCGCCGATGGTGACGGCGATTTCCGAAAGGTGCAGGTTGCCGTTATCCTGCCGCCCCGGACCGCCGTGGGGCAAAGCCGGGTCGGCGAGCACCTCGACCTGCAACGCGGTGATCGTGCCGCCCGGCAGCGTGGCGCAGAGCCGGTAGGTGTCCTTCTCCGGGCGGTCGCCGGCACTCAGCACCGATCCGTCGGGCTGGATCGCCAAAGCCGCGCCGCCCTCAGATGTCGCTTCCTCCGGGACCAAAACCCGCCATGCCGACGCAGCGGATCGCTTTGCAGAAACCCATGCCGCCAGCTCGCCCCGCTCAAAATCGACCAACGCCCCCGACTCGAGCACCGCCTTTTCCTCCGCCAGGGCGGCGCGCCGCGCGGCGACCTCCGGATCCGGATCATACGGGCGGTCCGCGCGGTCCACCCCGGCGAAGACGGCTTGCAGCGCGTAGTAGTCCTCGATCGGGATCGGATCGAATTTGTGATCATGGCACCTCGCGCAATGCGCGGTCACGCCGTTGAACGCCGCCATCGTCGCCGCCAGCATTTCGTCGCGGTCGAGGTATTGCGCGACCTTCTTGTCCACCGTCCCGTCTTGGATCCCCATCTGCGAGCTGGAATCCCACGGCCCGCAGGCGAGGAACGAGGTCGCCACCGTCGCCCACGGATCGCCCGGTACAGCACATCCCCGGCGATCTGCTCGCGGACAAATTGCGCGTAGGGCAGGTCGATGTTGAAGGCGCGGATCAGATAATCGCGATACGGTACCGGCGTTCTCCCGGATCGCATCCTCGTCGTGGTAAGCGTCTCCGCATAGCGCGCCACATCCATCCAGTGCCGCGCCATCCGCTCGCCGTAGCGCGGGCTGGCCAGCAGCCGATCCACCTGCCGCTCCGCCGCATCCGGCGAGCCGTCCTCACCAAAGCGGTCCACCTCTGCGGGGTTCGGCGGCAATCCGGTTAGGTCAAAGCTCAGCCGCCGCAGCCAAACCGCGCGCTCCGCCGCATCGGCAGGCGATTCCCCAGCATCCGCCAACCGCGCGGCGACAAAGCCATCGACCGCATTTTGCGACCAGCCGCCCGAATCTGCGGAAACCGGCGGACGAGCAAGCTCGCGCAGGCTCCACGGGCGCTCCTTCTCGCCGGAACCTGCCCGCTCCGACGCGGACCCGCCGACAGCGGCGGCGATGAGCGAGAGCATGATGAGCCAGAGGCGCTTAATGGGCGGCGACGCATGGAGGGTCAATTAGCCGCCGAATCCCGGCGGGATCAAGGCAGTCTGGCTCAGCCCATCCACGCATTCTCCCACTAAAATCGAAATATGAACATAATATGGACAAAGTTTCGACAAAATTTCGACAAAAGCGGCAACCGGTTGGCGGAGGCATCGTTTTCCTAAGCAAGATCGGGGAAAGACCTCCCCGATTTCTCCAAAAAGAACCAACCCACTACCCACTGAAACCAATGAAACTGAAGCACATCATCCCGACCCTCGCCGCCCTGACCGCCATCGTTGCTGCCCCGTTTGTCCTCGCCGACAAGAAAGCGGAGAAAGACATCGTGGACATCGCCGCCTCGAATGAAAACTTCTCCACGCTAGTCGCCGCCGTCAAAGCTGCGGATCTCGTGGAAACGCTCAAAGGCGAAGGTCCATTCACCGTCTTCGCGCCCACCGACGAAGCGTTCAAAAAGCTGCCGGAAGGCACGGTCGAAACCCTCCTCAAGCCGGAGAACAAAGAAAAGCTCGCCAACATCCTGAAATACCACGTCGTCCCCGCCAAAGTGATGGCCAAGGATGTCAAGCCGATGGAAGCGGAAACCGCCCTCGGCAAAAAGGCGACCATCACGGTTGAGGACGGTAAAGTCATGATCGACGGAGCCACGGTGACCAAAACCGATATCGTAGCGTCGAACGGCGTGATTCACGTCATTGATGCGGTGATCCTCCCGAAAGAATAGCGGGACCGATCCGATCACCGCTCCCTATTCGAGGCGGGAGGTGTTTTGTTCACCTCCCGCCTTTCTCGTTTCCTCCGGGCGCGGCGATTGCTTCAAAGCAGTCTCCCATCCGTCCACGCTCAATTCGCCGTCCACGCCGCACCGGAACTTGAGCGGGGCTTCGAGACCGGCTTTGGCCTCGGTCTTCGGGTTCTGGTAGGCGGCGGAATCGGCGACATTGATCAGCGTGTTGTTCTCCAGCGTGGCTCCCGCGCTTTCGGCATTGCGGAAAAGCGGCCGCGCCTGGCCGACGCATTCGATGACGTTGCTGCGGAAGGTGAAGGAGCCGAATCCGGACTCCGGATTGAACCCGAACAAGCCCTCGGTCCGCGGCGTCGGGGTGGGGCGGGCGATGATGTGGTTGTTGCGGACGGTGAGGTTCGCATACGGCTCATTCATCCACATGACGCCGCGACCGGGGTTGCTCACGAGATTGTTGTGAAAGGAAGCCGGACCTTTCGCCGGGGCTTTGCCGAAGGCGGAGATCAGATTGCCGCCGTCCTTCTGCGCGTCGAACAGGAACAAGTTGTGGTCGATCTCCACGCCGTTGCGCACAAACTCGATCGCATAGCCGCTGTAGAACACGTTGTGGTGGAGGCGGAACGTCACCCCGCTCTCCGGCACCGGACCGCCGGCGTGTTTCGGGATCGAAACGGTGCCGTGCAGGATGTTGTGGGAGATCTCGACATCCTCGTCGTTCTCGAATGGAAACTCGATCGAGAAGTTCGTTTCGATCGTGTTGTGGTGGATCTTCAGGCGCTTCCCCTGCCTGCCCTTGATCCCGTAGTAGTGGCGGTTGGGCGGCTCCTTGGTATCGAGAAACCGATTGTTGGAGATCTCGCTATCGCTGAGCCAGATGGCGAAAATCCCGCCGCCGGTGATGCCGCCTTTGACGCCCGGCTTCCCGCGCTCCCAGCGCTGCCCGGCATCAACGAACAGGCAGTCGTGCAGGCTCAAGCCGGAGGTCGCATAGGCGCGGACCCCGGAATAGAGAAAGTCGCGGATCTCCAGATCGTGCAGGTGCGGGTCGGCAGCCCACCAGAGGAGGATCGCCCCGTGGAGGTCCGGTCCGGTGAGCGTCAGATCGGAGACGGTGATGCCTGCCGATTTGTCCGGGAAGTGGACGAGGTAGCCGGAGCGGTCAAATTCCCTGAAATTCGTCTCCGGATCGGGCAGGGTTGCCGGGTTCCCCTTCCACCCGCCGGCGTTGGTCAGGATCGTCTTCCCCATCCCCGCGCCCTTGAGCGTCATCCCGCTTTTGAGGACCAGCGGCTCGGATAGGGCAAAGGTCCCGGCCGCAAGCTCGATGGTAGCGCCATCGCCGGCGCTGGCGACCGCCCGCACGAGATCCTCGGCGGCCGCGATCGGCGCGGCGGCAAGCGGCAGCGCCACGAATGGGGCGAGGGCGAAGGCGAGGGCGTAGATCAAAGTTCTCATGCAGCGCAGAGCAAAAGATCGGCGCGGCGAAGTGCAACGCCGTTCTCGCGCGGCTGGCATCATGGGCGGATGGTGGGGCGGCGGCAATCCCCTTTGCGAAGAAATCGCTGCTTCCCAGTTGCCTGCCGTCACGGGCTTGCGCAAAATAGCGGATTTGCCCTATGGATTCCGCTCAACCCCTCCTTGACGCCCTGGTCCGGATCAGCGCTCCGGCTCCCTTTTGCGTGGCCGGTGATACGGGATTTGTCTCCCCCGGCATTGTGATTCCAGGCGGGGCGAAAGAACTCGCTTTCCCCCTGACCGCCGCCGGTGCCAAGGCGATTATCGCGGCGGCGGAACCCGCGCCCTATGGCATGGGCGATGAGACCCGCCTCGATGATCGCGTGCGAAAGTGCTGGCAGATCGATGCGTCAAGTCTGGCGTGGACGAATCCGGCATGGGCGAGATGGATCGGGAAAACCACCGCCTCGATCGCCTCGAAGCTCGGCGTCGCGGGCAAGGTCGTCGCCGAACCCTACAAGCTCCTGCTTTACGAGAAGGGCGGGTTTTTCTTGCCGCACCGCGACACGGAGAAGATCCCGGGGATGTTTGGCAGCCTGGTCGTCGGGTTGCCATCGGCGCATACCGGCGGTGCGTTGCGCATCCGCCACGGCGGCAGCGAAAAAGTGATCCAGTTCGGCGGATCGAAGCGCGAAGTTCAGAATCGCCGGATTCGCTATGCTGGTTTCTTTGCGGATTGCGAACATGAGGTCGAGAAGGTGGCGGGGGGCTTTCGGCTCTGTCTCACCTACAACCTTGCCGTCGTCGGGCGCCGCGCGGCGTCGCGGATGCCGCCTAGCCCGGATGCCGCGCTCGACGCCGCCATGGATCAGTTGAAAGCCGAATTGGGCGCGGATCTGGCGGCTGTCTTGCTCGACCACCGCTACACGGAAGCCAGCTTTTCCCCGCGGAAGCTCAAAGGCGATGACCGCCAGCGGGCTGATGCCATTTTGGCGTCGGCGCGGCGGGCAGGGCTTGTCGCGAACTTGGCCCTCCTAAGCCTCCATCAAATCGGGGAACTCGAAGGCGGCGGCTTTGACCGCTACGGAGGCTACGGCGATGACGACGAAGATTATGGTGAGGATGATGGGGATGCTGGCGGGACGATGGGCGAAATCTATGAGGAATCGCTAAAGATCGACCAGTGGTATTCGCCAAAAGGGAGGGCGCTGCCCTTTGGCGGGTTCTCCATCCAGGCGGAACGCATCATCTCCGGTGATGAAATCGGGCTGGGGGATCCCGAGGAAAAGGAGGGGCACGCCTACACGGGAAATGAAGGATGCTCGATGGAATACTGGTATCGCCGGGCGGCGGTCATCGTCTGGGAGGAAGCGGCGGAACCCGAGATCCTGACCCGCTACAATTTCGGCGGCGCCTCGGCGGCGCTGCTCGGTCTTGCCAAACGGAAGGGCGCGGCAAAGGACCGCCGCTTCCTGGCGCTGGCGCGGGCGCTGATCTCCGATGCCGAGCGCCGGTTGGGCGACCAGGGTTCCTGCTACGGGCTTGGTGCCATAGCGCTCGGGGTCCTCGAAGCCATCGCCGAAGCGGGGTCGGAGGAACTTTGGGCGGAGTGCGGGGACGACCTGATGGCAAAGATGCTGGCCGAGGCGGGAGTCGATGTTTGGCGCAAGCTGCTTTCCGCCTTTGGGCATCGCGCCGCCGACCGGCTTCTGGGAGCCTGCCGCCGGGAGTCGCTCTCGGAGTTGGGCGGTTCGCTGATTGCGGCCCTTGATGCCGTGCTGGGGATCGCGGACCCGCCCGCGGCCATCGTGGCGGACCTCGCCGCCGCCCTGCCGGATGCCCTCGCCATCCCGCCCTGCGAGGAACCTTCCTATTTTGCCCTGCTCTCGGCGATCCGGGCAGACGCTGGGATCACCGCCGTGGTCCGCTGGCACGTCGCCATCGCGGCGGCACCCTTCATTCGCGAGGCGGCGGTCCGCCGCGAGTTGAAGGAGCGGCTCTGGGCGGGGGGAGAGTTGGGGCACCTTAGAAAAGTCCTTTGCCCCGCCTTCTTCGCCAAGTCCCACCAGCGGTTCTTCGGTCGAAAGTCATCGCCCGCCGGCGCCCTGCTCAAGTCCGCCATCGGTGCCCTCGCCGCCGAAGTCGCCTCGCCGCTCGACCCCTATCCGGATTTTGCCAGACCGGTTCCGCCTGAGGATTCGCCGAGCCAGAGGGAGCGATTTCGCGTCGGATTCAGTGACGCGGGCGCGGCGGAGATCGCCGAGTTACGCGCTTTCTTGCGCGACCCCGCCGCTACGGAGCATCGGTTCTCAAGGCGCGAAGTCATCCGCCAATCGATCGAGGCTTACATCTTTGAACATGAACTCGACGTCAATTGCCGGACGGAAAGGTCGGGGTCGCCCTATACGTTGATCTGCCGGAAGAATGACAACTCCTACCGGCGCGCGGTCATCCGGCGCGCGGAGGATAAGGTGCTGCTCGCCTCGCTCCGAAAATTAGAGGCGAGCGGCTGGGATTGAAGTTGGGTTCACGCCCAGTAGGTGCCAAGATCGCCGGCGGAGCAGGCGCTGCTTCGGCTCATTCAAACTCGCATTCCTCCAGGATCCGCTTGTATTCCTTCCTCGCGTGGTCGTAGGCGGCTTTGGCGTCGGCCATTTCGGGTTCTGCGATGAAGCGTTCTTTCTGGGACCAGCACTTTTCGACGCCTTCGAGGCACCAGCGGGCGCTGCGTTTGAAGGCGCGGACCGGCTTGTCCCCGACGATGACGAACACCGGGTTGGTGTGCGAGGACGGCAGGATGCGGGCGGCGATCCAACTGCTGCGGTCGATCTGGAGATCGAAGCTCAGGTCGTTCGCCGTCCCGTCGGCGGCGATCGTCTTCTCCGCGACCGGATAGCCGTTCTGAAGGATTTCGACCTTCACCTCGCGCGAATCGCCGAGGCGGGCGCGCTCGATGTGCCAATACGGCTGCTGGTCCACCGCGCGGTCGCGGATGCCGGGGATCGGCTTGTCGTTCAGCAAAGCGGCGGCGCTCAGCGTGATCTCGACCTTGCCGGGCGCGGCGAGCTCCAACTCGCTGCCTTCGGTGCCCAGCTCGCGCCCGCCGACGGTGAAGTCGAGCAGGTGGCTGCGGCCGTCGCCAACGTAGGCGCGCCCGTTGCGCACGCCCTCGCACCACGCGTCGTAGTCCAGCTCGCCGTCGAGCTTTACATAGGCGCGCCCCAAGCCGACGCGCTCGCCGTAGATGCACGGATAGTCGGTCTCGCCGCTGATGCGGGTGCGGTAGCCGCAGTTGAGCGTCTGATACCAGATGTTTAGCTCCCACGGATACGGCGTGTCCACCGTCGAGATGAAATCGACCGCCGGGACCAGATCGCCGCCCGGGCCGGGCACGCGGTGGGTGACGTCCACGATGTATTCGCAGGCCCCGATGCCGTCGAACGGCGGCACCTCGAAGTTCGGCAGCTCGGCGGTGCTTTGCTTCAACCCCCAGCCGCTGTGGGCGGGGCCGCAGACCGCGCCTTGCGCCTTCGCCCATTTCAGCGTGTTCAGGCAAAGCGTCGGCCAGTGGTGCTTCGAGTCGCCGCCGGGGTAGATCTGTTCCTTGAGGCGGAGCAGGCAGAGGTGCCCGCTCTGGTGCGAGCCGAAGCCGGAGACCTCGACATCGTAGCGCAGCAGATACGGATATTTCGAGACCGGATCGACCTTGCCGGTGAAGAACTGCTTCTGGTAGTCGAAGCACGGCCCCCACGTCAGGTTCGCCCCGATCTTGAGATCTTCGCCCATGCAGTGGCGGATCATGTCCGGCGCATGCACGCCCTCCGTCGGGCTGGTGTAGTGCGCGCAGCCCGCCGCGTGGATGTGGTGATCGCCGCTCCACCACCCGCGCTTGGCCGGATCGATCCAGCGTTCCAGCGCAAAGCTGATCGCTCCCTCGCCGCCCTTCACCGCGAGCGGGGCGTGCTGCGCCCGGTATTCCGGGCCGCGCGTGCAGGTCACCGTATAGTCGCCGTCCGGCAGCGCCACCGTCTCGCCGTGCGCCCGGTAGATCTGCGGGTGGAAGAACATGTCCGGGGCAAGGCGCTTCGCCTGGCTGGGATAGACGGCGCCCCTGCGCGTCGCGGATCTCCAGCGCGGCGGTCGTCGGCTCGCCGTTTTCATCGATGATCCTCACCGGAACCTCATGCGCTGGCGCGGCATCGAACGTGATCGTCAAATCGCTGCGAAACCCGAGGTCCTGCGTGCCCTGGCCGACGCTGAATTGCAACACCGCGCCGCGCTTGCCCGCATCCCGGCTGTAGAGCTGGGCGATCCGGTATTCGAGCGCCGAGCCGCCCAGCGCCGGGGCGAGCGGCCGCCCGCGGAATTCGGCGAGGTCCAGCCAGCGGTCAGCGACCTGATCTTTCGGCGCGTTGTGGAGTTGCCCGGCCTGCGGGCTTTTGATCTCCAGCGGCGCGGTCACCCCGGCTTCGTTGTGGATCTTGACCAAAAAGTTCGCCCAGCCGCCCTGCACTAGCTTTGGCGACGCCGGTCCGTGCGCCGCCTTCACCCGGGACTCCGGATTGATCGTCACTGCCGCGAGGCAGTAGGGATCGAGCGCCTTCTGCAACGCCTCGGCGTCGCCCGCTTTCGCCGCCGCCGCCAGCGCCGCCTTCGCCTCCGCCGGCAGCGGCTCACCCAGCGCATCGAGCGCATCCGCCACCCGGTCCGCCAGCAGGAAGGCGGGCTGCGCATCGGGGACATCGACGACCGGCAGGGGATCGGCGGCGGAGGCAAATGCCGCGCCGAGGGTGGCAGCGAGCGCGGCGATGTGGGGGAGGGGCTTTGTCTTCATGCCGAAAGCCTAGCGGAAAGCGGCGGCGCAGGGCAAGCCAATTGGGCGGGGTAAAGCCGCGAGGTAATTGTCTCGCGGCGTCGTTCATCACGCGCGAATGTGTTGCGGCAAGAACGCCGCGCCGGAGGATCGAGAGCTGTGACCCGGAAGTGCAGGATGGCATTGCGGAAAATCAAAAACCTATCCCTGCCGTTCTAACGGGATCTCTCGCCGTAGTTCTGCCCGACACCGCTCTTTCGATCGGTAAGGACATCCCTCCCAAGCAGAAAAAAAGACCGGGCATGCCTCGCCCTCTAGACCACCCTCGTGCTTGGCGATTAGGATGATGCGTCCGGAGGGAAACGAAAGCATCACCCCGCCTTTTTCGATGTCGAATTCACAATGGTTCATCATCTCGCAGGGAACTTTCGCGCAGGCGGAGTGGTCGATATAGCAGGGACCATCCATCAGTAGATGTGCGCCTTTCGGAGTTTCATAGATGGCTCTTCCGGTGGCAAGGATATCTATGGATTCTGCCATCTGCCCGACTTCGGAAAAGCAAAAATGGATTCCCGCTGGTCCTGCGAGGACCCTGAGCAGACCCCCTATCTGGTTGAGGATCGCCGAGAGGTCGTCAGATCGGTTAATGGTTTGGGTCACGGATTGATGTAGGTCTAAACCGCATCCTTCGGCACCAATCTTTCTAAAAAAAGCCCCGAGGCGCGCGGCACCTCGGGGCGATCGATTGGAAAGAATCTGGCGGCTTGGCGCTTAGTTTTGGCTCTTTTCTTCCTTCTTGCCGCCTTCTCCGCCACGGCGGCGGCGATCACCGCCTTCGCGGCGCATTTTCTCGAAGGCTTCGGCGGCTTTCTTCAACTCGTCGTCGGAGAGTTCGCCATCCTTGTCTTCGTCAAAGCGCTCGAGCAGGCGCTTTTTCATTTCGGGACTCTTTTCGAGGCGCTCCTTCAGCATCGGGATGCGCTCTTCGACGGAAAGTTTGCCGTCGCCGTCTTTGTCGAACTTTTTGATAATCTCTTCGAAGTTCGGGCGGTCGCCGCCCTCGCGAGGACCGCGGCGCTCAGGCTTGTCGCCGTCTTTTTTATCTTCGTCCGCAGCGAACGAGGTGGCAGTCAGGGCGACCGCCGCGATGGCGAGGGTGCCAAAGAATTTCAGGGTAATTTTCATTTTTGGATTTGGTGGGATTTGTGATCTGTGCCGCGCCCCCTGCCCCCGGCGGCTCCGCCAGGTCTGGGTCGTGGGTGATGAATTCAAACCACTGCCGCAGCGGGAGTTGCAAGAAAAATCGGCGGCTCGGGAGCGGGGAAATTTTGGAGGTGGATAGGCGATCCCCCATTTCGATCTCTGGTCAATAAGCGGAAAACTCCCCCTTACCTCCGCCGGCCGGTCATGCGCTCGCGCCAGCCTTCGGGGAACCGGGTGTTGGGAAAGGCGGCGCGCGCTTCCTTGAGCATGTCGAGCCATTCGCCGGGGCGATAGCGGTCGGAGAGGTGGAACAGGATCAATTGCCCGACGCCTGCCTCTGCCGCAAATTCCGCCGCCTGCCGCGCGGTCATGTGGTAGTGCCGCTGGGCGAGTTCGAGGTCCTCGTGCCGATACTGTGCCTCGCAGACGACGAAATTGACGCCGCGGAGCGGCTCGCGCAGCCGGTCGCGCGCCGCGTCGTCCATCAGGAAGTCGGTCAGGTAAGCGATCGATTCGCCGGGGGTCTCGGTCAGCAGATCGGCGCGGACCTTGGCAAAATCCCACGTTTGCCCCGCCGCCTCGAATTCGCCCTGCACCGCCGGGTCCTTCACCTTGGCCAGCCACGGTCCGGGCGGCAAGCCGATCGCCTGGAGCTTGGCGGGATCGATGTTGAGGCGCGCCTTCTCGCGCACCACGTAGGCGAGCGACGGCGTCTTGTGGTCCATCGCGTAGGCTTCGACCGAATACTCGCCGGTTTCGAGGATCGTCGCGCCCTCCTTGGCGGGCGCGGGTTCGGGGTGGAGGATTTCGAACGCCTCGTGCAGCTCGAAGCGGGCGGCTTCGGTGGCGTCCGCCCCGATCTGGTGGGCGATCCAGGTGCCGCGCTGGTCTTCGTGCAGGTTCCACAGGTAGCTGCGGAACCTGTGGTGCAAAATCCGGATCGTCTCCGCCGGTCCCCACACTCGCATCGGCGGCTCATGCCGGTTGTAGTTGCCCCGGAAGAGCGAGTCGAACCCGCCGATGTGATCCATGTGGAAATGCGAGAAAAAGATGTGGTCGAGGTCCAGCGACTCCGAGCGCGGCAGCCGGATCAGGCAGCCCTGCCCGCAGTCGAAAAGCAGCCGCGCCAGCGCCTGCCCTGAGTCCACGCGGACAAATAGCGCGTTGTCCCGGCCGGGACCGCCGAGGATTTCAAATTCAAGCATGAGGTGATGTCGGTAGGAGAGGGTGGGAAATTCGAGGGCGCGCAGCAAACCACGGTTCCGCCCGTGTTGCACCCTGGAAAAAGGAGGTTTTTGACCGCTCAACAACTGCCAATTGCCAGCCGGTCTCGCCATCAGGCTTGAGACCCTGCCGATTCTTGAATCTAAGAAATTTGATTCACTTTTGCGATGCGGTTGGCGGGAGAGTTCTTTTAATCATCTCAGAGCAAGCGAGTTATGATTGTTTAGATCGTGAGATTATCTTTGGTACATCAATAATTGGGTGGAAGAAAAATTTGGGAATCAAAAACGAAAATATTTACGCGGGAATCCCAGATATTTAAGACGTCTTTGATAATGGGGTAACTAATTGAGGCTCAATAATTAAAAAGCGGAAAGGTGCCCGGCACCCCATCTCGCAAGGCGAGTCCTTTCTCATAAATGAAATCAAGTTTTCCACAATTTCCATAAAATAATTTGCAGTAATGAATACAATAATTATAATTTTTTTCACCAAACAGAAACAATGCATCAACCAAAATCATGAAAACTTACAAAACTATCAGCAATGTGACGCGGCGGAAGGGATTGGCGGTTTTGGGCGCGATCCTCCTTCCGGGGCTAGCTCATGGAGTGGATTATGGATCGCTCCGCACGATTCCGGCGAGCGCCATGGCGCAAGGCGAGCAGATCGTGTTGAGCTGGCCGGCGAATGCGGATATCGAATCCTATCTGGTGACGCGGCGGGACTCCGCCGGGGCGATCAAGCGGTTCGACGGAGGAGCGACCGGGATGGTGGATGCGGATGTCGAGCGCGGCGAAGTTTACGAATATTCGATCACCGGGACGAACACAGCGGTCGGTCAGAGCGCGATGGGCGTGATCGCCACCGGGATCGAGGCTCCGCTGATGGATGACCGGGGTCGGATGATTTTGGTCGTGGATGACACGGTGGCACCGGCGCTGGAGGCGGAGCTGGAGCGCCTGCGCCGCGATTTGATCGGCGACGGCTGGGAAGTGGCGCGGATCGACGTATCGCCGCAGGCGGGCGCGCCGGAGGTCAAGGCGGCGATCGCTGCCGCGCAGGCGCAGGAGCCGGATCGGACGCGCTCGGTGTTTTTGATCGGAAAGATCGCGGTTCCGTATAGCGGTTCGATTTATCCCGACGGGCATCCGGACCACCGCGGCGCGTGGCCGGCGGATGGTTACTATGGCGACCTGGACGGCAACTGGACGGATAGCAGCGCGGACGTGACCGCCAGCCGCCCGGAAAACACCAACGTGCCTGGCGACGGCAAATTCGACCAATCGAGCTTCCCCAGCGAGGTCGAGCTGGAGGTCGGGCGCCTCGATTTATCCCGCCTACCCGCCTTCGCCGGATCAGACGAAATCGCGCTGCTCCGCCGCTACCTGGATAAGAACCACGCCTTTCGGCAGGCGATGTGGACACTGGAGCGCCGCGCGCTGGTGGACGATCACTTCAGCCACCTGAGCGAGGGCATCGCCCGGGGCAGCCGCGGTTCGTTCGCCTCGTTCTTCGGCGCGGGTGCGGTGCAGGACGGCGATTGGAAAACCGAGCTGCCGGGCAACGGATACCTGTGCGCCTACGGGTCCGGCGCGGGCAACTACGGGTCGATCTCCGGCGTGGCGAACACCGCCGACTTCGCGGCGGGCAATTTCAAGGTCGCCTTCGCGTTCTTCTGCGGCAGCTACTTCGGCGATTGGGACAACGAAAACAATGTGATGCGCGCCGCGCTCGCCTCGGGCGACTACACGCTGGCCGCCGCCTGGACCGGCCGCCCGCAGTGGAAGACCCACGGCATGGGCATGGGCGAATCGATCGGCTCCGCCGCCCGCGCCACGCAGAACAACAAGAATGACATGAATTTTTATTCGGCGACCAACCGGAACCGGGTCCACATCAACCTGCTGGGCGACCCGAGCCTGCGCCTCCACCCGGTCGCGCCGCCTCAGTCCGCCAGCGCGGGCCCCACCGCCATGCTGCGTGCGGATCGGCTGGTCGCCGTCGGCGGAGCCGGTGCTCGGCTACCACCTCTACCGCGCTGCGGCGTGGGACGCCCGATTCGTCCGCCTGACCGCCGAGCCGGTGGACGCGCTCGCCTTCACCGATGCGGATGCCCCCGCCGCCGGGTGCGTCTATATGGTGCGCGCCGTGAAGCTGGAGCAGGGCAGCGGCAGCTACTTCAACGCCAGCCAAGGTGCGTTTGCGGAGTTTGGCGGCGGCGAATTCTTGCCGGAGCCGAGCGTCGTCAGCGTGGCGGTCGGCGAGCCGCAGACCACCGAGGGCGCGGAGGCGACGGCCAGCATCGTGATCAAGCGCGAGGGCGGCGACCTATCGCAGCCGCTGACCGTGGCGCTCGACCTATCGGGTTCGGCGACCAGCGCGCAGGACTTTGAACCCGTCGCTGACCAGATCACGATACCGGCGGGCGCGACCGAGGCGACCGTGGCGATCAAGGCGAATGCCGACAGCGAGGTCGAGGGCGAGGAGAGCGTGACGGTGACCGCGCTGCAAGGCGACGGCTTCACGCTCGCCAGCGCCAGTGCTAGCATCTTAATCGAAGATGCGACTGCGGTCACCGAGCCGCCGGTCGCGGGCGTGTCGATCGACGATTGGAAGTGGACGCACTTTGGAGCCTACGCCGCGCACCCGCTGTATGGCGCGGATGGCGGCGACCCGGACCACGACGGGCTGAGCAACCTCTACGAATACGCGATGGGCAGCGATCCGATGCGCAAGACCGGCGAGGCACCGCTCCGCGGCGTCCGCGCCGAAGCCGGCAACCTGGTCGCCTTCTACACCCGCAACCCCGCCGCCGTGGACGCCCGCATCGTGATCGAAGCCTCCGCCGACCTGCGCGCCTGGCAAGACGCCGAGGGCGCCGCCGGCCAAGAGGTGGTGGGCGAGGAGGGCGGCAACGAATTGATCAAGGTGAGCCTGCCGCTGGACGGCGCCCACCGCTTTCTCCGCCTCGGCGTCTCCCGCGTCGCTGCCGCCACCTCCACCGAAGCCTGAGCCGCTAGCCGATTTTATTGATGAACACTCTGTTTGGTTGATGCAAGGCGGTCGTCCCGGATGACGATCTGGGGCGGCCGCCGACAACCAAGAACCCGATTTCCCATGAGCGAAAGCACTCTGTTTGGTTGATGCAAAAGGCGGCCGCCTGCGGGGACCGGACCCACTGCGGGCGGTAAGCGACCAGACCTCCCCTCGCATGTTTATTCAGTTAGACTCATTGCCCAAAAACAATGGCGGGAATCGGCAGCCCAGAACGCGCTGTTCTGCTCTGGCTGAATGAGGCTGAAGCGTCGCGCCGCAAGATTCCCCTCCTTGGAGGGGATTTGAGTGGGTAGATGAGGAGTATCTCTCTTGAAACCAGCGGCTTACCAAGGATCCTTAAGCTAGGGCACCTTCCGGGACCGATCCTCGCAAGGAGTCGTCCGCTGCGCGCTGACCCGCCCCGCCCCCTCCAGGAGGAGATTGGATTCGCGACGCCCGGATTGCGCGGCACCCCGTGGCTTGCCCAGCTACGGCGGCTATCAAAATAGGCGCAAATCTCTTTGGCAATCAGTCTACACGCCCTGTTTGGTTGATGCAAAGCGAAGTAGCCCTGGAGTTCGATCCGGGGGCGGTAACCCGGCTTGCGGGGCAGCCCCGGAAAACAACCGCCCCAGCACCCGGACCGCATTCTCCCGGTGCGCGCGCTGATACTCGGCATCCATCTTCTCCCCGAGCCGCACCATCATGCTGAGCCGGTGGTTAGCGCGGAAGAACTCGGCGGCGCGACGCTGGGCACATTGAGGTCTAAGACCGGATTGCGGGGATGGCGCGATCACGCCCCGGCAGGAGCGGCTGACTTTAAAGCTGGATTTTTAACCCCTCCGCCTTCATTGCGAGCAACGCCTCGGCGTTACCCTTGGCGTCGTCGACAGGGTGATGCGTGTGTGTTGTCTTGCGCAGATGCTTGAAGTTCTGAAACATGTCGGACGCCATCCCCTTGTAGAGCGAACCAAGATTCGTCGAGGAGAACCCAAACGGGTTTCGACCGAGGAAATGATGGAAATACCAATTCACGAATCCCCAATCGAATCCGTTGTTGTCTGAGATAAACATCGGTCTTCCGTCGGAGACTTCTTTGATCCAACTGGCAAAAGAACGCATTTCAGATTCGGGATCAGGGAAAGAGAGCGTTTCCTCGCGAGAGATTCCGCTGACCGCCAGCGCCTCGGGGACGAAGCGGCCGGAGATGGGGCGGAATCTGCCGTAGAAAGTTCGATCTAGCCCTGGCTGGACCAATACCGCACCGAGGCAAATCATGGAAAAATCCCCGGGGATCGGTCCATCTGCTTCCACGTCAACCATTATATAACTCATCGGCTTTTGTTCCTAGATTCTAGTTAATTTACTCGGAGGAGGTAGTGTCGATCACATCGGGAGTGTGAAGATAGTTTCTGTGCCATGCGAATGCAATGGCATAGACCACGGGTGGGCAGAGAGGCAAGGCGAGCATAGCACTCGCCGCAGGCGACGACTGCGCCCGATACCGGTGTCCCGCACCCTGTGTGCAAATTGGGCGAGGCTCTCGTTCATTGGATCCGACGCCAAGCCGCGTGCGCGTCTTTCTGAGGGACCCTGTGCGGGAAAACCGCACGCCGGGATCTGCGAGGGGGGCACCCGGCAACGGGTGTCCCTACCTCAATAATATCGTTGCCCATCCGTGAGGGGGGCAAAATGTTCGATCGTCCGGCACTCTGGGCGGGTTGGTTTGCTCGCCTTCGGGCGAGGTGGGTGAGCGGCGTGGCGGTTGCTTGGGTGGGGGGAGCGTATTCCTCCTCTAGCGCAGGATTCTGCGAGGTTGCATCGGCTCCGGGCAGGGAGTTAGGACCACCAGGCGGCGAATTCTTCGGCGCTGTCGGCGACGCGCTGCCCGCGGACTCCGCTGGGATCGGCGAGGTAGATCGCGTCGGGTTCGCCGGCTCCGGGGCGGAGGTAGAGGACTTTGGCGGTGCCGGCGACGGCGGCGATCGGGCGGATCGGGCTGGTGCCGTCGTGCCCGATGATCCCCGCTTCATCCCGGGTGACCGGGAGGAGGACGGCGACGCCAATCCCGGGGATAGGGTGCGATTCCCGCGCGCCGGAGGCGTAGAGGTCTTTGAGCGCGCGCGGCGGCGTCCGCCCGAGAAATTTCCGATAGTTGGACCAATCCGGGTGGGTGAGCTGCCGTTCGAGCTTTTCGGCGTAGCGGCGTTTTGCGCCAACGCCCTTCCAGATCAGCCGACCGTAGCGATAGAGACAGAAAACGCCGAACATCCCGAAAAAAGCGCTGAAGCCCCCACCTAGAAACTCGCCTGAAGTTCCGAGGGGAAACCACAACGCATAAACGCCGACAGCACCGATCAAGAAGACGCAAACTCCCAAACAACCGATCGGGCAGCCAGCCAGCAATCGGATCTGAACCCCATCTATTTCCCGAACTTTTGCCCAAGCATCGAGCGAGAGTAACACGGCGATAGTGGCAGTCGCCAGATTTGCGAACATCAAGGTTCCGACCACCCAGCCAGGTAACGCGCTGCCGAACCCAAAGAACGCGTACGTTCCTGCGGCAAATGCCATTAGAGACACGACAAGCCCCCGAAAACGGGAAGGCGGAGATTCTGCCACCATTTCCGCACCACCTGAAAAATTAACTACCCTGCCCGGCACCGACCTTGAGCCGCAGCGCATTGAGGCGGATGAAGCCGGTGGCGTCGTCTTGGTTATAGGCGTTGGTCGGGTCGGCTTCCATGGTGGCGACGTTTTCGCGGTAGAGGCTCTTGGCGAGCGGCTGTACGTGGTGATGATGTTGCCCTTGTAGAGCTTGAGCCGGACCTCGCCGTCCACGTTTTTCTGGCTCTCGGTGACGAGCGCCTGGATCGCCTCGCGCTCCGGGGCGAACCAGAAGCCGTTGTAAACGAGCTGGGCGTATTTCGGGATCAGGTTGTCGCGCAGGTGCATGACCTCGCGGTCCATGGTCAGGCTTTCCATCTGCCGGTGGGCGGCGAGCAGGATCGTGCCGCCGGGCGTTTCATAGACGCCGCGGCTCTTCATGCCGACGAACCGGTTTTCCACCATGTCGATGCGCCCGATGCCGTGTTGGCCGCCGAGGTGGTTGAGCGCGAGCATGATGCCGTAGGGGGTGAGCAGCGTATAGCCGTCCTGCTCGCCCTGGACCTCGGCTCCGCCCTGGGCGACCGCCGCCTCGATTCCGTCCGCCTTCAATCCGATGCAGATGCCTTTGTCGAAGAGGAACTGGACATACTGCGGCGCGTCGGGAGCCTCCTCCGGCGAGACGCTGAGCACGTACATGCCGCGGTCTTTTTCGGTCGAGGCGTCATACCACGGGTCTTCCAGCATGCCGCTTTCAAAGCTGATGTGGAGGAGGTTGCGGTCCATCGAATACGGCTTCGAGGCGGACGCCTGCACCGGGATGTTGTGCTCCGCCGCATAGGCGATCATCTCGGCGCGGCCGGGGAATTTGTCGCGGAAGACCTGCATGCGCCACGGGGCGATGACCTCCAGCTCGGGCATGAGCGCGGCGGCGGATAGCTCGAACCGGACCTGGTCGTTGCCCTTGCCCGTCGCGCCGTGGGCGACGGCGTCGCCTCCCTCTGCGCGGGCGACATCGACCATGCCTTTGGCGATACACGGGCGGGCGATGCTGGTGCCGAGCAGATATTGGCCCTCGTAGATCGCCTCCGCCTGGATCATCGGGAAGATGAAGTCGCGGGCGAATTCCTCCTTCAGGTCGCCGATGATGCACTTGCTCGCCCCGGTGTTGAGCGCCTTTTGCTCGAGCCCGTCGAGTTCGTTGCCCTGGCCGACATCGGCGCAATAGGCGATGACCTCCGCGCCGTAGTGCTCTTTGAGCCAGGTGAGGAGGACGGAGGTGTCTAGACCACCGGAGTATGCAACAACGATCTTTTTCATAGGGCGCGGAAGAAAGCACGCCCGCGCCGCTTTGCATCTGATTTTGTCTTCGCTGGGATCGGTGGGGCGATGCCGCCCGAGCCACGGCCGGGGGAAAGGCGCGCCTCCTTAATCCGCTGCCTTGGCAAAACAATGGATCGCGCCGCGGTCGGTGCTAGCGAAAAGGCGGCCGTGGGCGGCGGCGAGACCGTGGACCTTGCCGTGGGCGGGCGCCTCCCACAGGTGCTTGCCAGTCTTGGCGTCGAGCGCCGCGACCTTGCCCTCCAGCCCGAGAAAGAGCGTGCTCCCGGCAAACATGAGTTCGTGGGGCGCGTCGGTGCGTTCGCGCCAGAGCGTGGCGGCGGCTTCGCCGGCCTTCGCCTGCGCGGCGGCGGCTTGGGCGGCGGCGAGCGCCTCTTTGGCAGCGGCGAGTTGGTCGGGCGCATCGGTTGCCGCCTTCTCCGCTTCGGCGATTTGCTTATTTGCGGCATCGATTTGGGCGGCGGCGGCGGCGGCGTCCTTTTGCGATTGGGCGTAGCGTTTTGTGTCTAGAGCATTGAGGTGGCGGCCGTCATGGAAGAAAGCGCGGTCGCCGGCGAGGACGAGTTGGTTGGCTCCGGGGAAGGCGGCGACCGCCTCGCCGCCGGGGGCGCGCAGGGTCAGGATATCGTCGCCCGCCTTCTGGTCGCGCGGGCCGGCGATCAGCTCGCCGCTTTCGCTCAGGACGCAGAAGACGCCGCCGGCGCCGGCGACCTCGCCTTGCGGCTCGCCGGTCTGGAGATCGAAGACCTTGGGCGCGAGCCGGCCTTGCGGCGAAAAGAGCGCGTTGCCCGCCGCGAGGAGCGCGCCTTGCAGCGTCACCCCGGCGAGTTCCTTGGAGAAGCGCGCCGATCCATTCGCGCACTCGACGGCGGTGAGGTAGGACGGCTCCCACGGCACGAGCGAATTCCCGAAGATCGCGGCGCCCTCGTGGACGAGCACGCCGGTGCGGCACGGGTAGGCGGAGATCATCCGGCTGTTGCTGACGATCAGGCGGCGGTCCGCCGCGCCGCGAAATCGCCAGACCTCGGCGGCGTCGGCGGCATCCAGGCAGTAGGCGACGCCGTCGTCCGCGCCGAAGTAGACGCGGCCGTCGAAGTAGGTGGGCGGCAGCCGGACCGGCGCGTCGGCGAAGAACACCCAGCGTTCCTCGCCGGTCGCCGCATCCAGGCAATGCGCGCCGTCATCCGCCGACGAACCGAAGAACACGCGGTCGCCAGCGGCGGTCACGAAGAAGGCGGGGTCGAAGCTGCGCATCGACTGCAGCCCCTGGTTCATCGCGTAGGCGTCCCACTTGGCGGGACCGGACCAGGCGGTCTGGGGCGGGACGGGCGACTGCCAGACCCAGGCTTGCTCGAGCGGCAGCGGCAGCGCCTCGGCGGTCGCATTGGTCCGCCGGTTGTCGTGGCGATAGGTCGGCCAGTCTTCCGCCGGGCAAAGCGCGGCGGCCAGAAGGGCGAGGGCGGCGAGGATCGGGGTGGGGCGCATCGCCCCTACGATGGCGCGAAATTGCCGGATTGCACCGCATTATCTGAACGCCGCCGCGCGGGGCGGAGGCGGCGCGGGAACCGGAGACGAAGGCTTGCCGCCGGTGGCGGGCGAGCGTAGGCTGCGCGCATGAAACTTGCCCTGACCGCCAGTTTTGCCCTTGCCGCCGCCGCCGGAATCGCCGCCGTGTTCATCGCGCGCGACACCTCGCCGGTGGCTGCTTCCGCGCAGGATCCCGCCGCTGCCGCTGCCGCGCCGAGGCCCGCCGGACCCGAGCGCGCCGCCGCGCCGGAAGCCGCGCGCCTTCCTCTGCCGACGGACCTGAAGTTCGAGTCCAGCGACCAATCGAAGTCGGCGAAGCCGGAGGACGAGGAGATCGACGTGCAGTTTCAATTCATCAACGACGGCGACCAGCCGGTCGTCATCCGCGAGGTGGAATCGACCTGCGGATGCCTGAAGGCATCCGCCGACCGCAAGACATATCCGCCGGGCGAAGCCGGCACGATCGAGGCGACCTTCAAGCTGGGGAGCTTCACCGGCACGCAGCAGAAGTGGGTGCGCATCCATACGACCAACCGGGTCGAGCCGTATCGGCTGTCGCTCAGCGTCACCATCCCGGATGTCGTGGTGATGGAGCCGGATCTCGTCCAGTGGCAGATCGGGGAAAAGCCGGTGCCGCAGAAGATCAAAGTCACCGTGGTGCAGGACGATCCGGTCAACATCACCGACATCAGCAACACCCGCCCGCACAACATGACGGTCGAGAAGAAGGTGATCAAGGAGGGGCGCGAATACGAGCTGACCCTCACGCCGAACACGACCGACGAACCGATGCTCGGCGTCGTGCGCATCACCACCGACTGCCCGATCCTGAAGCACCAGCGCAAGCTCGCGTTCTTCAGCATCGTCAAAGAGAAGAAGCAGCCCAAGGCGGAAGCGGGAGCGGGAGAGAAGTCGGAGTAGATGAAATCGCTCGCTGCCATCGCCGCGCAAGCCGCCGCCCTGCTGGCGCTCGCCTCCGGGGCGGGTGCGCTGGTCAAGGCGTTCCACCCGAACGCGCCCGCGCTTTACCTGCAGGAGGAGCCGCTCGGGAAGAACGAGGTCACGCTCGACATCATCCGCGGGTGGGGCGCGCCGCCGCTGTGGATCGACGCCCGCCAGCGCGAAGCCTACGGCGAAGACCACATCCCCGGCGCGCTGCTCATCAACGAGCAGGAATTCGACGAACTGATCCTCGAAGCGATCGAGCCGCTCGGGCAGGCGCAGGTCGAGGGGCGCAACATCGTGGTTTACTGCGGCAGCCACGGCTGCAAGGCGAGCCACAAGGTGGCGGAGGAACTCAGTTCACGGCTCGGCTTAGGCGACCAGGTCTTCGTCCTGCGGCGCGGCTGGAAGGCGTGGATCGAGGACCGCGATGGGAGATAGCCGGCACGCGTCTTTTTCCCAGCGGGCGGTGAAGGGTCGAGCGGCTCGCCGATCAGCAGCCGAGTGAGTTGATGCGAGGAGAGGAGTAAACCCTTCGGATTGAAACTTGCCTCTGCGCCCCGCCGTAGGCACGGTCTAGCGAACTTCCCCATCTGCCCGCCCCATGCGCCGATTCTTTTTCCCTTCGCCTCTGACTATGACCGCCGCCCTCGCCCTCGGTGCGGCGGCGCTCGCGATCCCCGCGCCCGAATCTGCGGCGGCGGAGGGCGCGATCGACTTTAACCGGCAGATCCGCCCGATCCTTTCGGACAATTGCTTTTACTGCCACTGCCCGGATGAAAAGGAGCGGAAGGCGAAGCTGCGGCTCGATACGGCGGAGGGCGCGGCGAAGGTAATCGATGCGGCGTCGCCGATGGAATCAGAATTCATCCACCGGATCACCACGGAGGATGCGGACGACGTGATGCCGCCGCGCGATGCGAACACCGACAAGACGCTGAAGCCGGCGGAGATCGCCTTGCTCAAACAATGGGTCGCGGAGGGCGCGAAATATGAGGACCACTGGGCATTCGTCCCGCCCTCGAAGCCGGAGCCGCCCGCCGTGCGCGATGCGTCGTGGTGCCAAAACGAAATCGACCGCTTTGTCCTCGCGCGGCTCGAGGCGGAGGGCTTGCGCCCGATGCCGGAGGCTCCGCGCCCGCTGCTGCTCCGCCGCGTCGCGTTCGACCTGACCGGCTTGCCGCCGACGCCCGCCGAGGTCGATGCCTTCGTCAACGACGCGTCGCCGAATGCGTATGAGAAAGCGGTGGACCGGCTTTTGAAATCCGAACGCTACGGCGAGCGGATGGCGCTGGCGTGGATGGATGCCGCGCGCTACGGCGATACCAGCGTGATGCACGCCGACGGCCCGCGCGACATGTGGCCGTGGCGCGACTGGGTGATCGCAGCCTACAACGCGAACATGCCGTTCGACCGATTCAGCATCGAGCAGATCGCCGGCGATCTGATCCCCGAGGCGACGCCGATGCAGAAGGTGGCGTCCGGCTTCAACCGCAACCACGCGACCTCCGACGAAGGCGGGGCCATCCCGGAGGAACTCCGCGTCGAATACGTGGTGGACCGGGTCAAGACGACCTCGAACGTCTGGCTCGCGCTCTCGATGGAATGCGGGCAGTGCCATGAACACAAATACGACCCGATCTCGCAGAAGGAATACTACCAGTTCTTCGCCTACTTCAACAACACGAAGGACCCCGGCATGCAGACGCGCAACGGCAACCAGTCGCCGGTCGTCGAGGTGATGACGCCGGAGCGGGAGGCGGAGATTGCGCGCAGCGCGGAAAAGGTCGCGCAGACCGAGGCGGCGCTCGCCAAACACAAGGCGGAGGCGGAGCCGCAGTTCGCCGAATGGCTGGCGAAGAATGACGCCGAGCCGAAAGACGGCGCCGCGCCAGAGCCGGACGGGCTGGCGCATTTCTTCGCGTTTGAGGAAGACGGCGGCAATGCGGTGGGCAGCGCCTTGTCCGGCGTGACGGCGGCGCTCGACGGCGGCAAGCACCAGTCCGAGCCGCGCGACAAGGCGGGGCGCGCGCTCAAGCTCGACGGCAAGACCGCCTTCACCGCGCCGTCGTTCCCCGATGTCGAGAAGGATCAGGGCTTCACCTTCGCCGCGTGGCTGAAGCTGCCGAAGAACGCGAACGGCGCGGTCTTCAGCCGGATGAATGTCGATAAGGCATATCGCGGCTACGACTTCTGGGTGCAGAACCGGCAGATCGGCACCCACATCGTCAGCGCATGGCCGGACAATGCGCTGAAGGTCGTCTCGAAGCAGGCGCTGGAGCCGGGCAAGTGGCAGCATGTCGCGGTCGTCTATGACGGGTCGGCGAAGGCGGCGGGCGTCCGCATCTATATCGACGGCAAGCTCACCGAAAACGCGGTCGAGCAGGATTCGCTCAAAGATTCGATCATCACCGACGCGCCATTCCGGATCGGCGCGCGTTCCAAAGGCGCGAACCTCAATGGCTCCGTCGATGACCTGCGGATCTACGGCCGCGCTTTGGCGGAGGCGGAGATCGGCGCGCTGGGCGGCGATCCGATCCGCGCCTTGTTCGCGGTGCCGGCGGCGGAGCGGAAGCCGGAGCAGATCGAGCAACTGCGCGGCTATTATTTTGCGACGGCGGACAAAGCCTACCAGCGCCAGGCGGAGCAGTTGAAGAAGCTGGAGGCGGCGCACGCCAAGCTGACCGAGACGAAAATCACCTCGATGATTATGGAGGACAACGAAAAGCCGCGCATGACCTACGTGCTCAACCGCGGAGCCTACGACCAGCCGATCGAGGACGAGGTGATCCCGCCGGGGGTCCCGGATTTCCTGCCCGACCTGCCCGCCGATGCGCCGGCCAACCGGCTCGGCTTGGCGCGCTGGCTCTTTGCGGAGCGCCATCCGCTGACCGGGCGCGTCGCCGCCAACCGCTATTGGGCGATGCTCTTCGGCAACGGCTTGGTCGGCACGGTCTCGGACTTCGGCAACCAGGGCGAATCGCCGTCGCATCCGGAACTGCTCGACTGGCTGGCCTGTGATTTCGAGGACAGCGGCTGGGATGTGAAGCGGACGCTCAAGCAGATCGTCATGTCCGCCGCCTATCGGCAGGACAGCCGGGCGACGCCGGCGTTGCTGGAGCGCGACCCGCAGAACCGGCTGATGGCGCGCGGATCGCGCTTCCGCCTGCAGGGCGAATTCATCCGCGACCATGCGCTGGCGGTCAGCGGCTTGCTCGTCGGCGAGGTCGGCGGTCCCGGCGTGAAACCGTATCAGCCGCCGAACATCTGGAACGAAGTCTCGCTCAACGGCGGGCTGCGCTACCAGCAGGACAAGGGCGAGTCGCTCTACCGGCGCAGCATGTACACGTATTGGAAGCGCTCGGCACCCGCGCCGAACATGTTGATCTTCGACGCGCCGTCCCGCGAGAAGTGCACCGTCCAGCGCGCCCGCACCAACACGCCGCTCCAGGCGCTCGTCACGCTCAACGACCCGTGCTTTGTCGAGGCCGCCCGCGCCCTCGCCGCCCGCATGATCCAAGAGGGTGGGGGCGAACCCGCCGCGCGGATCGCCTTCGCCTTCCGCTATGCGGTCAGCCGCGACCCCGCCGCCGACGAAGTCGCCATCCTAACAAACATCCTAGAAAAGCGCCTCGCCGAATTCCGCGCCGAACCCGCCAAGGCGGAAGAATTCCTCAAGGTCGGCGAATCGCCGCGCCCCGCAGAGATCGACGCCGCCGAGCACGCCGCCTGGTCGGTCGTCGCCCAGGTCATCCTGAATCTGGACGAGGCGTTGA
>JAWLBD010000034.1:0-65471 GCA_041395145.1 Verrucomicrobiales bacterium | reverse complement strand
GGCTGAGGCTGAGGCAAAGGCGTAGCGCCGCGCAGACTTCCCGCTTGCGCTCCCGATTCAAAGCCGCCTACCATCGGCGATGCGCCCGATCCAACTTGCCCCGCTCGCCTTCTCCCTCGCCGCCGCTTCGCTTTGCCACCTGCCTCCGGCATCTGCCGATGAAGGCGAGGCGCGCTATTTTAAAGGCAACACGCACACGCATTCGCTGTGGAGCGACGGGAACGACTTTCCGGAGATGATCGGGGATTGGTATCGGGAGCGCGGCTACAACTTCCTCGTCCTATCCGACCACAATACGCTGAGCCGGGGCGAGCGCTGGATGAAGGTCGCCGATGTCGAGAAGCGGAAGAAGGCGATCGGCAAGCCGGTGCTCGACAAGTATCTGGCGAAGTTTGGCGAGGATTGGGTCGAGCTGCGGGGCGAGGCGGTTGCGCGCGAAGTCCGGCTGCGCACGCTGGAGGAGATCCGGGCGAAGCTGGAGAAGCCGGGCGAGTTCATGTTCATCGAGGGCGAAGAGATCACCGACCGGTTCGAGAATCGGGAGGTGCACACCAACGCGATCAACCTGGCCGAGCCGATCAAGCCGCGCCACGGTGCGAGCGTGCGCGAGGTGATGCGCAACAACCTGCTTGCCGTGCGCGAGCAGGCGGAGAAACTCGGGCGCCCGATCATCGCGCACCTCAACCACCCGAACTTCCGCTGGTCGCTGACCGCCGAGGATATCGCCCACGTTTTGGAGGAGGAATTCTTCGAGGTTTACAACGGGCATCCGGGGATCAACCACGAGGGCGATGCCGCGCGCGGCGTGCCGGGCGACGAGGCGATCTGGGACCTCGCCAACACGCTGCGGCTCTCGTCGCTGGGCGGCCAGCCGCTCCGCGCCGTGGCGACCGATGACTCGCACACCTACCACGGCGGCGACATCCGCCCGGGGCGCGGCTGGATCATGGTGCGCGCCGAAAAGCTGGAGCCGGATGCGATTGTCGAGGCGATGCGCGCGGGCGACTTCTACGCGTCCACCGGCGTGACGCTCAAGCGCGTGGCCTTTGACAAAGGGACGCGGCAACTGGCGGTCGATATCGAACCCGCCGAGGGCGCGGTCTTCACCACGCAGATCATCGGGACGCGCAAGGGCGACGAGGGCGACCCGGCGAAGATCGGTGCGGTGCTGGCGACGGTCGAGGGCACCGAGGTGCGCTACACGATGGCGGGCGACGAATGGTATATCCGCGCCACGGTGACCTCCAGCCAAGCGCACGCCGACCCGTCGTTCACCGGGCAGAAGAAGCAGGCGTGGACGCAGCCGATCTGGTAGCGGCGCGGCGGCGGACTCCGCCCGGTAGCGCATCGGATCGCATCGCCGCCTTGCAATCGGCGGGGCATGGCGTCCCCTAGCGACCGCACCCCCTCCATCGACCACCCATGAAGCACTTCATCGTCGGAACCGCCGGCCACATCGACCACGGCAAGAGCACGCTGGTCGAGGCGCTGACCGGGACGGACCCAGACCGGCTGCCGGAGGAAAAAGCGCGCGGCATGACGATCGACCTCGGCTTCGCCCACCTCGACCTGCCGGCGCAGGAGGGCGGCGGCGAGGCGCTGAGCCTCGGGCTGATCGACGTGCCGGGGCACTCGGACTTCGTGAAGAACATGGTGGCCGGCGTCGGGTCGATCGACCTCGCGCTCTTCATCGTGGCGGCGGATGACGGCTGGATGCCGCAGACCGAGGAACACCTGCAGATCCTCGAATACCTCGGCGTGCCGCGCGGCATCGTCGCCTTGACCAAGGCGGATCTGATCCAGGACGAAGAGCTGGGCGAGATGGCGGTCGAGTTTATCCGCGAAAAGCTGGAGGGCACCCGCTTTGCCGGCGCGCCGATCGTGAAAGTCTGCGCGCTGGGCGGCGACGGGATCGGCGAACTGACCGCCGCGATCCGCGCGGCGCTCGACCCGCTGCCGACGCCGCCGGACATCGGGAAGCCGCGTTTGTTCGTGGACCGCGTCTTTTCGCCCAAGGGCGTCGGCACGGTGGTGACCGGCTCGCTTACCGGCGGCAGGCTGGCGCGCGGCATGGCGGTCGAAGTCCAGCCCGCCGGGCGCACGGCGCACATCCGCGTCATCCAGAACCACAGCAGCGAGGTGGACGAGGCGATGCCCGGTATGCGGACCGCGCTCAACCTGCCCGACGTCGAGATCGCCAGCCGCATGCAGCGGCGCGGGATCGAGCGCGGCCAGGTGGTCACGCTGCCGAAGCTCGGGGCCGCCTCCAACACCCTGGACGTAATGCTGGAGAAGTCCGGGCGCGAGGTGCCCGGCCAGCCCGAGTCGCTGCGCAAGATCAAGAACGGGCAAAAGGTGCGCTTCCACCACGGCAGCGCGGGGCTAGAGGCGCGCGTCATCTTGTTGGAGGGCAAGGAACTGCCCGCCGGCAGCCAGGCGCTCGCCGAGATCCGCATCGACGAAGGCCAGGCTTTCGCCTTCGCCGGAGACCGGTTCGTCCTGCGCGACTTCGCCAACCGCGGGACCATCGCCGGCGGCGTCATCCTCGATCCCGACGCCCGCCGCCGCGCCTTCCACAAGCCCGCCCAGCGCGCCATGCTCGAAGCGCGCGCCGCCGGGGCGGGCGACGCCGAAGCCTACGTCCAGGGCGGGCTGGCCCGCGACCGCGCCGCACCGCGCGGCCGCCTCGGCGAAAAATCGCGCTTCTCCGCCGGCGAGATCGGATCGGCGGTGGAGGCGCTGATCGCGGCGGGGATTGCGGCGGACATCGGCGGCGGCTGGGTCGCCGATGCGGAATGGTGGGGCGAATTGCTTGCCGCCGCCGGGGCGTCGATCGATCGGAAGCACGAAGAAAGCCCCGAGCTGGTCGGTCCGCTGCTGACTTCGATCCGGCGCGACTACTCGATCCAACTGCCGGATGCGAAACTCTTCGACGCCTTCCTCACCGCGCTGGAGGCGCGGGGCTACGCCGCCGCCGGGCAGCGCATCCGCAACCTCGCGCACCAGCCGCGCCTGTCCGCCGCTTTGCAGAAAGCCGCCAACCAGATCCGCGCCGCGCTTTCGGACAATCGTTGGACCCCGCCCAGCCGAAGGAAATCGCCACGGTGCCGACGGCGCGCAAGCCTTCCAGTTCCTCTACGATTCCGGCGAAGTCATCAGCCTCTCCGGAAAAGAGCAGCGCTGCTCCAACCCGCTTACGGCGATGCGGTCCGCACCGTCCGCGACTACATTTCCAGCACGGACCCGCCACCGTCAGCGACCTGGGCCGCTCGGCACGACCCGCCGGATCTTGGTGCCGCTGCTGGAAGCTCGACGCCGAGGGCATCACCGTGCGGCAGGGCGATCTGCGCGCTTTGAAATAAACCGGGCTTTCTAAAAACCTAGCGGTGACTTGGAGAATCTCTGAGGGTGCCGGACTTTCCCGGAAAGGACGATGACAATCCTGGGTTCGCGCCGCCTGCCCTGGTACCTGCGGAAAAGCGGCTGGACGGGTGGCGGCATTGCCATGATTGAAAAAAGTCGACCCTGCCTGCTTAACCTCGCCCTCGTTGCGGGTCAGGAAGCAGATGCCATGCAACCATCACAGCGATCCTGCCCCACCTGCAAGCTGCCCATCCTGCTGGAAACGCCCCGGCGATTTTGTGCCCCGCCTGCACCCTCGAAAATGCCGCCACCATGCCCCAAGCTGGCACCGGAGGACGGAATCCGGACCGCCTGCCATCGAAATCGCCCCGCATTTCCGGACTCGAGATCCTAGAACTTCTCGGGTAAGCGGCATGGAGACCGTTTACAAAGGTCCGCCAGCCGCAACTCGTGACCGCACTGTGCGCCAGCGCTCAAGATCCTCTCGCACGAACTGTCGCGGAGCCTGCCTTCGTCGGCGCTTCAACCGCGAAGCGAGAGTACTCGCCCGCCTGGCCACCAAACATAGTCGCCGTTTTTCGATTTCGGCACCGCTGGCCCTATTGCTACCTGCTGATGGAGTATGTCGACATCATCAATCTGCGCCAGGCGATGCGCACCGACGGCTTCAATCCCGCCGAGGGCCTGACGCTCGTGCAGGATGTGTGCTCCGCGCTACAGTTCGCCCATGAGAGGAGGGCATCCTCCACCGCGACATCAAGCCGGAAAATCGTCGACTCCAAAGGGCGGGTGAAAATCGCCGATTTCGGCATCGCCAAGCTGGTCGGTTCCGGCGCACCCTCCGACGTCACCCTCACCCTGCGAGGGATCGGTCCTCGGCAGCCCGCACTACATGGCTCCCCGAGCAGATCCGGACCCCCGGCGACATCGACCAGCAGGCCAGGCATCGCTCGCTTGGGGGTGGTGCTTTACAGGAAATGCTGACCGGCGAGCTGCCCGATCCGGGCGCTTGCCCTGCCTTCGCGAAGGCGACCATGGATATGCCCGGATCGACGAGATCGTCCTGCCGAGAACGCGAGGCGCGCTTCCAGTCGGCGGAGGAAGTGAGCGTCGGTGGGCGCGCTGGCGCAAAGCCCCCTGACCGAATCGCCCCGGCTCCCGCTGCCGTGGCGAGGAACGTCCCGCCGCGAGGTTCAGTCTCGGCTCTGCCCTGCTCACCGGTGCCAGCCTGGTTCTCTCCATCGTTTCCCTCGTGGCGATGGACCTGCTCGGGCTCGCCAGCATGGCGAAGCTGCCCGGATCGCCGGGAACACGTCCATGGTGGCGACGGTAATCCTGGTCATCCCTGCCCGCAATCCTTGGCGCACTCACCGGCATCTGCGGGTTCATCCTCGGCACAGCCGGCACTCGCCAAGGTCCGCAAGTCACGCGGCAGAAGGAAGGTCTCGGCTCCGCGGTCTTTGCCGTTGCTGCGTGATCATCGTGGCGTTCGTCCTCTTCGCTTTTCCTCAACGCTCCCATGCCCGGGTCTGGCTAGATCGGTTGGCTGGGGTCTCGTCATGCTCCTGTGCAGGTTGCCCTATTTGATTGCCGTGAATGGTTCGTTCGCGCGATCCCGCTGGGGTGGCGGCGTCAGCGGCGCAGCGCGGGCGAGCACCTGGACTGGGGAGAGTACACTGCCTTGTTCTTCATCCTCAGTACAGGTCTACTGATGGTGATTGCGCCCACGGTCGTGCCTTCCACCGGAGATCACGGTCCCTACGAGGAGAGGTCATGGCGGAGATGGGAAGGAGGAAAACAAGATCAAAGAAAGTATCGCGGATTTCTCTCGCTCCGAGGAGGTGCCTTGGCGACTTGGCAAGCCGGAGGTCGTCATCCCCCTCGCCGTGCGGCACGGCCAGAAGATGAGCCTGCGGCTGGTCCTGCGGGACGAACAAGGCGAGATCGCCTGGACCGACGACCTTGGGGAACTGGAGCCGCACCCGGGCACCTCTCTCGAGAAGGCAGTCCTCAAGATCGGCACCTTCCTCAAGTCGGATGACAGGAAGGGATCGATCCACGCCTTGGCCGTGGTGCGGACGGGCTGGAACACCCAGATCACCCGCAGTGCCGAAGACCTCCGGGGATGGGTTTTTGAAACTGAGCTGCCGACCGCGCTTAGCTTTGAGGCACCGCACGCCAGCGTGCTCGGGATTGCCACCTCGGACAATGTCGGGCCGGAGGGAGCCATGGGAACTCTTGCGCTCGAGTTGGAGGTGACCGACACCGACACCGAAACCGGCACCGGCACGGTGGGCGAGCTCCCGGAACCACAATAGCCATGACCCGACCCACTCCATCCCCTTCCCAGCCCTCGCCCGTCTTCCACACCACCCGCTGGACGCTGGTGAGCCGTGCGCGGGGCGAAACGCCGGAGGCCCGCGCCGCGCTCGGCGATCTTTGCGAAGCCTATTGGAACCCGGTCTTCCGCTTCCTGCGTCGCGAGGGCCGCAGTGAGGATGAGAGCCGGGAACTCACCCAGGAGTTCTTCGCCAGGATACTCGCGGGTGCAGGGATCGGACTAGCCGATCCGGCCAAGGGGCGCTTCCGCTCCTACCTGCTCGGTTCTCTGAAGCACTTCCTCGCCAACCACCGGCGCGGTGCAACCCGCGAAAAACGGGGCGGGGGCGCGGTCATCGAATCGATCGACAGCGGCGGGTCCGAAACCTCACCCGGCCTGCAAGTGACCGATCCCGCCGCTGCGGCGGGCGACGCCTGGTTCGACCGCCACTGGGCTCTCGCGGTTATGGAGCGCGGGCTCGAACACGTTCGGACCTCGTTCGAGGAATCGGGAAAAAGCGAACACTTCGAGGTGCTCCGACTGTGGCTGATGGGCGAACCCGAGGGACTCACCCAAGCCGACGCCGCAGATCAGCTCGGCATGACGAAAGCCGCCGTCAAGGTCGCCATCCACCGTTTGCGGCAGAAATTCGGCGAGGCGATTCGGCGAGAGATCGCCGACACGGTCGATACCAGGGATGAGATTGCCGGGGAGCTCCGCTACCTAATCGAAGCGTTGCGCGCGGGATCCTGAAGCGACGTTCCACTACACGCTGGACGGATCATCCCGGCCGCCGCCTCGCCCGGCGCGACCCGGAGATCCATTCCTTCGGTCATGCGGCTTTCCGTCCACTCCCACACATTGCCGGAAAGGTCGAACAATCCCGTGGGAGAGGCGGCGAAGCTGCCAACCAGATCCGCGCCGCGCTTTCGGAAACCCCGTTGGACCCGCCCAGCCCGAAGGAGATCGCCACCGGTGCCGACGGCGCGCAAGCCTTCCAGTTCCTCATCGATTCCGGCGAAGTCATCAGCCTCTCGGAAAAGGCAGCGCTGCTCCAACCCGCTTACGGCGATGCGGTCCGCATCGTCCGCGACTACATTTCCCAGCACGGACCCGCCACCGTCAGCGACCTGCGCGAGCCGCTCGGCACGACCCGCCGGATCTTGGTGCCGCTGCTGGAGAAGCTCGACGCCGAGGGCATCACCGTGCGGCAGGGCGATCTGCGCGCTTTGAAATAAACCGGGCTTTCTAAAAACCTAGCGGTGACTTGGAGAATCTCTGAGGGTGCCGGACTTTCCCGGAAAGGACGATGACAATCCCTTGGGTTCGCGCCGCCTGCCCACGGGCACCCCTGCGGAAAGCGGCTGGACGGGTGGCGGCATTGCCATGATTGAAAAAAAAATCGACCCTGCCTGTAACCTCGCCCTCGTTGCGGGTCAGGAAGCAGATGCCATGCAACCATCACAACGATCCACCTGCCCCACCTGCAAGCTGCCCATTCCTGCCGACGCCCCCGGCGGTTTGTGCCCCGCCTGCACCCTCGAAAATGCCGCCACCATGCCCCAAGCTGGCACCGGAGGACGGAGATCCGGACCGCCTGCCATCGGGGAAATCGCCCCGCATTTCCCCGGACTCGAGATCCTAGAACTTCTCGGAGCCGGCGGCATGGGAGCCGTTTACAAGGTCCGCCAGCCGCAGCTCGACCGCACTGTCGCGCTCAAGATCCTCTCGCACGAACTGTCGCGGGAGCCTGCCTTCGTCGAGCGCTTCAACCGCGAAGCGAAGATGCTCGCCCGCCTGAGCCACCCAAACATAGTCGCCGTTTTCGATTTCGGCACCGCTGGCCCCTATTGCTACCTGCTGATGGAGTATGTCGACGGCGTCAATCTGCGCCAGGCGATGCGCACCGGCGGCTTCAATCCCGCCGAGACCCTGACGCTCGTGCAGGATGTGTGCTCCGCGCTACAGTTCGCCCATGAGGAGGGCATCCTCCACCGCGACATCAAGCCGGAAAACATCCTCGTCGACTCCAAAGGGCGGGTGAAAATCGCCGATTTCGGCATCGCCAAGCTGGTCGGTTCCGGCGCACCCTCCGACGTCACCCTCACCCTGCAGGGATCGGTCCTCGGCAGCCCGCACTACATGGCTCCCGAGCAGATCGAGACCCCCGGCGACATCGACCAGCGGGCCGACATCTACTCGCTTGGGGTGGTGCTTTACGAAATGCTGACCGGCGAGCTGCCGATCGGGCGCTTTGCCCTGCCTTCGCAGAAGGCGACCATGGATGCCCGGATCGACGAGATCGTCCTGCGCACGCTCGAAAAGGAACGCGAGGCGCGCTTCCAGTCGGCGGAGGAAGTGAGCACGTCGGTGGGCGCGCTGGCGCAAAGCCCCCTGACCGAATCGCCCCCGGCTCCCGCTGCCAAGCCGGGCGAGGAACGTCCCGCCGCGAGGTTCAGTCTCGGCTCTGCCCTGCTCACCGGTGCCAGCCTGGTTCTCTCCATCGTTTCCCTCGTGGCGATGGACCTGCTCGAACCGTTCAGCATGGCGAAGCCTGCCCGGATCGCCGGGGACAACACGTCCATGGTGGCGACGGTAATCCTGGTCATCCTGCCCGCAATCCTTGGCGCACTCACCGGCATCTGCGGGTTCATCCTCGGCGCTTCGGCACTCGCCAAGGTCCGCAAGTCACGCGGGCAGAAGGAAGGTCTCGGCTCCGCGGTCTTTGCCGTTGCCGCCGATCAATATCGTGGCGTTCGTCCTCACTTCGCTTTTCCTCAACGCTCCCATGCCCGGGTCTTACTCGGGATCGGTTGGCTGGGGTCTCGTCATGCCCTGTGCGGGTTGCCCTATTTGATTGCCGTGGTGTGGTTCGTTCGCGCCTTGATCCGCTGGGGTGGCGGCGTCGAGCGCAGCGCGGGCGAGCGACATTTCCCTGGGACTGGGGAGAGTTCGCTGCCCTCCGCCTTGCTCATCCTCGCTCGGTCCTGATGGTGATTGCGCCCACGGTCGTGCCTTCCACCGGAGATCACGGTCCCTACGAGGAGGTCATGGCGGGAGAGATGCGGAAGGAGGAAAACAAGATCAAAGAAAGTATCGCGGATTTCTCTCGCTCCGAGGAGGTGCCTTGGCGACTTGGCAAGCCGGAGGTCGTCATCCCCCTCGCCGTGCGGCACTACCAGGAAGATGAGCTCGCGGCTGGTCCTGCGGGATGAACAACAAGGCGAGATCGCCCTGGACCGACGACCTTGGGAACTGGAGCCGCACCTGGGCACCTCTCGAGAAGGCAGTCCTCAAGATCGGCACCTTCCTGCCGGATGACAGGGGAAGTGGATCGATCCACGCCTTTACCGTGGTGCGGACGGGCTGGAACACCCAGATCACCCGCAGTGCCGAAGACTCCTCCGGGGATGGGTTTTTTGAAACTGAGCTGCCGACCGCGCTAGCTTTGAGGCACCGCACGCCAGCGTGCTCGGGATTGCCACCTCGGACAATGTCGGGCTCGGAGGGAGCCATGGAACTCTTGCGCTCGAGTTGGAGGTGACCGACTCCGACTCCGCACGGCGGGCAAGCTGCTGGAACCACAATAGCCATGACCCGACCCACTCCATCCCCTCTCCCAGCTCCTCGCCCGTCTTCCACACCACCCGCTGGACGCTGGTGAGCCGTGCGCGGGCGAAACGCCGGATACCCGCGCCGCGCTCGGCGATCTTTGCGAAGCTCATTGGAACCCGGTCTTCCGCTTCCTGCGTCGCGAGGTACCGCAGTGAGGATGAGAGCCGGGAACTCACCCAGGAGCTCTTCGCCAGATACTGCGGGGGTGCAGGGATCGACTAGCCGATCCGGCCTAAGGGGCGCTTCCGGGCTCCTACCTGCTCGGTTCTCTGAAGCACTTCCTCGCCAACCACCGGCGCGGTAACCCGCGAAAACGGGCGGGGCGCGGTCATCGAATCGATCGACAGCGGCGGGTCAGAAACCTCACCCGGACTGCAAGTCACCGATCCCACCGCTGCGGCGGGCGACGCCTGGTTCCTCGACCGCCACCGGGCCTCGCGGTGATGGAGCGCGGGCTCGAACACGTTCGGACCTCGTTCGAGGAATCGGGAAAGCGAACACTTCGAGGTGCTCCGACTGTGGCTGATGGGCGAACCCGAGGGACTCACCCAAGCCGACGCCGCAGATCAGCTCGGCATGACGAAAACCGCCGTCAAGGTCGCCATCCACCGTTTGCGGCAGAAATTCGGCGAGGCGATCCGGCGAGAAATCGCCGACACGGTCGATACCAGGGATGAGATTGCCGGGAGCTCCGCTACCTAATCGAAGCCGTTGCGCGCGGGATCCTGAAGCGACGTTCCACTACACGCTGGACGGATCGATCCTACCGCCGCCTCGCCCGGCGCTCAACCCGGAGATCCATTCCTTCGGTCATGCGGCTTTCCGTCCACTCCCACACATTGCCGGAAAGGTCGAACAATCCCAGGGGAGAGGCGGCGAAGCCGCCAACCAGATCCGCGCCGCGCTTTCGGAAACCCCGTTGGACCCAGCCCGAAGGAGATCGCCACCGGTGCCGACGGCGCGCAAGCCTTCCAGTTCCTCATCGATTCCGGCGAAGTCATCAGCCTCTCGGAAAGGCAGTTGTTCAACCCGCTTACGGCGATGCGGTCCGCATCGTCCGCGGCTACATTTCCCAGCACGGGCCCGCCACCGTCAGCGACCTGCGCCGCTCGGCACGACCCGCCGGATCTTGGTGCCGCTGCTGGAGAAGCCTGACGCCGAGGGTATCACCGTGCGGCAGGGCGATCTGCGCGCTTTGAAATAGCCCGGCTTTCCGCCACACCTGCGAAAGAGGGGGCGAATCGGGCGGGACAAAGCGGGATCGTTCACCGATTTCTGCCACGTTGGCGTTTGACCTTCCACATGTTCGATTCATCCAAGATCCTGGTGCTCCTCCCGGTCTCTTGTTTTGTGTTCCAGAACATTTGGCGGTCTTGGCTGGTTGGCTGAAGGTTGTCTCTCAGTTCAGGCAAGGCAAGGATGTAGGCCCCGGCGGTCGGCTGCCGGTTCCGCCGCTGTGGCGTGCTTCGTTCCTAGCCGTTTCGCGGGCGCTGGGTTGGCCTCTGTTGCGTAAGGCGTCCCCAGGGTGGAACCCTTAACAGTGGCGGATAGCTTTGGCAGCGGATGCCTTCTTGAGGCGTCGCTGGTCCAAATGCGGTGGGCTAGAGGCATCTCGGCTTAGCGCGCTTTGCGGCGGCTCCTTACCGGGGCTTTCCGCCTCTCATTCTTCGTTCCTTCCGCTTCCATGATCTGCTGGCGTGTAATCAGTAGCCGGATGCAGCGTGGTTTGACCGCCCCCTTTGCCGTCCCGACCGCGCACAGCGGTAATTCATATCTTGTGGTGACTTTCAAGGCTGGGTGGAAGAGGCGGCAGGGCACCCCGCCGCGATCGCCGCCTTCATCTCGGCGACGGCGGCTTGCAGGCTCGATGAAGACGGCGCGGCAGACGATGGGTAATTGATGTTCATTTCTGGCGAGGTGCGGCACGGGCGGAGCTGGGCGATTTTCGAGCTGGTCGTGATCCGGCATGCAGATTGACCGCAGCCCGGCGGCGTACCAGCCGCGCGGCTTCGGCGAGCTTGGCGACCTCCGCCTCGCGGGCGGCTCCCTGCGCATTGGCGAACGCGCCGGTGTGCAGCTCGATCATCGCCGCGCCGGTCGCGGCGGCGGCTTCCACCTGCGCCGGCTCCGCGTCGATGAACAGGCTGACCTTCGTGCCATTGGCTTGCAGCGCGGCGACCGTCTCGGCGACCGCCGCCCGGTTGCCGGCGACGTCCAGCCCGCCCTCGGTCGTGACCTCCGCCCGGTTTTCGGGGACGAGGCAGGCGTAGGCGGGCTTGGTCTGCCGCGCGATGGCGACGATCTCCGGCGCGTTGCCCATCTCCAGATTCATCGGCACCGCCAGCTCGCGGCGGAGCAGGGCAACGTCGGCATCGATGATGTGGCGGCGGTCCTCCCGCAGGTGGACGGTGATCGAGTCCGCGCCGCCGGCGACCGCCGCGCGGGCGGCGTCGAGCAGGCTCGGCTCCGCGTGGGGCGAATCCGGCGCCTCGCGGTAGCGCGCCTGCCGCAGGGTGGCGACGTGATCGATATTGACTCCGAGTTTGATCATGGTCCCAGAACAAAGCGCGCCCCGATCCGGGCGGCAAGCAGGCGTTTGGGCGATGGCTCAACTTAAACACATTGCCAAAATCAATTGCGGGAATCGACAGCCCAAAACGCGCTGTGTTGCTCTGGTTCAGATGAGGCTGGGCGTCGCGCCGCAAGTCCCCTCCTCGGAGGATTCGCGACGCCCAGATTGCGCGGCACCCCTTGGCTTGCCAGCCATGGCGGGGTTCAGAATAGGCGCAAATATCTTTGGCAATCAGGCTACTCCGCGCCGGCTTCCGGATCGACGCCGAGCTTCTTGGCGAGGTCCGCCTTCCAATCGGTGGCGAGTTCTTCGACCGGCTTGCCCGCGAGCGTTTTCCAGAGGTCGTCGCTGTAGCGCCCTTCCCGCGCGGCTTCGTTGAGCTTGCGGACGAGGTCTTTGTCGTGGGTGCGCGTCGCCCAGTCGAGGAAATTGGCGGACACCCGGTAGGACGCGTCGTGGCGGGCGTCGCGCAGCCCGCGCCTTCCGATCTCCGCGCCGCGGGATTGCGGCTCGTAGAGGAACCAGCGGATGTAATCCGGGATGCCTTCGGTGATCCAGCCGGGCACGCGCGCCGGCCGCCTGCCGCGCAGGCCGCGCCCGTAGGACTGCACGACGTGGACCAGCTCGTGGACGACCGCGCCGCGCGCCTCGCGTTGCCTTTCCCGGCGGAACCAGGGCGCGTTCATGTTGACCGTGCCGCCGCCCGCCGACGCCGGGACGCCGCCCATGTCGTTGCGGAAGAGAAGGCAGACCTCGCGGCGCGCCTCAAAACCATCGCTCGGCAGCATCGCGACGATCTTCGGATACCACTCGATCACGACCGGCTTGAGTTCCTTCTCCGCCCATTCCATCAGGTCCGGCGCGGCAGAGCCGTCGATCACAAAGCGGTATTTCTGATCTTCGGTCGCGAATTCCAGGTTCACCGCTTTGGGCGGCTGGACCGGCTTGGGTGCGGCGGCATCGGCATCGACCACATCGATCTCGCTGAAGAAGGTATTGCCAAATGGATCGCTGTCCTCGGTCCGGCGGATGTCGAACAGCAGGTAGCGGAACTTGCCCAGCGCGCCGGATTTCGCCGCGACCGAGACGCCGTGCCGGCCGCCGCCATCGCCATCCCCCGGGCGCGTGTCCACGCCGGCGATCTTCGTCCAGCCGGCGCTCTCCGGATCGGTGCCCCGCGCCGGCTTCTCCGCGAACTTCTCGCCGGAGCCATCCGCGCCATAGAGCGTGTAGACCTGCGGGCCGCGCGCGCTGCGGTGCCAGGAAAACGTCGCCACACGACCGATGTTGACCGCGCGGCCGAGGTCGATGCGGACCCGTCCGCCATCGGTGCCCGGCGCAAAGAAAAAGTTCGCGGCCGGCTCGTCACCGCCCGACGGGAGGCGGCCATCGACCAGCGCCTCCAGCCCCGCGCCGTTCCGGTCGCGCTCGCCGTCGATCAGGCTGACCGACGCCTTGGAGGCGGCATCGTCGAGCGCCGCGACCGGGATTTTGGAAAACGCGATGCCGTCGCCGCCATCGGGCGAGAGATCGGCGGTGACATCGGCGGCGGGATCCGCAGCCCAGCCGGTGGCGGACAAGGCGAGGGCAGCGGCGAGGATGGGGCATAGGCTGGTCTGCATCGCCGACCTTAGCACGGCGGGCCGCGCGCGCCAATGGGGCGGCGAAGGACCCAAACCGGGTCGAAAATTATGGGGCGGGTGATCGCCGGGGCGCTTGCGCCGCGCCGGATCGGCGGTTACCCGCACCGCATGGATTTTATCGCCAAAGGGCGCTCCGTCATCGAGGCGGAAGCCGCCGAACTTCACCGCCTCTCCGCCCGGCTCGGCGATTCGTTCGCCGCCGCCGTCGCCGCCTTGCGCGAGGCATTGGACAACGGCCGGAAGATCGCCATCGCCGGCGTCGGCAAGTCCGGCAACATCGGCCACAAGATCGCGGCGACCTTCAACAGCACCGGCGCGACCTCCGTCGTGCTCAACGCCCAAAACGCGCTGCACGGCGACATCGGGATCATCGGCGCGGGCGACGTCGCGATCCTGATGAGCTACAGCGGCGAGACCCAGGAGATGCTCGACCTCCTGCCCGCCCTCCGGCGACTCGGAGCCAAAGTCATCGCCATGACCGGGCGCCCGGCCGACAGCACGCTGGCCGCCAATGCGGACATCGCGCTGGATGTCGCCGTCGAGCGCGAGGCGTGCCCGCTCAACCTCGCGCCGACCAGCAGCAGCACCGCGATGCTCGCGCTCGGGGACGCGCTCGCCATGGTCCTGCTCGAAGCGCGCGGCTTCCGCGAGGAAGACTTCGCCAAGTTCCACCCCGGCGGCAGCCTCGGGCGCGCGCTGCTCACCAAGGTCGCCGACATCATGCGGACTGGCGACCACCTCGCCCAAGCCGCCGCGGACGAGCGCATCGCCGCCGTGCTCGAACGCATGACCGCCGCCCGCGCCGGAGCCTGCGTGATCGCCGATCCCGCCACCGGCCGCATGGAGGGCATCTTCACCCACGGCGATTTCGTGCGCGCCTTCCAAGCCGATCCAGCGGGCGTCGCCGAGACGCCCGCCTCCGCCCTGATGACCCGCAACCCGATCACGATTTCCGCCGACAAGCTCGCCGCCGAAGCGCTGCGCCTGCTCGAAGAATTCCGGATCGACGACCTGGTCGTCGTCGGCGAAAACGGGGTCGCCGTCGGCTTGATCGACACCCAAGACCTCAGCCGCATGAAGATCGTCTAGGCTCGGGAGCTGCCAAAAACCTAGGCGGGCGTGAACCGGATTTCTTCGCCTTCCAGCGTGCCACGGATGCGGCTGCCTTCGGGGAATTTGCCTTCGAGCACCTCTAGGCTGAGCGGGTCGAGGATCAGGTTTTGGATCGCGCGCTTGAGCGGGCGCGCGCCAACCGGATCGTAGCCGCGCCCGGCGACGAAGCGGACAGCGTCCTCGGCGAGCTCGAGGTGCAACCTGTTTGGCGAGGCGTTTCTTCACGCGTTCGAGCTGGAGTTTGACGATGTGGTCGAGGTCGCCCGCCTGCGGCCGGTCGAAGATGATCGTCTCGTCCACCCGGTTGAGAATTCTGGGCGGAAGTTCGCCTGAGCGCGTCGAGCACCTTGCAGGCGCCGGGCGCCGGGTCGGATTGGTCGATGATGAATTGGCTGCCGATGTTGCTGGTCATGATGATGACCGTGTTGCGGAAATCGACCGTGCGCCCTCGGCTGTCGGTGATCCGACCGTCGTCGAGCACCTGGAGCAGCACGTTAAAGACATCGGGTGCGCCTTCTCGATCTCGTCGAAGAGGACGACGCTATACGGCTGGCGGCGCACGCTTTCGGAAAGCTTACCGCCTTCCTCGTAGCCGACATAGCCGGGGGCGCGCCGATGAGGCGGGCGACGCTGTGCTTCTCCATGTATTCCGACATGTCGAGCCGGACCATCGCCTTCTCGCTGTCGAAGAGAAATTCCGCCAGCGCCTTGGTCAGCTCGGTCTTGCCCACGCCGGTGGGACCGAGGAACAAGAACGACCCGATCGGGCGGTTTCGTCCTGAAGCCCGCGCGGGCGCGGCGCACCGCATTCGACACCGCGCGGATCGCATCCTGCTTGCACGATGACCCGGTCGTGCAGCCGGTCTTCCATGCGGACGAGCTCGCGCTCGCCCTCGCGCAGCCGGTCCACCGGGATGCCGGTCCAGCTCGCCACGACTTTGGCGATGTCTTCTTCGGTGACTTCTCGCGGAGGATCGAACCCTTTTCCTCGATGGCGGCGAGCCGCGCCTTCGCCTCGCCGAGCTGGCGTTCCTCGTCCGGATGCGAGTAGTATTGGATCTCCGAGGCGCGGGTCAGGTTGCCCTGTCGCTGCGCTGCTCCAGCTCGGTCTTCAGGCGTCGATCGATTCCTGGGCGGCGCGCAACTGGGCGACCGCCGCCTTTTCATTCTCCCACTGCCTTGAGCGCGGATTTCTTTTCGCGCAGGTCGGCGGCTTCTTTCTCGTTGTGGGCGAGCCGCTCTTTGAGGCGTTGTCCTTTTCTCCTTTGCCAGCGCCTGGCGCTCCATTTCGAGCTGCATGAGCTGCCGGTTGATCTGGTCTAGCTCGGTCGGCATCGAATCCAATTCGATCTTCAGGCGAGAGGCGGCTTCGTCCACCAGATCGACCGCCTTGTCCGGCAAAAACCGGTCCGAGATGTAGCGGTCGGACAAGGTCGCCGCCGAGACCAGCGCGCCGTCGAGGATGCGCACGCCGTGGTGCACCTCATAGCGTTCTTTCAGCCCGCGCAGGATCGCGATCGTATCCTCCACGCTCGGCTCGCCGACCAGCACCGGCTGGAACCGGCGCTCCAAGGCGGCATCCTTCTCGATGTATTTCCGGTATTCGTCGAGCGTCGTCGCGCCGATCGTGCGCAGCTCGCCGCGGGCGAGCTGCGGCTTGAGCAGGTTGCCGGCATCGACCGCGCCCTCGCTTTTGCCCGCGCCGACGATCGTGTGCAGTTCGTCGATGAAAAGCACGATCTCGCCCTCGCTGGACGTCACCTCTTTGAGGAACGCCTTGAGCCGCTCCTCAAATTCGCCGCGATACTTCGCCAGCCAACATGCCGCCGAGGTCCATCGAGATGACGCGCTTGTTCTTGAGCGATTCCGGCACGTCGCCCGCCACGATCCGGCGCGCGAGCCCCTCGACGATCGGGTGGCTTGCTGACGCCCGGCTCGCCGATGAGAACCGGGTTGTTCTTCGTCCGGCGCGAGAGCACCTGCATGATACGCCGGATCTCGGCATCGCGCCCGATGACCGGGTCGATCTTGCCCTGCCGCGCCAGCGCCGTCAGGTCGGTGCCGTATTTCTCCAGCGTCTGGTATTTGCCCTCGGGATCCTGATCCACCACGCGCTGGTTGCCGCGCACGCCTTGTAGCGCCTGCATCACCTTTTGCTTGTCGATGCCCAGCGATTGCAGCGCCTGCGCCGCCGACGAACTGCCGTCCAGCACGCCGAGCACGAAATGCTCGACGCTCAGAAATTCGTCCTTGAGCGCCTTCATCTCCTTCTCGCCCGCCGCGATCGCCGCCCGCAGTTCGCCGCTCAGCGAGAGCTGCTGGTTCCCGCCTTGCATCTTCGGGTCCTTGTTCAAGGTGTCGCGCAGCCGCGAGGCCGCATCGTTCGGGCTGACGCCGAGCTTTTCCAAGATCGGGCGAAAGATCCCTTCGGATTGATCGAGGAGCGCGAGCAGCACGTGCCCGTTCTTCAGCTCAGGATGCCCGAACTCCTCCGCCACCTCTTGGGCGGCTTGCAGCGCTTCGTGGAGTTTGATCGTAAATTTGTTGGGGTTCATAGAATTGAAATGTCCTTTGGGCGTATTAAAGCAAGCGCCATTCCAGCCGGGGGGGTAAGCTCAACTAATTGATAGTCAGCGTGTAAAGCTTGGGTTCTTCGGATCTTGGTGTGAATAGTTGGCGCTAGTCCAAGCTTGACGGGGGGTGCTGAGCGCCATTTTGACTCCATTCTTCTACGGTTTCCAGTGTCGTTTGGATGGAGGATATCTATCATTCTCCCCAAGTGGGGGTGGACCATTTTGCATGTCTGGTCCGCATCTTTTCAGATCACCATCGACAGCTATCGCCAAATTCTCAAGGTAGCGCGATCCAACGCAAAGCAATCTCTCCTCCGAGGTGCTCCGCTTCGGCGCTTTATAAAACCGTTTGCAAACCCAGACCGCCCAAGGTTTTACGGGACGTGAAAAGTCGGGTTGCCTGTCTGCGAGTGATCAAACATGAATGCGCCGACTAAACCACCTTTATCGTGGACCGATGGCAATAATTTGAAATGGCCAAGATCGGCGGTTTTCGTTATTTTCATGAAGAACCGCCCGAAACCCGGTGGCTTCAGGCGCGGATCCATTTGATCCGTCTAACCCCGTAACGATCACAGCTCCGGCAAGGCCCGCCTGTGCTCTGGCTGGCGGTTACAACAGGAGGACCGGTGAAGGGCGTGTCGAAACGAACGATGACATCCCCCTGACCTATCACTTCGTAGGTGTATCCACTTCCAACGTAAGGAATATAGGGACCGCCTACATTTTGATTAGAGGTTGCGCCGCCCCGCACGATGCGGAGGCTCTCTTCTTGGAGGCTGCCGACCGCGTTGTGGATGCTCGCGTCGGGGCTGCCGCCGCCCGGCGTGTAGCGGTCGAACTAGACTGACGCTTTGTTGACCTGAAATTGGGGCAGCGGCGTCACGCCGAGTCCAAATTGGCTATCGATGGAATCTTCGTCGAAGATCTTAAAAAGTCCGGAGTCGCCGGGCGTCCAGATGACGGAGGTATCGCCGTTGATGAAGAATCCGGCCGACTCCCCTCCCACGATGGTTTCGAGCAGTAATCCGGCGGCAGCCCCTCCCGGTCTGAACACTAGCGGACCTGCGCCGGGACCGCCAAGGGTTGCCTGATCTGAGACGTGTAGTTTCTGATCGGCGGCGATGATGTTTTGCGCGTTGGTACCGAATTCGTCGCATTCGTCGCGTTTTCGATGGTCCCATAAGCGTGTCGGCGGTCGAGGCGTGATCGGCGTAGGTGGCGTGGGCTGCCAGGTCGGCGGTCAGCGCTTGCGCCGCCTCGGCGGCATTGAGCGCCTGGGGCGGAGCGAATCTGCTGGCGGGGCAGGGCGGCGTTGTTGCCGACCTTGATGTGGATGAACGCGTTGCTCACGGAAGCGCGGGGCGGATCGGGCGCGCGGCGGTGTCGTTGGGTCCGAGCACGGCGCTAAAGCGCCCGCCGATGAGGTCGGCGTTTGGGGATAATAGACCCCAGAGTTTGGTCCCGGCGGCCTGCTGGTCGTAGATGTTTAACTCGAGGGTCGCCTGCGCGCGGGGCAGCGAGTTGCCCTGGTCGTCGGTGGCGTGGACTGCCGGCGGCAACCTCCTCACCCAGGGCGGCGAGGGGGGGACTCGAGAGCGCGGACCTGGCGTTGCGCCTCTGGAATCCGCAGCGCTTCACCCCGCTTGGGACGTTCTTTGGCATGCGGTCCGGCATCCGTTCGTGCGCATCTGCCTGGACGCGTCAAGCGGGCACCTGCTCACCCGGCAGGCACCGCCGCATCTCTGGCAGATCGCCGACCGGCGTCCCGGAGGCTCCCTGCTCGCGGTCGAGGGGATGGAATACGCCTTCCGCGTCTTTGCGGTGCCGGCGCTGTAGCGGCTGTTGCTCAGTTCCCCTGCGGCGGCACGTTCTCCTGCTGCTTTTTGATCCGCTCGAGGATTAGGTCCGCCATCCGGGTGACGCGCTCCTGGTTGCCCGCGAGGTCTTTGAGCAGATTGCGGATGGCGGGGTTTTCGCCTTCCTGTAGCTTTTGGTCGGCGTCGGTCGTGCGGTCGTTGATGCGGAGTTGGAGGCGGAGCAGGAGCTTGAGTTCGGCGGTGTTGATCTTCTCTGGCTCTTGCTGCTGCTGTTGCTGCTGCTGCTCTTGAGGGTCCTTCGGCTCCTGTTCCTTTTGCTCCTGCTCCAAGGCGGCGATCAAATCCTCCAGCGTGGTCTCGACTGACTTCTGCGATTCCTGCACCAGCTCCCCGGATTGCAGCCCCTCCAGCCATTCGGTCAGCCGGGCGAGTTCGGTGACCAGGGTGCCGACACCACTTCGCCGAAGACGATGCCGGCCGGGTCGCTCATCAGATCGGCTTCCGCCTTGGCGGTCTCGTCTTTGAGCGATGACTCGCCCTTCGCGAGGTTGCGCAGCCCGACGCGGTCGCGGCGCGGCAGGTTGCCCTCCGCGTCGCGCTTGGCGTCGGTTTCCTTGGTCTCGGCGGTCATCTGCTGCTGGCGCTCCAGCATGCCGCGAAAGATTTCCAGATACTTGGCGAGCATGTCTTGGCGCTGCTCTTCCTGCAGTTCCTGGATGCGCTGCTCGATCTCCTCCTGCGCCTGCTGCATCTGCTCGATCGATTCCTGCTGCTTCGGCGGAGCTGCCTGCGGCTGCCCCTGCTGGAGGCTCTGCTGCGCGCTCTGCATGCTTTGCTGCGCGCCTTCCATCGCCTGCTGCGCGCCCGGCGTTTGCTCGGCGGCGCTGGATTCCGCCATTTCTTTGGCGACGTCACCCGCCTGTTGCTGCGCCTCGCCCTGCTCGCCGGCGAGCTTTTCCTGCTCTTCGGCGGCTTGCTTTTCGCGCGCCTTCTCCGCTTCATTTTTCAGCGATTCGCTCGCCTCTTTGAGATCGTCGATCGCCTTTTGCTGCGGCTTTTGCGCCTCCTGCGGCTGGGCGGCACCGAGCGCGCGCTCGGCATCTTTTTGCTCCTCGGTCGCGGATTGCGCGGCGCTGGCCGCCTTGCCCATCATCGGCGCTTGGTCGGCGGCCTGCTGCAGTTCCTCGGCGAATTCCTCGGTCTCGGCGCGGAGCTCCGCCTGCTCGTCGGCGAGCGCTTCGGCGGCTTCCGGATTGCCCTTGGCTTGTTCGGCCGCCTGCTTGAGCGCCTCCTGCTTTTTGATCAAATCGTCCGCCTTCTTCGCCATCGCCTCCAGCACCATGGCGGCGGCTTCCGGGTCGGCGGCGATCTGGGTGTCCTCCATCAGGTCCATTTCCCTGTCGATCAATTCCTTGATCGCCTCGTTCCACTTCTGAAGTTGCTCCAGCTCGCGCTGCCGCTTTTCCGCCTCGGTTTCATCCCGCAGGAGCAATTCGATCAGGCTCTCGATGTCGCCCGAAATTTCCTTCTGCTCGGCGGTCGCGCTTTCTAATGCGGAGGCGTTGAGCAGGGCGGCGATTTCCTCCATGCGCGAGCCGAGCAGGTATTCCTTCGCTTTCTGAAAGGCGGTGCGGAGGCGCGCCGCCTGGTCGGGTTCCTCCGCCTCTAGCTTGCGCGACAATTCGGTCAGCGCCTTTTCCAGATCGCCGAGCATCCGGCGGACGCGTTCTTGGCGGACGCCGAGCGGCGACGCCTGGTCCGCCGCCGCATTCGCTTCCGCTGCTTCTGGAGCCGGATCATCTTGGGCGAGCGCGCGCGGCGGCAGCCAGGGAAGGGCGGCGACTGACGCCGCGCAGGCGATGGCGAAAGCGGCGCGCAAGCCGCGCGCGAGCAGGGGGAGGGATGGCCGCAGAGATGTGAGCGCTCGATTCATGGCGATAGAAATATTCGCGTCTAACAAACCACGTTCAGGCGATCTCTCCACCGGGGATTTTTCCCGGAAATCGCTCGCCCACCCGGGGAGATCGCATCTAAGGCGCGTAGGTCACCTTCGCGCGGACGAAGAACTCGCCCTCGCCGGCGAACTCTAGCGTGCGCGCGACCGACGCCCCGGCGGGCGATTCGGATTCGGCGGCGGGCGTGGCGTCGCCCCAGCCGCCGAGGTCGCCGGATTCCTCGAACGCGATGGCGACGCCGATCAGGTTCCGCCAGGTCGTGAAGGTGACGGCGGCTCCGTCCGGCGTCGGCGAGACCTGCGGGAAATGGCTGAGGTCGGGATCGAACGGATTGGTGGCGAAGGCGAAGGCGAGGAGGTTGGGGATGCCTGCCGGGTTGTTGATCGCCTCCGGCCCGCTGATCTGCGGGTCGGCGCGCTCGGCGTCGGTGAAATGCGCGTAGAGCCAGCCCCCATACTGCTGCGAGACGAACGGATTGTCCGCGCCGGGGTTGCCGCCGGCCGCGCCGCTCAGCCCCCAGCTCGCCGGGTCGTCCCACGCCTCGGTGCCGAGCGAGTCGTCGAGGATGGCGAGCGAGTAGCCGCCGCCATCGGCGGCGGGGAACCAATCGTCGCGGTAGGTGAGCCGCTGGATCAGATTGCCGGGCGCGTCCCGCAGCTCGATGGTCTCGCCGCCGTTGTTGAGCTGGCCGCTGTATTCGCCCGCCGGGGCCATGCCGTAGCGCAGCGTGAAGGCGGCGGCATTGCTGGCGATCACGATCCGCTCGCCCGCCGCCAGCACGGTGCCGCTTGGGAAGGCGAACTCGATGCCGTCGGTGAAATGCGCGCCCGAGATGTCGAGGCTGTCGCCGCTGATGTTGCGCAGCTCGACGAACTCGAATTCGTCGTCATCGGAGAATCCGGCGTCGATCTCGGCCGCGCTTGGGTCGGCGGGGTGGAAGTGCAGTTCTGTGATGCGGAGCGCCTCGGCGGGCGTCGCGCCAAGCGGCTGGCTGGTCACGGTGATCGATTGCTCGCCAAGCAGATCGCCCTGGAACCCGATCGCCTGGATGGCGATCGCATTGTCGCCGCGCAAGACCGGGATCTCGACCTCCCACGTGTTGCCGTCGATCCAGCGGGCGGGCAGCGTCTCGCCGGTGGCGGCGAGGCGGAATTCCCGGATGTCGATCCAGCCGCCGCCCTGCAGCACCACGCTGGCGGTCTCGACCGAGAAGTCCGCGCCGCCATTGGTCGTGATGGCGAACGGCACCTGGGCGGGCAGGTTGGCGAGCACGAAATTCCGCCGCCCGGCGATGCGCCCGCTTTGCGCGATAAAGTTCTGCCCGACGAGGTCGCCGTAATGCTGGAGCCACGGATCCATGTAGGTCGGATCGAAGACGGTATTCACCAGGTCGAGCAGATGCCCGTAGTAGAGCCGGGTGTTGGCCGGCAGATCCATCACGCGGCGGATGTTGCCGGCGGCACGGAGCAGCGGCGCGTTGTCCGGGCTGAGGAAGACGAAATCGAGATCCCACGGCAGCGCCTTGACCTGCCCGCCGCCGCTCGGCACGTAGATCCGCATGTTGTGTTGCAATCCGCCGTGCCACCAGGTGTCGCCGATGCCAAACAGATTGACCAGCGCGGCGCAGCGCATGAATCCGTCCACGTCCATGACGCGGTCGATCTCCGCCGCCAGTTCGCCGGTTGGCAAGTCGATGGTCTGGCTGAAATCGATGACGCCCGCGTAGTCGTCGCGCCCCCGCCCGGTGCGCATCTCCATCGCCCAGCGATACGCCTCCCGGTCGGTGCCGAGGTCGCGGAAGTCGGTCCCGATGTGGATGAACGGGACCGGCGGCTTCGGGCTCTCCGGATCGCCGTCCAACGTACTAGAAGGATCGTAGGTGATCTCCAGGCTGATGACCGAGCCGTCTGGATCGCCGAATTGCGACTCGACGAACGAGCCGTCGTATTTCGCCATGTTGAGGATGGCGGTGCCGTCGTGGACGGCACGGGGAGCCGAAAGATAGATGAGATCGTCATACATGAACGGGATGCCCGCGCGGTTGAACGCGTGCTTCACGTAGATCTCATCCTGCCCGCGTGCGGTCGGCGCGCGCCCCGAGCGGTCGATGCTCACGCCGCCGTGGAAGCCGCGGAACGGCTGGTCCGCATTGAAATCGACGTTGTAGCCGACGTAGGCATCGCCGTCCCGCGCGCGGGCGGCGGCGCTGCCCTTCAGCCGCACGCCGACGTCGTAGTAAACTTCCTCGTTGTTCCAGACGACCGTCGCGCCGATCCGCTCGTTGCTCATCGCGTTGAGGCTTTCGAAAAGAAAGTCGCGGTCCGCGCCGGTCATGATGAGGCGGAATTCCGGCACGGGCAAGTTCGTCGCCGGTCCCCCGGCGGTGGTGATCAAAGCGTGGGACGCCGCGCCCGCTGCGGGGATCTCCGAGACCGCGCCGAGCGTGTCCTCCGCGCTCACGTAGAACCGGCGGACCTCGCCGTCGGCGATGCCGGGCGCATCGGCGGCATAGGTGCCATCGCCTTGATCCGCCATCGGCAGGCTGGTGAAGCCGCCGCCCGCATCCGCGTAATGCAGCGTGACCGCGGCGACGCCGTCGGGGTCGGCGGCGCGCGCCGCGATGCGGATCGGCTCGCCGGGTGCGGGGACGAGCGGCGCGTGGGTGAGCGCGCCGAGGTCCGGGCCGGCATTGGCGGTGAAGGCGGAGTTTTGCGCGCCGGGCGTGCCGCAGGCATCCGGTCGCTCCACCAGCGTGGTGCGGGCGAGCATCGCCTGGAAGGCACCGGTGTAGAGCTGGTTGGAGCCGCGCACCCAGCGCGCGCGGAACGATACCTCGTAGGTCTGCCCGATGGTGAGCGGCAGGTTCCCGGCGAACGTCGATTCGAGGTGGTTGTGCTTCGTGTCGGTCGGTCCGTCGGAGACGACGCGCAGCACGGTGCCGCCGCCGTCCGGATCGGGCACGATGTTAGAATGCCGGTGGTTGCCGAGGAACCGCCACGCCGCCGCGTCATTGAACGCCCCGTTCTGAATCTTCTCGACCGCCGCGCCGTCCGGATCTTCGATGACGCTCAGGTCGTCGAGCAATACTTCCCCGGCGGTCAGCAAGCCGATGCGAAATTCGTTCCACGTCGCCAGCCCATGCGGCTGCCCGGCTTCCATCCGATACGTTACCGCCTGCCACGCCGCCTTGCCGCTTTCGTCGCTCGCCGCCCACGCGCCGCCGCCCGCGTTGTCCGCGCGCGGGTCGCGCAGCTCGAGGCTCGAGCCGCCGCCGTCGGCGAGATCCGGCCAGCGGCCGCCCTCCGCATACGTGACCAGGTCGGCGGGGTTGCCGGCCGCGTCCTCCAACTCGATGCGGCCGGAGGCATTGCTCAGCCGCCCGCTGAAGTTGCCGACGATCTTCGACGCGATGCCCGGATACTTTGAGGAAAGCGCGGCGGCGTCCTCGGCGACGACCAGATAGTCGCCCGCCGCGATCATCGTGCCATCGGGAAAGGCAAAATCGACCTCGCCATCGATGCGCCAGCCGCTCAGATCGACGGGCGCGCCGCTTTTGTTGATCAGCTCGATCCATTCTTCGGCGTTGGGCGCAGGCGTTGAATCCGCTCCCGGATCATCGCGGAAGTGATACATGATCTCGTTGATGGCGACCGCATCATGCAAAGCGAACGCGTTCTCCGCGCCGGGCGTCGGCGCGCTGGGCGTCAGGTAGCGCCCCGCCGATGCGGAATAGGCGCGCGGCGCATCGCCCACCCGGACCGCCCCGACCACCGGACCGCCCGCGCTTTGCAAAAAGAGCGGATCGCCGGACGCCGGCGCCAGACCGAGCGCCGCGGCGGTGACGGTCGCATAGCCCCCGGGCGCGAGCAGTTGCGCGGGCAGCGGCACGCCATTGACCGAAAATCCGGACAGCTCGACGGCAGAGGCTCCGGGATTGAAAAGCTCGATGGCGAACGCCGCGTCGCCCGCCGCCGAGACCTCGCTCAAAACCAATGCCGGCGCGGCGGGATCGAACAGGATCTCGCGGGCGGTCAACTCGGCGGCGAAGGCGATGTCGGGCAGCAGCGGGCCATAGACTTCGATCTCGTCGATGGCGATGCCGGGGTCGGAGACGAGGAGGCGGATCGCGGTGGCGGTGATGTTGCCGCCGCCGTCCAGCGCGACCGAATACTGGTGGCGCCGGTGGGCGGTGAACGTCGGGACGCTGCCCGAGTAGGTGACCGCGCCGATGTCCTGCCACCCGGTCGCGGCGTCGCCCGTCGCCGGCGTGGCGGCATCGGGCGCGGCGACCTGCGTGAACTGGATCGTGTAGGTGCCGAGGTTGCGGTCGGTGCAGACGCCACCGGCGCACGGGTCGCCGGTCAAGACGTTGCTGCGCCCCCAGGCGATCGCGTTGAACTCAGCCGCGAAGCCAAACGCCACGCCGATGAACTGCCCCGGCTCGCCGGCTCCGATCCACGAATACGTGTTGCCGTATCTGCCGTCGTTCGCCCCGGCGATCGTGTGCGGCGCGACCAGCGCGCCGCTGCCGAACGCCGCCGCCCCGTTGGCGGCCAGCGCGAGGTTGTCCGGCACCGGATCGCCGGCGTGGTCGCCGTTGTTGCCGTCCCAGCCGAGCTGAAATCCGGTGGCCGGCGCGAGAGCGACGGGCGGCAGCGGATCGCCGGCGTTGCCCGCCTCGGCGTAGATTTCAAATTCGTCGACCGCCGCATCGGCTGGCACGAGCAGGCGCAACCCGGTCGCCGAGACCGGATCGAAGTTGTAGCGGTGGCGCAGCGCGGGCGAGTTGAAGCCGAAGCCGGTCGCGCCGGGATAGGTGATCGTGCCGATGGTCGTCCAGTCGCCGGGGGCGGTCGACTCGTCCGGGTCGGGGGACTGGGTGAATTGCAGCGTGTAGGTGCCGGCGTTGCGGTCGGGAAACTGGGCGAGGTTGTCGCGCCCGAACGCGATGCTTTGCACCGGGACCGGCGAGCTGCCCAGGCTGACGCCGCAGAAGCTGTCCGGCGAATTGCCGATCCAACTACTAGCATTGCCGTAGGTGCCGTTGTTGAGGTTCGCGATCGTGTGGGTCGGCGCGTGGATGCCGTCCCCGATCAGGTCTTTGGCAAAGGCGGTGCCGCCATTCGCGGCGAGCGCGAGATTGACGAACTCGTTCATCGCGCCGCCTTCCCCGGCGTAGGCAAGCCCGCCGCCGCCCAGGTCTGGAGCCCCCGGAGCCACGCTGGCGTAGAGTTCGATCTCGTCGATGGCGGCTCCGTCGGGCGCGAGCAACCGGACGCCCGTCGCGCTGACCTCATCGAAGCTAAAGAGATGCCGCCGGTGCGGGAAGGCATAGTTCGCGCCGCCCGCCGCCTGGTAGTCGAGGGTGCCAATGGTCGTCCAGCTTCCGTCCGGCGTCGCCTCGGTCGGGTTGGCGACCTGCGTGTATTGCAGCGTGTAGATGCCGAGCGTCCGGTCCGCGTGGCTGTCGTTGTTGGCGCGCCCGAACGCGATGGCCTGGAGCGCGACCGGCGCGGCGCCGAGGCTGATGCCGCAGAAGCTGGCGGGCGAATTGCCGATCCAACTACTAGAGTTGCCGTAGGTGCCGTTGTTGAGGTTCGGGATCGTGTGGGTCGGCGCATAGCTGCCGTTGCCGATCAGGTCCTTGGCAAAGGCGGTGCCGCCGTTGGCCGCCAGCGCCAGGTTGCTGCCCGCCGACATCGTGCCGCCCTCCGCGATGAGCGCCAATCCGCCGCCGCTGGGCGTGAGCAGCGGCAGCGGCGGCTGGGGAGCCTGGTGGACCGAGACCGACAGCGTGTTGGTGCCCGCCACCAAGGCTGCGCCCGGCAGCGCGACCGCGCGGACCGTGGCATTCGGGACGTCGGCCAGCGCCGCCGTGCCCGCATCGACCGGTCCGTCCGGCATGTTGAAGCGGGCGACCTCGGTGCCATTGAGGTAAAAGACCGCGCCGTCATCGACCAGCATCGAAAGCGTCAGTTCGGTCGCGGACGGATCGCCGGCGAACGCGAACGCCCGCTGGAAGTAATAGGTGGTCACGCCGCTGGTCGCCGGATCGGCGAGCTGGGTCTGGATCGGCGTGGCGAGCGGCGCGTTTTCAAAGCCGAGCGCGCCTTGCCCGGACAGCCACCCGCCCGCGCCCGCCGCGTAGGTTTGCGCCGCCCAGCCCCCGCCCAGGTCTGCGCCGGATTCGTTGTAGAGCCACTCGCCCTGCCAATCGACCAGCGACTCGGGCGCGCCCTTCACCTTGCCGCCGTCGAAATTCGCGCGCAGCGGCGTGCCGCCAACCACGCCGCTGGACGCCCAGCTTTCCGGCAAGGCGGTGGGCACGCCGGGGCGTACGCGGGCGAGCGAGACGCCGGACCCGTCCGCCGCCACCGGCCAGCGCCCGCTGTCGCCGAAGTCGACTTCATCCATGAGGCGGCCCGCCGGATTAAGGTATGGCTGTTCGGTCAGCGCTTGTTCGGCTGCCCTTACCGCCGGACCCAGCATGCCGATCCCATGCCCAAACGCCGCTGATCCGATGACAGATCGAAAAAGCCCAAGCCCTCGGATCAGCGTCAGGAACAAAGTCCACGCCGCCCCGCAGCCGCCAGCCGCCCAGATCCGATATCCGCCGCCAGCATGTTGTGCAGCTCGATCCACTCCGCCCCGCCTGGTTCCGCCGGGTGATACATGATCTCGTTAAAAACGGTCGTGGTGTCGGCGCGGGCGCTGCCGATGAGGGCAGCACCGGCCATCACCGCGGAAGGGTCAGTTTTTGGGGCATGTTGGGAGGGATGGGTTTTGGGACCGGGCAGCAACATGCCAGATTCCGGGGCGGGCCGTCAAGCGCGGGCTTCGCCCGGCATTCGTTGGAAGCCGTCATCTCCGTCGATTCTTGCTGGACCCCGTTGTTATCCGCCGGGGACGCTGGCGTCCCCGGCGGCGGGCGAATTTCTTCAGCAAGGGTGGCGGTTCGACTAGGAGATCGCGAATTTCCGCCGAAGCGGCAACCCCGATGGATCTGAGCCAGAGCCGGTCGATGATCACCCCGCCATCCATCCGGTCGATATACCGATCATCCACCACCAGGCAGCCTAGCAGGCCGCTCGCTGACGGACTTGTCCGTGTGGGAGTCGTTGTCCGTCACGTAGGTCGCCCCATGCAAGACCACGCCCCGGCGAGGATGTTTGAGTTGGTCGGCGAGAACCGGTGCAGCCGCATGGCGCTCCCGACCTTTTCCGACATATAGGGTCTTCGCCTGTCCGGATTACGCCCAGCGAGCTACAGCCGGACCCTTTACATTCGAGACCCGCGGGTCTTGCCATCGCGGCTTCCATTTTTGCCGCCGCTGCCGTGGGCGCACTTGTAGCTGATCAGCTTCTTGTCGGCGATGCTGAGCAGACGGCGAGCGCGTGAATCTTCGAGTTGATCGAATAGTCCACCCGAAAATCCAATTGGGTAGCCCGACCCTGGCGTTCTCGCGCGCTCCGGAAGGCGAGCGCCACCTCTTTGGGCACCGGGGAGGTGGCTGCCGCCGTGGCTACCGCCAGTGCCTGCCGATCCCTTGCCCTTGCTGCCGAAGGAGAGGGCGAGGGCTTTGGAGCCTTTGGTTGCTCTACTTTGGATTTCCTTCGTTGCCTTTTGCTGCTCTTCTTGATGCTTGCCGCGAGGCTGAAGTCCCTGACCGTGAGATCCTCGTGGATCTCTTTCAGCGTGCGCTTCACCTCCTTCGCTCCTTTGCGCAAGACGCTCCAATAACGCGCGCTCCAGCCACGGCGATCGGTTGGTCGCCACCACACCGTCGGGCCTACCCAGCGCTTCAAGATGATCGCGGCGACCTGGAGGTTGAAAAGGGATCTTTAGCGACTCGGTGGTCGCCGCCTCCACCTTCGCTTTGATCGTCTTGTTCCGGCAAACTTGGTGCAGGCGCGGCTCGACTCGCCGGATCTGCGGGCAGCCCGGCGGAGATAACCCTTCTAGCGGCTCGCTTTCAGTACGTGCAGTTTGGGTCAAAGTCCGATTCGCATTTCGCCATGGCTGCCAGCAGGTGGACCTGCGCTGTTGCCGTGCCGTCCAGAAAGAAACTGGCGCGTCCGCCGCGCTAAAGTCTTCGAATTTGTTCGCTTCTGGATTTCCTTCAGGGGCGAAGTCCGTCCACTCTTGTTTGGGAAATAGGGAGTTCATTGGTTTTGGGCGGCGGATGAGGTTGGTCGTTGGTTGATGCGGTTCCCATGGTTTGGGGCAGGTCTATTCCGGTGGTGGCACAGTCTTGATCGGTTGATTGAGGCGCGGCGCTCGGCGACGGCGACGCACTCGGCGATTTGCCCGAAGATTCCTCCGCCTGCGCCAGTTCTTTCTGCTTCTCCTCCCAAGCGCGTTTGATGGCTCCCTCCAAGCCGCCAGCCCTGCATCACCTATACCAATTCACCAGTCCCCTGGGTCGGTGAGGCGTGGATCTTCGAGTTCCCGTAGTGTTAAAAGGTCGGCGTACTTTGATAAATCTCGCTGGATGCTTCCACGAAGAGCATCTGAAACGAAATGGGCGCTGTCGGCTCCAGGTTCGGACTTAGGAAACGAGTTCCTTCTAGGTTCAGAGTGGTTGATCGAATTTCGAAATTTTCGCCAAAGATTGACCGGTATAGAGTTTCGCTTACTTCCCTCTGACCTGGGTCATTAAGCCCTGCGAAAAAGGGGAACCGCCCAAGCTCCCAGTTGCTCAGCGTGCGGAAACCGGCAGTGTTTCATTCTTGAGCGGCTCGAAAAATTCATTTTCTTCATACAGGATCTTGCGCTACTTTCCATTCTTCCGCCTTGGCAAGCGCTTCCTCTCCGTCAAGGTTTATGATAAAGCCCTGAACCTGGTTCGGTGTAAAGTCAGTCGCTACCAAGGCGCCGGGGATCGCGACGGATATTCGCAATCTTTACCTTCCCCTGCATCTTCTTGACTGTCGATGACCAATACAGCTTACCTTCCTTGACTCATCGAGACTCAAACCACGTTTTATTCGATCCATGAAAAATGGCGTCTCGAGAACAGCAAGCTCAGGCTGCGCGCCGCCTAGGTCAGCGCCTTGGAGTTGCGCGCCGCCTAGGTCAGCGCCTTGGAGCTGCGCGCCGCCTAGGTTAGCACCTTGGAGCTGCGCTTCTGAATAGGAAGCGCCTGGAGCTGCGCGCCGCCTAGGTGGAGCGCCTTGGAGCTGCGCACTGCTCAGGACAGTTCTTGAGCTACAGCCGCCCAGGTCGGCGCCTTCGGGAGCTGCGCTTCGCTTAGGTTAGCGCCTTGAGCTGCGCGGATTCCAGGACAGCGCCTTGAGGTGATGCCGCCTAGGTTTACGCTTGAGCTGTGCCCGCTTAGGTAAGCGCCTTGGGAGCTGCGCACTGCTCAGGACAGCGCCTCGGAGCTGCGCTTCGCTTAGCCAGCGCCTTTGGGAGCTGTGCACTGCTCAGACAGCGCCTTGAGCTGCGCGGATTCCGCAGACAGCGCCCAGAGGTGAGCGCCTAGCTCACGCCACTGCAAAGCGGCAGGGCAATTCTGGGTTGATTGTGAAGCTGAGACTCCTGGCAAAAAAGTCTCTCTCGGAAGAAATCCGACTGCGGAAACCAATTTCTCTTCCTTCAATCTACAGCTGTTGCTCACTGTTCATTATATTTTCATAGCCTTCCACTCCTTCTCTAACCTCGCCATCGCCTTGGGGTCTGGAAATTCCACAGAGTCCTTTTTCTCGACATTTCTTCCGATCAATACTTCAAGCTCTGTGTCGGCGATTGATGACTGCGCCGGATGCTGGCACTTCAAGGGGCGCTCCAACGCTAAAATGATCCACAAGGCGGAAGCCGCGCCCGGGCACACGAAGGTTCCGTACAGGCAGAGGGGTAAGCCCACCTTCTTTAGAGGTTATGTTTTCGGAACTTCGCCAAGCGCCATCGCGTTCGTCCGTATAATGAACTTCCTGCAATCAGCGTCCGCAGATCGCAGGGTTCGTCTGTGAACGCATGAAAGGTGTCCTCTCCGATCTTCACCTCTTCGACCCGATTGCCCGGACCCCAACCTGATGTAAGGATGAGAGGATCGCGTTGGATATCGGACCCAAGACGCGAAGCGCCTCCAACTCCCGTCCGCTGAGAGACCCTTCGTTTTTCTACCCGGCTTTTCCGTTCCATCCCCTGACCGCCGTTTCCGGCTGCGTCTCCGCCTTTTCCGCGCGTATAGCCGACGCGATCCATGCGAGTTTGAACTGGGTGAGAATGGGTTTGAGCTTGGCGATACCCGTGGAGGAAGACGCGGCGCCCATGGTCTGGGTGCCATCAGCTGCCTGGACGGCTTCCGCCTGGGGTGACCTTCATCCGCATGGCATCGGGACGTCAAGCGCCCAAACCTGTCTCTTTCAATCGAGGAAGGATTGATCTCGTTGGTGGGCACGCAGCAAGATGTCGCGGATCTGGGTATAGATTTCATTACCGCATCGTGTTTTCCTGCTGGAACTGCTGGGCCTGAGTGCGTCGCCATGTTGAGTAATTTCCATCAACTGGGACTGCTTTTCCGCTGATCACGCCCCGTTTTCCATCAAGGCGGTCTGCTCGGTGAGCTTTGAGGGTGACGTAGGTTATTTATAGTGCCGCCGATCAGGAGGGAGGCGCTGAATTAGGAGGCGCAGAAACCGACCTCGGGCGTGGGCGTCATAGATGCGTCGCCCAATCGAGCAGGTTGAGCGGCGCCCCCGGTGGCGCGTGGTTGCGTCCCCAATGGTCGCTCGATGAGCCACCCGGAGGAGGACCGCGCCGATTTTCTTCTGGAGATCGCTCCAACTGATGCCGGTGAGCCAAAGCCAGAGCCGGATGAGGATGAGCCAGAGGGTCCCGAGGACAAGAAAGGCGGCAAGAAACGAGGAGAGTGGCCGGCTGATGCGCTCACAAACCGCCAGCGCCACCACCACCGCTGGGTGACCACCGCCGTCAAATACGGAACGGCGGACGACTTTGTTCGCCGGAACGCTGTCCGGCGCGGAATGTGAAGGCGGAGGGGGCGCACTTGGCGACGGATTCGAGCCGACCTCCCCGCTGTTCCATCGTCGGAATCGGGCATTGTCATCGATCGACGTTTCCAGCGGGGCATCCTCGTGCGCGATAGGCGGGCGGTCTCCGCTGGCGCCCTGTCTCTGATCGGAGCCGCGCTTTGATAGACCGCGGCGAAGCGCGCGGCGATCCACAGCTCCAAAGCCAAAAAGGGCAACCACAATGGGCACGAACCGCCCAGCCGGAAGATGCCAGTTGCTTCCACGACCAACTCTCTCAAGCTGGCAATGTCCTCCGAAAAACGCCGGGCGCAAAATGAGGAAGGCGACGGCAGCAGCCAGCACAAAAACCATCAGCGCCAAGGCGAGATGACGCGCTGGCGTTCCGCTCAAACACTCTTTAGCCGATCTCGCAGCCCAGAACGCACCTCGGGTTCCATTCGTAGAGGATTAATGGCTACAATGCAGGCGGCTTTAGCGCGCGAATCGCCCTTTGAACTTCTGCGCCACCTTTCCGAAGCCCGCCGGGTGGGGTGCAGCTCGTCGCTCCAATCGTCCGGCTGGAGCGTTCCGCGCGGACGTTGATGCGGTGGACATCTTGAGCGAGTCGGCGAGGTCGATTTGCATCCGTTGGACTTGTCGCAGGGGATGAGGCGCTTCACGATGCCGGCTTCGATCGAGAGGGATGCCGGCGGGTGTGCTGGTCGCAGCCAAGGACCGATGAACGTCCACCCCGGCGGGATGCGGATCACGCCGCGACCCGTCGGGATGGCGTAATCGTATCCGTGCAGGAATACATGGGTGCCGGGCCGGGTCGATTGCACCAGCCGGACAAACTCACGGATCGCCTCGGCGAGGTAGGTGCGAAAGATAAAGCGCACATGGTCCGAGCGGACGAGTGAAGAGGCTCCGGAGGCGGACGTGGTTCAGGTATCCGGCGAGTTCGTCGCCCAAGGTCGTTGCCGCCCCCGGAGAAGAGGACAGCCTGGGGCTGGTGCTGCGATCGCCTTCAAGCGCGGGTGATCTGGCTGGGTTCGGAAGTGAATAGTCGCCCCCGAAATCGGTCCTGTAGATCATGGCCTCGACGGTGTCCCCGGCTTTGCTGACCCGATAGATGTTGAATTCGGTCATCCGGTTTAGCTGGGCGAGAAGGTCGCCCTTTTTCGGGTCCTGGAGCCAAAGCGGCTTGAAATCGAACCAGAATCGCCTTCTGCCACGCGATCTTGATGGCGTCCGGCTTCAACCTGGAGCGAAGCTCGAAATCGAAGTTGCCGTATCGCTCGATGGCGGCAGCAGCGTCGCCGGGAAGGTCCTCGACAACATAGGAAGTAATGGAGCCGGTGACCCTCACCCCGTTGGTGAGGACCGACGTTCCGATCTGGTTCAGCGTATTGAGGACTGGCATGGATGTGAAACCTAACCGGGGAAAATTAGGGAATTTCGCCGCGCGGCGTCAAGACTTTGCTTTTTCCTTTTTTCCGAAGATGCCGGGAGGGGGCTGGCTGCGAGACGGTGTGAGAGAGGGGGCGACCGCCAAAGTTCCAACTGAATGCTTGAAACCGATGGCGCGCCCCCCTTAGTCTCGCGGTTCCAACCCCATTTCTCCTTTCTTCTCGATCCCATGAGCGACGACCCCACGCCCCAGCCGCCCGCGCGCAGCCACCGCGACCCGAAAGCCTATTGGCGCAAGAACATCACCGCCGTGATGGCGCTGCTGGTCGTCTGGTTCCTCGTCTCCTACGGCTGCGGCATCCTCTGGGTGGATGAGCTGGACAAGATCCGGCTCGGCGGCTTCAAGCTCGGCTTTTGGTTCGCCCAGCAGGGAAGCATCTATGTCTTCATCGTCCTCATCGGCATCTACGTGCTCTACATGAACAAGCTCGACCGCGAATTCCGCGGCACCAGCCCGAAGCAGGATAAATAATTGGATCTAGAGCCGGATCGCCCGCCCGCCCCTCAAAAAAACCTCTCTCGCTTCCTCCCTCTCCCATGCCCGCCTTGCCCCTCGCCTTGACCGCCGTCCAATGGTGGACCTTCGGCATCGTCGCCGTCACATTTTTGCTCTACATCGGGATCGCGGTCTGGTCCCGCGCCTCCTCGACCGGCGAATTCTACGTCGCGGGCAAAGGGGTGAGTCCGGTGGTCAACGGGATGGCGACGGCGGCGGACTGGATGTCGGCGGCTTCATTCATCTCGATGGCCGGGTTGATTTCGTTCATGGGGCGCGACGGCGCGGTCTATCTGATGGGTTGGACCGGCGGCTACGTCTTGCTCGCCCTCCTGCTCGCGCCCTACCTGCGCAAGTTCGGGAAATTTACGGTGCCCGAGTTTATAGGCGACCGATATTATTCGAAGACAGCGCGGCTCGTGGCGGTCATCTGCGCGATCTTCGTCTCCTTCACCTATGTCGCCGGGCAGATGCAAGGCGTCGGGATTGTTTTCGCTAGGATTTTTCGGGTGGAGCCTACGACCGGCGTCATGATCGGAATGGTTGTCGTATTCGTCTACGCTGTCATGGGGGGGATGAAGGGAATCACCTACACCCAAGTCGCCCAGTATTGCGTTTTGATCTTCGCCTATCTGGTGCCGGCGATCTTCATCTCGATCCTCCTGACCGACAATCCGGTTCCGCAACTTGGATTGGGCTCGAAATTGGCGGGCAGCGATTCGTATCTGCTGGACCGCTTGGATGGATTGACCCAAGAGCTTGGCTTCGGGCAATACACCGGTCGGAGCCGAAATATCGGGGATGTTTTCTGCATTGCCATGGCGCTGATGGTTGGCACTGCAGGATTGCCCCATGTGATCGTGCGATTCTACACGGTGAAAAAGGTCAAGGATGCCCGCGCTTCTGCTTTTTGGGCGCTCGTTTTTATCGGCATCCTCTACACCACCGCGGCGGCAGTCGCAGCCTTTGGGTTCACAAACCTGCTTAAGGAGGTGCCCGGCAAGCCCTACGCAGAGATGCCAGGCTGGTTCAAAACCTACGAAGACCTCGGGTTGATGAAATGGGAGGACAAAAATGGGGATGGTTTGATTCAATACTACGGCAGCAAAATCGAAGACCCGGCAAAGGTAAACGAGCTGACCGTCAACAAGGACATCATGGTGCTGGCAAACCCGGAGATCGCAAACCTGCCGAACTGGGTCATCGGGTTGGTTGCGGCGGGCTGCCTGGCCGCCGCGCTGTCCACCGCAGCGGGTTTGCTCCTCGTCATTTCGACTTCCGTCTCGCACGACTTGTTAAAACGTACCCTGCTCCCGCACATCAGCGAGCGTGAAGAGTTGCGTTACGCGCGAATCGCCGCTGCGGGAGCGATCGGCCTCGCTGCCATCCTCGGCATCAAACCGCCGGGCTTCGTCGGCGAGGTCGTCGCCTTCGCCTTTGGTCTGGCCGCCTCGTCGTTCTTCCCGGCCATCATTTTGGGCATCTTTTGGAAGCGCATGAACATGCAGGGCGCGATCTCTGGGATGGTGGTCGGGATTCTCTTCACGATGATCTATATCATCCATTTCCAATTTGGTTTCGAGTTGATCGGCATCAAACAAGGGGTCAAGGACGACTACCTCTTCGGCATTTCGCCGCAGGGGATCGGGACGCTCGGCATGATCCTGAACTTCGTGGTCGCGGTGGCGGTCTCTTTGTTCACCGCCCCGCCTCCAAAGAGGTCCAAGAAATGGTCGAGAGCATCCGGCTGCCGGAGGACGCCGATTAGCGCCCCGATTGTCCGCCGAGATGAAAAATCGGCTTTCAATCGACCGCCGAATTAGTGTATGGGAGGAAAAAACCTCCCCCTGATGAATCGATGCCCCCTCCCCCGTTGGGCAATCGCTGGCGTTGCTGCGGCGATTGCATCTGCTGCCCCCGCCGCCATCGACCCCGCCGACTACGGCACCATCCTCTACCACGCGGATGCGGGCGACTTGGCGCTGAACGATGGCGATCCGGTCGGTAGCTGGGGATCGCCCGCCGCAGCAGGAACCGAGCGACCGACCTATGTGGCCAGCGACCCGCGCTTCAACAGCCGGCCCGCCGTGCGCTTCGACGGCAGCGACGATGTCCTGCGCTGGACCGGCGCGAACCTGAGCGCGCGCACGATCTTCGCCGCTGTGACGCTGGAGAGCACCGCCAAGAGTCTGGATACCTTGATCTCGACCGGTGCCGACAAGCTCAATGTGCGCCGCAACAACACGACCGCGTTTTACCGGTCCGCTGGGCAAGGCGCCGACCAGAACGATTTTTCCAATATCACCCCGGCGGGCGAGCTGCGGGTCAATGACGTGATCTCCGGCGGCTACTCGTATGGCGTGTCGCACCTCGTCGTGGCGGCGGCGGGCGCGAACCAGACGTATTCGAACTTCTGGATCGGCAGCGCCAGCGATGGGCTCGGGCGCCACTGGACCGGATCGGTCGCCGAGATCATCGTGTTCGGCGGCACGCTCGATGCCGAGGGCATGAATGCCGTCGGGCGTTACTTTCAGGACAAATACGCGCTGCCGACCAACTTCGATCCGGTCACGCCGGACATCGCCAGCTTCACCGCCGCCGCCAACGGCGCGGACGATACCGGCATCTTGATTCCGGCGGAGGGCGAGGTCGAGCTGCGCTGGACGGTGGAGAACGCCGACACGGTGGCGATCGACAACGGGGCGCTCGACCCGGCGGCGACCCTGGCCGGCAGCGTTAGTGTGAATGTCGCCGCGACGACGACGTTCACGCTGACCGCGACCAACGCGCAGGGCGGCAGCACCGCCGAGGTGACGGTCTATGTCGGCGCGCCGCCGGGCGAGCCGCGGATCAACGAATTCCTCGCCGAGAATGACGGCGGGTTGCGCGACGAAGACGGCGAAAGCTCCGACTGGATCGAGATCTATAACCCGAATCCATTCGCGCTCGACTTGTCCGCCTACGAGCTGACCGACGGCACCGCCACCTGGGCGATTCCGGCGGGGACCTTCGCGCCGGCCGGCGGCTACTTCATCGTCTTCGCCTCGGGCAAAGACCGGACCGACCCCGGCGGCGAGCTGCACGCGAGCTTCGCCTTGCAAAACGGCGGCGAATACCTGGCGCTGCGCCGGATCAGCGACGGCGCGGTGCTCACCGAGTTCGCGCCCGAATTCCCGGAGCAATTCGCGAATCGCTCCTATGGCTACTTCGGCGATCCGGCGGAGCTGGGATACTTTGCCGAGCCGACGCCCGGCGCGGAGAACGGCGCGACCGGGCTGCTCGGGTTCCTCGATCTGACCGACGACACCCAGTTTCAGATCGGGCGCGGCTTTTTCGAAACGCCGTTCAACGAGACGATCACCTGCGCGACGCCCGGCGCGACGATCATCTACACGCTGGACGGCAGCACGCCGAGCCTGAGCGAAGGCACCCAGGTGCCGGCTCCCGATGCGGAGACGCCGCCGACCGCCACGGTATTGATCGACGGCTCGCTGCAAGGCGGCGTCACCACGCTGCGGGCCGCCGTTTTCAAAGACGGCTACGCCCCGACCAACACCGACACGCAAACCTATATCTTCGCGCTCGGCGTCACCGGGCAGCAGCCCGCCAACGCAACCGCCTCCGGCTGGCCGGCCGGCAACGTCAACGGCCAGCAGTTCAACTACGGGATGCGGCTCGACAACATCGGGCCCGGCAATTCGGCGATCCCAGCGGCGGAGGTCGCCGAGGCGCTCCAGACGATCCCGACGGTCTCGATCGTGACCGACATCGAAAACTTGGTCGATCCGACGATCGGATTGTATGTGAATGCGGATGTGCGCGGCGACCAGTTTGAGCGCCCCGCCTCGATGGAGCTGATCTTCCCGCCGGATTACATCGATCCGGACGGCAACACCGATGGATTCCAGATCGACTTTGGCTTGCGCATCCGGGGCGGCGCGTCGCGCGGCGATTCGTTTTTCAAACACTCGTTCCGCTGCTTTTTCCGGCGCGAATACGGCGCGGGCAAGCTGCGCTACCGGCTCTTCGGCGACGAGGGCACCGACGAGTTCGACAAGGTCGATTTCCGCACCAGCCAAAACTACGACTGGGCGCGCGAATCGAGCTTCAACACCGGGCGCTTCAACACGCTGTGCCGCGAGGTCTGGACGCGCGACACCCAGGGCGCGATGGGGCAGCCGCACACGAAGTCGCGCTACTACCACCTCTACCTCAACGGCACGTATTGGGGCATTTACATGACCGAGGAGCGCCCGGAGGAAAGCTTCGGCGCGAGCTACTTCGGCGGCGATCCCGACGACTATGACGTGCCGAAGATCAACCGCCCGGACGACTTCAAGACCGAGGCGACGTCCGGCAACCTCGATGCGTGGCACGACTTCTGGCAGAAGGCGATCGACCTCGAATCAAACCCGACGGCCGAAGCCTATTGGGCGCTGCAGGGGCTGAACCCGGATGGGTCCCCCAACCCGGCGCTCCCGATCTATCTCGATCCCGACAACATGGCGGACTACCTGATCTGCCTCGCCTATCAAGGCGATGGCGACACGGTGCTCTCGTCGTTCCTCGGCTTCAACCGCCCGAACAATTGGTATGCGGTGCGCAACCGGGTCAGCAACGACATGGGCTTCACCTACTACCTGCACGACGGCGAGCATTCGCTCGGCTCGCCCAACTCGGTCGTCGACCACACCGGTCCCTACAACGGCAGCAACCGGTATGTGATCGACTACGCGAACACGCAGTGGATCCACGAATACCTGACCGCCAGCCCGGAATACCGGCTCGCTTTCGCCGACCGCGTCCACCGCCACATGTTTAACGGCGGCGTGCTCGAAACCCAAAATTGCATCGACCGGTTCAACGCGCGCGCCGCGCAGATCCGCGAGGCGATCAAGGCGTATGCCGCCCGCTGGGGCGACGCGCGCTACGCGACCGGCTACACGACGCAGGACTGGGAGAACGCGATCACTTTCGTGAACAATTGGTTCCCCGGCCGCCGCGAGGTGGTCCTCGGCCAGCTCCGCGCCGACGGGCTCTACCCCGACACCGAGGCTCCGGTCTATCAGCCCCAGCACGGCGGCAGCGTGCCCGCTGGATTCTCGCTGGCGATGGATGATCCGAACGCGGCGGGCGGCGTGATTTACTACACGCTCGATGGCAGCGACCCGCGCAATGCCTTCGCCCAGCCGGTGGTCACCCAGACTTATGTGGCGGAAGGCGGCACCTGGCAGTTCCGCGTGCCCTCCGGCGCGCTCGACGGGTTTTCGCTCCCGACGCTGTCTGCCACGCCGGTCGCCTACTTCCCGTTCGATGCGGATGCCAGCGACGCGGCGACCGCCGACGGCGCGCAGGATGGGACGTTGACCAACGGCGCCGCGATCACCACGGCCGACAGCGTCTTCGGCGGCGGCGCGCTCCAGCTCGACGGCCTCAATGACTGCGTGCTCCTCGGCGATCCCGCCGCCCTCCAGATCACCGGTCCGATCAGCATCGCCGCCTGGGCGAAGCGGACCGGGCCCGTCCAGCTCGGCGACACGCTGGCGAACATCGTGGCGAAAGGGTATCAGACGACGCCGAGCAGCGGCGAGATCATGCTTCGCTACGGCAGCGCGGGCGTCCACACCGGCGGCTCGTGGGACGGCGGCAACCACGTCGCCGAATCCGCCTCCGGCACCGACCTCAACACCTGGGTCCACCTCTGCGCCGTTTACACCGGCAGCGAGTGGCGGCTCTACCAAAACGGCCAGCTCGCCGCGACCACGGTGGACGCGACCGGCGCGGTGCCCGTCGCGATGGGCTGGGCGATCGGATCGCGCGGCGATGGCACCAGCCGGTTTTTCCCCGGCTTGATCGATGAGGTTTACCTCTTCGACACGGCGATCACCGAAGCGGACGTGCGGGCGCTGGCCGGTTACTATCAGGCGGATTGGGCGGCTCCCGCCTTCGACGATGCGGCGTGGTCCTCCGATCCCGGCGGCGTCGGCTACGCAGGGAACGGCGATCCGCTCGAGCCATTCATCCAGACCGATGTCGGCGCCGAGATGATCGACGCCAGCGCCAGCCTGCTCATGCGCTCCGATTTCACCATCGGTGCCGGGGAGCTGGCGGGCATTGACTTCCTCGCGCTCGACATCCGCTACGACGACGGCTTCATCGCCTATCTCAACGGGGTCGAGGTCGCCCGCCGCAACGCGCCGCCCATCGCCAACGGATTGTCGGCGGCGACCGTCGCCCATGCCGATCCTGACGCGATCATCCCGGAGAAGATCGATTTGTCGGCGCAGGTCGGGCTGCTGCAGGAAGGCGGCAACGTCCTCGCCATCCACGGGCTGAACAGCGCGCCGTCGGGCCAGGACTTCTTGATCGAGGCGAAGCTCACCGCCGGGAACGTGCCCGCCGTTTCGTCCGCCGCGCAAGCCTACGGCGGCGCGATCACGCTGGCGGCGCCGACCCAGGTGAACGCCCGCGTCTTCAAAGACGGCGAGTGGAGCGCGCTGAACTCCGCCTTCTACCAAGTCGATTCCGAGCCGGCCAGCGATCAAAATCTAGTCGTCGCCGCGCTGCATTATCATCCGGCGAGCGACGCGCCGCTCGAATACCTGCTCTTCCAAAACATCGGATCAGAATTCGTGGACCTGTCCGGCGTGATCATCCGCGACGGCGTCGATTTCGCCTTCCCGGACAACACGGTCATCGCGCCTGGCGCACAGCTCGCGCTCGCCCAAGATCCGGCGGCGCTCGCCCCGGTGCTCGCCGGCTACGACATCATCGGACCCTACAGCGGGCGGCTGAACAATGACGGCGAACGCCTTCATATCACCGCCGCGAATGGCGATACGATCCGCGACTTCACCTACAACGATGCGCCCCCCTGGCCGGGCGGCGGCGACCAGGGCTATCCGCTCATCCTCATCGCGCCGGGATCAAATCCCGACCACAGCGATCCGTTCAACTGGCGCTCCGCCGCCGCGCTCGACCTGCCCGATTCCGGCACGCCGTTCGCCGGCGACCCGCTCGGTGATGCTGACGGCAACGGCGTGGCGGACATCATCGACTACGCGGTCGCCGACAGCGGGACGCCGCTCCGCGTCGCGTTCGAACCGTTCACCGTCGATGCCGCTGAAGACACGTATCTGGTGCTCGAATACACGCGCCCGATCGGCTCGGACGACGCCATCGTCACGCCGCAGATCGGCTCCGATTTGCTCGGCTGGTCCAGCGCGCCAGAGGACGTTGTCTTCCTGGGTTCGGCGAACAACGGCGATGGCACCGAGACGTTCCGCTGGCGCAGCGCCGCCGCCGTCGGCGCGGAAGACCGGCTCTTCGGCAGGCTTAGCGTCACGCCCCGATAGGAACCGAGCCGCGCCGAAAAATTGGCGGATGCGCCCCGCCGGGTGAAGTTCTAGCCTTGCCCCGATGAGCGATCCCCAGCAATCCGATGCCGCCTTTCTCCGCAAGGGCGGACCCAAGCGCCTGATCGGCATGGTCCACGCCGCGCCGCTGCCCGGCACGCCCCGCAGCTCGCTCGGCGTCCGCGAGATCATCGCCCGCGCCCGACGCGACGCCGAGGCGCTGCGCGAGGCGGGCTTCGATGCGGTGCTGGTCGAAAACATGGGCGACCGCCCGTATCTGCGCGCGCCCGCCGGACCGGAGACGACCGCGATCATGGCGGTGCTCGCCGCCGAGGTGAAGGACGCCTGCCGCCTGCCCTGCGGCATCCAGATCCTCGCCGGGGCCAACCGCGAGGCGCTCGCCGCCGCGCTCGCCGCCGATCTCGATTTCATCCGCGCCGAGGGCTTCGCGTTCGCCCACGTCGCCGACGAAGGCATGATCGAAGCGTGCGCCGGCGACCTGCTGCGCTACCGCCGCGCGATCGGAGCCAACCACATCGCGATCTACGCCGACATTAAAAAGAAGCACAGCAGCCACGCCATCACCGCCGACGTCTCGCTCGCCGAAACCGCCTGCGCCGCCGAATTTTTCCTCGCCGACGGCGTCATCGTGACTGGCGCGCACACCGGCTCCGCCGCCGATCCGGAAGACGCCGCCGAAGCGGCAGCCGCCACCGCATTGCCGGTCCTCATCGGGTCCGGCATCACGGCAGAGAACGCGGTCCGGTTTCTCGAACATGCCGATGCCCTGATCGTCGGCTCATCGATCAAAGCGGGCGGCGACTGGCGAAACGAGGTCGATCCAAAGCGCGCCGCCGCGCTGGTCGAGGCAGCAAGATAGCCTCGGCGAGGCGCCTCTACACCGATGCCTCATCCGACCAAAGCCCTCGCCATTCGATGCCGCGAACGGCGAACATCCGGTAGCGCCTAGACGCGGCGGGTGTGTTTTTTGCGGAACGCGAGGTAGCGGGAGAGCGCGGCGTCGAGCGGTTCGCTGGTGTTGAGCACGGCGTAGTCGGCGCCGACGGTGGCGCAGATTTTCTTCACCTCGTCCTGATACTCGTTGAAGATCTTGAGGTAGCTTTTGCGGAGGGCGCGTGGGTCGGCGTGGACTTGGTCGTCGCTCTCCAAGCCGAGGAAGCGGGTGTTGTCGTCGAACGGGAAGGTGACCTCGTCGTTGTGCAAGACGTGGAAGACGATGACCTCGTGGCGGCGGAGGCGGAATTGTTTGAGCGCCTCGGCGATGGCGGCGCGGTCGGCGAAGAAGTCGGAGAAGATGGCGACCAGCCCGCGGCGTTTTATGTGTTGGGGCAGTTCGGCGAAGACCGAGCTGACGTCGGTCTCGCTGCCGGGTTCGGTTTCGCCCAGCTCGTGGACCATCGCCTTGAGCTGGAGCGTGCGGCTGCTCGGCGGCATGATCTTTTCGACCTTCGTGTTGAACGTGACCAAGCCGACCGGGTCCTGCTGCCCCTGCAAAAGATGGGCGAGCGATGCCGCCGCCGTCGCCGCGTGGTCGAATTTCCGCCAGCCTTTGCCGTAGGCCATCGACTTGCTGCAATCGACGACCATCGTGGAGGTCAGGTTCGTCTCCTCCTCGTATTCCTTGATGTAAAGGCGGTCGGTTTTCGACCAGACCTTCCAGTCGATGTGCTTGAGCTCGTCGCCGGGCGAGTATTCGCGGTGGCCGGCGAACTCGATGGCGAATCCGTTGTAGGGGCTGCGGTGGCCGCCGGTGATGAAGCCTTCGACGACGAGCCGCGCGCGCAGGTCGAGCCGCTTGATCTTCTCTAGCGTGCGCGGGTCGAGGTAGCTCTCAGGGTGGTTGGCGGGGGCGGCGGGCATCCGGAGTATCTAGCCGAAAACCGCGCCGCGCGCAAACTGCCGCCGGGGAGACGAGATCGGTTGCGCGCCCCGGCGTTCTCCCCACATTAGCCGCCCTATGTCGTCTGGAGCGCTCCCCCGCAAGCCCCGCGTCGTCGGTCCCAAACGGACTTACGCCGTGATCGCCAGCCTGTACAACGAGCAGTATGTCAACGCGATGCTCGAGGCGGCGAAGACCGAGCTGCTCGAGCTTTCGCCAAACTGCTCGGTGCCGCTCTACCGAGTGCCCGGCGCGTGGGAGATCCCGGTGACGGCGGAGTTTGTCGCGCGGCGGACGGCGGCGAATGTGATCATCGCGCTGGGCGTGGTCATCCGCGGGCAGACCGGGCACGCCGACCTGATCTGCCAGGCGAGCGCCAAGGAGCTGCAGGAGGTCGCCACCCGGCACACCATCCCGGTCATCAACGAGATCCTGCTGGTCGAAGACGAGCGGCAGGCGCACGCGCGCTGCATGGGCACGCGCCTGAACCGCGGCGTCGAGGCCGCCCGCGCGGCGGCCGGCATGGCGGAGCTTTTCACCAAACTGGAGGAAGCCTATCCCGAGGCTGCCGAAAACACCCGTTTCAAAAAACAGCATGGCTAGGCGCCGGGAAATTCGCGAGGCCGCCATGCAATTCCTCTACGCCCATGGCTTGGCGGCGGAGGAGGGATTCGCGCCCGACGAGCTGGCTGCGGCGCTCGACCGGTTCTGGGCGCTGCGCCAGGGATCGCGCCACATCCGCCGGGACGCCGACGCCCTGATCCGCGCGGCGGTCGAATTCCTGCCGGAGGCGGATGCCCAGATCGCCGCGCTGTCGGAGAACTTCGCGCTCGACCGCGTCACCGCCGTGGACCGCAGCATCCTGCGGCTCGCATTGTATGAGATGGTCAAGCGCGAGGATGTGCCGCCGATCGTCGCGCTCAACGAAGCGATCGAGATCGCCAAGCGGTTCGGGACGCCGGATTCGTGGCGTTTCGTCAACGGCATCCTCGACCAATTCGCCAAATCGCTCGACCGCCCGCTGCGGCAGGTCCCCAAATCCTAATCCCGTTTTCATGGCAGGATTCTTTTCCAAACTGATCAACAAAATCACCCGGCGCGAAGAGATCGACTGGGATGAGCTGGAGGAGACGCTGATCGGCGGCGACATCGGCATGACGATGACGATGGAGATCGTGGACCGCCTGCAGGGCATGGGCAGGAAGCTCAAGGCCGAGGACGTCGCCCAAGTCTGCCGCGAGGAAATCCTCGCCATCCTGGGCGACGCGCCGCAGCCGCCGCACCCGCCCGGCGACCGCCCGCTCGTCATCTTGATGCTCGGCGTCAACGGCACCGGCAAGACGACCTCGACCGCCAAGCTCGCCCACTTTTTCCAGGGGCGGGGCAACTCGGTGATGCTCGCCGCCGCCGATACGTTTCGCGCCGCCGCCGTCGAGCAGCTCGAAGTCTGGGCGCAGCGCGCGAATGTCCCGATCGTCAAAGGCCCGGACAAGGCAGACCCGTCGAGCGTCTGCTTCTCCGCCTACGAGCAGGCGTCCGCCGCAGGCATCGACATCCTGATCTGCGACACCGCCGGGCGCCTCCACACCCGCCACAATCTGATGGAGGAACTCAAGAAGATCCAGCGCACGCTCGCCCGCAAAGACCCGAGCGCCCCGCACGAGGCATTTCTCGTCGTCGATGCCACCACCGGCTCCAACGCGCTCAACCAGGCCAAAGAATTCCACAAGGCGATGGGCGGGCTGACCGGCGTGATCGCCACCAAGCTGGACGGCAGCGGCAAAGCCGGGTCCGTCGTCTCGATCCGCCGCGAACTCGGCGTGCCGACCCGCTTCATCGGCACCGGCGAAGCCATCGGCGACTTCGCGCTCTTCGATCCCGACACTTTCGTGCGCGAGATCTTGTAGGCTAGATCCGGCGAGCGACCCGGACTGCCGAATCCGGTCGGAGCATCGCCTTCCCCTTCGGTTCACGACCTTCCTTGGCTTCCGAACCGCCATCGGAGCGAGTCGCCTGCCGCCGGGTGATGCTCGAACACGGCATCGACCGCCGGGGTGGGATCGCGGACGTCCACGATGCCGCGATGGGCAGCCCCTGCATTCTACGGATTGCCAATCCCGTGCTACGAGCGCCGCCATGCGGCGGTAGGCAGTAGAGACGGCACTCTTGCCGTCTTCGATCCGCGGCATTGGCTTCACCCTTGTCGAGTTCCGGCAGGTGGGAAGTCTGGGAACACGGACGCTTGGGGCGGGAACCGCTGGCATTCACGGATTGCAAGTCCGTGCGACTTCTGGCGAGACTGCGGCAGCTTGACTTCGATGCCGAATTTTCAAAGATGCGAGAAAATCGGCTTGTTAAAATATGAAAATTATGGTAATTATGGTTGCTGGGTGATCGAATCGGAAACTTAAGGAAACCAAACCAAGCACAACCAACCCAGCCAGCCATGCTCGAACAGCGATTTCACTCAAATTGCGGAAGGAAACCCTCCACTGCGGGAGGGAGCGGAAAACCCATCGCATTGCCCCAAGTCTAGCGAACCACCCGACGCCAGCGGTCGGCAAGCGCGCGCGCCGGAAGGTCGGCGCGGCGGTTGCCTGAGGGTGCCCCATTGGCGGGCACTCGACCGGTCGCTGGTCGGAAATCCATAGACTCGATGCGCCATCGCCTGCCATTTTTGGCGCGGTGATCGCCTGCCTGTGCCTTGCCGCCGGGTGGCTCGGGATCGGCGATCCGCCGGACTCCGGGCATCCCGTTTGGAGGCTCCCGCACGGGCAGGGCGACCGCCGCGAAGCGCCAGATCGCTCGCCTTTGCCGCCCGCCCCACGAGGGGACGCGCGCGCCCACCCTGCCCGCCGCTGCCCGCGCCGGAGGACAAGGCGGCGATCGAGGGCGCGATCCGTTTGCCGCCGCCGCTGCCGGGGAGCCGATGCGCCTTGTGATCGGCGTGGGAGACAGCGCCGGATCGCATCGCCTGCTCTTTCGCCCTGCCCCGGTCTTGGCATCCGGGTTTCGGGTCAATCTCGGGGCATGGGGGCAGTCGATTCCAGCCGAGGCGGCGGTGCTGGAGGGGCGCGAGGTCGGCGCGGGCATCCGCCCGGCGCGGGTGATGCTCGCGCGGGTCGGACCGGCGCTGGTAAGCTGGATCAATTTCGCCGACGGGCGCAGCGTTTCGCTCTGGACCGAGCCGGATGGATCGCGCGCTCGCCGCGCCAGTGGGTGAAGGCGAGGCGTCGTGCTCGGTCCAGCCGAGGCGGGCGCGGGCGCGGAATTTCGGCTCGCCGGCACCGCCCCGCCGGTGGAGCCGCTCCCGGCGCGGCTGGAGGTCGATGCGGAGTGGCTGGCGCTGGCGGGCGGCGATCCGGCGACCGGATTGGTGGACAAATACGTCGATCCGATCCCGCTGCCCGGCGCGTATTCCGCCTCGCTCAAGGACTGCCCGATCTTGCTGGTGGCGGACAAAGCGGCGACCGGCCCCGGGGCGGGGATCGGACTGGCGGTCGCCGCGAGCCGGATTTTGGCGTCGGCGGCGAACGTCGCGGCGGTGTATGAGGATCAGCTCGGCATCCGGCTGATCGTGCAAGAGATCATCCTGCACCCGGCGGACGATCCGCTTTTGCCTGACATCCCGTGGGCGCAGGGGCACCGCGATTTCCGCGACTGGCTGAAGGCGGCGCGCCCGCAGGCGGCGTCCGGCTGGCTGGGCGCGGCGAAGTTCGGGCTCGGGTTGGGCGGCGGGTTGCTCGGCGCGGGCTACGTGGATGCGGCGGGTCGCGAAAATGCGGTCTGCGTGATGGTGCCGCAGGCGAATTGGTATGTGCTCGCGCACGAACTCGGCCACGTCCTCGGCACCCGGCACAGCCTTGGCGGGCTGATGGATTCGCAGCCCAACGGCATGGTTTCGCGGACGCTTTTTACCGAGGTGACCGCCGGGGAGACCGCCGCCAAAGACATCTTCGACGCCGCCGCCGCGACCTTGCCCGGCTCCCAACCGCTGCGGCATCCGGAGGAGATACCCTTCGCCCACGCCGATGCCCGCGCCACCGATCCGGGCGTGCCGGTGCAATTCGACCCGCTGGCCAACGACGATGCCGCCGTCCCGAACGGCGCGGCCAACGCGCTGCGGCTGGCGGCGGTCGGGCGCGTGTCGCCGCCCGGCGCGGGCGATGCCCATGTCGCCGATGGCGAGATCGTCTTTCTCCCCGCCCCGGGATTTCAGGGCACCGCCTGGTTTTCCTACGCGCTGGGCGGGGATGTGGGCAATGGCGGGCGCGGCTGGCTGCACAAGGGAGATGCGGCGATCAGCGTCGGCGCGGCGGGCGATCCGCATCTCCTGCGCCTCAGCCCCGGACAGGCGCTCACGCTTTTTCCGGAAGGCGGCACCGGCGGCTTGACCCAGCCCGCCATGGCGCTCGCCCACGTCTCGCGCGACGATGCGGGGCAGATCGTGGTCCGCGCGGACCCCAACGCCCGGGGGACTGACACGTTCAGCGTCGGCGGCGCGCTTTACCAGATCCAATACGAGGCGGGCCCGCCGGTCGCCGCCGCGGACTCGTGGGCGCACGATCCGCGCGCGGGGGCCGCCGTGCTCGACGTGCTGGCCAACGACGCGCTGCCGGACCTGCGCTGGCGGACGCCGGTGGAGGGCGGCGGCATCCAGATCCCGCCAGGGGCCGCCTTGATCAATGCGGTCAACCTGACGCCGGGGCTGGGCGAGATGGAAATCCTCCGCGCGCCGATCGCCCGCGCCGGGGCAAGCGCGCTCGCGCCTACAGGCATGATCGCCTTTCACCCGGCGGAAGGCAGCGTCGGCGGGACCGCGCGCATCTGGTATCTGGTCGAGGTCGCCAACGGCCGCCGGGCCAGCGCCTTCGCCGAGATCATCCTGTCGCGCGGCGTCGCCGAATTCCGCCGCTGGGCCACCCCGCTCCTCGGCGAGAATGCCGATCCGCAGGGCGATGCCGACGCCGACGGCTGGGCGAACCTCGCCGAATTTGCCTTCGGCACCGACCCGCTCCGCGCCGAGCACGATGCGCCGTTCGCCGCCGTCCGCGCCCCAGACGGCAGCCCCCGGCTCCGCCTCCGCCGCCGCGCCGGCACCCAATCCGCCGCCGCAGCGGAACCGCAATGGCTCTCACCCGCCGCCGGCTGGCAGACCGTGCCGCCGACATGGATCGCCGGCCAATCCGAATCCGGCGACACGACCGAGATCGAATTGGCGCTGCCCGCCGGGATCGGGGCAGCGATCTTCTGGCTGAAGGTGGAGTTGTTGCCGTGAGGCATCGGGCTTCCCGACCCCAGGCGTGGCACCGAAGGTTGGGGAAATGGGCAAAGGCGAAAACGATGCCGCGGGTCCAAGACGGCAGGAGTGCCGTCTCTACGGGGAGCCGCGTGCCATCAGCGCACATCGCCCGTTCGCCTCAATCCAAAGTTGAATCCGCTCACCTGGCAGGAATCTTCCTAGCCCCATTTTCCTGCCCAAATACAGGCAGCAGCCGCCGCCGCCTTCCACGGATTGAAAATTTATGCTACGCCGGCTCTCGACCCCGGTCGCCGCTGCGCATGGCGGCACCGCCGATAGGGGCGGTATGAGAAACCGTCCGCCAGGCGGGTCGTGAAAATTCGATGCGGCGGACCAAAGGCGAAAACGATGCCGCGGGTCCAAGACGGCAGGAGTGCCGTCTCTACAGGAGCGTGCCATCAGCGCACATCGCCTCAATCCAAAGTTGAATCCGCTCACCTGGCAGGAATTTTCCTACCCCCATATTCCTGCCCAAGAACAGGCAGCAGCCGCCTCCGCACTCCACGGATTGAAAATCCATGCTACGCCGGCTCCCGACCCCGGTCGCCGCTGCGCAATGGGTACCAGCGGACACGATCAGGGGCGGTATGAGAAACCGTCCGCCAGGCGGGTCGTGAAAATTCGATGCGGCGGACCAAAGGCGAAAACGATGCCGCGGGTCCAAGACGGCAGGAGTACCGTCTCTACGGAGCGTGCCATCAGCGCATCGCCTCAATCAAAGGAATCCGCTCACCTGGCAGGAATTTTCCTACCCCATATTCCTGCCCAAGAACAAGCAGCCGCCTCCGCACTCCACGGATTGAAAATCCATGCTGCATACCCCGACCCGGTCGCCGCGCATGGCGGCACCGCCGATGGGGCGGTATGAGAAACCGTCCGCCAGGCGGGTCGTGAAAATTCGATGCGGCGGACCAAAGCGAAAACGATGCCGCGGGTCAAGACGGCAGGAGTGCAGTCTCTACGGGGAGCCGCGTGCCATCAGCGCACATCGCCCGTTCGCCTCAATACAAAATTGAATCCGCTCACCTGGCAGGAATTTTCCTACCCCCATTTTCCTGCCCAGATACAGCAGCAGCCGCCGCCGCATTCCACGGATTGAAAATCCATGCTACGCCGGCTCCCGACCCTGGTCGCCGCTGCGCAATGGGTACCCGCGGACCCGATCCGGCGTCATCCTGTCGGATAATTTGCCCCCGATCCGGCGGCTCGCGCTAGAAAGCGGGGCGAAATTCGGCTAAGTCCCGCGTCTGACCGTATCGTCTCGCCCACCACCACAGATTACCCCATGCCTCGCAAAATTCTTTTCATCGGACTCTCGCTCCTCGTCGTCGGCTGGCTGCTCTCCGGCATGGCGTGGGTGCGCGAGAAGCAGAACGAAAACTACGTGGAGAACTCCGGCGTCGGCGGGTTGACCCCGGCGGAGGCGCAGCAGCTCGCCAACAGCGCGAAGCTGGGCAAGATCACCGGGACGGCGGGCAGCCTGTTTCAGGCGGCGGGCATCGGCGTGGCGATCTGGGGGGCGATGCGGCTCGCGCGGCAGGTCGAGGCGTTGCGGCAGAACCCCTAACGGCGCGCGTTTACGAAAGACTATCTCAAGCTCCACGGCATCATCATCCTCTGGGGGTTCACGGGCGTCCTCGGCGTGTTCATCACGCTGCCGGAGGTCCAGCTCGTCTTCCTCCGCACCGCCATCGCCGCGCTCTGCCTGGCCGCCTTGATCGGCGCGCGCCCCGGCATCCGGCTGTGGGTCGGGCGGCGCGATGCGCTAATGCTGACCGGCAATGGCCTGCTCATCGGGCTGCACTGGATCTTGTTTTTCAAAGCGTCGAAGATCGCCGTCTCGATCTGCATGGTCGGCATGGCGACCTCCGCCCTGTGGACCGCCTTGCTCGAACCCATCCTGCTGCGCCGCCGCCGCATCCGCGCCAGCGAGATCGCCATCGGCGCGGTCATGGTCGCCGCCATGGCGCAGATCGCGGGCGTCGTGCCGGACCTCGCCGGCGGCTTGCTCATCGCGGTCGCCTCCGCCTTCGTCGCCACCATCTTCGCGGTCTTCAACGGCGCGTTCGCCACCCGCCACCACCACTGGACCATCGCCTTTTACGGAATGGTCGGCGCGGCGGGCTTCTGCGGCACCTGCCTCATCGCCCAGGCGTGGGGCGGCGATACCCGCTGGCAGGACCCGCTGCCGATGGATTGGGTCTGGCTCGCCGTCCTCGCCATCGCCTGCACCGTGGTCGCCTACTCGGAATACGTCGAGCTGCTCAAGCGCCTCACCGTCTTCTCCGTCAGCGTCGCCTACAACCTCGAGCCGGTTTACGGCATCGTCCTCGGTGCCCTGATCCTCGCCGAATACAAATTCCTCAACCCCGGCTTCTACGCCGGGGCCGCCGTCATCCTCGGCGCGGTCTGCGCCCAGCCCTTCCTAGAGCGCTGGATGCGGCGGCGGGAGGAGACGCGCCGCTAGACGGATCGGGGGAGCATCGGAGGCCTGCTTGGTGATCCCCGCCGCCGTCGCCGATGCCGACGCCGAGACCGCGCGCCGAGCTGCTCGGCGACGGCGGGATCGAAACGACTTTACTGCCGCGCCGCGAGGACGACCCAATGCTGCGCCGCCCCGATATCACGCTGGCAAAAGAGGTGCTCGACTGGGAGCCGACCGTCCCGCTGCGGGAGGGCTTGGCGAAAACCATCGAATATTTCAAGAGCCTCGACCTGAGCCATTTTCGCCGCCCGACTCCGGCGCATTAGGCGCGGCTTGCGTTGCGTGGCGCGGCGTGGCGCGATTTCCCGGAGAGGCTTCGGGATCGATCGGGCAGGCGGACCCGTTTCGCGGGGCGGCATCTCACATCGGGGCGTCCGGCGTGGGGCGCCCGATCCCGCCCCTTCAGGGCTTTGCTTTCCTCGATGCGCGAGACCAGGGCGCCGCTCGCCGAGGCTCGCTCTGCCCTGGGCTATCCTATTTCGCGCCGTTGGCGCTGGGTGGCGGTGCCTAATCCGTGAGATCTGGTAAAGATCGGACGCGGCGGAGTCAATCCGGACGGATGATTGGGCGCGCCAGCGAATTGACCGGCGGCGCGCTCGCGCCCTCAGAATCGATTTCTGCTCGCCCTCGATCCGAAAGCTCAAACTTCGACGCAATCCGAACCTTTCAGACTTCCTGATTGACCGATAGGGTAAGGGTTCAACGGGCAATCAAGCTGAAACGGAATTCAAGGGAACAAAGATTCTAAGATTACCAAAGGATCACGAGAGGGGCGTTTCCTTTCCCCTTGACTGCCAGAGCATTCGCATGCTTCACTCCTCCAAACAGTCGCGATATCGCCCGGAGTGATATCAATAGCGCTTACCACTAATACTACTGTTGTACTCAAGAAGATTTCCCCACATGAGAGAGTTCGATACGCACATAAAGCAAACCGCGAAGGAGCGGATCGTTGCCTTGGAAGATCACCTGGGTGCGGATGTCATACTGTTTCACGGTCCGATCTACCCATCCGTAGAGAAGAGGTTCCGGGAGTTCATCGAAGACTTGCAGGAAGAAGATCCTCCAAGGGATCGCATTGCGATTGTCTTGAGCACACCGGGCGGAAGCGCGGAGACCGTCGAGAAGCTGGTCGAGATTGTCCGATACCACTACAAGGAAGTTCTCTTCATCATTCCAGATGAGGCGATGTCCGCAGGGACGATCTTTGCTCTTTCTGGAGACGCCATTTATATGGATTACACGTCTTCCCTTGTACCCATTGACCCACAGGTTCACAACGGCAAGGATTGGGTTCCGGCACTGGGATACTTGGATCAGGTTGAGAAGATGATTGAGAAGTCTGCCAAGGGCACTCTGACAGACGCGGAACTGGTGATTCTCCAGAATCTCGATGTGGCATGCTCAACCGCTACGAACAAGCCAAGAACCTGACTATCACTCTTCTCAAGAATTGGCTTGTTGAATATAAGTTCAAGGACTGGAAGACGCACGGCACCAACCCCGATAAGCTCGGGCAGGATGTCACGGTTTCGGAGAAAGAGCAACGGGCTGAGGAGATTGCCACCCTCCTTTCGGACAACAAGATTTGGCACTCCCACGGACGCAAGATCGGAGTCAGAACGCTTCAGAACCTGCTCCGACTCAAGATCGAGGACTACTCGACAGACACCGATCTGCGTGCTAAAGTTCGCTCGTATTCGGAGTTCCTGACTGACTACATCAACCGCCATGACTACCCATTCTTCCTCCACAGCCGTCGCTACTTCTGAGATTTCCAAGCGCGTGGCTGGCGCCTTACGCGAGGCAACGGAACGACGTTCGGATGAGGAAGCAGCTAGGATTGAGCGTCTTCGCGCACGAATTGAAGATCTCGAATCCCGAGGTTTCATTAAGCGACAAGAGTATTCCTCGCCTTCGACTGGTGATTTTGAGCGCATTATCCTACATCGAAAGGGCTAACAAGTCGTGGTGGACAACCGGCTACCCGCCCCGAGTCGAAGTGCCCCTCTTGACTACAACCCTTAACCCTGTTGCGGAGTGGCGCTCCCCGCCGTTGGGGTCAGATAACGAATGCCTACGACCGCACGTTGGGTGGGTGGGGGTGGGTGGTCCCATCAATCTCCCGCGCCCGGCTTGCGGCGGAGCTTTTTGGTTTCGCCGCGTTTGCGTTTGTCGGCGACCATGCGGCGTTTTTGGCCTTTGGATTTTTGGCGTTTTCGGCGGCGTTCTTTTTCGCGGGCATGTTTGGCGGCGTCTTTTTTGGCTTGGCGCTCGGCTTCGATGCGGTCGCAGAGGATCGAGCGTGCTTCGGCGCGGTTGGCGGCGCGGGAGCGGGTGCCTTGGAATTTGACCTCGAAGCCGGTGGGGGCGTGGCGCAAATAGACGCACGAGGCGGTCTTGTTGATTTTTTGACCGCCCGGTCCTGAGCCGAGCACGAATTTCTCTTCGAGGTCATCTTCGAGGACCCCGAGCTTTTCCATTCGCGCCCGGACTTGCTGTTCTCTTTCCGTCTGTCCCATGGTCGGACATAGTCCGCGATTGCGGCGGATTCGCAAGCCGATTGCGGGGGACGCGGTTGGTTTTCTGAGCCAGAGCGCCTATAGTCTGAAAATGGTTCGCCGCCTAACCCCCATCGCGATCATCGCCCTGCTGGCGCTGGCTGGTGTCGCCCTCTGGCGATTCCAGCCGGGTGCCACCATCTGCGCGAACGGCGCGAACGGCGCGAACGGCGTAGAATCGCGGCGTGTGGTGGAAAGCGGACCCGCGCGGGAGGGCGCGTCGCCCGCCCCATCGGTCGCGGGAACGCCGGTGCGGGAGCCGGTGCCGATGCCCGCCTCAGCGGCGGAGCTGAGTTTTCCTGCGCCGGACCACGCCGTGTTGCTCGCCAAAGCGGAGCGCCTTGCGGATGAGCGCGGGATCTATCGGTTCGCCGAGCGGCTGGCGGCGGACGTGACGCCGGCGGAGGCGGGTGCCTGGGAGCGGCTGGCGGGCGGCTGGCTGCGCTGGAGCCTGCGGGTCGCCTCGCCCGGCGCGGCGAACCTGAATTTCGGGTTCTCGGAATTTTCGCTGCCCAATGGCGCGCGGCTGTCGGTTTCGGAGCCGGGCGCGGATCCCCAGTTTCGCGAGTTTACCGCCGCCGACAATGCCGGGCACGGCCAGCTTTGGACGCCGCTGCTGGCGGGCGACGAGGCGTTGATCCAACTGACGATCCACGAGGCGCAGCGCGCGCAGATGCGGCTGCGGCTGGCGGCGGTCAACCACGGGTTTCGCGGGTGGAAGTCTCCGGCCAAAGCGGACAAGATCGGCGGCGGCTCGTCCGGTTCATGCAACATCGACGTCGCCTGCTCGGCGGCGGATGGAGCGTTCGGCGCGCTGGTCGATGCCTACCGCGACCAGATCCAGGCGGTCGGCGCTTACACGCTGGAAGGAATCGATAAGTGCTCCGGGGCGCTCATCAACAACACCGCCGGCGACCGGCGACCGTTTTTCCTGACCGCCGATCACTGCGGGATCGGACCGGGCAACGCGCCTTCGATGGTCGTGTATTGGAACTTTCAAAACAGCACCTGCCGCCAGCCGGGGTCGGCGGCGAGCGGCAGCGCGGGCGATGGCGGCCTGACCCAGTTCAACTCCGGTGCGATCTTTCGCGCGGGTTACTCAGAGTCCGATTTCACGTTGGTCGAACTCGACGAACCCGCCCTGCCGGAGGCGAATCCGTTTTTCGCGGGGTGGGACCGGAGCGGCGCAAATGCGACGATGGCGGCGGCCATCCACCATCCCGATGTGGCGGAAAAGCGGATCAGCTTCGAGCTCGACCCGACGACGGTCACGTTTTACAACGCGAACGCCGCGCAGGCGGGAGGCGACCATATCCGGGTGGCGGACTGGGACTTCGGAACGACCGAAAGCGGCTCGTCGGGGTCGCCATTGTTCGATCAAGACGGTCGGATTATCGGGCAACTCCACGGCGGCGACGCGGCATGCGGCAACGATTTGCCCGACTGGTACGGGCGGCTCGCCACGTCATGGGGCGGCGGCGGCACGCCGACCAGCCAATTGAGCGCCTGGCTCGATCCGCTCGGCTCCGGCGCTACGGCGATTGGCGGCACCTTCCAAGACGAGATCCTCTCTGTGCAAGGCGCGGCGGTCGCGGAAGGCGATAGCGGCCAGGCGACGATCACCTTCACCATCACGCTGCGCCCCGCCGCGCCGGATGCCGTGACGGTCACCGCGCAGACGGCGGATGGGACGGCGGAGGCGGGATCGGACTACATCGCGCTGGAGCCGACGGCGCTGACGTTCCTGCCCGGCGAGACCGTGAAGACGCTCGAGGTCGTCGTGCTAGGCGATACCGCGCCGGAGGGGCACGAGGAATTCCAGCTCGTCCTCTCGGACCCGGTCAATGCGGATGTCGCCGGGCTGCCGGGCATCGGGACGATTCTCAACGACGATTTCATCCCGCCGGAGATCACTAGCGATGCAGCAGTCGATGCGCTGCGGCTCGTGCCGTTTTCCTACCAGATCGCGGCGCTCAATACGCCGACAGGTTTTGCCATCGAAGGCGCGCCGGCCGGGATGGCGGTCGACCCGCTGACCGGGCGCGTCACCTGGGTGCCGCCGGATGCGGGCGCGGCGAGCTTTACCGCTGTGGCGATCAATCCGGCGGGCGAGGACCGGCTGCTGGTGAGCATCGCGATCGATCCCAACACCCTGTTCGACGCGGTCGAACTCAGCGAGAGCGATGGGCTGACCTCCAACGCCCCGGCGTGGGCGCGCCAGTTGGCGGTTAGCTATGATGGCACCGATGCCGCCCGGAGCGCCTTCATTGGAGGCGATGGGAGATCGACGATGTCGCTGCAGCTCACCGGACCCGATGCGGTGGTATTCTGGTGGCGCGTCTCATCGGAGCAGGGCTACGATTTCCTACGGCTCCTCCGCGATAGTGAAGTGCAGGCGGAGATCTCTGGACACAGGGATTGGGCGCGCCAGACGCTCATCATCCCGGAGGGGCAGCATACGGTGGCGTGGGTTTACGAGAAGGACGGCTCTGCCTCGGAGGGCGCCGACGCCGGATGGGTCGATCAGGTGTCCCTCGCCAGCCAACGCCCCGGACCCACCATCATCAGCCCGCTGGTGCGCAGGATCCAGCAGGGCGTCGCTTTCTCCTACGAGGCGGAGGTCTTCAATGGACCGGCGGCAATCTCGTTTGCCGGATTGCCCGACGGGCTGTCTGATGCCGGCGGCGGAAGCATCGGCGGGATACCTGTCTCGGTGGGTTCGGCTCCGGTCACCATGACGGCGGCGACGGAAGGCGGCACCGATGTCGAGACGCTACAGATCTCTGTTTTCCCGGCGGTCGGACCGGCGGTCGAACAACCGGAGCTTCCGTTTGAATTCGCCGGCGAGGAGGTATGGGCGGAGCAATCGGCGGTGGTGTGGGAGGGGGCGAGCGCCGCGCGCAGCGGTGCCATCGGCGACGGGCAAACGAGCGAACTGGTCCTCGAAGTCGACGGTCCCGACACCATCGTGTTCTGGTGGAAGGTGTCGTCCGAATTAGGCTACGACTTTCTCCGGTTCGAGGCGGACGGCTTTGAGCAGTTCGCCATTTCTGGCGAGGTCGGCTGGGAGCGCCGCGTCTATCAGATCCCCGGCGGCACCCACCGCCTCCGCTGGATCTATGGCAAAGACAGCAGCAATTTCGCCGGGGCGGACGCCGGTTACCTCGATCTGGTTTCGCTCGGCTCGACCTCGGCCACGCCGGTCATCACCAGCAGCCAGTCTGCCGAGGGATACGAGGCTCGCGCGTTTGCCTACCAAACCACCGTATTTGGGCAGGTCCAAGGCTATGCCGCCAGCGGGCTGCCGGCCGGCTTGGCGATCGATCCCGCCACCGGGCTGATCGCCGGCGTTCCCCAGCAGGCGGGGACTTTCAACGCGACGCTGACCGCCTCCGGTCCGGGCGGCAGTGATACCAGTCCGCTGGAGATTGTCCTCATTGACCTCTTGCCGCTCAACGATGCGGTCGGATCGCCTGGCTCAATGCCTTTCTACGGCTCCGGCACGACCTGGTCGAACCAATCCGCCGTCAGCCACGATGGCGTCGATGCCGCCGCCAGCGCCCTGATCGGCGACGGCGCATCGTCGCGCCTCGATTCGTTCGTCACCGGTCCGGGGGCGCTCAATTTCTGGTGGCAGGTCAGCTCGGAGGAGGGCTACGACTTTCTCCGGTTCCTCGTCGATGGCGGCGAGGTCAAAGCCATGTCCGGCTCCTCCGGCTGGGTGCAAGAATCCATCGCGCTGTCGCCGGGCGAGCACCGCGTCTCCTGGATCTATGAGAAAGACGGGAGCGCGGCGGCGGGTGCCGACCGCGGCTACCTCGACGAGGTCTCGCTCTCTGGCTACGCGGGGTGGGTCGCCACCTCCGGCGTCGATCCCGCCGCCGCAGGATTGTTCGACGATGCCGACCGCGACGGCGTCCCGAACCTCGCCGAATTCGCCCTCGGGCTGGACCCGACGCTGCCCGACGCGACCGCCTGCCGCGCCTGCCGAAGAAGCCGGCTACCTGACGCTCGCCGTTTCGAGGGCTGGTGCCGACCCGTCGGTCCGCTTCGCCATCGAAGGCGCGCCCAGTCCCGCCGGTCCGTGGTCCGCCGCCAACGCCACCGTCCTGCAAGACGACGCCGCGATCCTGAAAGCGCGTTACGCCCAGCCCATCGGGGCGGGTGCGGCGGCAGGCTATCTGCGGGTGCGGATTTGGGTGGAGTGATCGGGCGGCGTCGATCCCCCTTGTTCTTCCGCCTTGCCAGACCGAGCCGCCGCCGGCGAGCTTTCACTCAAACAAAAGACGATGCCAGATAACCGCCCGAATCACCGCCTTTTCGCCATGGCGTTTGCAAAAGTCTATCCGCTTTACGTGCAGAAGGCGGAACGCAAAAACCGGACGCAGGCGGAAGTCGATCAGATCATCTGCTGGCTGACCGGCTACGACCAAAACGGACTGCAGCGGCAGATCGAGAACCAGGCAGACATCGAATCGTTCTTCGCCGAAGCGCCGCGATTTCACCCGAATAGCGACCGCATCACCGGCGTCGTCTGCGGCATCCGCGTCGAGGAAGTCGAAGACCCGCTGATGAAGAAGATCCGCTACCTCGACAAGCTGATCGACGAACTCGCCAAAGGGAAGGCGATGGAGAAGATCCTGCGCGAGTGAACTTGACTTGCTCGAGTGCCGGACGGTGAAACAAACTACGCAGCTTTCTTAAGCGGCGGGATCCGCCTTTGCCTGCCAAGCCTTCCTCCAGTCGGCAATGGAGCAGGTCAACCAACGCGGGGTGGGCGGAGACGAGATCGGTCATGTGCGTCTTCAGCCCGGCGTGGGCGGCTTCGGCTTCGGCGCAGATCTTGGCGATGTCGCCGCCGTCCCCGGCGTGGCGAGCCCGGCGAGATGAAGAGCATCGAGACGACGACCTCTCCGCCAAAGCCATCCGACCCGAGCAAACTTTCCAACAACGGTTCGTTGAAGTCGTATTCGGGACCGTCGCGGCGCTCCATCGAGCAGGGCGAGAGGTGCGGATATTTGCCGCCGAGCAGCGCCTTCATCTGCGCGGCGAGGTGGTCGCGGATCGCATTGACCGGAGCCTGCGGCGTGCCGTGATCGACCAGCGATCGCCGGGGCGAAGCCCAGTTCGGCGATCTTTCTCGGCGAGGTCCGCGAGGATGCGCCCCATCCGGGCGTCGGCGGGATCGCGCAGATCGACGAGGGTCGGCGCGACGTGGACTGTTGCGTCGGCGCAGCCGGTGTCGGCGAAGATGTCGGCGGCGAGGGCGGGCAGGTAGTCGTTGACCGCCGCGCTGGGTCAAAGCAACGGCTGGACGAGGAAATGCCGATCACCGGAAGTCAAGCCGCGCGCGGACGAAGCGCTCGAACGTCTGGGCGGGATCGCCGCCGAGCTTCTCCAGGCTGATCTTGTGCGAGTGGAGCAGCGAGACCGGATGCACCGTGCGAGCCGGCGCGCTCGCCCAGCGCCGCCGCGAGCCGCCGCAGGCTGAACGTGGCATCGGGGCGCAGCGAGCCGTTATCGACGAACAGAGAAGGTGGGGTCGGAGGGCGTGGTCGGCATAGGATTCAAGATTACGCGGCGAGCGCGCAGGCGGCGCACCTTTGGCGCGTCGGGCTAGCCTAAGCCTTGCCGAGGCAATCGGCGAGGTAGGCGCGCGACTTGTTGATCGCCGCGGTGATCTCCTCCTTGGTCGGCAGGATCGGCTCGCCGCGCGGCGTTGGGTGCATGAAGATCTCCGCCCAGCCGGTGAAGCCGATGTCGCGCAGCGCGGCGAGGATCGGGCGGTAGTCGAGGCTGCCGAACCCGGCATCTGCTTCATCTCGATCTCTTTCGGCACCTTCTTCCGGATGCCCTCGCCGTGTTCTTGAAAATAGATGAACGGCAGATTCGCCAGCCGAGGTCGCGGAGCAGCGCGGGGATTTCATCGACCCACGCGTGCAGGTGGTGCGGTGCCAAGGCGACGCCCAGCGCCTTCGATTTGTTTGGCTCGGCGAAGTAGCGCAGCGAATCTGGCGTGTAGAGCAACTGCCGGTCGTGGTTCTCCAGCGATCGTGATGCCGTGCGCCTCCGCCTTCTCCGCGTGCAGCTTCATCTTTTCGGAAACTCGGCGATGCCCTTCTTCGCTTCTTCGCCCGTTCGGTTCCTTCGGTCCGCCCGCCGTGCCGCACACCGCGACCTGGCAGCCGAAGCGCTTCATCATCGGCATCTCCTTTCCAAGCCGAACGGAGCCGAGCGGGTAGCGCGTGTTTACGCCCCAGGCGACGCCGTGTTTCTCCAGCAATGCGCCGAACGCATCCCAGCGATCGCGTCGATCTCCTCGCGGTGGGTCACGTGGACTTTCCCAGATGTCGAGGCTCTCCGCGCCCGCCTTCTTCACCTCGCCCATCACCTCGTCCAACGGCATGTCGCCATACATGGCGGACGAAAGCGTGTAGCGGATGGCAAAGGGCGCTGCCTTCTCGGCGAGCAGATCTCCGTGCCAAAAGCCGGGGTCGCCGCCGCTGCTGCCGAGCGCCGAGCAGGCGTAGCGCCTCGCGCCGATTCAGGTGGGGTGGGGAAGTTTCCATGCGGCATCCTAGGCGCGGATCGCGGCGTGGCGGCAGATGCCAACGTGACCGCCTGCCGCTGTCGGAGCAGGCAGCCCCCTGTAGAGACAGCACTCCTGCCGTCTTGAGCTGCGGCATCGCTTCCGCCTTCGGTCCTGGCCTGCGCAGCCTTTGTGCGTGCGGACGCAGACGGCGCAATCCGCGGTCTGCCGCCGGGAAGCGGGTCCTTTCCCGCCTTGATCTCGCCTTCCCAATCCGATTTGCCCGCTGATCCGTGCCGTTTTCCGCCCTTGCTTGCCGCCCTCCTCCGCGCCAGAATTGGCTTATGAAACTCGCTCGCCTGCTACCCCTTTCGCTGCCCGTCGCCGGGCTTCTCGCCACTAGTTCGTCGCCCTCTCCCACGCGGACAAACCCGCGACCGAGGCGGCGTCGCCCGCCTTGCCCGTGGCCAAACGAAGCCAAGCCGATCCGCGTCTTGCACCTGACCGGCGGCTGCTGCCACGATTACGAAAAGCAAAAGGTGATCCTCGAAGCCGGAGTCGGCGAGCGGGCCAACACGAAATTCACCGTCGTCCACGAGGGTGGCAAGGGCACCAAATACCAGTTCCCGATGCTCAAAGAGCCGGGCTGGGAGAAAGACTACGACGTCGTGCTCTACAACATCTGCTTCGCCCATGAGGAGGACAAAAACTACGTCGAATCGATCACCAAGGTCACGAAGCCGGATTGCCCGCCGTCGCCCTACACTGCACGTTCCACACCTACCACTGGAAGGTCGGGACCGACGAGTGAGGAGAAACTGCTCGGCGTGACCTCGCCCCGCCACGGCAAGCACGCGCCCATCACCGTGAAAAAGGTGAAAGATCACCCGATCATGAAGGGCTTCCCCGAAGAGTGGACCACCCCGCAAGGCGAACTCTACCACGTGGACAAAACCTGGGACACCGCCACCGCCCTCGCCGAAGGCACCATCGACGGCTGGAAGAACAAGCACGAGTGCATCTGGGTCAACCAATACGGAAAAGCCCGGGTCTTCGCCACCACCATCGAGTACCACAACGAAACGATGCTCGAAGACACCTACCTCGACCTCGTCTCCGCCGGCATCCTCTGGGTCACCAGCCACCTCAACGACGACGGCACCCCGGCGGAAGGATTCGGTCGGCGAAGCCTAAGGGTAGATTAGCAAAATGGGTCTAAATTGCCTTTTCAGAATTCCTATCACCCATCTAAAGGCGATTGAGCGCTTCGCAGGGACCCGGTTGAGCCTAACCAGATAGCTGTTTGTTTCAGTTTTTGGGATAGCCGCTTGACAAGGCGAGACAACGCGGAGGGTGCAATGGGCGCATTTTCCTACAACAACATTATTGTGCAGAATGACCACGCGCGACATCATGGACGTTCAGCAATCGTTCTTCGGAGGCGGTTTCCGCAGAAGATTCAACGGCTCGTTGATGATGAACTGAACCACGGCAGATGGGTGAAGGGATCTGACCTCGCCGTGCGTCGGACGTGATCGATGTGGACGACGCTCGGAAATTGCTCGGATCGTCTGATCCAGCATCAGAACTTAGGATTGATCGAGACGCTTTGTTGGAGGTCATGAGAACAAGTTGCCCCAGAGCATGGCGGCGACTGTTTTCTGGATTGATGCAGCGGAGCTTACGCTGAGCGATACCTTGCGTCGCCCGCTTCGAGGGAAGCCGCTTGGTCTGGCGAAGTCCGAGGATCTCGTTTGATGGCATTACTTTGATTCAATCTCCGATGGTAGGCTCCAGCGGGCGGAAGCGGTGGCAGCGTGCACGAGACCCTCGGTCCGTTCGAGATCAGTTTCGTGACCGGTGAACTCCTTGAAGGAGGTCGTTCCCGGTTCTAAACCGAAAGGCACAATAAGCCGCAGCTCCCAACCGCCTAACCCGCTCCGTCAAATTCTCGCCTGATTATAACCCTTCAATCCACAGTCAATGCGCGGCTGCAGGCGATGGGTGTGCTTTGCAGTTCCTCAAGATAATGCCTGCCATGTTCAAGCTCGAATGGAGAGGACGGGCGGTTCAAAGAGATTGCTGGTCACCGGGGCTACTACTATGTCATCGACGGCAACTCGCTGCTTTCAATCGATCCCTGCATGGTGCTGGGACTGTGGAGACTTCCGGCTGTGTGAGCCGGGCAGCGCGGAGTCCATCGCCTCGGGGATTAAAATGGATGATCTTGGTTCCGACCTTCGCAACAGGTTTCGTCACTTTCGAAGAACTTTCCTGATCGCTGGGGGAACGGCGAGTCGGTGAGCGTTGCGATTGGTAACCGGGTGCTTCCGCCGTCGTGCCTTACGTGCGGCGAAAGCGGCGTGTCCTGTTTATCCCCGAGTAATTGGATCTCTCACCCACTTGGAGATGGCGAAGTTCGCCTGACCACAACTGGTATGTGCTCAACAGATTTTGCGATGAAGTTCTATGACACGGAAGCCGGTACCGGTTGGCGGAGTCGAGCCGGGCGGCATGACATCGTCAATCTGGCAAAGCCCAATAGGTCGTCCTCATCTTCGTGTCCTTGAATGTTTGAGATCGAGACCCGTCGCTGGCGGAGTGCCCCTCGGACACTTAGACTGATTGCCGAAAAGATTTTCGCCTATCGCAGAAAGCCCGGTCGATTGGATAAGGCGATTTGAAGGAATCCGCCGCGTAGCGGCGACCGACTTGTAGCCCGGTCCTTCAGGGCCGGGTCGCTCTCCGGGACCGTGCCGCCCCGTCGCGTCGCGACGATTGATCCGGGTGCTGGCGATCCCGGAGAACCCGGCGTTCAACCGCCGCTACGCGGCGGGGGTGTTTTCGCTCGGTCACCCAGCCTTGAAAGGCTGGGCTACAGATCAACCGCCGCTACGCGGCGAGGCGCAAGCGCGGTAGTGCGCAATCAGGTTGTCGATCGCGCATCTATGGGCACGCCCGGTCAAGGTTGCCAATTAGCGATTTGGCTAAAGGTCAGCCAATCAGGTTTCAATGGTATCGCCCCGGATTTTTCAGCATTCGGAACAAAGAAAATTTCCAACTTCAAAAAACCTACCTACTTCGCAGCCCCCGGCAGTCGACGCGGCGGCGTCGAGGAGAAGGCGGCTTCGTTGATGCCTAGTTGGACGACGCCGACTTGGGGCGAAGGTCCAATACCATTCGGTGCCGTCCTTGGCGCGGAAGAGCTGGTGGACGCAGCCTTCGTAAACGTCCTTGCCGATCTCTAGGCGACGGTTGTCGTCGAGGATCTCGAAGAAGCCGACCTCGTTCGTCCAGGTTTCGCCCTTCTTGCCGCGGGTGTTGAAGAAGAGTTGATGGGGGACGGGTAGTTCGGCGTCTTTGAGCTTGAGCTTGTTCAGGTAGAAGAGGCTGCCCTGCGGCTGGATGAAGAACTCGATCGGGACGAACGGATTGTCTAAGACGAGGCGGAAGTCGGTGCCGGCTTGTTCTTTGACCACCATGGTGACCGGCGTTGGGATCTGCGGCACGTTCGGGCGGAGCAGCCATTTGGTGCCGACTTTGAGCGGCAGACGGTCGCCCTTGATCGCGGCGGCGGCTTCCATCGCCTTCTTAGGATCGGCGGGTGCCTTCGGGGTGACCGAGGCGATCCGGCGGTCGGGTTCGGCGGGCTTGGCGGCTTCGTGCGCACGGTAGGCGGCTTCCAGCGTGGCGAGGTGCTCGCCCATTTGCTGGCGCAGCCCATGGACCGCGACGGCGGAATCGAGCTGCTCCGCCTTGGTCAGCGCGGTCTCGCGGTCGCCCAGCTTGGCGTCGTATTCGGCGATGAGCGCGCGCAGCGCATTCTGCTCGCGCTTCCAGTGCAGGTCCTTTTGCTCGGCGTAGGTGGCGTGCAGCGAGTCGAGTTCCGGGAACGCGACCGGCTCTACCTTTTTCGAGTACTTCGACTTCGCCTCGCCTTTGAAGACGAGAATCGCATCGCGCGCCGCGATTGCCCGCGGCAGGTCGCCCGCCTTCGTCTTCTCCGACTTCAACCGCTCCAGCGCGCCGACGAATTTATCGCCGAGCGCCTCCAGGTCCTTGGTGCTGCTCTCCAGCGCCGCCGTGCGCTTCGTCCCGTATTCGGCGAACGCTGCCGCCGCCTCGGGATCGACCGTTGAAGCGGCGGGGTCGGCCAGCACGCTGGGCAGCGCCGCGCAAAGGATGGCAATAAAAAAGGCGATGGCACCGCACAGGGTCGAGCGCCCAAACTTGGAACAGGCTTCCGCAGTCATAATAAGTTATTCTAAAAACGAGTTAAATACCGAAAGGATACGCCCGGCGCAAAATCCGGCTTTCACTTTTCGCAAAAATTCGGGCGAAAAGAGATAAACCTAGAAGCGTTCATGCTGATCGCAGGGGGCATTCGTGTGGGATTCTCCGGATCAGCGATCAACTAGGGCGTCGCGTTGGAAGTCCCCTCCTTGGAGGGTGCAATAAGATCGTCGCTTGGCGGACCGATCCCGGCAAGGTCGTCCGATGCCCGCTGACCAACCCCCGACCCCTCCCAGAAGGGGGATTGGATCCGCGACGCCCTACATCATCCGGTTCACCCGGCGAGTGACCTGCCTTAGTTTCCGATCTTTCTAGATATCTAAAAGTTGTGGGGAAATCCAGATTTCAGCGCCGCTTCTAGGATAAAGAATGCCTACCGGACGGTGACGAAGTCGTTGTGGTTGATCAGCGCGTGGACGAGCCGCGCGCGGGCGGATGCCTCGCCGCCGCCCTCGGGCAGCGCGGCGATCTGGGCGCAGAACTCGGCGCAGGCGGCGGCTTCTTCGGGATCGGGCGGGCGGCAGAGGATCGCCTCGAAGGCTGCTGCGATGAAGGCGTCGCCGGTGGAGGCGGCGTCGAGCCGCGCGGCGATCTTGTCCGCGATTTCGAGGGCGAGCTTACTATTGGCTAACGCGAGCGCCTGCTGGGGGACGATGCTTTCGCTGCGGCGGTAGCACTGGAGGTGGTCGGCGTCGTCGAACATGCCGAGGAATTTGTCCTGCTGGTCGCGGGAGTGGAGGAAGTAGAGGCTTCGCCGCCGCCCGCCGTCTTTCGGATCGGTCGAGGGACCGCCGAGGCGCAGGTCGAGATCGCCGCCGAGGAAGAGCAGGCTGTCGCGGACGGCCTGCGATTCCATGCGGCGCGGATTCATGCGCCAGTAGAAGTGATTCGCCGGATCGGCGCGCAGCGTCTCGGGATCGGCTCCGGCGTTCGACGAGGTGAGCCGATAGAGCTTCGACGTGACCATAAGGCGATGCAGGTGCCGGAAACTCCAGCCGCTCTCCATGAACTCCGCCGCGAGGTAGTCGAGCAAATCGAGGTGTTCCGGGCGAGGCGCGCGCCGCCCGAAGTCGGAGACCGATTCGACCAGCGGCTCGCCGAAATGCCGGAGCCAGACGTGATTGACCGCG
>JAWLBD010000033.1:0-70922 GCA_041395145.1 Verrucomicrobiales bacterium | reverse complement strand
GCTGGTCGAGGACGACGTGGCGGACTTCATCAGGGATTCGATCTTCTTGATGTCGGTGACGCCCGATTTGGATTCGGACTTCGACTCCGACTCCGACTTCGATTCTGATTTCTCGACTTTACCGGCGGGCGGTTCGGGCGCTGGGTCCGCTCCGCCGCCGCCGCTCGGGCTGCTCGGGCGGGAGAAATCGAATAGTGTCCCGGTCCCCTCGAATGGGTCGCCAGCGGCGAACGCGGTCAGGCTCAGGGTGAATGCGGCGGCCGCAGCGATAGGTTTTGTTTTCATTGGTGGTGCTGGTTGTTGGTTTGTTGGTCTAGGTGTGGACCTGGGCTTGCGGTCCGAAATTGGCGTGGTTGCGCGGGGGTTAGTCGAATGGGATGGCGACGGGAACGACCGTCTTAAATTGCTCCTCGATCTGGACCGACCCGATCTCGGGATTGGCTGCGGAGAGGAAGACGGTTTCCTCGACCCACGACACCTCGACGAGACGCCACATGCAGCCCGGCCCCTGCTCGACCGTGCCGACCGTGCGGAGCGTGGAAACCCGCTGGCTGGTCGAGGCGACGGCGGCGAGCGCAGTGGCCTCGATGCCCGCATCTTCCCGCCCTTGCGGGAGAGATCGCTGGTGGAGGGGGATCGCGACGAGGCAGATCACCGCCGCCGCCGCCGCCCCGAAAGCCAGCGCCCTCCGCAGAAAGGCGACCCTCGCTGCGGCCGGGGGGCGATCCAGCCGCCGCCGGAGTTCGGGCGGCAGCGCGGCTGGGCGCATCTCCCTTAGCAGGCGTTCGATTTCGGATTCGTCATTCATGAGAGGTGGGTGGAAACGATGGCACGCAGGCGCTCCAGCGCGTAGCGGAAGCGGGACGCCGCGGTGGGGACGGGGACCCGCATAATCTCTGCGATCTCCGGGAAGGTGAGGTCGCCCCAGACGCGAAGCGATACCGTCTCGCGCAGGTCTGGCGGCAACTGCCGGAGCGCCTCCTCCAGCACCCGGTGGGTGTCGCTGGCGGCAAAATCAGCCTCAAACCATGCGCCCTGTTCAGCGGCGACCCACTTCTCCCGCCGCGCGCGCCGGTCGGCGGAACGCCCAAAATCGATCGCCCGGCGCCGCAGCGTCGCAAACACCAACGCGGTGTCCGGCACGCTTCCGCCGCTCCGCCGCCAGCACTCTGCCAGCGACTCTTGGAGGATGTCTTGGGCGTCCTCCTCCGACCGCGCTTGCTGCCGCGCATAAAGCAGAAAGCGCTCGGCTTTCTCGGCGATCCAGCGGCGCCAGCTTTGGGAGTTTTCGTCATCGGCAAATTGGGGCGAAGAATTCACTTTGCCCCTTAGAGCGGCACGCGCCCCACGATCGATTTGCCGCCCCGCCATTTTTTTCCCCGGCTGAGATTCCAGAAGCGCGCGCGAAAAAACAATCGCAATTCACTTGCGTTAGGGCGCGCGGCCGTTTAACGCAATGATTATGCAACAACAATATCCATGCTATTTCTCGCTAGCGGCAGCCGCTGCCTTGATCGCCAACACCGGGGTCGCCGGGGAATCGACGCCGCCACTTCTGAGCGAACCTGATGCGGCGGCGGTCGACGCTCCGGCGATTGACCTCTGGACGGGTGAAGGCGCTAGCCTCGGCGGGATCGTCTTTCCCCATGTCCACCTCCTTGCCGCGCTGGGAACCTCGACATCTGACGCGATCGCTGAGGAGCTGTCGGTCGGGCACCACGATCCGAACCGCGAGGGCTTCACCGTCCAGGCGATCGAGCTTGGCGCCTCGCTGCAGTTCGGCGAATACATCGAGGGGTTCGCCACCTACGGCGCGGTGATCGACCTGGATGACGATGGTCCGGCGCGTGGGGAAGCGTTTCTCAAAGCGGTGAACCTGCCCGGCGGATTCGAGCTGCGCGGCGGGCGTTACTTCAACCGGTTCGGCTTCTACAATGCGGTCCACCCCCACGGGTATTTCTTTGTCGACAAAGATCTGCTGGAGGGGCGGATGCTCGGGGAAGACGGGATCGCCACGGAGGGCGGCGAGATCACGTGGCGGCTGCCGACGCCGTTCACCAGCGCGCTCTCGTATTCGTTTGGTAAAGCGGTGACCGAGGCGCACGACCATGCCCACGGTCACGGCGGGGAGGGCGAGGAGCCGGAGTTCGAAGCCGAGGGCGCCGCCTTCGACGAGCTACACAGCCTGCACCTGATCGCCAAGTGGGACTACAACGACTTTCACCAATACACCGGGCACCTCTCCGCCGCGTGGGGCGACAACGCCTTCGGCGAAGACACCGGTGCCTATACCGCAGGGGTCGAATACCTCTGGCGGGAAAACGGCTACGAGCGCGGCGGCCGCCACCTGCGCTGGCGGACCGCCGTGATGCTCCGCGACATCGATGCGGTCAGCGGCCACCTGCCGGGCGAGTCCGAAGAATCCGAGCACGAAGAACACGGGCATGAACACGATGAGCACGGTCACGCGGAAGAACACGAGCATGGAGATCATGACCACGAGCACGAGCATGAAGAGCACGAAGAAAGCTTCTAGGGTAGCCTGTCGGAATGGGGCGTCTCTTCCTCGCTGCATTACGGATGGAACGAATCTTGGGAAGCGGGCGTCGGCGTCCGCCTGGGTCGAAGGCATCGGCGGCGCGGGGGTGGACGAACGGCTGCGCGTGTCGCCCGCCATCACGTGGAACCCGCTGTAACACCCAGCTCCGCCTCCAATACAACTACGACCTGATCGGCGGCAGCCAGAGCGAGCACAGCGTGTGGCTCGGCTTTGGGTTCAACTGGGGAGGGCGCGAGGTCCGTTAAACTAACAAACCCACCAAACCAACGCATCCGATGACAAAACGAACCCTCTTCGCCGCCGCCGCGGCTGCTGCCATCGCGTTCGCCTGGCTGACCGCTTCTACGCGCAGGACGCCGACCTCAGGGTACCACCACCCATCCGCTGCTCTCCGACCTCGTCCGGCAGGTCGGCGGGGACGCGGTCGAGGTCACCGATTTGCTCAAGCCCGGCGGCGACGTCCACCACTTCGAGCCGAGCGCCCGCGACCTCCGCGCGGTCAGCGAATCGAAGATCGTCTTCGCCTCCGGCAAGCACCTCGAACCCTACCTCGGTAAGTTGCGTGACTCGCTGCCCGCCGCATGCGTGGCGATCATCGAGGTCGGCAAGCCGATCCCGTCCCTGAAGATCTCCGCCGACGACGCTCTTCCTCTGCTGCCCGGCGCACGCCGCCGGGGGCATCGACCCGCATTGGTGGCACAGCGCGGACAACATGGCGCGGCTCGCCAAGGTCGTCGCCGAGGCGCTCGCGGCGCCGATCCGGCGCGCGAGGAGGCTTATGAAAGCCGGGGCAAGGCGGCGAGCCAGAGCGGTTCAAGGACCTGGAAAATGGGCGAGGTACCAGATTGCGGCGATCCCGAAATCCGACCGCAAGCTGGTCACCGCGCACGCCGCCTTCGGCTACTTCTGCAAGGAATACGGCTTCCGCTTTGTCCCGGTCATGGGGCTGGCGCGGGAGGAAGACTACTCGCCGAAGTTCATCGCCGAAGCGCTGGAAGTCATCCGCCGCGAGAAAATTCGCGCGGTCTTCCCCGAGGATCAGGCGAACCCGAAAATCCTGAAAGAACTCGCCCAGCAAGCCGGCGTCGCCGTCGCCGAGCCGTTGATCGCCGACGGGACGACGCCCGGCGAGGGATCGACGTTCGAGGGCATGCTGCGGCACAACGTCGCGGCCATCGTCAAGGCGCTCGCCCCACGCGGATGAAAGGATCGCCGCTCGCGAGAATCGCCGCCGCTGCCCTCGGGCTGGCCCTCATCGGCATCCTCCTCTCCCGCCTCACCGGCGGCGAGGCGGCCGCGCCGATCAGCGGGCAAAGCGATCCCATCAGTGAGGGCGGGGCGAATTCGCCTCCGACTGCCGCCTCCGTCGCGGCGGTCATCCGGATCCGCGTCTCGCACCCGCCGGAGCAGCTCCGCCTGCTCCACGGCGACCGCGTGCTCGCCGACCTGCGCGGGGGAGCCGCGTTGCAGTGGGAAGCCGATGCGGAACTCGCCATCCCGCCAGAGGACGGCATCGAGTTGACCTTGGAGGCAACGTGGGCGGGGGATGTCCAACAGGCGGCCGCGACGGTCGAACTCGAACCGGAGGGGCTGGACGCCCAATCGCGCACCGCCTGGTCGGACGGCGCCGAGATGGTCGAATACCTCGACTTCACCTGGCGATGAGCGCGGCGACCGACCACCTTTGCTGGGGCGAAAGCGATCCCTGCCACGGCGCGCACCGGCTGGAGGCATCCGGTCTCTCGGTCGCCTACGGCGCGACGCTCGCGCTCGACCGCGTTTCGTTCGGCGCCGACTGCGGGACGCGGCTCGCCTTGCTCGGACCGAATGGCGCGGGCAAGAGCAGCCTGCTCAAAGCGCTCGCCGGCGTGCTGCGCCCGAGCGCCGGCAGCGTGCGCTGGCGCGGCGAACCGATGCGCAAGGCGACGCACGAGATCGCCTACCTGCCGCAGCGGGGCGAGGTCGATTGGGAGTTCCCGCTCACCGTCCGCGGGCTGGTCGAGATGGGGCGCTTCGCCCAGCTCGGGCACTGGCGGCGCTTTGGCGCGCACGACCGGGAGATGGTGGGCAAGGCGCTCGCCGCGATGGAAATGGCGGACCTCGCCGGCCGCCGGATCGGCGAGCTAAGCGGCGGCCAGCAGCAGCGCGCCTTCATCGCCCGCGCCCTCGCCCAGGAGGCTCACGTCCTCCTGCTCGACGAACCGTTCACCGGCTTGGACAGCCCCGCCCAGGCATCGCTCGGCGCGCTCCTCGCCCAGCTCGCCTCCGAAGGCCGGCTCGTCATCGCCAGCCACCACAACCTGCAGACGGCGGGGGAACTCTTCGACGAGGCGCTCCTCCTCGACCGCTCGCTCGCCGCCGCCGGAAAAGTCGGCGACGTCCTTCGCAGCGAACGGCTCGCCGCCGCCTTCGGCGCGATCGCATCCCCCACCCCACGCCGATGATCTCCGCGCTCCACGATTGCCTGACCCTGCCGATCACCCAGCGGGCGCTGCTCGCCTGCCTGATGATCGGCTTTGCCAACGGCTACGTAAGCGCCTTCGTCGTGCTCCGCCGCAGCGCCCTGCGCGTCGGCACGATCAGCCACGGCCTGCTGCCGGGCATCGCCGCCGCCGTCTTCCTGCTCGGGCTCAGCCAGTGGAGCGTCCTGGCGGGCGCGGCGGCCGCCGGTCTCTTCGTCGGGCTGGGCGCGCTATTCCTCGCCCAGCGCTCGCGCATCGACCAGGACACCGCCCTCGGCATCCTCTACACCGCCGGCTTCGCGGGCGGGCTGATCTTGATCGCCAAGATCGGCATCCGGCAGAAGCTCGACGAATGGCTCTTCGGCGGGCTGCTCGGCATGACCGACGCCGACCTCTGGATCGCCTTCGCCATCAGCGCCGCCGCCGTGCTCACCCTGACCGCCTTCCGCCGCGCCATCACGCTCACGCTTTTCGAGCCGAACGTCGCCGCCAGCCTCGGCGTCCCGGTCAAGGCGCTCAACTACGCGCTCTTCGGCATCGTCATCCTCGCGCTCGTCTCCAGCCTGCAGGCCGTCGGCTGCATCCTGAGCGTCGGGCTGCTGGTCGCCCCGGCCGCCACCGTCGCCCTGTTCGCCAAAGACTCCGCCACCCTGTTCGCCGGAGGCGGCCTCCTCGGCGCGGCGGGATCCTGCGGCGGCTTCGTCCTCGCCTACCATTTCGACTGGCCCACCGGCGCCACCATCATCCTGCTCCTCGGCACCGTCTTTCTCGGAGCCTATCTCGTTTCGCGGGCGCTCAACGCCTTCCGGGCGAAGCGCCCGGGCACGGCCTAGATAGATTTCCTCGCCGTATTTCTGCCGGTGGAGCAGGCGCGCCTCCCACGTCCAGTTCTTGCGCTCGATCATGCCCGCCCGATCGAAAGCCTCCCGGCGATCTCCTGGATCTGGGTCGGCCGCCAGAGGGATATTTGCTTGAAGGAAAAGATGCCGAGCCGGTTGAGCGCCTCGGCGTTGGCGCCGCTCAAGCCGGGGATGCGCTCCAATTCGTCGCGATCCGAAGGCGGGCTTGGATAGACGTAGCCAAGGTGCTCGTCGAATTTGGCGTCCTCCACGCTGTAGCGCCGGGCGACAGCGGCGGCGGCATCGGATTTCGCCAAGGAAGCGGCTAGCTCCGCCCGCAGGTCCTTCGAGAGCTGCCGCGCCTCGGCGAGCTGGGCCTGCAGGGAGGCGGTCTCGGCATCCGCCTCGGTCAGGCGCGTGGCCGCCTCTTGCTTTTCGCGGCCCGCGGCGGCCGCCGCCTCTTGCACCCGGATGCGCAGCCCCTCCAGTTCTCGACTTAGCGCCGCGAGTTCTTCTTCGAGCCGGCGGCGCTCCGCGTGGGTCGAATCGCAGCGCTCGCGGAGCGAATCGATCTCCACCTTCCCGCCTTGCAGATCCGATTCCAGCGCGTCCACCTTCGCCCGCTCCGCCGCGAGCTCCCCCGCGATCTCAGCAATCCGCTCCCGCGATTGGTCCAGATCCTTCTTGAACCAGTCCCGCTCGCCCCGGATCAACTCGAGGTCCCGCGCAAGCTGCCCGACCGATTCGATCCGCTCGCGGACCCGCGCCTGCAACTCGTCCCGCTCCGCCTCCGCTCGCTCCCGCGACCGGTCGGCTGCCTGCGCCCGCTGGCGCGCCGATCCCGCATCCGCCTGCGCAGCCCCCTCTCCCTTCTGCGCTTTTTCGCACCGCGACTGGGCGGCTTTCAGGTCCTCGTCCAAGGCGCTAACCTTTTTGCGCAAATAGATCCAGAGGCCAAGCGCGAGCACAAGACCAACGACGAGTCCGCCCATCGCTGCCAGACTATCACGCGTCGAAGCAGCAGGCATGGCCAACAAACTAATTGAGAGGAGAGAAAAGGAAGGGAGCATTAAATATCAACTCAAAATGCTATTGCTTTTGATATTTTATACAATTTTGAGACTCAATTCAACTGTTTTCTTTTTTAAATGTCTCTGTTAAGTGAAGAAACCGTTGAGCCATCCCAAGACCCCAACGCCATTGACCCGGTTCAAATTCCCTCGCCCCCGCCACGGCTGGTGCCGCCATCGAGGCCAGCTTGTTGCCGCCTGCCTGTGCGCTATGGCGGGGCTATCCGGCGGGCAAGGGCAAGAACCTGAGCGGGATCCGCATTCTGCCCCGACCTGCCCTGCCCCGGCGGTCCCGGCGGAAGGCGAGCCTGCCGAAGAAGCCGCCGCCGAGGCGACGGACCGGTCTCCGACTGAAGTGGAGGCGGAGGTGCTGTCGATCCAGGAGGTTGAGGCTGAGCTGGGGGCGATTTCGATGCCGACGCCGGGCGAGTATTTCGCCGCGCTCCGGCATCACGTTTCACCGCGCTGGCGCCGCCACTACCGGGGATCGATTTCGGAGCCGCAGACCGACCGGCAGAAGGTGGCGCTGGAATTGGGCGGCATGTTTGCGGACGGTTTTTTGATTCTCGAGGCGAAGGACGGGCAAGGGATCGCCAATATCGCCCGCGATCTTCGCTCGCACGCGACAATCCTCGGGGCCGGCGAGCGGTTTGGACCTGTTTGCGGCGACGCTTTCCAAAGCGGGCGAGGAAGAGCGCTGGAAGTCGTCCGCCGGGACCTGGAGCGCTCGCAATTGGTGCTGGCGGAATTCTTGCGCGCCCAGCGGGACGAAAAGCTGGTCGCGCTGATCCAGGTCGGTCTCTGGCTGCGCACATTCCAGATCGGGACGGAGGTTCTGGCGGAGAATCAAGAAGAGGGGTCGGAACACCCGAAGCCGACGCTTTGCGTGGGCAGCCCGGCGCTGCTCGAACGGCTCGCGATGCTCATGGAGAAGATCCCGGCGGTCGAGGGCGAAGCCGAATGCGTGAAGGATGTGCGGGCAGATGTCGAAAACCTGGCAAATATGTGGCTCGGAGAGGCAGGTCCGCGGCGCACCGAATCAAAGGTCGAGCGAACCCAAGACCGGATCCAGCGGCTCCTCCGCGAAATCTCCGAAAAGCGATGACGGAAGCGAAACCACAACCATTCGCGGTCCGGCTACCAGATGGATCGCACGCTCGGGCGCGCCGCCTCTACCGGTGGCTCGCCGCGCTCGGCCTCGCCCTCTGGCTTGCGGGAGTCGCGGGCGCCCAAGGCGATCCACCCCAAACCCCAGAGGTGGCCGCCGCCGAGCGGATCGCCAACCGGTTGGTCGCCGAAGAAAAATACGCGTTCCGCCATGCCTCATGGCGAGGGGCCCTGAAACCGGGCAAACTTGTCGTCCTCCCGGTGTTCTTATTTTCCGAGAACGACTATGCCTTCGCGCTGGGCTTCCAAGGCGGCGCGGTGCCATCGCTTTCGATCTTCGACCCGAACGGGAAAGCGATCCCCACCGGCGTCAGCGCCGGAGCCTTCCGCTTCAAACCGCCCGCCACCGGGCACTACTACATCAGGCTGCGCATCCCCGCCAATGCCAGCGGACCGGTCGAGTGCTGCCTCAATTACGGCTGGCGCTAGTAGCCGCCTGATTTGCCCACCGGACAAATGGAAAAGACCGGGCATCCTGCGATGCCCGGTCCCAATGGCCGGAACCATTTACCCACTTGCCGCGCGCCTGAGCCAGGCTCGCGGCAAAATAAATTCTAGGCGCTACTGGAGCGCGCCCGACATCGGAACGCGGATCACCTCGCCAACCGGAAGATCGGCGTCGGCGGGCAAGCCATTCATGGCGCGCAATTCGGCGGCGGTGGTGTGGAAGGCGCGCGCCACGGTTTGCGCGGTGTCTCCGCTATTTACCGAGTAGGCAGCGTAAACGCCATCCGCGACCGCCTTGACCGGCTCCGGCTCGTGCCCAACCTCAAAGGTGTAGCGGCTGCTCGCGTCATTGAGCGCGTATTGCTCGACCGGCAGATGGAGGATGCTGCCCGCCCTGACCTCGTCCGAGCGGTGCATGCTATTCAATTCGCGGAGGCGCGTCACATCCAGCCCGTAGAGGCGGGCGATGCCTTCCAGCGTCTCGCCTTCTGCCACGACATGCTGATGGGGGACATGGATCGATGGAGCCGGGGCGGGCGCGGTTTTTTCGACCGCCGGTTCGCCGGTCGCCAGCCCGGCTCCCGCCGGGTCAAAGTCGCCAGGCAAATCGACCCCCGATTCGCTGACATCGGATGGCCTGACGATCTTCACCGACTGCGAACCGGACGGTTGCTCCATACCCGGCGCTTCGGCGCTCGCCTGCCCCGCCCGGATAATCAGCACCTGGCCGGCGCGCAGCTTCGTCGGATCGTCGATCCCGTTGAGCCGCTGAAGCTCCGCGATGCTGACGCCATAGCGCTGGGAGATGCGGTAGAGCGTATCGCTTTCGCCAACCTCATGGCTGAGCGGCGTGGACGCGGCTTCGCGGCGCTTCTCGGCCGCAGATATCGGAGCCGCCGCCTCTCCCGCCACCACCGGGATCGTCAGCACCGCCCCCGATTTCAGAAAGCGCGCATCCGCAATACCATTCGCCGCCATGATCTGATCGCCCGACACCTTGTACCGCCGGGAGATTCCGGCGATTGTTTCGCCCTCGGCGACCCGGTGCTGGATGCTGGAGGCCGCCGCCTTCGGGGGCGCAACCGCTTCCGGAGGAGCAGGCGATGCGCCCGCACCGGCCTCCACGATGGCGGTCTCCTTCTGCGGCTTTCGCCCTAGGCTCGGCTCGTATTCTTTCATGCGGGCAGAGAGCAGCACTTTGAGTTCGGCGATCTCTTGCTCCAGCTCTTTGACCCGGGCTTCGTTCGTTCTCGCCACCTGCCAGGTGCGGACGATGCTGTCCTTGAACTCCTCTGGGGTCAGCTTGTCAAAATCAGGCGCGGGACCAAGCGCCGAATCAGGCGGATTCGACTGTGCCGCCGAAATCGCCAATCCGGCAGCGGAGATAAAGATCGGGAGAGAGAATTTGTTCAACATTCCTAGAATTTTATAAAATTTGATTGTTTTGGCAATAAAATTTTTTGCCGGGCGGGGGATTTTTCGATATAGGGTGTTGGACCTTCGGAAAAACTCGCCCAAAATGGGCGGTTTCTGCCTTTGACGTATCGATGCCCTCGTTTCTTCAAAAACTGGTTACCGCGATTTTTTCGCTGATCGGTCTCGCCCTCTTCCTCGGCTTTCTGTGGAAACTGCTGCCGGGAAAGGGCGAGAAACACGAGGCGGTGGTCGCAGAGCAGTTCACCCACCACGAGGGAACACACGAGGAGCATCCAGAGGGCTCGACCGAAGCGCCCACGCCGAGGATGATCCCGGCGCCAAACCCGGTCCCGCCGCCTAAACCGCCCGATCCAGTGGTCGTGATCGATGCGGGGCACGGCGGCATCGACGGCGGAACGAAGGGCTTCGGCCAACAAGAGAAACTCCTGACCCTCGAGATCGCAAAGGAGTTGGCGGCGGAGCTAAAACGCCGGGGGATACCGCACGTGATGACCCGGACGGAGGATAAGGCGATCTCGCTCGACCAGCGATGCGCGTTCGCCAATAGCGCGCCCAGGCTTGCATTCGTGAGCGTCCACCTCAACTGGGGGCGTCCCAGCTCGGTGACCGGGATCGAGACTTTTTACACCGAAGAAAAATCGGTCGACGCCCAGCTTTGGACCCGCCGCCACCTGAAGATCCCCGACGGATCGAGGATGGACGATGGGCGCGGCGCGGCGCTAGCGAGGATGATCCAAGATAGCGCCTCCACCTCGACAGGTGCCAAAAATCGGGGCGTCAAGGAATACAAATACGCCGTCACCCGCAGGGTCCGGTGCCCATCGGTCCTCATCGAGTGCGGCTTCCTCCAATCAAACCGAGTGCTCCAACATCACGATGCGAGCCTACCGGCAGAAACTCGCCAAGGGGATCGCCGATGGGCTTGGAGAAATTCCTGAAGCTCTCCGCTGCCGACCCGCTCTACGCGGTCAACGTCGTCCCTAATTCCCCAGGCGCGACCGATGAGGCGGAGGCCCTGGTGAATCTAGACCCGCCTTCCAGCGAAAGCCCGGGCGCGGCGGCGGGAGAGTAGCAGCGCCCCGCCGACCAGCGCAAAGAGAGCGCTCGATGGCTCCGGAAGCGGCTCGATCGGGTCGGCGGTAAAATTGATCGCCGAGGCGAAGGTCCCCTCGTCCGCCCCCATAAAGCCCCAAACCCGGACGCTGAGGGGATCGCCGTCCGCCGCATCATAGATCATGTCGCCAAACGAAAACGTGACCTGTTGGGTGAACCCGTCATCCAAAAACTCGATATTGCGCATCGCCACCCTTTGGTAATCGTCCACGCTTAAACCTGCCCAGAACCCTCCTTGGTCATAGATGGTGTTGTCCTCCGGTCCAATCTGGAATTGAACGGTCATGTTCTCTACAGCGATCTCCGTTTGAGGGTCAAAGACCAATTCGACATAAGACGCCGGAATCGGGCCATCGGCATGGGTGTAGGTCCGCGATCCCTCCGTCGATCCCGTCTCGTCAGGCGCGAAACCAAAGCGGATCAGCCAGCCCTCTACACCGTGCTCGAACACATTATTCCACAGCCCGTATTCAAAGCCATCGGCGGGGTCCATCCGATACTCCCTGCCAACCATGACGGCGTCAAACGCCCCGGAATACGGATCCTCGGATTCGTCGATTCCCGAGAACTGAAACGAAAGCCCATGCGCATAATATTCGTCGACCGTCGCCGATGAACGATCGGGCTCCCATTTGAAGCTGATCCCCGCCTCGACCGTGGTTTGCGATGTCAAGGCAAGCGCGAACGCAATAATCCCCAGAAGGGTCAGATGTCGATTTTTCATAGCAATTGATTTCCTTCCCTAAAATATCGCCGCCAATCGCAATAATTTCAATATCTTTTATAATTTTCATACTTAAAAATTTCATTTTCGTATTTGCGTCTCAGATCCAAACGGATGCCTTAGGCTTGAATCCAATTCCAAGTTTTGATCCCCATGAGCTACCGCCTCACCCTCTCGACACTGCCAGATTTAGAAACGGGCGAGAAGATCGCGCGCGAATTGGTGGGCAGGAATCTCGCCGCTTGCGTGAACCTGATCCCCGGCATCCGATCCATTTTCAGGTGGAAGGGGGCCGTCGAAGCCGGAGACGAGGTCTTGGCGATCATCAAAACGACGGCGGAAAGCTACCCGGCGCTGGAATCGGCGCTCGCCGAACTGCACCCCTATGAGGTGCCCGAGATCATCTGGTTTCCGATCGGGGGAGGCGCCGCCCCGTATCTCGACTGGATCGGCCGCGAGGTCGCCGGACGGTCCGGTGACGCACCCGAAGCGTGAATGCCCCGCGCGGGCGGTCGCGGAGATCCGGGCGGCTACGGATCGATCCTCGCCCGGCGGAGGCGGAGGGCGTTGCCGATGACTGAGACCGAACTGAGGCTCATGGCAGCGGCGGCGATCATCGGGCTGAGCATCATGCCGAGGACCGGGTAGAGCGCGCTACGGCGACCGGGATGCCGAGGGCGTTGTAGCCGAAGGCGAAGGCGAGGTTCTGCTTGATGTTCGCCATCGTGGCGCGGCTGAGGGCGCGGGCGCGGGCGATGCCGCGGAGGTCGCCTTTGACCAGCGTGATGGCGGCGCTTTCCATGGCAACATCGGTGCCCGTCCCCATGGCGATGCCGATGTCGGCGGCGGCGAGCGCGGGCGCGTCATTGATGCCGTCGCCGGCCATCGCGACCTTCGCGCCCTCGCTTTGCAGCCGCTTCACATGCGCGGCTTTGCCGGCGGGCAAAACCTCGGCGATGACTTCGTCGATGCCCAGATCGCGGGCGACATTTTCGGCGGTGGCGCGGCTGTCGCCGGTCAGCATGACGAGGCGCAGCCCGGCGGCGTGGAGCTGCCGCACGGCGTCGCGGGACGATGGTTTGACCGGATCGGAGATGCCGATGACCCCTAGGGCTTTGCCTTCTGCGGCGCAGAACACAGCGGTCTGGCCGGACTGCCGCATCGCGTCCGCCGCGCCTTGCAGCGATTCAATATCGATGCCGCCTTCCGCCATCAGCGCCGCATTGCCGAGCGCCGCCGACCTTCCGCCGACCGCGCCGCGCACGCCCATCCCCGCGACCGCCTCGAAGTCCTCCGCCGCCGGGGGCGCGATGTTCCGCGCGCGGGCCTCGGCGAGGATCGCGGCAGCGATCGGGTGCTCGCTCCCCTGCTCCAAGGCGGCCGCCACGCGGAGCAAATCGCCCTCGCTGACGCCGGCCGCCGTTTGCAGCGCGGTCAAGGCGGGCTTGCCCTCGGTCAGCGTGCCGGTCTTGTCAAAGACGACGGTGTCGATCTCCCGCAGTTGCTCGATCGCTTCGGCATTGCGGAACAAAACGCCCATGCCCGCGCCCCGCCCCGCCGCCACCATGATCGACATCGGCGTCGCCAAGCCGAGCGCGCACGGGCAGGCGATGATCAGGACCGAGACAGCGGCGACCAACGCGTGGGCGATCCCCGGCTCCGGCCCGAACCCTATCCACAGCGCAAAGGCGGCGACCGCGCAGGCGACGACCGCCGGCACGAACCACGCGGCAACCTGGTCGGCGAGCCGCTGGACCGGCGCGCGCGATCGCTGCGCCTCCGCCACCATCCGCACGATCCCCGCCAGCAATGTGTCCGCCCCGACCTTCTCCGCCCCGATCACCAGCGAGCCGGAGCCATTGACCGTGCCGCCCGCCACCGCGTCGCCGGGCCCCTTCTCGGCGGGCATCGGCTCGCCAGTCAGCATCGACTCATCCACGCGGCTGGTCCCCTCCTCCACCCGGCCATCGACCGGGATCTTCTCTCCGGGGCGGACGCGTAGCCGGTCGCCGACCTCGACTTCGGCGAGCGGCACATCGAATTCGCTGCCGCAGCAGGTCAGCTTGCGCGCGGTCTTGGGAGCCAAGCCGAGCAGTTCGCGCAGCGCCGCCCCGGTCCGGCCGCGCGCCTTGAGTTCCATCACCTGCCCGAGCAGAACCAACGCCACGATCATGGTCGCCGCCTCAAAGTAAACGTGACCGCGCGCCGCCTAAGCAGCGCATCCGGCAAGCGGTATGCGGCGCTGAATCCCCATCGCCGCCAGCACGCCGATCCCGATCAGCGTAAACATATTCGGGCTGCGGTGGCGCAGCGACGCCCACGCCCGCGCCAGCAGTGGCGCGCCCTGCCCAAAAGACCGCCGGACCGCTCAGCGCCAACATCAGCCAGTTCGGCGACGATCCGGCGAGCAGCCGGCGAAACCGGCTCGCCCGGCAGCAGCATGTCGCCCATCGCGATCATAAAAACTGGCAGCGCAAATGCCGCCGCGATCCAAAAGCGCCGCCGCATGTCCCGCAGCTCCGCATCATCGTCCTCCGGCAAGTCCGCGCCCGGCACCAGATCGCCGCCCGCCTTTTTCCAAAGCCATCCCGCACTTCGGGCACGCGCCCGGCATGTCGCTCGCCACGCCCGGGGCACATCGGGCAAAAATACGCCGCGCCTACCGGCGGAGCGACCGGCTCATGGTCGCCACCGTGGCAGCAGCAGGAATGGGGGTTTGCTGTCGGGCATGAGTGACTCTAGCAGCGTAAAGTGAACGGAGAAAGTCAGCCTCAAAACCAGCCCGGCGGCGGGGCGCAGTGCTTTTGCCAAGCCGAGAACGCGGAAGCTTCTGCCCATGATGCCGGGGTGCGCCAGCGTCTGGAACTGGCGGATCATTTTGGCGCGGGAAGGTGGGATCGGCTTGGTCGAGCGAGGCGAGCCACCCCATGCCGGTGCGGGTGAGGAATCGCCCCGGTCCGCCAAGCCGAGGCGGCGCAGCCCCTCGCGCTCGGCGGCATTGGCTAAGGCGGTGAAGTTGGCGTGGGCGGTCAGGTCGGCGGAGCCTGGATCGGCGAGCGGGTCATTTTCGAGTTGGTGGCGGCGGTAGGCGCGCAGCGTGCCTTCCGGGCGTTCCGGGGCGTAGTATTCGTCCGCCTCGTAGCCATAGTCGATGACCAGGGCGATGCCGCGCCGCATCCAGCCGCGACCTCGCGCATCCAGTCATCGGCGGCGAGGTGGATCTCGGTGGTGTAGCCTTCGGCAAAGCCGCTGCCCAGCGCCGCGCAGGCGCCTGCGAGCCGGTCGCTGCGGATGTCCCGTTCGCGCCAGCGATAGCTGCCCGCCGAGTCACCCGCGACCGCCATCTCCCGCCACACGCCGCCCGCGAACCGGACGCGGTGCACCGGCAGGGCGTCGGGCAATTCGTTGCACAAATAGAAGCAATCGATGCCCGGCAGATCGGCGAGCGAGGCGGCGACCGTGGCGCGCCTGCCGCATGAGCGCCTTTTCCCTGCGCCGCGCGGAAGTGCGGGAGCGGCTCGGCGATGCCGTAGCGCAGGGCGGCGTGGCAGCGCGGATGGCGCTCGCGCAGGGCGGCGCACAGGTCGCGGGCGAGCGTGCCGTCGGCGGCTCCCTGCTCGACGATCCAGAATTCGCCGGGTTCGCCCAGCGCCGCCCAGGCGGCGGCGGCGGATTCGGCGAGCAGGCGCCCGAAGCATTCGCCCGCGCTGACCGAGGTGAAGAAATCGCCTTGCCGCCCGATCGCCGCGCGAGCCGGACCCGTAGTAGCCGTCCGCCGGATCGTAGAGCGCCAGCCGCATGAACTCGGCGAACGAAATCGCGCCGTCCGCCGAAGTGGCTTCATCGCTGCATCGATCGCGCGCATGGCGTCAGGCGGTCTCCTCCTCCCGCATCGCGAAGATCGAAACCTTCCGCGCCGCGCAGAGCCGCTCGATTTCCCCCGCCCGAGCAGCAGCGTGCAGCCCGCCTCGACCACGATGGCGGGAACGCCACTCGGCGGCGGGCCTCGACCGTGGCGGGACCGACCACCGGGACGTCGAACCGGAAGTCCTGGTCCGGCTTCGAGACCTTGGCGACCAGCGCCTTGCCGCGCCCCTGCGCGCCGCCGGCGATCGCCGCGTTGGTGCCCTCGAAGGCCTCGACCGCCAAAACGGTGCCGTGCTTGACCACCACCGTCTGCCCGATATCGTAGCCGGCTGACCTCCTTGGCGATGCGGAACCCGAACGCCGCATCTTCCCGCTGGCGGTCGGTCAGCGCCGGACCGCAGACGTGCCCGGGGCTACGGCATCAGATTTTCCAGAAATGTCGTGGCGGGCAGCAGGGCGATCCCGTCCTTACCAATTCGCCAGCGATCGCGCGAAGATCGACTCGGCGTTGCGCTCCTTCAGGCGGGCGAGCAGCGCGAGGGTGCGGAAATCGGGGCGCAAGTCGAAGAGGTTGCGCGGGGCGATTTGCCCGACCATGACCGCCTGCGTCACGCCCTCGCCCTTAAAAAGCGGATCATTTTGCCAGCTGTACTCGACCCGGAACCAGCCGATCGCCTCGACCAGATCGGCGAGGCGGGGCTCGGTCTCGCCATGGAACGCAGCGGCGGCGAGTTTCTTCGCCCCGGCGGCGCGGGCGGCGCGGGCGAACGTCTCCGGGTAGATCCCGTTGCCGGAAATCATGCCGAACGGCGCGTCAAGGTCGGGGGCAGGTGTGGGGGCGGCGGGCATGTGCGGGCGTCATCGCCGGGCGCGGCGATCTCGGGCGAAAGCCGTGCCACAGATCGGGCAGCGGTCCAACCAAAAATCGACGCCGCTTAGCCGCCTCGCCCAAATTTCTCGAAATTGGTTAAATCATCTTTACAAAACTACGATTTTCCTGTTTGACACCTTCGAAAGGGAGCCTAGAATCCGCTCCCCTTCTTCTGGGGGGCATCTGGTGTGCTGATAAAAATCGGATCGGTGCCCCATGACCTACCCCCCCCGAATCGAGCCAATTACGCTATATACTTCCCTACGATGAAAACGTTTTCCGCCAAAGCCGAGAATATCGAGCGCAAGTGGTGGGTGATCGATGCCAAAGACAAAGTCTTGGGTGATGTCGCCGTCGCCGCCGCGCGCCTGCTCCGAGGCAAGAACAAGGCGATCTTCACCTCCCATGTCGATTGCGGCGATTTCGTCGTGGTGATCAACGCGAAAGACGTCCGCCTTACCGGCAAGAAGGAGACCCAGAAGGTTTACCGCAGCTTCTCCGGCTATGTCGGGGGGCACAAATCCGAATCCCCGAAAGACCTGCGCAACCGCCGCCCCGAACTTCTCGTCGAGCGCGCCGTCAAGGGCATGATCCCGCACAACCGCCTCGGTCGCGCGACTTTCCGCAAACTGAAAGTCTACGCCGGCGACGCCCACCCGCATGACGCGCAGAATCCCGAAGCATTCGCCCTCGCCTAAACTGGCGCGCACGCCTAGCCGAAATCTTTAGTCACACCCTATGAGCGAAGCCACCTATTCCGCCACCGGTCGCCGCAAGACCGCCGTCGCCCGAGTCAAAATGCGCCCGGGCACCGGGAAGATCACCATCAACGGGAAATCGTTCGACGACTATTTCCCGACCATTTCGCTGCAAAACCAAGTCCTCCACCCGTTCTCGGTCGCGCAGAAGACGAACCAGTACGATGTCGCGGTGAATGCGACTGGCGGCGGCACGACCGGTCAAGTCGGCGCCATCCGCCTGGCCATCGCCCGCGCCCTGATCCGCGTCGATTCGGAACTTCGCCCAGATTTGAAGAAGGACGGACTGCTCCGCCGCGACCCCCGCGCCAAGGAGCGCAAGAAGGCGGGTCAGCCAGGGGCCCGCAAACGCTTCCAGTTCTCGAAGCGTTAATCCCCTGCCCTTCCAGCCAGATTTTTCGACAAAGCCGCAGTCCGCTGCGGCTTTGTTGTTTTTTGGGCGAGCCAGAGGGCAGCGCAGACGGCAGTAGATGCGGCCTGCAAGGCGGCGCGGCGGGCTGTAGTGTGAGCGCGTGATCATCTGCTGGCGCGATCTTGAACGCTGCCGCTGCCCAAGGTTCCGTCTCGGCGTTATTGCCGCCGTGGCTGGTCTGCTTTCAGACCAGCCCAAGATCCTTCTTTTCTTCTTTTCGGCTTTTTGCGGCAAAAAATCCCCGGCTGCGCGGCGCGAGCTTGACGCCCGGCGACCGATGGCGAGGGCGATTCCGCGCACCCAAGACGGCAAGAGTGCCGTCTCTACTGGCCGCCGCTGGCTGGTCTGCTTTCAGACCAGCCCAAGATCCTTCTTTTTCTTTCTTCTCGGCTTTCTGCGGCAAAACTCGGCGGAGCGCCCTGGCACCAGCTAGCTGAAGAGACCGGATATGTATTCTTCGGTCTGCTTTTCCGCCGGGTTCTCGAAGACTTGCTTGAGTACCCCGTATTCGACGAGTTTGCCGAGTACATAAACGCGGTGAAATCGGAGCAGCGGGTCGCCTGCTGCATATTGTGGGTGACGATGACGATGGTAAATTCCTTTTTCAACTGCTGGATCAACTCCTCGATTTTGAGGGTCGCGATCGGGTCGAGCGCGGCGCAGGGTTCGTCCATCAGCAGGATTCGGGGGCGGTTGGCGATTGCCCGGCGATGCAGAGGCGCTGCATCTGCCCCCCGGACAGCCCGTAGGCGCTTTCATCGAGCCGGTCTTTGACCTCGTCCCACAGCGCGGCACCGCGGAGGCTCCGCTCGACGACTTCATCGAGTTCCCCGCGCTTGTTGCGTCCGGCGACGCGCAGGCTGAAGATCACGTTCTCGTAGATCGACGGGAACGGGTTCGACTTCTGAAAGACCATGCCGACGCGCTTGCGCAGCGAGACGACCTCGACGCCCGGCGCGTAGAGGCTGTTGCCGTCGAGCAGGATGTCGCCCTCATGGCGGATGCCGTCGATGAGATCGTTCATCCGGTTCATGTTGCGCAGAAGCGTGGACTTGCCGCAGCCGGAGGGACCGATCAGGCGGTGACCTCGCGTTCGGGGATGTCCATATCGATATGGTGCAGCGCCTGGGACTCCCCGTAATAGAACGAGAAATCCATCACCTTGATGAAGTCGGGGGCGCGCCCGTCGGGCGGGGCGGACACTGGCTGGGCGGCGGCGGTCATGGCGGATTAAAAGGCTCCGAGGGCATACTTTTTCCGGAGCCGGTTGCGGATCATGATGGCTCCGAGGTTCAGGACGACGACCAGGGTGATGAGCAGCAGGGTCGTGGCGAAGAGCATCGGGCGCGCCGCCTCGGAATCAGGCGACTGGAAGCCGAGGTCGTAAATGTGGAACCCGAGGTGCATAAATTTGCGCTCGGGATGGACGAAGGGGAAGACGGAATCGACCGGCAGGGCGGGGCGAGTTTCATCACACCGACCAGCATGAGCGGGGCGACCTCGCTTACCCGCGCGCCATGGCGAGGATCACGCCGGTCAGGATCCCGGGGATGGCTCCGGGCAAGACCACCCGCTGGATCGTCTGCCATTTCGAAGCTCCGCAGGCGAGCGCCGCCTCCCGGATCCCGCGCGGGATGCCGCCGAGCGCTTCCTCAGTGGCGACGATGACGACCGGGAGCGTGAGGAGCGCGAGGGTCAGCGATGCCCACAGGATGCCGCCGGTCCCGAAGGTCGGCTCCGGCAACGCGTCAGCGAAGAACCATTCGTCGATCGCCCCGCCGACGAGATAGACGAAGAAGCCGAGCCCGAAGACGCCAAAGACAATCGAAGGCACGCCGGCGAGGTTGTTGACCGAGATGCGGACGGCGCGGACCAGCGGTCCTTGCTTCGCGTATTCCCGCAGGTAGATCGCGGCGATGACGCCCAGCGGGGTGACGAAGGCGCTCATGATGACGGTCATGGCAAAGGTGCCAAAGATCGCCGGATAGACGCCGCCCTCCATGTTCGCCTCGCGCGGGTCGTCGGAGAGAAACCGCCAGAGGTGGGAGAAGAACCAGCCGACTTTTTCCCAGAAGCCCATCTGGTTGGGATAGTAGAACGCGAAGAGGTCGCCGACCGCGATCTGCCCCTCCTCGCCGGTGGGCAAGCGATAGGCGAGGACATCGGCGAGCAGTTGTTCTTCGAGCTCCGCCGCCTCGGCGGTGAGTTTTTCATATTCTGCCTGGAGCGCCGCCCTCTCTGATTCGATCGCGCCTGCCTCCCCGGGGTTTGCTTTGAGGCGAAGGTCGAGGCTCCGCATCTGGCGGTTGATCGCGCCGACATCTCCCTTGATCAGATCCTCGATTTGCTCGCGCAACTCACCCGCCCGCTCCATGCGTTCACCCAAGGTCTGCGCGAAGGCGGCGTCCCCCGCATCAAGCGAGGTTCCGTCGCCGAGGCGGAGCGCCACCGGGTAGAAGATCGCGTTCCCGTTCTCGCGCCTTTCGGCGACGGCGATGCCATCGGGGTAGCTTTGGTCGGCGACGGCGGCGGCATCCACAAACTGGAAGGCCGCCCCATAGACGTCCCGGTTTCCAGTGAAAATCTGCCACTCGTAGGCAGCCGCCTCGCCCGTGCCGTGCGCGCCCGCCTTTTCGCGCTCCTGCACGAACTGACCGGTGACCTTGGACGCCGCGCTCTTCCCTGTATCCAGGATTAAGCCTGAACTCCGGCAACGGGATCGCCCAGAAGGACCCGAGCCCTTCGCCACGATCACCCCGAGCAGGGAGACCACCATGATGATGCCGAGGGTCAGCCCGGAGACCGCAGAGCCAGACCTGCGGCTCGCCCTTGAGGCGGGAGCGCGTACGGCTTTGCCCCGGTCTCCGGGCTTTTACGGGAAGAATCTGTCGATCCAGGTTCCATGGGTGATTTGTCTAAACGAGTTTGAATTCTCCCGGAGATGCTGGCGGAGCACCTCGGCGACGGAATTGAGCGCGTGAAGGTGAGCGCGAAGAGGATCACCGCGCCGAGGAAGAGCGTCCGGTAGTGGGTCGAGGACTGAGCCCTCGGGCAGCTCCACGGCGATGTTGGCGGAAAGCGTCCGCATCCCGGTGAAGATGTCCCAATCCATGATCGGGGTGTTGCCGGTCGCCATCACCACGATCATCGTCTCGCCCACGGCGCAGCCGAACCCGATCATCAGCGCGGAGAAGATGCCGCCGGAGGGCGACCGGGATGGCGATCGCAGCGGACGACCCGCCAGGGTCGCCCCGAGCGCGGCGTGGACGCGGCGGTGAGCGAGGGCGTCGTTAGAGAGCGCATCCTCCGCGATCGTGAAGATTACCGGGATGACGGCGAATCCCATCATGGAAACCGACGACCAGCGAGTTGCGCTGCTCGAAGGCGATGCCGAGCTTCCTACCACCACAGCCGGAAGTCCGGATCTCGCCGCCCGGCAGCCGGGTCGGTGACGGCGAAAAAGGCGCTCGAAGGCGGCATCGAGCGACCAGAGTGCCGCCCAGGCCGCTACCAGGGCGACGACCGGGGCGAGGGTGACGAATTCGAACCTGGCTTGATCCGCGAGTTGCGCTGGCGCGCTACAGGCCCCCAGGCGAACCCGGCGGCGGCGGCGAGCAGCGGCAGCCTGCGCAGACGAGAAGGACCGAAGGCACCATCGTCTCGATCAGCGCGCCAGCCAGCCGCCGCGAGGAACCCGAGGACGACCGAGGAAGGAGGCCTAGCGATCTCCATCGCCGGCTTTGACGATGCGCTTGACCGGCGGATGCAAAACTGGGCGGTGTAAACGGCGGTGAGCAACGCGATCGACCGCGAAACGAGGGCGTAGGCGGTGCCCTTCAGCGAACCGAAGATCAGCGGCATCATCGAGAGCTTCGGCTCGAATTCGTCCGACCCGCCGGTGGACTGCCAGACATAGGCGGGTTCCGATGCGCCCTCGTACCAGACTTTTCCAAAAAAGGCGTGGAGGCCCGCCTCCGGATGCGGGTCGTCCAGGTCGAAGAGATGGATCGAGCCGGCCTCGTCTAAAAAGACTAGGTGCTCGAACTTGCCGTCGATCGCGCAGGCGACCGGCGCAAACGGGAGCTCCTGCCCCCACCGCACCGCTTCGGTCGTCACATAGCGCAAGGTGGCGAAACTCCCGGCGGTCACCAAGATCGCCTTGTTCCGCAAGCTGGGCGCAAACGCGGTGGCCGGGCCAGGCAGCGCCGGAAATTCTTTGGTCTGCCCGAAGATCCGGTCGCCCTTCTCGCCGGGGCGAAATAGGCTGAAGATGCGATGCTCGCCGGAGCGTGCCACAAACGAGACCGAGACATCGCCGAGCAGGTATCTCGCCTGCGCGACCGAGGTGTCGCCGAGATCGGCGAAGGGCTGGAACGTCTGCCGCAACGCAAATCCCGCGTCGCCATCCCGGACCAGATACCGGACCTCGCCCCCGCTGTCGGCGAGCAGGATCGAGTCGGCCCATCGATGGCACGAGGAGCGCGCCGAGATTCGGCGGGGCGAGGTCGCTGAGGTCGAATTCGTCGCCGACCTCGATCTGCCCGCGCCGAGCAGCGAGCGCTTGGGCGAGCGTGACCGCCCGGACGACCGGCTTGCCGCCGCCTGGCGGGATTCGGGCGGATACTAGCAATTTGTCGGTTCGAGTCGCCGTATCCGATCTGCGCTGACCGGCACGCCTGCGACGCCGACCCGGTAGAGATCGCCGATCTCGACCGACGGCACGATGCCCGCCGCCGTCCCGTTTTCGAATTCTTGCTGGTAGGAAATCGTCGCGAGCTTACCGCCTGACCATCGGAAAGCCTGGAGCCGCCAGTTGGCGGCGGCTTCGTAGAAATTTGCGGCGGTCACGGCGCCGCCATCCGGCAGACCCAGCGGCAGCCGATCTCGCCGTCGCCATGCAAGTCGAAGAAGCTGATCTCCCCGCCGCCGCGATAGACAATGGCATCGCCGCCCACTCATCGATCCCGAGCTGGGCGGGGATGCCGCTTGCCCCTGCCGGAGGGGGCGGCGACCGGGCTTACGAAACGCTCTTCCTCAACCGATGCGCCGCCGAAAAGCGGCAGCGTCTGCCAGACGATGAAGAGGAGGATCCTGAAAACGGCGAAGATGATCGCCACGCCGCCGACCTGGATCGCCACGCTCATGAACCGGTCGATCCTGAGCGTCGCGGGGGCGGTGGTGAAGCGGTCGGGCACAGCGCCGAAAAACATGGCGCGTGCTCAGCGCCGCCCGCGCCATCATCGTGCTGGATTTTTTGCACATGGCGATCCGGTTGGATTGACCGGCACCCGGCGTCTGCCGCCGGGTGCTACCGTGGGTTGGCGATCTTCGCTGGGGCAAGGCGGTTACTGCCAGCGCGCCGAGCGTCTCCGGCAGACCGATTCGGGCAGCGGGAAGTATCCGTCCTTCACGACGACCTCTTGTCCGCCCTTCGAAAGGACGAACTTGAGGAACTCGGCGGTCAGCTTATCCGCCGGCGCGCCCGGCTTCTTGTTGATGTAAACGTAGAGGAACCGGGCGAGCGGGTAGTCGCCGCTCAGGCAGTTCTCGTAGCTTGCCTCGAAGTATTTGTCACCCTTTTCAGCGAGCGGAAGCGCGCGGACGCCGGAGGTGATGTAACCGATGCCCGAGTAGCCGAGACCATATTGGTCGGAGGCGATGCCTTGCACCACGGCGGAGGAACCCGGCTGTTCTTTGACGGTCGCCTTGAAATCGCCCTTCTTCAGGACCTGCTCTTTAAAGAAGCCGTAGGTCCCGGAGGCGCTGTTCCGCCCGTAGAGGCTGATCGGGCGGGACTGCCACGCGCCGCTCAACCCGGCGTCACCCCAGGTCTTGGTCGGCGCGCTCGCTTGCGGGTCGATGAAAGATGGCGTCCACCTGTTCCATCGACAGCCCTTCGGCGGGGTTATCTTGTGGGCAAACACGGCGAGCGCATCGATGGCGACTTTGATCTCGGTCGGCTTGTAGCCGAATTTTTCTCGAAGGCGTCGATTTCCTCCGCCTTCATCGGGCGGCTCATCGGTCCGATCTGGGCGGTCCCCTCGACTGGGGCGCCATGGCGCGGGTGCGTCGATCCCTTGCCCTCGATCTGGACGTTGACGCGCTCGGATACCGTTTCGAACGACTCCGCCCAGAGGGTCATCAGGTTGTTGAGCGTATCGGATCCGACGGAGCGAGGCTTCCGGTGACGCCGCTGGTCGACTCGTAGGGTTTGAGCTTTTCGTCGACTTTTGGTTTCTCGGCGAAGGTGGCGTGGCAGGCGAGGCTTGTTACCACGAACGTGGTCAGGTATAATTTCATTGTCTGTGGGGTGGTTCGTTGATGGTGGGTTTCTGTGAAGCGGTAGTTCCGCCAAAGCTTTTGGACGGCAGGCGGGCTACAGCGTCCCCGAATCAATGGCCCGCCCCACGGTTTGGAAATCGGATTGCGGTGACAAAATCGCCACCATCGCCCGCTTGCCTCCCGGATCTGTAACCATTTTGTGACACAACCGTGCATTCGCCCAGGCGGCGCTTCGCCCGTTGACTCGGGCATGAGCTATCGCCCGCAATTCGACGAATCGTTCCCGCCTGCCCCCTCCGCCGATCTCGCCGATCCGCCGGCGCAGGTTTCGGAATCCGCCCCGGCGGCGACCGGGCTTTCCGCCCCGGACGGCGAACTGGCGATCAAGGTCGAGCGGGTTGACTTCGCCTATGGCTCCAAGCAAGCCCTCGCGGGGATCGACATGGGGATCAAACAGAACGAGGTCACCGCATTCATCGGACCATCTGGGTGCGGCAAAAGCACGCTGCTCCGCTGCTTTAACAGGATGAACGACATGATCGAAGGCGCCCGGATCACCTCCGGCCGCGTCCTCCTGGGCGGCACCGACATTTACGATCCAGACCTGGAGGTGACCGACCTCCGGCGGCGGGTCGGCATGGTCTTCCAGAAAAGCAATCCGTTCCCCCGCTCAATTTACGAAAACGTCGCCTACGGGCTGCGCATCGCCGGGATGAACGACAAAGCCGAACTCGATGCGGTGGTCGAGCGCAGCCTGCGGGGGGCGGCGCTCTGGGACGAATGCAAAGACCGCCTGCACGACAGCGCCTGGCCGTCTGGCGGACAGCAGCAGCTTCGTATCGCGCGCGCCATCGCCACAGAACCGGGCGTCTCTCCTCATGGACGAACCGTGTTCCGCCCTCGATCCGATCGCCACCGCCAAGGTCGAGGATCTCATCTCCCAACTCCGCGAGCGCTTCACCATCGTCATCGTCACCCACAACATGCAGCAGGCGCTCCGCGTGGCGGGGCAAACCGCGTTTTTCTTTCTCGGGGAGCTCATCGAATTCGCCGACACCAAGGCGATCTTCCACAACCCCGGCCAGCAGAAGACCGAGGAATACGTGAGCGGGCGATTCGGCTAGACAGGTTGCCAAAGAGATTAGCGCCTATCTTTGATTTCCCGCCATGGCTGGCAAGGCAAAGGGTGCTGCGAAATAGGAAGGGTGCGCCCGATCCGGCGTCGCGAGTCCAATGTCCCCGCCAGAGGGGCGGATCGATAAACGCCGCGCCGCGCCGCCGCAAGGTGACGCGGTGCGCCCCTGTGGCGGCGGGTTCAGGGTTTTGTAACAGAAATGTCACAAGGCACAATTGGCGAAGCTAGGGGGGTGTCGCCTAGCATCGATGCCGGATGCGAAAATCCGCTCCACCCTTAAAGACATCCCTATAGAAACCCATACCATGAAACTGACGATTACCTCTCTCGGCGCGGGTGCGCTGGCCATCATCTCTGCCGTTGCCTTTTCCTCCTGCCGCGGGGGCGGGGACGAAGGCACCACCTCCATCAACATCGCCGGCTCCGACACCATGCTCCAAGTCGGTCTCGCTTGGCAGGAAGGTTACAAGAGCGTGAAGAAGGACGTTACCCTCGCCGTCGACGGCCAAGGGTCCAGCACCGGCTTCAAAGCGCTGATCGACGACAAGGCGCAGATCGCGCACTCCAGCCGCGCCATCAAGAGTTCGGAAGCCGAAGATATCAAAGCGAAGTATGGCAAAGACGCCGTCGAACACATCGTCGGCTACGACGGGATCGCCGTTTACGTCCACCCCGACAACCCGGTCAAAAGCCTCACCATGGCCCAACTGAAGGAAATCTGGGCGGAAGGCGGTTCCGTTGAGAACTGGAATCAGGTCGGCGGTTCCGACGCCACGATCGAGCGCATGGGTCGCGCCAACAACTCTGGCACCTACGGCTTCTTCCAAGAGCATGTGCTCGGCAAAGGCACTGAGTTCAAGCCGGGCACCGGCGCCGCCGCCGGCTCCACCGCCGTGGTCGAGTTCTGCGCCACCACCCCGGCCGCCATCGGCTACAGCGGGATGAGCTACAAGACCGACGCGGTCGGCTGGCTGTCCGTCAGCGCCGCCGAAGGCGAACCGGCCATCGAGCCCTCGATCGCCAACGTCCAGGACAAATCCTACCCGATCGCCCGCCCGCTTTACATCTACACCGTGGGCGAACCCGAGGGTGCCGTTAAGGAATACCTCGATTGGATCAAAGGTCCCGACGGGCAAAAGATCCTCGCCGAGCAAGGCTTCGTCCCGATTAAGTAGCCCCACCGCTCGACCGTAGCCATCCCCCCTACCCCCTGCGCACCGCACCACTATGGCTGACGGAAAGAAGTCCTCGTCCTCGTTCAGGGCGCTCGGCTCCCGATTTCTCGACGGAGCCGAGCCCCTGATCCGGGTGGTCATCTACGCCAGCGGATGGAGTTCCATCCTCTTCGTCGGGGCCATCTTTTTCTTCATTTTCAAGGAGGCCGCCCCCATCCTCCCCAGCGTGAACTGGGGCGAGTTCTTCTTCGAGAACCGGTGGCTGCCGAACCCGGCGATCGGCAACAAACCGGTCTATGGCGCCGCCGGGATCCTCTACGGAACCCTCGCCATCACGGTGGTCAGCATGGTCTTCGCCATGCCGTTTGGTCTCGCTGCCGCGATTTACATTTCCGAGTTCGCCAAGGGAAAAGTTAAGGAGACGCTCAAGGTTCTGATCGAGCTTCTCGCCGCCATCCCCTCCATCATCTGGGGCTTCATCGGTCTTGTTGTGATGGGACCGATCCTCCACAAAATCTTCCCCGAGCACACGGGCGTCAACCTGCTCAACGCCTCGCTCATGGTCGGCTTCATGGCGATCCCGCTCATCGTATCGATCAGCGAGGACGCGCTGCGAGCGGTCCCGGATTCCTACCGCGAGGCGGCCCTCGCCTTAGGAGCCAGCAAGTGGGAAGTCGTCTATCGCGTCCTCTTCCCCGCCGCCAAGAACGGGCTGCTCGCCGCCGCCATGCTCGGCGTCGGCCGCGCCGTCGGCGAAACCATGGCCGTCTGGATGGCATCCGGCGGGACCGAGAACATCCCGACCGCGAATGAGGTCTTTAACTTTTCCTTCCTCCTCGACCGGGTGAAGGCGATGACCGCGACCATCGCGTCCGAAATGCCCGATGTCGCCCACGGTGACGAGCACTACCAGATGCTCTTCGTCATCGGCATCGTCCTCCTCTGCATCAGCGTCTTCATCAACGTCGTCTCCGACCTCGTGATCAAAGGCGTCAAAAAGAAACTCTCCTAATCCGATGGAAGCCGCCGATCACCCCTTCGTCGCCAGTGTCCACGAGCAGCGGAAGCTGTTCAAAGAAAAGATCGCCCGCGCGCTGATGCTCTCGGCCGCGCTGGCGCTCATCGTCCCGGTCCTCGTCATCATCGCCTACATTTTCCACGAGGCATCCCCGGTCCTATCATTCAGCTACGTCTGGGACGACCCCGGCCCGCTCGGCAAATCCGGCGGGATCTGGCTCCCGCTGATGGGGACGTTCTACCTGGTGCTGACCTCGCTGGCCATCGTCGCCCCGCTGGGCATCTTGGCCGGGATCTACCTGAACGAATACGCCCCGGATAACTGGCTGACCCGCGCCATCGGCATGGCGGTCACCTCCCTGGCCGGCGTCCCGTCCATCGTCCACGCCCTGTTCGGCGTCGGAGCCTTCGTCCTCACCCTCAAGATGGGCGAGAGCCTGCTGGCCGCCGCCTGCACGATCGCGGTGATGACGATCCCGGTCATCGTCACCGCCACGCGGGAGGCACTGGGTGCCGTCCCCATGAGTTTCCGCGAGGCCTGCTGGAATATGGGTGCCACCAAATGGCAGACGATCCGCACCATCGTCCTCCCCAATTCCGTCTCCGGCATCCTCACCGGCGTCATCCTCGAAGTCTCCCGCGCCGCCGGCGAGACCGCGCCGATCCTCTTCACCGGCGCGGCGGCGGTCGTCGCCGTCAACACCGAGTCGATCGACCGCAAGCTGGTCCCCTACGACCTTGACGACAAGTTCATGGCGCTCTCCTACCACCTCCATGTCGTGGCTGAGAAGATCTCCGGCATGCCAGAGGAGATGAAGTTCGGCACCGCCGCCGTCCTCATCGCCCTCATCCTCACCGTCAACAGCGTCTCAATCGCCTTGCGCGGCTGGCTGCGCTCCCGCAAGAAGTGGTAGAATCCGAGCGACCGCACGCCCAACCCCCGAAGAAGCGCATGAGCGAACACAACCCCCACATCGAGTTCCGCAACGTCACCGTCCGCTACGGATCGGACATCGCCCTCGACGGACTCGATTTTTTTATCCGCAAGAACACGATCTTCGGCATCGTCGGTCCCGCCAACTCTGGCAAGACCACGCTGCTCAAGTGCATCAATCGCACCATCGACTTCATTTCCACCGCCTCGGTCGAAGGGCGCGTCACCCTCGACGGCGAAGACGTGCGCTCGATCAAAAACGTCTATTCCCTCCGCCGCCGGATCGGCATGGTCTTTCCCCTGCCCGTGGGCCTGCCGCTCTCCATCTATGAGAACGTCGCCTACGGCCCGCGGCGCGCCGGCATCCACGACAAGGAATCCCTAGACGAAATCGTCGAGCGCTGCCTTCCGCTAAGCCGTCCTCTGGGACGAGGTCAAGGACCGCCTCAACTCTCTCGGCACGAAGCTTTCCGGGCGGTCAGCAGCAGCGGCTCACCCTCGCCCGCGCCCCTCTCGCTCGAACCTCGAGATCCTTTGCCTCGACGAATTCTCGATCGAAGCATCGACCCGGTCACGACCATGAGATCGAGGACGTCCCTGGTCGATCTGAAGGGGAGAAGATGACGATCATCCTGGTGACCAACCTCATCCAGCAGGTTTCCAGCGCATCTCCGACGACCTGATGTTCCTCAACGACTCCGATATCGTCGAGCTTGGACCGACCCGCGAGCTTTTCGAGAACCTGGAAACACACCCTCACCGCTCCGCTATCTCTCTGGTGAGATGGGCTAGACCCCCTTCCGACCCCCGCACGATGCACGAGAACGCTGCACCAGTTAGCATCCGCACCCGCGATGTCGACCTCTTCTACGGCGACTTCCAGGCGCTCTTCGGCGTCTCCGTCGATATCAAGCCGAACATCATCACCTCTCTGATCGGTCCTCCGGCTGTGGGAAGACGACCTCCTGCGCTCCTTCAACCGCATCAACGAGCGCTACGGCAACGTCACCACCAAAGGGACCATCGAGATCCTCGGCAAGAATATCTACGACGACGACGTCCTCACTCCCGGAGTTGCGCAAGTCCGTTCTGGCATGGTCTTCCAGAGACCGAACCCGCTGCCCATCTCCATCTACGAGAACATCATCTTCGGTCTATGCCCACACGCCAAAGCGGGAGCTGAAACGTAACTCGAACCTCGACGACATCGTCGAGGGCGCTGCTCCAGGGAAGTCCAGCTCTGGGGATACCACGCGCAACCGACTCAAGGACCGCGCCACCTCGCTCACTCTCGAGCAGCAGCAGAAGCTATGCATCGCCCGCCTCCTGCCGCTCAAGCCGCAGGTCATCCTGATGGACGAACCCTGCTCCGCCCTCGATGCCGACGGGATCGAGCGGGTCGAGGAATTGATCTTCCAGCTCCGGCAAAACTTCACCATCGTCATGGTGACCCAGCACAACATGGGACAGGCGAAGCGGGCGAGCGACGAGTGCATCTTCATGCTCCTCGGAAAATCATCGAGCACTCATCCACCAAGGACCTCTTCTTCAATCCGAAAGAAGAAAACCGCCATGTGTATATCGAGGGGCGCTACGGTTGATCCGCCCGGCCCGCCACCGGCTCGCCGGGAAATCGTAACACAATTGCCCTGACAAATTTGTTCCAAAAACGTAACTCTGGTCATGACATCCCACATCCTTACCAATTTCCAAAATCGCTCGAGAGCCTAAATGGTAACGTCATTGCGATGGACAACCTCGCCTAAAAGCAAAACCTCGCCGCGCGGCAGGGTCTCTTCAACCGCGAGGAGCCGATCCTGACCCAGGCGATCGCCGACGACGACGACGTGGACCAGTTGGAGGTCACCATCGACCGCCAGGGGTCGAGACGATCATGCTATTCCAGCCGGTCGCCCACGATTTGCGCCAGGTCATGTCGCTCATGAAAGTGTCGCAGAACCTCGAGCGGGTCTCTGACGAGGCGAGCAACATCGCCAAGCGCGCCCGCAAACTGCTGAAGAGCGAGGAATTGCCGGAGGTCCGGCTGCTGGAGGAATCGTTCGAGCTCGCCATCTCAGCTAAAAAGACGCCGATCAACGCTTTCCTAGATGGAGACGCGAAGACCGCCATGGAAATCATCCCGCGCGACAAGGCGGTCAACAAGCAGCGTTAAGGCGGTCGCCAAACAGGTCCTCGCCCGCATGGAGGAAAACCCGACGCGCGGGTGAAGGACTACATGAATATCATCATCATCTCCCGATCGACCGAACGCGTCGGCGACCACGCGAAAAACATCAGCGAGGACGCCGTCTTCACCGAAAAAGCGGTCGACATCCGCCACCAGGGCAAGCCGGAGGAGTAGCCGAAGGCGGCGTCTCGCCCCCAAATCTGGGATCGGCACTCGCCGATTCCGCTCAAGAATCCGGCAGCGTCCCCCGTTGGAGGTCTTGGCGCACAATTTTATTGAACAATGTGCGCGATCTGACTCCCTACCGCCATGCAAACGGGACGCTCGCGCCTTCAGTCTGTCATCGGGATTCTGTTTGACCGCCGCCTTTGGCAATGGGCAAGGGGAAGAAGGCAGCCCCACCCCCCGCCGAAAGACTTCTCCAAGGGATTTGACCAGCTCTTCGCGCTCGGATTGCCGGAGCCATCGGGCGAATATGTCGCGACCGAACGCAGCCGATACGGCACCTTTTCCGAAATCGGGATGAAGGGCGGCGGCTGGAAGCTGGAGGACCCGGGCAAGGTCGAGGGATCGGCGGTGATCGTGACCTTGGAGGGCGAGCGCCAGGAAATCATCGACCGCCGCGCCGGCCAGGCGCTTCTCGAAAGGCTCCGCAAACAATGGCGCGACGAAGGGAAGTCGGAGGAGGAAGTCGATGACGAGGTCAGGCGCTACTTTGCGGGCGTCGGATGGGGCGAGGCGAAGCCGGCGGATGCCAAAGAGGATGCCGACCGGCTGGCAGACGGATTTACCCGCAAGGAGGGCGCGGAGGAGAGCCGGATACTCCAGATGGTCCGGTATGGCTCGCAATCCGGCGAGGCGTTGATCGCCGCCGCTTATTTTTACAAGGCGGGATTTAAAGACCAGGCCAACCGGGCGGCCGCCGGATTGTTCGCCGCCGCCGAAAACCCGGAATCGATCATCGATTCGGCGATTGGGATACTCGCGGAGCGAGAATACAACCGGGCGGTGAACGCCTTTTTCAGCGAAGGCGAGGCGCAGGGAGATTGGGGCAAGCTCTCCGATGCGCTCGGGGCGACCATCGCGAAATTCCCGCGCGGCTGGCGAAACCTGGGAGCCGTCCGCCTTCTCGCCCAAAAAGTCGCCGCCCGCCCACCGCAGCCGCCGGAGCTGACCGCCGAAGGGCTGAGCGATACCCATCGCAAACTCGCCGCGCAGATCGCCAACGACAAATCCGGGCAGCTCTACATCCCGGATTCCATCGGCTGGCTCGCGGGCGCGGTCGATCCAGAGGACGGAGGCGAGGGCGGATCGCTCACCGCCGAGATCACCAAATTGCGGCTCGATGCGATCCCGATGCTCGCCGCACTAATCGGCGATGAGACGCTGACGCATATCGATTCCCGCTACATCCGGAGAGGCAGTTTTTCCTATTCCAGCGACGATGACACCGAGAGCGAGGCCTTTATCCTTGAGGCATTCAAAAACATGCGCCGCCCCGCCACCCGAGGCGAATTTGCCGAAGCCTTTCTCCAATCGATAATTCCAGACGAATCCGAAGATACTTTTTCGCGGGAGGAGCCTCTCCCGGAAGAAACTCAGGAAAACTCGCTCAAGTTTTACGCCGACCACAAAGACAAATCGCCGACGGAGCTTGCTTTGTTCTATCTCCAGAACGGCGGCTCATCCCAGAAGGTCGAGGCCATCACATCGCTTCTTGAGTCCGGCGATGAACACCTTGAGGTGATCGAGAACTACTATCTCGATCCGACTCGATCGAGGAGCGCATCTGGAGCGTCGATAACTATGTGGAAAGCGCGGCAAGGAGGCGTTTCGCCTTTTTGGATAAACCTGGCAGGCGCGGATCGACCGAGAACTGAAGGACGACCCGGATGCCGACGAGAGCGACCGCCAGCAATACGCGCAGATGATGGAGCAATTCCGCCGGATGGCGAGCGGCGAAGGCGTCGCCGAATTGGTCGCCAAAGCGCTCGCCGGGGAGGTCGCGTTCGAAGCGGTGGCCAACCAAATCTACGAGCTTTTGAGAGCGGCGATCCGGCGAGAACAATCGCCGCCCTGCTCCGGGGGCGGCAGAAGCCCCCGACGCCGGGCTGGCGCAATCGTTTCTCTCCTCTTCAGACGGCTACGTCCCACGCGGCTCCCGGCGAGGAGGCAGACGGAGCCGAGGAGGGCGATGAAGAGCCCCCCGATGCCGACCTTGCAGGACAATGCCGAACTGTAAATCAAACTGCTGGGCGACGAGCGCGCAAAATTCAGCCAGATGGTGCAGGGCAACCTCGCCGTCGCCGATTCCGCCGCCATCGCGATTAACCAAATCGAGGCGCCAGCCGATCTGCAGGCGATCGGCGGATTTATCCAGATGGTGGGATTTTTCGGCGGTTTCGGAAACGCTGCGCACCCGCGCGGCGGAGATCCTCGAAGGCAAACCCGCCGATGAATTGACTGCCATGCCTGGCGGCGGAAAGCGTGGACGCTGCCGCGTGCGATGCCTTGTCCGCCCGGCTGATGGCGCTGGAAGGCGCGGCGCTGGGCGAGGCGATCCGCAGCCTACCCGCCGCCGAGCGGCTCGCCCTCGCCGAGATGGCGGGGGATGGCAGCGACGCGGCGAATGCCTTGGCGGCGAAGCTCGGCTCCGTCGCCAACCAGATCGCCAGCGTGCAGGTTGCCGCACCCGCCGGGGCGGAGCCAGAGATCGGCGCAAAGCTGAAAGCGCGGATCGGCGACACCTTTTCCAAAGCGGATGTCGAGGCGCTGGTCGAAGCCGGAAAGGTCGTGGCGGCGGGCGACGGCATCGTGGTGATGGCGCGCCGCTCCGGATTCGGCGGCTTTGAGATTTCGATCACGCGGGGCAGATCCGGCGGAAGGCGGAGACTTGGTCAACTTCTTCTACAACGCCGCCGCCCGTCGGTCGGGCGAAGGAACGGGCAGTCTCAACGGGCAGATTCAAGGCGGTGCGCGCAAGGGTCGGCAATGTGGCGCGTGGACCTGACGCCCGCTGCCGTCGCCCGCCTCGCCGAACGCCGAAAGGATGAAGGCGAAACGGACGAGGACGCCGCGCCTGAAGAGCAAGAAGAAACGCCGGCTGACCCGGACGCGCTCGAAGACTCCGACCGGCTGGAAGAAGAATCGTCCTCCCGGTCGTTCGGTCCGCAGCCGGGCGACGACGCCGACTTCTGGAAGGCGGTCGAGGATTCCCTGACCAGCGAGGAAGACCGCGGGTCCGGCGCCAACCTCTACCTCTACGGCGCGCCGGCCGGCTCGGTGCCCGAGGATTCCGCCCCCTTCTAGCAGGCTGCTATGCCCCCATCCTTTCCACGAACCAACCCACCAACGACGACGACGATGAGCGAATCCCCAGAATCCAGCGACAGCGTGAGCAAACCTGCCGAGCCCGCCCCCGGCGGCGAGAAGGCGCAGGGCGAGGCGTGGAAGAAGGCGCAGGCGATGGTCGCCGCCCTGCGCCAGGAAACCGCCGAGGTCATCGTCGGGCAGGAGGAGGTCGTCGAGCAGATGGTCATCGCCTTGCTCTGCAAAGGCCACTGCCTGATCGTCGGCGTGCCCGGCTTGGCCAAAACGCTGCTGGTCAGCACGCTCGGCCGCGTGCTCGGGCTGAAGTTCAACCGCATCCAATTCACGCCCGACCTGATGCCGATGGACATCCTCGGCAGCGACATCCTGCACGAATCGGCGGGCGGCGGGCGCGAATTCCAATTCGCCCCCGGACCGATCTTCGCCAACCTGATCCTGGCCGATGAGATCAACCGGACGCCGCCGAAGACGCAGGCGGCGCTGCTGGAGGCGATGCAGGAGCGGCAGGTCACGGTCTCTGGCAAGACGCGTCCGCTGGAGGAGCCGTTCATCGTCTATGCCACGCAAAACCCGATCGAGCACGAGGGCACCTACCCGCTGCCCGAAGCTCAGCTCGACCGGTTTTTCTTCAACCTCAAGATCGGCTACCCGAGCATGGAGGAGGAGGAGCGCGTCGTCCGCCTGACGACCGGGAAGGCGGCTCCGCAGGCCAAGGCCGCCCTCGCGCCCGGCGACGTGCGCGCCCTGCAAGAAGCGTCGGTCGATATCCCGCTGCCCGACCACGTGCTCAAGGCGATCCTCAAGCTGGTCCATGCCTCGCGCCCGGAAGCGGAGGGCGCGGACGATTTCATCAAACAATACGTCGCGTGGGGCGCCGAGCGCGCGCCTCCCAGAACCTCGCCCGCGCCGCGCGCGCCATGGCGCTGCTCCGCGGCAATCCGTCCGCCTCGGTCGAAGAAGTCCGCGCGGTCGCCCGCCCGGTTTTGCGCCACCGCGTGATCCCGAACTATAACGCGACCGGCGACGGGATCAGCGCGGAGCAGATCGTCGATCACCTCATCGAAAAACACCTCTAGCGAAACGGGCAGCCCGATGGCCACAGCGCAGCACAAATACCTTCGCCCGGAGGACATCCGGCAACTGGCGAGCTACGAGTTCGCCGCCAAGGCGCTGGCGGAAGGATACCTGAGCGGGCGGCACCGGTCCCGCGCGCGGGGTGCCTCGACCGAGTTTCACGAATACCGCCAGTTCGTCGCCGGGGACGACCGCGCCTTGATCGACTGGCGCGCGTTCGCCCGCTCGGACCGGCTTTACCTGCGGACGTTCGAGCAGGAGACGAACCTCGAATGCCACATCTTCCTCGATTCGAGCGCCTCGATGGGATTCGACCCGAAAGCGCCGTCCACCAAGCTCGACTACGCCTCATTTTTCGCCGCCGCCTTGAGCTACCTGGTCATCCACCGGGGCGACCGGGTCTCGCTCCAGATCTTCGACCAGCGCATCCGCGAATTCTTTCCGCCCGGCGGGACCACGCGCCACCTGCACGGCATCCTCGGCGCCTTGGAAAAGAACCGGCCGGGCGAGGCGACCTCGGCGGCGGAGGCGCTCAAGCGGTCGTTTCCGCTGCTGCGGCGGCGGGGCACGCTGGTGGTCATCTCGGATTTTTTCGACGACCCCGCCGCCATCTTTTCGGCGCTCTCGCCCTACCTGCACCGCGGGTTCAAGGTCCACCTCGTCCACGTGCTGACGCCGGCGGAGATCAAGCTGCCGCCGCGCGGGCTGGCCACGTTTGTCGATATGGAAAGCGGCGAGCGGCTGGTCGCCCACACCGACAATCTGGAAGCCGCCTATCGCCGGGCGATGGCGGACCACATCAGCGGGCTGCGCACGCTGGCCCACCGCCGGGGCGTGAGCTATCTGCTCGCGCCGACCGACACGTCGTATTTCGCCATCTTCGACCACCTGATGCGCTAACCCAATGTCGCTGACCTTCGCCAACGCCGGACTGGCCGCGCTGCTCCTCCTCGGGGCGGTGCCGGTCCTGATCCATCTGTTCGCGCGCTCGCGGCCGCCGGCCTTTGCCTTTCCGTCGGTCGCATTTCTCCGCCGGGTCGCCCGCCGCACGGCGCGGGTCAAGCGCCCGCAGGAATGGCTGCTCCTCGCGATCCGCACCCTGCTCGCCCTCGCCCTCATCTTCGCCTTCCTCCGCCCGCTCTTCTTTTCCCAGCAGCGGCTGTCCGGCTTGTTCCAGCAAAAAAACGTCGTCCTCGTCATCGACGCCAGCGCCTCGATGGCGTGCTCGGAAGGCGGGCGCACCCGCTTCGCCGCCGCCTGCGCCGAGGCGTCGGAAATCCTGCGCGGCATCTCGTCGGGGGACGCCGCCAATATCGTGTGGCTCGACTCCGCCCCCGACGCCGCATTGCCCGAGATGGGCGCGAACCTCGGGTTCCTGCAAGACGCGCTCCGCCGCGCCAAGGTGACCACCGAAGCCGGCGACCCCGAGGCGGCGGTCCGCGCGGCGCTCGCCCTGCTCGAAAATCGCCCCGGCAAAAAGGAGATCTGCCTCGTCTCAGATTTCCAGGCGACGGATTGGGGCGACGCGCCGCTGGAGATCCCGGACGGCGTCGATCTGATCCAAGTCCGGATCGGCGACGCGGTGCCGCCGCCCAATCTCGCGGTCACCAACCTCTATTGGGATCCCGCCGAGCCGATGGCCGGCGAGGAGGTCACGATCTACGCGGAGGTCGCCAACTTTTCCGCCGAGCCGAAGGGCACCGGCGTTTTCCTCGAAGCCGGGGAAGGGCGGCGCTCGCAGGACGCCCAAGCCCAGCCGTGGGCGAAAGCCGCCGTCGCGTTCTCGCACCGCTTTCCCGCGCCCGGCGACTTCCCGGTCTCGGTCTCGCTTTCGGAAGATGCGTTTCCCGCCGACGATGCGCGGCACGCCGTCGTCCCGGTGCGCGGCGGGCTGCGGGTGGCGGTCGAATCCGGCGCGCCCGATGCGGCGGCGGTCAAGCGCGCGCTCGCGGCGCTCGGCTGGGCGCAGGCGGCCGACATCGCCGGTGCCGCCGACCTCGCCAGCGGCGGATTCGACGCCGCCTATCTGAATGCGTCCGGCGCGGGCGCGGACCTCGCCGCGTTGGAGCCGGCCGCCTCGGACGGCGCGATGGTGATCGTCGCCGGTCCGGGCGCGGGCGACCAGCGGGAGCAAATCGGGGCGGGCAGCGAGCCGCTGCGCCTCCGCCTGATGGCCCCGAATGCGGAGCCGTTCGCCTTGTTTTCCGCCGGTGGCGCGGGCGATCCGGCGGGCGGCTTGTTCCGCGGGCGGGCGCGGCTTTCCGCCGGGTCGCTGCCCGCCGGGAGCGAGATCTGGATCGAATTCCTCGACGGCGTGCCGGCATTGGCGTCGGCGCGCACGGGCAAAGGATCGGTCTTGCGCTGGAACCTGCCGCTCGACCCGGAGTCATCGAACTTCGCCGCCCGGCCGGAATTTGTCCCCCTGCTCGGCGAGATCTTGCTGTCCGGCCGCCAAGCCGCGCCGCCGCCGCCGCCCGCCGAGCCGGGTCAGCCGCTCGTCCGCAAGCTGGGCGACGCCGACATCGCAGCCTCGATCACGCTGACCGGACCGCGCGGCGAGGATGTCGCCGCCGCCGAGCGGCGCAGCGCGGCGGAGGGCGCGCAGCTCGCCTCCGCCGATCCGGTCGCCGACCCAGGCATCTACACGTGGCTGAACAAATCGGAGCCGCTCGGCTACACGGCGGTCAATTTCCCACCGTCCGAAAGCGACCTGCGCCCGGCGGCAGACGGCATCGCCTCGGCGGCGGGCAGCGGCACCTCGCCCGGCGTCCAGGTCGCCGCATGGCGTGCAGGTCCGCCAACTCCGCGACGGCGTGAAGCTCTGGCCGTGGCTGCTCGGGATCGCCGCCCTGCTCGTCGCCGCCGAAGCCGCCGCCCTGCTCTGGTCCGCCCGCCCCTCGCCAGACGCGACCGCCTCATCCCCGCCGACCCGCTAAGCTAACCGAATCCGAATCCGCCCGATGGGAATCAACCCGCTCATCCCAGCCCCGCAACTCGCGCTCGCCTTCGGCGCGCTGGCGCTGGTCGCTGGCTATGTTTCGTGGCGGGCGGCGCGCCGGCTCCCGCCCGTCAAGCGCGGGCTGGTCACCGCCTGCCGGGTCGCCCTCGTCGGCGTCCTGGCCGTCCTCGCGCTCAATCCCGGACGCTGGAAGGAAGACCGGGACCCGCGCGACCGCCGCTGGGTCATCCTGCTCGACCGCAGCGCCAGCATGGCGGAAAGCGATGCCGGCCCCGGGGGCACCGCAACCCGATTTGCCGAGGCGCAACGCCTCGCCCGCGCCGCGCTGGACGCCTCCGGCGACCCCGCTGCCATCTCGGTCTTTCCCTTCGGCTCCGATCTAGAAAACGCCGCCGCCGGGGACGATCTCGCCGCCCTGCAGCCGCAGGGCGAGGGCACCGACTTGGCCGCAGCAGGCACCGCCCTGCTCGCCCGCATCGATTCGCGCCGCACCCGCCTCGCCGGGATCATCGCCGTGACCGACGGCCGCCAGACCGCGCTGAATCCGCCCGCCGGGTTTCCGTTGCGCGCCCGCGCGCGGGAGGCTCCCGTCTTTGCCCTGCCGGTCGGCGGTCCGGTCGGCCGCCGCGATTTGATCGTCGCCTCCGCCCGCCGTGAATACATCGCCTACCCAGGGCAAAAACTCGCCGTCGCCGCCATTGTCACCAACCTCGGCCTCGGCGAAATCCGACCCGAAATCCGCCTGCTCGGTCCCGGCGGCGAAGAAATCGCCCGCCAACCCGTCGCCGAACCGGTGCCCGAAGGCGGCACCGCCCAGGTTGCGTTCGAGATCGAGCCAGCCAGTGCCGACGAAGCCGCCTACACCTTCGCCACCGATCCATGGCCCGGCGAATCGCGCGAGGGAAATAATCAATATTCATTTACAGTCAACGTTTTACCTGGAAAAACACGCGTTTTCCTTGCCGAGGGCGTGCCGTATTGGGACACCAAATTCCTCGCCCAACTGCTCCGCGCCCAGCCGCACCTCGAAGTCACGTCCGTGCATCGCCTTGCCGCCGACCGCTACTTCCGGGTCGATACCGACGCCGACCAACCGCAGGAAGCCGCCGACGCGATTTTTCCCGCAGATTCCGAAGAAATATCAGCTTACGACCTGATTGTCTTTGGAAAAGGATCAGAATATTTTCTCGACGACCGGCGGTTATCGTTGCTCAAGGCGTTTCTGCGCGACCAAGGCGGAGCGGTTTTGTTTGCGCGCGGAAAGCCGTATTCTGGCGAGTTTTCGGCGCTGGCGGCGCTGGAGCCGACCGATTGGGGCGAGCCGGTGCGGGACGGATTTTCGCTGGAGCCGACGGCGGCGGGCGAAGCGACCGGGTTGTTCGGGCGGCTGCTGCCGGGACCGGGCGACGAGGTTTGGGCGCAGTTGCCGGCGCTCAAGGACGCGCACCGCGTGCCCCGGCTCAAGCCGTTCACCCAGGTGCTGGCGGAGGGACGCACCCCGGCGGGCGAGACGTTCCCCGCCATCGTTTCGCGGCGCTACGGCAGCGGTTTGATCACCGCGATCAACGCCGACGGTCTCTGGCAATGGGATTTCTTCCCGACCGCCAAGGAAGCGGCGGGCCGCAACATGTATGCGGAATTTTGGGGGGCAGATGCTCCAGTGGGCGGCGACCTATTCCGAGTTCCTGCCCGGCCAGCAATTTCGCTCCGGCTCAGCGAAAGCGAAGTCTTCCCGGCGTCCCAGTCCAGATCCGGATCGGGCGGCGGGGCGCGGCACCGGCGGCGGACCCGGTCTTGCGCGTCACCCGGACCGGCGGTGCCCCGGCGGCGTCGATCAACCCGATCAAATCCGGCTCGGGTTGGGAGGCGGTCTTTACGCCGGAGGCATCCGGCGAATTCCGGATCGAATTGGTGGCGCCAACCGATGGCGGCAGCGGCGCGTGCGGGCGACAAGCCGCTCGCCGCGACCCTGCGGGTGCCGCCGCCGCCGCCGAGCGGGACGAGGTCAGCGCCGACCCGAAATTCCTCGCCGAGTTGGCGGAGGCGTCCGGCGGGCGCGTGATCGCGGAAAGCGATCTCGCCGAAGTGGTCGCCCAGCTCGAAGGCGCTGCCGCCGATTCGAATGTGGACCGCGACAAGGCGGTCTGGGAGCCGTCGTGGGACGCGCCGTGGCTCCTGCTCGCGCACTTCCTTTTCCCTGCCGCCGAATGGTTCATCCGGCGGCGAACCGGATTGCTTTGACCTAACCATGGACGCCATCACCACATTCCAGCGCCAGCTTTCGCAAGTCCGCCGCCGATGGCAGGGCGGGTTGCTCGCGCGCGAAGCGATCCGCTTCGCCGCCCTCCTGCTCGCCGCCTTGCTCGCCTACGCCGCGCTCGATTTCTTTTGGCGCTGTCGTCCCCCGCGCGGCTGGCGCTCAACATCGCGGGCGGCACCTTGACCGGCGCGGGATTCGCCTGGTGCTGCTGGCGGGTGCTCCGGCTGCCGCCCGCGCGGCGGCGGCGCGGGCGGACCGGGCGGTACCGGGGCGCGCCGCCAGCCAGTCCTGACCGCTTACGAACTCGCTCCGCAGGGCACCCCGGCGGTGGCAACGGCTCCATCGGCGGGCGACGCGGGGCTGGGCGCGTATTTGATAGGCGAGAGCGTGGCGGCGGTCAGCCGGGTGCTTGGCGGGCTATCGCTGCGCGATGCGGTGCCGGTCGCGGAGATCCGGCGCGCGTTGCTTTGGCTGGCGCGCCCGCCGCCGCCGCCGGATTATTCTACGCGCTAGCCCCCGGGCGGCGGGCGTTTTGCTCAGCCGGATCTTCTCGCCGCTCGCCGACATCCCGCCGCTCAGCCCGCTGACATTTGCCGTGACGCCGGAGGCACCCGAAATCCCCTACGGCGGCGAGCTGGCCTTGAACGTCGAAATCGGCGGGCCGCTGGGCGACGGCGACCAGGTCTGGCTGATCACGCGCGGTCCCGGCGGCGAGCACCGCGCCGCCTGTTTCCGCGAGGGGGCGCACTCGTTCGCCCAGCGCCTCGAGAACGTGGTCGAGCCGGTCGAGTTTTGCTTTGCCGCCGGTCGGGCGCGCAGCCACTGGCACCGCGTCGATGTCCTGCTCCAGCCCAAGATCGCGATGGCGACCGCCGAGATCACGCCGCCGGAGTATGCGCGGCTGCCCGCCCGGCAGTTCGTGGTCGGCGAAGGCGGGCTCGACGGGCTGCGCCAATCCGAGGTCCGGCTCGCCGTGACGAGCAACCGCCCGCCGTACGGCTACCGCGCCTGGATCTTCGGCGGTCCCGCCTTGGACCAAGAGATCGCCGCCGCCGAGGCGGAGCGCCTGTCCGACAAGCAGGTCGCCTTCCGCTGGAAAATCGAAGGCGAGGCGCGCATCGAAATCGCGATCGAAGACCTGCGCGGCACCGCCAACGCCGAACCCTACACGCTGCGGCAACGCGTCACGCCCGACCAGCCGCCCGCCGTCCAGATCACCGAGCCGAGCGGCTTCGCGCTCGCCACGCCGCGCTCGGTCGTCCCGCTGTCCGGCTACGCCGAAGACGACCTCGCCCTGGCCAAGGTCGACCTGGTCCGCTCGGTCGTCGGGTTCCGCGACCGCCCGCACGGCATGGGTCCGGACGCCCCGGACCGGCGGCTCGAATTCTCGCAGAAGCTGGACCTCGCCGCGCTCGGCTCCGCCCCCGGCGAGGTCATCGAACTCTACCTCGAAGCCCGCGACCTCAACCCGGCGCTCACCGGCGTCGCCTCGTCCGAGATCGCCCGCATCCAGGTCATCTCAGAAGACCGCTACGCCGCCATGGTCCGGCAGCGCACGACGCTGCGCGAATTCCTGCTCCGCTACGAGGCGCTCGACGCCCGCATCCAGGAATTCTCCGAGGCGGTCGAGGCGCTCAAGGAGGCGGCGGAGGCGGGCGACGAGACGGCCACCGAAAAGGCGCTGGCCGAGGCGCAGGAGGCGCACCAGCGCGCCGCCGATCTCTTCGGGCGGATCGCCGATGATTTCCCCGCCTTCGAGCTGGAGAAAAAGCAGGTCGAGTCCGCCAAGGGCATCGCCGAGGAATTCAAAGGGCACGGCGAAGCGCTGGGCGATATCGCCGAAGGGCGCAAAGCCGCCGCCGTCGCCGCCGCCGAAATCCTGGAGAAGCTCGGGCGCTCGCAGCAGCAGGTGCGCGAGCAGCGCGCGGAGGCGGAATCGGTCGGCGCGGCGGCGCGGCTCATGGAAGTCGCCCTCAAGTTCGGGGCGCTCGCCCGCGAGCAAGCCGACGCCGCGCGGCGGCTCGAACGCTTTTCGGGACCGAACCCGGAGCGGAACCCCGGCTTGCTCCGCGCGCTCGGCGAGGCGGAGGCCAAGCTCGCGGCGAACGCGACCGCCTTGCTCGCCGAACTGGCGGAAAAGGCGGCGGCGTTGCCCGAGGGATTCGCCGAGCTGGCGGGCAGCGCGAAGGCGTTCGCGCGGCGGTTCGACGAATTCGGCATCCGCGAGGATCTGCGCAAAGCGGCCGGCTTTGCCGAAAACGAAGACGGCACCCAGGCGCACCAATTCGCCAAGGTCGCGCTCGAAAAGCTCGAACAACTGCTGGGCGGACCGGCGGGCGGCGGGCAGGGCGAACCCGGCGATCCCTTCGCGGCGATGTGCCAGGGGCGAATGGAGTTCGGCATGCCCGACGGCGCGGGCGATGGGATCGGCGAAACGCTCAGCCAGATGCTTCAGGCGCTCGCCGGGCGCACCGGCGGCGGCCAAGGCAGCGGCATGGGCGGCATGGGCATGGGACTCGGGATGGGCGCGGGCGGCGGCGATGGATCCGACGGCTATGCAATGGGCGGCAACACGCCGCTCAACATCCCGATCTTCGGTCCCGACAGGCTTTCGCTCGACGGCGCCGGTCCCGGCTCGCGCGCCGGCGGCAACCCGGACGCGGCTGGCGGCGGGTCCGGCCGCCGCGGACCCGGTGCCGGGCGTGCCGGCGAATCCGAGACGATCGACGCGGCGGCGGCCGGCGCGGAGCCGGAGGACCGCGGCGCGTTCACCCTGGAGGACGTCCCCGAAAAATACCGCGACGCGGTGAAACGCTACTTCGCCGCCGACGGCGAGTGATCCGACATTTGACAAAGAAAATACCGAACCACCGAAAACCATGAAAAACCCGATGACCCGAACCAGACTCCGGCGGATCGCCCTGGTCGCCGCGCTCGCCGGCGCGACCGCCCTCGCCCCGCCGCCGCGCCCCGCCGCCGCCAAGGAGGCGACCGTGCAGTGCGCCAACCTGATCTACGCCGGCAACCGGACCTCGCGTTGTTTCAGCGACCAGTTCCTCAGCGAGGTGCAGAAGAAGACGACGATCGCGACCGAGCGGCGCTTCAAGCCGGTCAAGCTCGCCGCCGACGAATTGTTCCAGTTCCCGTTCGTCGTCATGACGGGCGAGGGCGACTTCCACCTGACCAGCACCGAGCGCGACAACCTGAAAGCGTATCTCGAAGGCGGCGGCTTCCTGCTCGCCAGCGCCGGCTGCTCGAACAAAGAATGGGATCGCGCCTTCCGCCGGGAGACCCGCGCGATCTTCGGCGACGAGGCGCTCAAAGACGTGCCGATGGACCACCCGCTCTTCCGCACCGTCAACAAGGTCGAAAACCTGAAGGCGAGCAAAGGCGCCTCCGAAGTCCTGCTCCAAGGCGTCGAGATCGGTGGCAAGCTCGTCTGCATCTATAGCGCCAACGGGCTGAACGACACCGCCAACACCCAGGGCTGCTGCTGCTGCGGCGGCAGCGAGATATACAATTCGCTCGAAGTGAATGTCAATATCTTCGCCTACGCCCTGATGTATTGATCGATCAAAATCCCGCCGCCGCCGAGATGAAGAATCCCCGACTGCCCAACGCCGCGCTTCTCGCCCTGCTCGCCGCCCTGGCGGCGGGCGCGGCCACCCCGCTGCGGGCGGCTCCCAGCGCGCCCGACTTCGACCCGAAGGGCGCGGGCGGCGGGCGGGAGTCGCTCGAATGGGGCGGCGACCTCGACTCGGCGCTCGCCCTCGCCAAGGAAGCCTACGCCCCGGTCGCGATCTTCTTCTCGTCGCCGGGCTGCGCCTGGTGCGCCCGGATGAAACGCGATGTCTTGACCGACCCGGCCGCCGCCGAGGTGCTCAAGCATTTCGTCCGCGTCGAGATCGACATCTCCAAAGACCGCGCGGCCGCCGTGCGCTTCCAGGTCACCGGCTCGCCCGCCCTCCGCATCCTCGACGCCGCCGGCACGACCCAGGCGGGCGCGGACGGCTATCTCGGGGCCGCCGACCTGCGCCGCATCTTGAGCGGCGCGTTGAACGCCGAATTCCTGCGCCAAGCGGACGCCGCCCACGCCGAGGCGGTGGACCAGCTCGACGCCAACGAAGTGCCCGCCGAGCGCTGGCCCGAGTTGCTGACCGCCTTTTCCGACAAAGCGAAGCGCGCCGACCTGCACCCGCGCATCCTCAAACTCGAGCCGTTCCCCGCCGCCGAATTCGTCGATCTGCTGGGCAATGCCAAGCTCGCCGTGCGGCTCGGGGCCCTCGACATCCTCGAAGAATTGGCGGGCGGATCGTTCGGCTTCGACCCCTGGCTGGCACCGGATGACGGCGGCAATGCGGGCGCGCTAGCGGCGTGGAAAGACTGGCTGTCGGGTGGCGGCGGCGAGCAGGCGGAGAAGCGCCGGTTTGCGGCGCTGAGCGAGGATTCGCTCGCCGGTTTCATCCGCGATTTGATCTCCGAGGACCGCGAGCGCGCCGCCCGCGCGCTGCGCATGCTGGAGCAAGGCGGCGGTGCCGCACTGGAGGGGCTCGGCAAATTCCTCGGCGATAACCCGGAGATCGGGGCGGACGCCGCGCGCCGCATCCGCGAGGCGCAATACACGCTGACGATCCCGGCGGCGGCCGGCGGCGCGCCCTCCGCCCTCGCCCGCCGCCTCGTCTATGGAAACCTCGACACCCGCCTCAGCGCGTTGGAGGAACTCGGCAAAGGCGGCAAGCACGCCGTGCCGATCCTCCGTGACTTCCTCGCGGATCCCGAGTCGATGGTCCGCGAGGCCGCCGTCGATGCGCTCGCCGCCACTGGCGACCTGCGCGTGGTCTCGCTCATCGACGAACAGATCAAAACCGAGCCGGACACCAACGTGATCCACGCGGCGCTGCGCGGGCTCGGCGGCATCCGCAGCAAGCGCGGGCTCGCCCTGCTCGCCGAGTTCACCACCAGCGAGTCGGAGGACCTCGCCGTCGCCGCGCTGGAGGGCATCGAGCGGCTCCGCACCACGCAGGCATCCGAGGCGGTGATCAAGGCGCTGGATGACCCGCGCTGGCGGGTGCGCGCCGCCGCGTTGGAAACGGTCGGCAAGGTCGAGCTGGGCGACGCGGCGGAAAAGGTGCGGAAACTGCTCGGCGACGAGGATTCGTTCGTCCGCTATTCGGCGCTCCAGGCCATTGTCGAAATGGGCGACAAGGGAGCCGCCGCGGAATTGACCAAACTCTACGAATCGGCTCCCGACCTGCGCGGTCCGATCCTCGAAGCGATCGGGCGGCTCAGCCTGCCGCTGCCCGCCGCGATCAAAAGCGCGCTCGCGTCCGAATCCAATCCCGACACGCTGATCGCCGCCGTCGGCGAGCTGCCCGGCACCGGCGCGGACGGCATCCGGCTCACCGCCGAATTCCTCCAACACGAAAACCTCGACGTGGCGTGCGCCGCCGGGCGCTCGCTCGCCAGCCAGAGCCTGAAGCACCCCGAGGCGCGCGGCGCGCTCGTCGCCGCGCTGGAGGGCGGCAACGAAAAGATGGCCAACGCCATCCTCGAAAACATCTCGATCGGATACGATCTGCGGCAGATGCTGCGCAAGCTCATCCGCCCGGTCGCCTTCTCGCTAGATCCCGCCGCCCCCACCGAATCGACCGCGCTCGACCCGCTCTACAATGCTTTTCTCGACGCGGCGCAAGGCAGCGCGCCGGGAGGCGAGGGCGAATCCCCGGACCCGGCGGCGGTGACCAGCGCGGATGTGTTCGAGTCGTTCCTCGGCGTCGCCCAACCGGGCGAGAGCGAGCCGGCACCGGGCGAGAAGCCGGAGTCGTCGAGCCTGCCGGGCTTCATCGCGGCGCTCGAAGCTTTTCTCGCGCCGGACGCCGCCCAGCACCTGCGCTATCGCGCCGCGCTCTTGCTCGCCGCAGCCGGCAATGGCAGCGCCGCCGAATTCCTCTCCGCCGACCTGGACCAACGGACCGTCGAGCAGCGCGCCGAGATCGCCGACAGCCTCGACGGATTGCCCAGCGAGAAGATCCTGCCGCTCCTCCGCATCCTGCTCCAAGACCCCGCCGAATCCGTCCGCAAAAATGCCGCCTACGCGTGCATGGCGCACGCCGAATCCTCGCCCGCTTTCGCCGACGCCGCGTTCGAGGAACTCGTCCGCCTCGACTCCAATCTCCAGCCCACCGAACTCTACAACTACCGGATCAGCAGCGCGCTCAACAGCCGGAACGGGCGGCGGACATTTGCCCGCTGGGCGAAGGAATTGGTCGGCCGCCATTCGGCGGAATCCCTCCAGGTCATGGGCTTGATCCTGCTCGAACAGACTTGGGCGAAGGGCGACGCCGAGCTGGTCAAACCGTTCCTCACCGCCGAAAGCCCCTGGCTCCGCCGCGCCGCTTTCTACGCGTTCGGCAAGAACGACGAGGCAGCGTTCCGCGAGCACATCCCGGCGCTGACCGCCGACACCTCCGAGCACGTCCGCGCTGTCTTGGCGGGCATCTACGGCGGCGACAACTCGGATTGGACGCATTATTTCTCCCGCGACAGCCTCGCCTCCAACCAATCGAGTTCGTATTCCTCGCGCCGCCGCAGGCTGCCCGAGGAGGCGGAGAAGGCGCTCGCCGACCTCGCCGCCAACGACCCGTCGCCCAAGGTGCGCGTCGAGTCCGCCTTCACCCTGATCGCCAACTCGCGCGAGATCGACCTCCGCCAGTTCGTCACCACGATCAATGCGCTGCCCGACCGCAAAGCGATCGCCGACCGCGTCGCCGATTTCCTCTCCGAGAATTTCAGGTCGCTCGGCACCGGCTTCCGCGTCCTGCTCCCGGTGCTCGATGCCAGCAGCGGCCGGATCGGCAACCTCGATGAAATCTACGCGCACTTCGGGCTCGATAGCTCGGACGAAGATGGCGAGATCGTCTATGTGAGCCGCGAGGAGGAAAGCGCGCCGGTGCCCGCCAGCTTCCTCGCGCCGCTGGCCGGGGACGCCGTGGCGGCGGCGGCGGCCGGCGCGATCAAGCTGCTTTATTTCTACAGCCCCGGCTGCGCCGAATGCGCGCGGGTGGACGACTATCTCGACCAACTGCGCTCCGCCTTCCCGCGCCTCGAAGTCGAGCGGCACAACATCCGCGACCCGGATGCGATGCGCGTGAACGAGGCGCTCTGCGCGCTACGGCGTCGCCGAAAAAAATCCGGCTAGTCGCCCCGGCGGTCTTCAGCCACTCCGGCTGCCTGATCAAAACGGACATCGATTTCGTGGCGCTCGGCAAGCTCGTCTCGCGCGCCGCCGCCTCCGCCGCGCCGGACGGCTGGGACCGGATCGCCTCGTCCGATCTCGCCACCGCCGGGGAGACGATCAGCGATCGCTACGCGGCGCTCAACGTCGGCGTGATCGCCGCCAGCTAAGCTTGCTCGACGGGATCAACCCGTGCGCGTTTGCCACCATCATCTTCTTCCTCTCCTACCTGCACAGATCGCCCGCCGCAGCCCGCGCGAGATCGCCTTCGTCGGCATCGCCTTTATCGCCGGGGTCTTCGCCGCGTATTTCTTGCTCGGTCTCGGCTTGATCGAAGTCGTCGCCCGCCTGCAGGTCCACAGCGCATTCCGGCTCGCCTTCAACTGGCTGCTGAGCTAGGGTCGCGCTGGTCATCATGGTGCTGAGCCTGCGCGACGGCGTGCTCTGCCTGCAGGGGCGGCTCGCCGACACGGCGTTGCAGCTCCCGGGCTTCCTCAAAGACCGGATCCGCTCGGTCTCCCGCACCGGCGCGCGCCACTCCCGCTTTGTCATCGCCGCCTTCGTCTCCGGCGTCATCATCTCGTTCCTCGAACTCGCCTGCACCGGGCAAGTCTATGCGCCGACCATCGGGTTCATGCTGCAAAGCGGGCGCTCCTCCGCGATGTTTTACCTGCTGCTTTACAACATCGCGTTCATCATCCCGCTCGCCATCATCTTCGCGCTCAGCTACGCCGGGATGACCAGCGAGACGCTCGTCCGCCTCCAAAAGAGACACACCGCCGCCGTCAAGTTCGCCACCGCCGCGCTCTTCCTCGTCCTTTTCCTCTTCCTCGCCTTCGGCGACCGGTTGCTCGCGGCGTTCCGCGGCTAACGCGATATCGCCGCGCCGAGCAGCGCCTTGGCGAACGCCTCGCCGAGCATGACCTGACCCTTCGCGTCGTAGTGGACCGTGTCCGGCTTGAGCGGGAAACCGTCGGTCGATACCATCGTGACGCCGGGGATGCTTTCGGGCTTGCCCGAGCGCGCGTCCGCCGCCGCCATCTGCGCGCGGATCTCGGCTCGCTGGGTGAAGCGCTCCATCGCCGGCTCGTGCGGCAGCACCTGGCCGAACGCGACCGGCATCGCCTCCGCGCCGAGATCTTCTTCGATCCTCGCCTTCAGCCGCCGCAGGCTGGCGGCGTAGGTCGCTGCCGAATCCTCGTGCTTGGCGTCCTGCTCGCCTTGCATCCAGAGGAATCCGCGGATCGCCGGCGTCTTGCCCTCCTTTCGCAGCGCGTCCAAGGCGGAGCCATAGACCTTCATCATGTCGAGGTAATGCTTGCCTTTCGCCGGGTCGTCTTTGGTCTCGCCGGGATAGAAATTTGCGCGCCCCGGCTGCGGGTCGCCGCCCGCCCATTTGTTGCCATCCCAGCCGTGGTAGAGCGGCTGGCCGCTGCGGTGGAATTTGATCAGGTAAAATGTCTTGCCCGGATGCGCCGCCGCCATCGCTTTGGCGAACGCCAGCTCCGGGCCAAATTCGCCCGCCCGGGACGAAAGTTTCGTCTTGCCGGGATCGAGCGTCTCGAACGCCTTGCCGTTCCAGAACTGCGCCTCAGGGATCGGCTGCTGCCAATCCTCGCCGAGGTTCTTGAGCAAGCCGATGCCCTGCATGTTCGACTGGCCGGAGAGCAGATAGACGTCGGCATCTTCGGCGGCAGCGGCGTTGGAAAAGACGGCGCAGAGGAGCGCGGCGGCAGCGGCGGTTGGGAGCGTATCGGATCATGCGCTCCCTTTGCGCCAGCCCGTTGAAACTACCTTCCCCGGCAACCCTGCGCCATCGAATTCTACCGCTACAGCCTGCGCGCCCGCGCCCAGCCCAACCGCGCGACGCAACGCCGCGCCATCGACGGCGCGTTGGTCCTGCATCGGCGGCGAGCCGCCTGCCTGCACGCCGTGGACCGAACTCGGCGACGCGCCGCTCGACGCCCAGCTCAAGGCGCTCGCCATGCCGGATCGACGCCGCTGGTCGAGCGCGCCCGCGCCTGCGCCGCCGCCGACGCCGCCGCGCGCGCGAGGGGCGTAACCTGTTCGAAGGCATGCCGCAGGCGCGCAACCATTGGCTGGTCCTCGATTCCGGCGACGCGATGCCGCCCGGTTTGACACGGTGAAGCTGAAAGCCGGTCCCGGCACCGCGCCGCGCGACCTCGATCCCTGGGCGGCGCGCGGCTTCCGGCTGCGGCTCGATTTCAACGCGCTGCTCGACGGCGAGGCGGCATTCCTCCGCTTTGCCGAGGCGCTGCCCGATGGCACCCGCCAGGCGATCGACTTTATCGAAGATCCCTTTCCCTACGATCCGGCGGCGTGGGCGAAGGCGCAGCGCGAATCCGGGCTGGCGCTCGCCGCCGACCGCGACGCGGCGACCGCCTCGCCGGATTTCATCGCGGTGGTCAAACCGGCGCTCCACGATCCGGCGCCGATCCTCCGCCGCGCGCCGCGCGCTGCCTTCACCTCCTACCTCGATCACCCGCTCGGCGTCGCGTGGGCGGCGTTCTGCCAGGCGGAAGCATGCCGCGACTGCCCGGACCGGATCATGGCCGGCGGGCTGCTCAGTTGGCACGCGTATGCGCCGGATGACTTTAGCGCGGCGCTGGGCTTCGCCGGGGCGCGCTTCGTTCCGCCCGCCGGCCCCGGCTTGGGTTTCGGGCATTTGTTAGAGTCGCTGCCATGGAAACCGCTGACCTAGCCGCCGCCGAGGTTTGGGAGTCGGACGCCAACGCCGCCGCGCTGAATCCTGCGCTCGGCGAGGACGCCGGGGCATGGCTCCGCGCCGCCGATGCCGCGGGCGTGCGGGGCAGCGTATTGTTCCAGACCTCTGGGACGACCGGCGCGCCGCGCATGGCGTGCCTGCCGAGATCCGCGCTGCTCGCCTCCGCCCGCGCGGTCAGCGCCCACCTTGGACTTGGCGCGGCGGACCGCTGGCTGTGCGCGCTGCCCACCTTTCACGTCGGCGGGTTCTCGATCTATGCCCGCGCCTTCGCCGGCGGCGGAGAGGTTGTCGCCTTTTCGGGTAAATGGGATGCCGCGCGCTTCGCCGCCGAACTTGAGCGCGGCGCGATCACCGCGACCTCGCTGGTGCCGACCCAGGTCCACGACCTGGTCCGCGCGCGGCTCCCCTGCCCCACCCCGCTGCGCGTCGCCCTAGTCGGCGGCGGCGCCTTGCCGGAGGCGACCGCCGGGGATGCCCGCGCGCTCGGCTGGCCGTTGCTCCGCACCTACGGCATGACCGAAGCCTGCTCGCAGATCGCCACCGAATCGCCCGGCTCGCCAACCGCGCCGTGGCTGCCGATCCTTCCGATCTGGGAGGCGCGCGCCGATGCCGAAGGCGTCCTGAGCCTTCGCGGCGCAGCGCTTTTCGCGGGTTACCTCGAGCGGGGCGGCGCGTTCCATCGCGCTCCCGATTGGTTTCGGACCAGCGATTGCGTGGCGCTCGAGGGCGGCAAGATCCGGTTTCTCGGTCGCGCGGATCGCTCGGTCAAGATCCTCGGCGAACTGGTCAATCTCGACACCGAGGCAGCGGCGGCTGGAAGGCTGCTGCCCGAGCGCGGCTCCGCGCGCATTTCGCGATCATCGCCGCACCTGATCCGCGCGGCGGGCACCGCTACCTGTCCTCGCCGCCGAAGCGCCCGCGACCCGCGCCGATGCCGGGTCCGCCATGGTTGTTTAACGCCTGTGCCCCGCCCTTCGCCCGGATCACCGAAGTCCGGATGGTAGGTCGGTTTCCGCGCACCGCGCTGGGCAAGATCGTGGCGGGCGACCTTTGACGGGCGCGGGCAAATCGCGATTGGTCGGGGCGCGGCAGCGCATTAAAGAATCGGCATGAAAACCCGCTTCGCCTTCCTCGCCATCATGCTCGCCGCGCTCGGCGCATGCCGCTTTCGCCGAAAAACGAACCTGCTGGATCGGCACCGGCGGCAGCGGCGCCAAAGGGATCTACCGGCTCGAGTTCAACGCCGAAGACGGATCGTTTTCCAAGGCGGAACTCGCGGCGGAGGTCGGCTCGCCCGGATTCCTCGCGCTGCATCCGAACGGGCGCGTGCTCTACGCCGCCTGCCAGATCGAACGCACGCCGAGCGTCGCCGCCTACGTGATCGCGGCGGATGCGTCGTCGCTCAGCCTGCTCAATGCGCAGCCGATCGGCGACGGCGGCGCGACGCATGTTTCGGTCGATGCCACCGGCAAGATGCTGCTGACCGCGCAATACGGCGGCGGATCGACGGCGGGCTTTCCGCTGAACGAAGACGGGTCGGTCGGCGAGCGCTCGCAGCTCATCGAGCACGAGGGCGGCTCCAAGGTGGTCGGCAATCGGCAGGATAGCCCGCACCCGCACTGGACAGGCTTCGACCCGGCCAACCGATTCGCGTTCGTGCCCGACCTCGGCTTGGACCGCGTCCTGATCTACCGAGCCGATCCGCCAACGCCAAGCTGGAGCCGCACGGCGAAGGCATCGTGCCGCCCGGCTCCGGACCCCGCCACTTCAAGTTCCACCCGAATGGCAAGTTCGCCTATGTCATCAACGAATTGAACATGTCGGTGACCGCCTTCCGCTACGACGCCGCAGCCGGCGCGCTGGACCCGATCCAGGCGATCGAAACCGTGCCGCCCGCCGAGATCGAAACGTTTTGCAGCGGCTCCGAAATCCGCGTCCACCCGAGCGGCAAGTTCGTCTATGCCGCCAACCGCGGGCACGACACGGTGACCGCGTTCCGCTGCGACCCGGCGACCGGGATGCTCGAATTCATCGAGCGCGAGCCGATCCGCGGAAGCTGGCCGCGGAACTTCAACCTCGATCCGACCGGCAAATGGCTCATCGCGGTAAGCGCGAATTCCAACACGCTCGCGGTCTTTCAGATCGACCAGGAGAAGGGCAATCTCGTGTTTAACCTGAAGATGGCGGAAGTGCCGTCGCCGATCTGCGTTTTGTTCCAGCCTTGATTGAATTTGCCGCAAGAAGAAAAAGAGGCGAAAGAAGAATGAGATTTGTTAAAAGAGATTGGTTCATCGTTGCCGTCGTATCGCTCCTTGCTTTCAGCGGATATTATTATCTCCATGGGCGAGATCTAGATCGCTTTGAAGGCATCGAAATCGGGATGGAGAAGACTAAGTTCCTTGATCGTGTAGGGAATCTAATCGCATTCCAGGAAGCAAGAGCAGATCCGAGCGGCGAAATCTTCACCTATATTGTAAACGGAGGACTGACGACCGGCCCGGCGGTTTTTGTCTTCGACAACTCCGGGATTTTAGTCGGATTCACCACCGATGCGGACCAAGAAAAACGGGTCTTCACTGATTATCCGGCATCGTTAGAAACTCTCACGACCTATTCTGAAACTTTCGCGGATTGATATCCGACCATCGCCCCCTTTTTCAGACCGACTTTCTTTCCTCCTTTCGCCTCTTTGCGGCAATTTCCCAACTCCCAATCCCACAGCAAAAAAATGAAAGAATCGATCGGAGTCATCGGGCTCGGCATTATCGGAAGCCGCGCCGCCCAGAACCTGCGCGCCGCCGGCTATGAGGTCGCGACGTTTAACCGCTCGCCGAAAGATGACCCCGGCTTCTGCGCCGATGCGGCGGAAGTCGCGGGCAAGGCATCCGCCATCCAGATCTTTGTGCGGAACGGCGACGATTTGCTGGAAGTGGTCGCGGCGATGAAGCCCGCCTTGACTCCCGCGCATCTCATCCTGAACCACGCCACAGTCCCGCCGGCCGCCGCGAAAGAAGCGGCGGCAATGGCGGCGGAGGCGGGCGCGGCATTCCTCGATTGCCCGTTTACCGGCAGCAAGGTGGCGGCGGAAAATGGGAAGCTTGCGTTTTACGCGGGCGGCGATCCGGCGGCGGTCGAGCGCGCGCGCCCGATCCTCGAAGTCAACGCCGCGAGCATCCTGCCGGTGGGCGATCAAATCGGCGTCGCCTCGGTGCTGAAGATCGCCACCAACATGATATCCGCGACCACCGTCCAGATCTTGTGCGAGGCGCTGGCGGTCGCCCGCAGCCAAGGCGTGTCCTACGATTTGATGGCGGAGGCGATGAAGATCAACGCCTGCAATTCGGTGCTCGCCGGGATGAAGATCCCCCAGATCGAAGCGGGCGACTACGCGCCGCACTTCGCGGTCAAAAACATGCTTAAGGACGCCCGCTTCGGGCTGGCGCTCGGCGAGGAAGCCGGCCTCGAATTGCCCGCGCTCGCCGGAGCCGCCGCCAAGCTCGCCGAGGCTGCCGAGCGAGGCTTTGCCGACGAAGACTACTGCGCGGTGGCGAAGAATTTTGAGGCGCTGCGCCAGGGTTAGTTAGCGCGGCGGCGCGGCGCGGCCCGCCTCCAGCCAATCCCCGACCCGCTGCGCCCAGGCGGCTCCGTGGGCGCGCAGACCTTTGGCGCTGAAGTGGACGCCCTGCCCGCCGCTGTCGCGCAGGTCGCCGGTCAGCGCATCGGTGTCGGGACCTTGCAAGGCGACGCCGGATTGCCAGAGCGCGGCTTGGGCTTGGCGGATGTCATCGGAGCCGGGATCGTCCGGCGTGTGGTAGCTTGCTTGGGCGACGAACCATGGGATCTGCCAGCCCGCCTCGCGCCGGGTCGCGCCGATCAGTTTTTCCATGTAGGCGGAGTAGAGATGGCCGGGCAGGGTGCGGGTCGCGTCGCGCTGGTTGGCGTCGGATTCGCCCTGGTGCCAGAGGACCGCGCGGATCCCGCCTTTGCCGAACGGCTTGATCCGGGCGGCGAGCCGGTCGAAGAGTCCGCCCTTGCTCGCCCATTCGCCCTCCGCTGCGACGACGTTGTTCATCACGGTCGGCGGGTTGGGAAAGCGTGCGCCCTTGGGCAGCCACTCGCGCACGCTGGTGCCGCCCGCGCCCGCCGCCACGATCCCGACCGGCACGCCGAAGCGCGCCGCCATCGCATCGCCGAACGCCGGGATGAAGCTTCCGCCGTTGCCGCTCGCGCCCGGCTGCGGGTCCTCGGCGAGCCGCCACGCTTTGCCGTCGAAGGCGGCGACCAGCCCGGACTTCGGCACCTGCTTTTCCTCGCCGTGATTCGCCGAGTTCGATTGCCCGGCGATAACGAAGACCTCGCCGATCCCGACGTGGGCGACCGATGCCGCCGCGACCGCCGCCCCATCGCGGACGGCCGCACCTCCAGCCGATACCATCCATGCGTGGCGCAGTCAGCGTTACACGCAAGGATCCGCCGGCGGCTCCGGCATCGCCCAGCGGCTGCCACTCGCCTGCCCCGCCCGCGCGGGAGGCGAGCCGGGCTTCGATTTTCAAGCCGGCACCGGCGGCACCGGCGACCGATCCGCGGATCGGGATCTGCCCGCCTGCCCGGTCGCTTTGCTGGATGACCTGGTAGTCGAGCGGCGCCGCCAGATGAAGCGCGGGATCGGCGGCAGAAAGGATGCCAACCGATACGAGAACGGCAGCGACGAAGGCGAGCCTACGAAGAAGATTGGTCATCGCGCAACGTGGTTGGCGAAAGCGGCAGGCCAAGGGCGAAGATCGCACTGCGGCCTGCGGCGGCCCTTGCCCCGGTTCTTTTCCGCTGCTATCGGAGCCACACAGATGCCCCGCCCGATTCCCTCAACGCCCAGCCGCCCGACCTCCGCCCTGTGAAGACCGTCCTCGAGACCTTGCAGAGCGGCGCGGCGTATTTGGAAAAGCATGGCGTCGAGAGCGCGCGGCTCAACATGGAACACCTCGTCGCCCATGTGCTCGGCTGCCGCCGGCTCCAACTTTACCTCGACTTCGACCGACCGATGCAGGAGTCCGAACTCGCGCCGCTGCGCGATTTGACCAAGCGCCGCGCCGCCGGGGAGCCGCTCCAGCACTTGCTCGGCGAGTGGGAATTCTGCGGCCGGCGGATGAAATGCGACGCCCGCGCCCTGATCCCGAGACCGGAGACGGAGGAACTCGTCGCGGGCATCCTGAAGCGGCTCAAGGCGGGCGGCACGCCGCCCGGGCAGGCGATCGACATCGGCTGCGGCACCGGCGCGATCGGGCTGGCGCTCGCCATCGAGATCCCAACCTGCCAGGTCACGCTCGCCGATGTTTCCGCCGAGGCGCTCGCGCTCGCCGCCGAGAATGCTGAGATGCTCGGGCTGGGCGGAGCGGAGGGCGAAGGGCGGCTCGCCTTGGTGCAGAGCGATCTGTTCGCCGCCGCGCCGGGACCCTTCGATCTGATCGCCGCCAACCTACCCTACATCCCAGCCGCCGAGATCCCGCAGCTCGCCCGCGAGGTCCAGCACGACCCGATGCTCGCCCTCGATGGCGGCCCGGACGGTCTCGACCTTGTCCGGCGGTTGATCGCGGCCCTGCCCGAGGCGCTCGCGACCGGCGGACTCGCCGCGTTAGAGCTAGGCATCGGTCAGCCGCGCGAGGTCGAACCACTGCTCTTTGCCGCCGGATTTGAATCGATCGAAATCGAGGCGGACTTCGCAGGCATCGACCGGTTTGTGTTCGTCCGGAATCCGTAGTCGAGGGGCTGGCGGGCGTTACTAACCAGAGGAAGACGCCGCGAGGAGGGCATGAGAGCCGAAGCCACCCGAGGCGGGGTCTCCACATGCAGACCGGTTTCGCCCAATGCGGCGACGCCCACGAATCCGATTACATAGAGCGCGGATAGCCTGTCCGCAAACCGCTCCGCATCATCTGCGGCGATGCGCGGGGCGTCGTTTGAGATGATCGTCGCGGCGGTCTCGACGCCCATCCCTCCCCACTTTCGAAAGCCATCTCGCAAAGCCGCGCGAACCCGTCCGATGACGCTGTGGGCGGCTGATCGCATTCTTTCGCCCCATGGCCGGCTAACCCGGTGCCGCTGGCGGGGGCTTTGCCAGATAGCGGTCGATAGTCACCGGGGAGCGGCGTTTGCATCGGTGGGGCGATTTCGGGCTGGCGGGTATCCGGACCCGCTGGCCCGGGAACAACATCCGGCTCCATGGCGCGGGCGCATCTCTCCCGGCAGATTGCCCGCGCGGCAACGAAGGCAATGGCTCGCAACCATGGCAACGAAAGCGGGGCAGGGTGCCACGCGCGCCTACCTGGCCTACTTCATCGGCGCGCCAAGCGGCTCGCCGTTGGTGGTGAGGACGTGGATCTCGTGGACGCCGCCGAGCTTGGGATTCACGTATTCCCAGACGACTTTTTTGTCCGGGGTGATCTCGAAGACCTTGGGCTTGGCCCCGTCGCGCTGGCCGTAGCTGCAGATCACGGTGTTGCCGTTGGGCAGGCGCTGGGCGCCGCAGGGATCGGCGAAGCGCCCGCCGCAGGATTCGTTGTCGGCGCGCCAGGCGACTCTGCCTTCCTTGTCGAACTCGACGATCTTGTTGCCGTGGGTGAGGGCGACCAGCGTGTTGCCGCCTTCGAGGTGGATGGCGGTGAACGGCCAGTTTTCGGCGGGGCGGCCGCCGAGTTCGTCGAGGTCGGTTTTGATGGTGGCGACGACGTTGCCGCCGGAGTCGTATTCTTTGACGGCGAAGCCGAGGAGGTGGGGCACGAGGTAGGTGCCGCCGGGGAGCTTGCGCGCCATGCGGGTCTGCATGTGGGCGTTGTCGGTGTCCGGCTGCAGCGGGATCTCGGCCCTGACGGCTCCGGATTGATCGACCTCGACCAGCCGGGGCTTCGGGCCGCGCTCGACAATCAGGGTCAGCCCGTCCGGCAGGCGCGAGGCGGAGCCGATCTCTTTGTTCTCCGCCGATAGTTTGTAGCGGAAGACGACCTCGCCCTCCCGCGTGTATTCGCGAGACTTCGTTGCCGTCGCTGTGGGAGATCAAGACGTTGCCGCCGGGCAGGACAAAGCCGTCCCGAGACTTCCGCGGCACCTCCCAGACGATCTCGCCGTCCTCGCCGATGATCGCGGTCTTGGAGCCGGCGATCAGAAACGAATGCCGGATGCCCGACTCGCTCCGCTGCTCGCCGAATGGCTCGGCATGGGCGGCGATCGGCGCGGCGATGGAAGTGAACGCGAGGACGCAGAGGAGTGCGGCAGTTTTCATATCAGATATCTAGCCGCAGATCCCCGCCGGGCGCCAACGGAAATCCGCAGACAAGAAGTAGCACGGATTCTCAATCTGCGGGCACTAGATATGGGAATGCCAAACAAAGTCCAGCTCATCAAGCGCAACCAGCGAGCAGTGGCACATCAACTTCCCCAGCGTATTGCTCAGACCATGGAGTTCGAAAAGGTCGGGCGCGACGAATGGATCATCTCCGACAAATCCCACCTCATCCTCCAGCGCAAAAACGCCCCGCCCGATCCGGTCGAGGTCAAAAAGGCCCGCTCGTAGTCGCCTTCGATTCGCTGCTGCAACGCGCGCCCCCCCCCTTTGGCCAGCAGCGCGTCTTCGCCCGGACCAGGCTCCCTATGCTCTGCAAGCTCGTCTGTCTCGGCCGGCACACCGCAGCCGTCCTGCTGCGGACCGCGGGTCAGATCTTCACCGACTGGAGCGCCGATTACCGGCTCTATTCCAAAAGGGCGTTTCGACCCGCAGGAACCCTTCGACTCGGTCGCCTGCAACTGCGCCGAGATTATCCCCTTCGGGCTGCCCATTAGCCTGAGCATGGGCGGACTCCATCCTGCGCAAAGGCGGCGCTCGGCCCCACGGCGTCGGCTGGCGGCGCGCCCCGCTCTCCCCGCCGTTCAACTCCAGATTCACCAAGGGGCAGCGCACCCTCCAAACTCGGCCAACATCCCGGTCGGGGGGCGGTTCGGCACGCGCCGTGCCCGTCAATTTCAAGCACGCGGCGTTGCAGAAAAAACCGCGCTGAAAGACCCCGGAGAGCGAGTTCGCCGAATTTCGCAGGGCGCAGAAAGAGTCCACAGGGCGCGCATTCCATCCGCGCTGGGCGGCGGCGGCGCGGCCCCCAAGCCGCTGGAAGTACGGTCATTCCGGGATGCCGCCCGGCTCACGCTGCCCGCAAAGACGCGAACGAAGTGCGCATGCTAACTGCGGCTCCGAGACGGCAGGAGTGCCGGCTTAATTGGCTGCCGCCTCCGCCGGGCAACTTGCGGATTGTGAATCGGCGAAGGCGGGGCGATAGGGGAAAGATGCCCATTTAACCCAAAAAAACCATCCCCGATCACCCGCGCGATGCTTGCCGCCGCCCTCCGAGACCTCTACCGCGAAGCGAAGTCCCTGCTGCTGGACAATTCGCTGGACCCCATGCCGATGCGGGATGATCTCGAGCGTTATTCGTCCCGGCGGTTCCGCGCCGACCTGCGCGCGGGGATCAATGTGGCGCTGCTCGCCTTCCCCCAGGGCATGGCGTATTCGGTGATCGCCGGGCTGCCGATCTACTACGGCATCACCTGCTCGGCGGTCGCCACCATCGTGGCGCCGCTCCTCATGGGATCGCGCCACACGGTGGTCGGCCCGACGAACGCGACGGCGTTCATGATCTTTTCGTTCTTCGCCTCCTACCCGTCGCTGCTAGCGATGCAGGTCGAACTGATGCCGCTGCTGGTCTTCCTCGTCGGCTTGATCCTCGTGGTCGGAGCCTACCTGCGGCTGGCGGATCTGATCCAATACATCAGCCGCAGCGTGGTCGTCGGCTACATCACCGGCGCGGCGGTCCTCATCATCGCCAACCAATTCCGCCACATCCTCGGCATCGATTTCGCCGCCTCAGCCGAGCACGAGGCGGTCTCGCCCCGCTCGTTTTTCAGCGTGGTTTATGAGACGGTGGTGCGGCTTCCGGAGATGGAGTGGCAGCCGTTCGCCATGGCCGGGGCGACATTCGTCCTCTACGAGGCGCTGCGGCGAAAGCTGCGCGGCTGGCCGGTCTTTGCGCTCGCCCTGATCGTCATGTCAGGGGCCGCCGCCATGCTCGCCCGCTACGCCGGCTGGGACCTGAGCGCCTATCCGTCGTTCGAGGCGCGCGACCTGCTGCCCGACATCAGCGCCTTCGCCAAGTCCGAAACGCTCTCGCGCATCCCCCAGATCTTCGGCATCGCCTTCGCCGTCGCCTTCCTCGCCTCGCTGGAGAACTCGGTGATGTCGAAGACGATCGCCAGCATGACCGGGGACCGCGCGCGGCTCAACCAGGACATGCTCGGGCTCGGCGTGGCCAACCTCTGCTGCTCGGTGCTCAGCGGCATGCCGGCCAGCGGGTCCCCCACCCGCTCGGCGCTCAATTTCGCCTCCGGCGCGACCTCCCGGCTCTCCAGCATGATCTCGGGCCTGCTCTGCGTGGCCGGCGCGCTGACCCTCGCCCCGGCGATCAAATTCGTGCCCAAGTCGTGCCTCGCCGCGCTGGTCGTCTGCATCGCCGCCTCCCTGATCAACCGCCGCAACATCCGCATCTGCCTGCGGGCGACCCGGTCGGACGCGCTCACCCTGATGGCGTCGTTCGCCGCCACGCTGCTCATGCCGCTGCACGTCGCCATCTTCTTCGGCGTCGCCATCTCGATCGCGCTTTACCTGCGCAAAGCGAGCCGCCCCCAGCTCGTCGAATACGAATTCAACAACGAGGGCCAGCTCACCGAAGCGGAGAAGGCATCCGAGCGGCGCATCCCGTCGATCTCGATCGTCCACGTCGAGGGCGAATTGTTCTTCGGCGCGGCGGAGCTTTTCCGGACCCAGATCCAGCGGACGTGCAACGACCCGCGGCTGCGCGTCATCATCCTGCGGATGCGCAACGCCCGGCACCTCGATGCCACCAGCGTGATGGCGCTGGAGGAACTCATCCGCTTTCTCCGCAGCAAGGAGCGCCACCTCATCGTCTCCGGCGTGACCAAGGACGTCTATCGCGTCCTCAAAAACTCCGACCTCATCGATGTCCTCGGTCGAGACAACATCTTCGTCTACAGCCCGGCGAACCCGAACATCGCCACCCGCAACGCGCTCAAGCGCGCCCAAGAATTGCTAGGCACGAAGGAAGCGGAAGTGAAGATCTACTACGACCCGAGCAAAGACTCTGGCGCATAAAGACCATACGCCCCCATCGAATCGATCTGGGAAAATGGGAGAGGCGACGGACACCGCCTTTCGAGCCAACCTATCGACTTGCAGCCCTTTTCAAAAAGAAGTGGCTCGGGATGGAATCGAACCGCCGATTCGACCCCTAGCACTAAGACACAATGTAACTCGTTGAAATTGAACGCTATCGGATTTAACTGACAATAATTGTTGTTGTCAGTTTTGTTGTCAGGCGCGATGAGTTACGATTCCCTCGGCATCAAACCAACTATCGCCGAGCGACCCAAACCCCAACCGCACACATGGCCTCCGTCCACCGCCGAACCCAGTCAAAATACTGGACCTGTTGTTTTACGGGTCCTGACGGTCGCCGCATCTACCGTTCTACGAAGGCCACAAAGCGGTCCGACGCGATGAAGATCGCAACCGAATGGGAGAAGGCGGCATCCAAGGCGCGCCAGGGATTGCTAACGGAGCTACAATCGATGAAGGTCCTATCAGACCTCTCGGAGATTACCAGCGGGAAGCCTCTCTCGTTCCATTCGGTCGAAGATTGGTTGCGCAGTTGGCTGGAGGGGAAAAAAGCGAGTCGGGCGGAAAAGACCTATCTACGCTATGTCGTGGCCGTTGAAGCCTTCCTCAAACATTTGCCGAAAAATCGAAAGGAGGCGAATCTTGGCTCTCTCGCCGCCGCCGATATCCAGAGTTTCCGCGACGCGAGTATCGCCTCTGGCAAATCGGCGACAACGGTGAACATGGAACTCAAGATCCTCCGAACAGCTTTTAACGTTGCTCGCAAGCAGGCCATCATCCCCCATAACCCGGCGGAGGCGGTTGATACGATCGAAGCCGATGCGCTGGAAAAAGACGTGTTCACGCCCGACATGGTGAAGCGCCTAGTGGCGGCAGCCGAAGACAAAGCAATCAACGCTCGTAGCGCCAAGGACCGAGATATCTTCCGGGACTGGTCAGACCTTATTTGCGCGGGTTATTTCACCGGGGCAAGACAAGGCGACCTTGTCGAGCTGCGGCGCTCCAATGTTAGTTTTGACCGTTTGGTCATCGAATTCTCCCCCCAAAAACAGCAAAGGCGTCTTTCAAAGAAGAAGGTGGCGATTCCAATCCATCCCGAATTCGCCTCACGCCTTGAAAAACGGCTAGAGTGGCTACCCGAAAATGCTGACCAGCCAATTTTCCCTGCGCTCGTAGGGAAAACGTCAGGGGGGCGCAATGGATTGAGCGGTATGTTTAACCGTTTGATGGAGAACGCTGGAATCCAAGGCACCATTGTAAAGGGAACGGGGAAAGCTGGGCGGTCCAAGAATAGTCTAACCTTCCACAGCCTTCGCCATACGTTCAACTCGGCGTTGATGAATGCTGGCGTCTCCAAGTAAATCCGGAAGAAGCTGACTGGACATTCGAGCGACCAGGTGAACGAGCGCTATTCTCACGCCCAACCGTTGACGGCGTTGGCTGAGTGCGATTCCTACTTTCGTCGTCACGCGGAGCCGCTCCGGGATCGACGTCATCCCACACCCGCAGGACGTTGTTAGAAACCTCGTCCCGGAGCGCGGGATCATCGATGCGCCTTGCCCACTCCAATGCGCTTTCGGGATCATCCCTCCTAATGCGCCGCGCGAAGGTGGCGACCGCCGCGTCGGTGTCTGGTCCCATCGTTAGGCTCCCTAACCACTCGCCCGCCGCGTTGGGCTCACTCACCGCCCAAAGCCCCACCAATGCCTCCAAGTCCTCTGATCGCCTTTCGGGCGAACTACGCGACATGAGCCAATCGATGGCGGCTTTCGGTTCGCGCTGCACGGCGACGCCCGCGACCTTCCGTTCGAAATCGGCAATCTCTCCAGCCTCATGTTGACCGGCTTCAGAGTCGATCCAGGTGGCGATCTCGCTCAGCGGCGCGTCCTTTGCCCAAGTTTGCAGGACGTTCGCAAACGCCCAAGAACGACCGCTGCCGCTTGGCTGTTTCGTTAGGAAGTCTAGCAGCTTATCTCGCGATTCGGGATCGCGGGCGTGCGCGTCGGCGATGCGCGTGAAGCTGGAGGATTGGAGGTTTTCCGACAACTCCGCCCACGCTTCGAGGGCACCGTTGAGGTCGTCTTTCGCCCATTGCCCGAGCACTTCACCTTCGAGAAAGCCGGGGCGGCGTTCGCCTTCGAGAGACCTCACGGCTGCCCAGGCGGCGCGCGGGTCCACGGCGCTCCATCGATAGAGCGCCATCGACAGCAACGCGCTTCCCCGCCCTTCCTCGAGCTGTTCCCCAAAGGCAAAAGCGCGTTTCGGGTCGGCGCGGACGAGCAATTCGAAGAGCGCTTGGTAAGCGGCGTCTTTCGGGTCGAGTTTACCTAACAACGCTTCGAGTTCAGAAGCGCTGAGCGTCTCGAGTTCCCGGAGCCGAGCCTGAAAGGCGTCGTAATCGCGATCGCGAGCGGCGCGCATTGCATCAGGTAAAGTTTCCGCCAACACGCGTTCTGGATCGAGTTTTTTGGCGGACGCTGAGGTTTGATTGCTTAACAAAGAAGGTGGAGATCGGAAAACGTTAAAGGCTTCGGCGACTTCTTCGGTTGCCGTCGCATTCCGCCAACCTAACCGATAGCCTAAGCCGGCACCGGCGAAGCACAGCACGCTGATGACAATCCATTTCATGGCTCGACCTCCTCTTCGGTGGTTAGCCATTGGTTAGGTTCATAGCCCTGTGACTCTAGCCACGCGGAAGCAGCGGGGCGATCTTTTCGTGCCCAGCCCGAGGCGACCCAATCACTGAGAATGTCAGGGCGTCGCGAGTCGGGGGCGCGCTCCCAAATCCACTTCACGGTCGCGGCAGGATCGCCGCCGTAGAGTTGGTCGGCGACGGCGTTCAGCGCCCGCCATTGCATCCCCGGATCGGTCAGGTTCAGGTGATCGTAGGCGGCAGCGGCGGCTAATGGTTCTTGTGTGAGGGCTTCGATGATGGAGCGCTCAAGGATTTCGACGCGCAGGCGCTCGTCTTCGATCCTGCCCCACGCGCCTAGCAAATACCTCCCTAACTGATTCGTCTCGTGCCGCCGTCCACAGGCTTCCCATCACCTGGCGCTGCTGGTCGTAGTCGAGCGCTTCGAAGGCATTCATAGCAGCGTTCCGGATCCACACTCGCCCAGCCGCCAAAGATCGTGGCATTCCAGGCGCAATGCCGCCCCGCTCCCAGGGGCGGCTTCGTTTTCTTTCATCCAGCCAATGGCTTCCTCGAGGTCCGCCTTACCCTCGGGCAAGGTCGCCGCGAGAAGACCTTCGAGCGATCGCCCTCCCCTGCGCTGGCAGCGGCGCGGGTGGCGGCGCGGGTGGCGGCGCGGGCGTCATGCTTCGCCCAGTCCATGAGAACGTAACTGACGAGCGTCGTCTGCAATGCCGGATCGCTCGCGTAGTCGGCTTGGGCGATGTAAAACGCCTCTTCAAAGCGGTCGGGCGGCAAGTTTTCGCGCAAGCGCGCCAGCTCCGCTAAGCGCTCGGGCGTTTTCCGACTTCTTTGGAAAGCGCTGCGATTTGGTCGATGAGCGCTTTCACGGAAACGGCTTCCGCCGGGGTGCCACGCGATCGTTTGCAACGTCCACCGGTTCAGGCAGCTCTTGCCTTTCGACTTCCGAGCGGACTAACAACGCCACACGATGCGCGTTGCCACGTTGATGTCAGCGAGATAGCCCGCCCCGGTGCTGAAGCACGAGAGGCGGCGGCAAGGATGAGTGTTAGCCAGGTTTTGTGCAGGGTCATGGCAAGGTCAATGAGGTGAAGAGTGATCGCCCAGCGCGGCTGCGGATGAAGCGGCAGCCCGCTCCTTTGGCGATCGCTGGGCAAAGCCCCGCTGGCGAGGGCATGCGCCGTGCCGGTGAGCCGCGCCGCGGGTCCCGCCGCGAGGAACGTGGCGGAAACGGCGACGCCTCGCCGACGAAAAACTCTCCATGCGTGCGAGCGCACGGCGACGCGCTTCCTCGCCGCGTCTTCGCTCCGCCCAAAACGCTCGCCCATTTCCCGAAAGGAGAGGTGATGGTAAAAGCGGAGCATCACCGCCTCGCGCATTCCCTTTCGGGTAGATTGGTTAGGGCATCGTCGAGATGTTCCGCCGCCTCTCGCCAAAGCGCCTCGTCGCCGCCATCGTCCGGATCGCTTGGTTCGTTTGCTGGTGATTTCATAAGTCGTCGCCACGCATCCTGCGCGCGGGCTTCCGCCGACTGCATCCGCGTCGCCAGCGTGATCCATCCCGCAAGCGAATCCCGCTGCCGAAGCGCCGCCGCCTTGCGCGCCAGCGCGGCAAGCTCGCCGCATCGCCACCTCGTCACACCAGCTCCGGCGCGCCGCGTCCGCCGCAAGCGATCCCACGCACGAGGGCAAGATAGCGGTCCACCAGTTCGGTGAACGCCGCCTCGCTCCCCTCGGAGGTAGCGGGAAAGGAGGTCGCGGTCGGAAATCATGGCTGTTTTCCATACTGCTTGCGCCCCGGACCTAAACCGGAATTCTTTTTCTGTAGACCGTCAATCGGCGACATGCAAGCGATCTAGCAGCGACACAAAGAAGTCCTTACCCACAACTGAAGCGCATCGGCGTCCCGGATGAACGGGCGCACGTCCGCGCCTGCTCGAAATCGACCGACTCGAATCGCTCGCACGAGGCGCTGCTTCAGGCATCCAAGCCTAACGTTTCACCGGCTCCCAATGCCCGGTCTGTTCCATCCGCGCTTGCAGATGGGCGAGATGGCAGGGTGTTTCCCTGCCGAGATACCGAACGAAGTCATAGAAATCGCGCCCCTTCACCCGCTGCTTCCCAGTTCCGGCAGAGGACCGCGTGAAGCTTCCCCGCAAAGAGACAAGGCGGCGTGTGGAGCTCACTTGAAACGGGATGGGCACTAACCCGGATTTCTCATGCCCGGAATTGCGGACGGTTGGAGTTTTGGTGTAAGTTGTTGGTGATCAGATCAATGGCTCACACACAAAACCCAACCGCCGCATGACAGAGTGTAACCAGCAGACCTTCGCTTTTCAAGGACCTCGGCAAGCGCAAAGTGGTGAAATGCGATTTCCAGGGCGGCAACGCCAGCGCCGTTGGCGGCGTGCTCCTGCTCCGCGAGATGGACAGCCGCGGGCATGATCGATCAACTCGCCGCCTGCTTCACCGACCGCCGCCGCCCGGAACTCATCGAGCACTCCCTGACCGAACTGCTGCGCCAGCGGATCTTCGGCATGGCGATGGGATACGAGGATCTCAACGACCACGACACGCTGCGCCGCGACCCGGTGATGGCGCTGGGCGTGGGCAAGCCCGACCCGCTCGGCATGGGCGCTCCGGCAGGAGGACGGGGCGACCTGGCGAGTCAAGTCCACGCTCAACCGGCTGGAGCTGACCAACTCCGTCCGTAGGCGGGAGGCCTCGGGCGCCCACAAGATCCATGCCGACCACACCGGTAATCAGTGCTCCTCATCCGCCAGAGCGTCTCGCGCCTCGCGCCGGGCACCAGGGGAGATCGTGCTGGATTTCGACGCCACCGACAGCCTCATCCACGGCGGGCAGGAAGGGCGCTTCTTCCACGGCTACTACGGCGGCTATTGCTATCTGCCGCTCTACTGCTCATCCGAGTAGTGGTAGGTCTGGGCAGGGCTGCGCACCAGCGACCGGGACGCCTGCGACGGCACGCTCGAAGCCCTCAAGGCGCATCGTGCCGGTATCCGCGAGCGATTTCCCGAGGCGCGCATCATCCTGCGGGCAAACAGCGGATTCGCCCGCGACGCGATCCTTTCGTGGTGCGAGCAAAACGGGGTCTACTACGCCGTGGAAGTGGTAAAAACGCCGCCCTGCTGCGCCACCTCGACAAGGCGATGTTCCGGGCGAAAGCCGACGCCTGCATGCAGGGCGGATGGTGCACCTACTTCTGCGAGTTCGAATACCGCACGGCCGAGCTGGTAGGGAACAACGTGGTGGGCAAAGCGCAGGTCAACCCCAAGGGCGAGAACCCGCGATTCATCGTGACCAACCTGCCCGGCGACCGGCGGGTGGATGCCTGGGAACTCTACCGCGGCTTCTACTGCGCGCGCGGCGACATGGAGAACCGGGTCAAGGAACAGCAGCTCGACCTCTTCGTAAGTAGGATGAGCTGCGAGGCGATGACGCCAACCAGCTGCGGCTGTGGTTTTCGACCTTCGCCTACCAGCTCATGATCGACCTGTACCTGCGCGAGGCGAAGGCCTCAAGGAAGAGCAAAGCCTACGCCAAAAGTACGCGGGATCATCGAAGTACCTGCGAAAATCGCCGCGGTGGTGAAAGTGAGCGCGCGCCGCGTGCTGGTGCGCTGGAGCAGCGGCTTCCGTTTCCAGGAGGAAGTGGCGGCTTGCTGGGAGCGGCTGCGGGCGGCGTAGAAACGCGGGTGGCAGGTTGAGGGAAAAAGCCGAGCCTGGCAACCGCACGCGCCACGATCCGGGGACGCGGGGGGATCGCGCCCGCGCGCCCGGACGGCGAGGCGAAATGAGGCACAACGCGGTCCGAAACCCCGCTGACGCCACCCCAAAGGACCTCAAACCCCTCCAAGCACACGCCGCAGGGAACCAACAGCCGCCAATCTCATCTCTCGGCAATTTTCGCCCTGCCTTCGGCGCTCAGCCGTCGGGGTATGAGAAATGCAGGCTAACAGCGTCTTCACTTCAAACTCGGCACCCGGCGGCGGGTCCGTGTCGATCTCCAACTTCACGCGCAATCGCTGGAGCTTGGGTAGCCGCGCGCGTAGAAACTCGGGCGCGCCAATCTGCAAGAGGTTGACCCGAGTCTCGCCTTTGATGAAGGCGGATTCGATTGCCGTTGGCTTTGCTTTCACCTTTCGCTCGACTTCAAACGAGAAGCCGAACGAGACGAGTTCGTTGCGGATCGCCTCCAGATGCGGCTCGGGATCGAAGGCGTCATTTGGGGGCGACTAACGAAAGTCAACGTCCTCGGAAAAGCGCGGCAACCCGTGGAAGACGCGCAGCGCGGTGCCCCCGTAAAAGGCGGCGTGCTCGTAGAACTTCGAACGCCACAAGCCTAACAATGCGAGTTCCTGAACGATCTCGCGCAGCGCATTTTCGTAGTCGGCGAGCGTGCTCGGCGAATAGCGGGCGAGCATGGACTCTAGCAAATCATTCATGCGGCGGGGAGCGGTCGAGGTTGGCGGGCGAACCACTTGGCGAACGAGGTCACCGTGTTTCGACGGTAAAGTCTGGCGATCTCCCGGATGGCGTCACCGTCTAACGAAAGCACCTCGCCCAGATCCAGGCGCAGGTCGTCTTCGAGCAAGGCGGGGATGTCTCGCAGAGCGCGGACGCCCGGGACGAGCGCAAGCCGGTCGCAGATCGCCTTCTCAGGACCGGCGATCAGGAACGCGCCACCGGCAGCTTCCTCCAAGCGAACCCCGGCGGCGAAGGCGCGAGGGTGGATCGGGTGGTAGCTGAATCGCCCCACGGGGGTCTCGAAAACCCGGGCGCGCTTGGTGCTCATGCAGGTGATTTCATCGATGCGCTCGGGAATCAAGCCATGGCGAGCGAGCGCTGTTTCGACGCTCACATAGGAGGTCCATAGATGAGTGCCGCCAGCACCAGCGGATCGACTCCCGGCTCGCCCCGGAACGGCGCAGGCACAAAAAGCCCCTTCTTCACCCGGATGATTTCTCCCGAAGCACAAAGCTGGCTGAGTTTATTGCGGGGAAAGCGATAGGCTGCCAGCCGGTCCATGGCGAGCTGGTAATCGAAAGGATGATTCCGAGGAAAAATGTCGGTTTTTGAAACGATGTTGAAAATTTATCAACATTTAGGCAAAAATCAACACGGATGGACCCTTTGGCGGGATCCGTGATTTTCCGCGCCGGTTTTCGGATTAGCCGCTGACGCCCCCCATGGCATCGGCGCACCGTCACGGGAGACCTCGCCTCTCCCGGCGTTCAGTTCTTCGAGACTCGATAGAATTTTCGAACGACCGATGTAGCGAGCGGGGATGGGTCCGAGTAACCAGCCTCGCCGTCTTCCCAGTCAGTGAAGGTCCCTTCGGAGGGAACAGGCGGAGTCACCTTGTTCCATGCGGCCAGGTTGATGCTCGTTTCAATTTGGTATGAGATGCCCGGTTCGCTCTTCCACGAGACTGTGGTGACGCCGCTCTCATCGGAGCGCAATATCGGGTATTCACAAACACAGGCGGATCGATCACGCCCCAGCCCACATCCTTCGCCGCCGCCACGTCCACGTTGGTGAGTTCATATCGCCGGTAAAGGAGCTCCACCTCGCGCTTCGGCTCCAAGGCGAGGTTTTGCGGGTTTCTTGGACCAACCGTCCCGGGGTAGTTTGGATTTCCATAGGGGAAGATCAGAGAATCCTGTTCGCCGAAAAGCCAGTGTCGCCTTATTGGGTTCCAGCGCAAGCGAGGCGACGTTCACATGATTGTCCGCATTGAAATCAGCGATTGCGGCAGAGCCGGTGAATGCGCCTCCCGACACGAGATCAAGCCAGTCGTCCCAACCTGTCGAGAGACCCAGGATGTACCCGATTTCATGGAGCGCGGTGGTATAAAAATCGTATTTGTCGCCGACAGGTACGGTCATTAGCGATCGAAATGCCAATCGGTCGTGGCATTGTCGAAGGAAATCGAGCCGCCCCAAACGGGAGAGAATCGCCACCCACATTGAAGCCGCGGTTAAGGATGCTGCTGGGGTTGTTGATCGTCTGGTTAGTCCAATTGATCCCGTATGATGAGCCGCCAAAACCAGCGAAATCGCCAGATCCTCCCTCCGCGTAGATCACCATCGTGTCGGCTGGGATCTGGATGCCATTCCGGTATCGTCTGCGGGCGGTTCTCCGTAGATATCGACAAAGAAATCATTCGCGCTGTTTCTCGCCGAACTCACCTCGTAGAATGCTCCGGTTCCGGACTGATCGAAGCCGATGCGGACATCGTAGATGGCGTGGTCCACCTCGTTCACCGCTAAAAGTGACTGATTGATCACGGCACCCCAGCGCGCGGCAGCGCTTCCAAGGCGGCGCGGGCTTGGGCGGCACGCCCCCTCGGCACCGCCAGAGTTTCCTCCGCTGAAAAGAAACTCTGGGTGTCGTACGGTAGTCGGTCTCAAACTCGGGCGGCGCACGGGAGGGCGGAACAAAACCAGAATACTACAGCCAACGAGAGTGGTTCGAAGGCGGGACAAAAAGCCCCTTCTTCACCCGGATGATTTCTCCCGAAGCACAAAGCTGGCTGAGTTTATTGCGGGGAAAGCGATAGGCTGCCAGCCGGTCCATGGCGAGCTGGTAATCGAAAGGATGATCCCTCGGGAAAATGTCGGTTTTTGAAACGATGTTGCAGAATATTCAACATTTCGGCAAAAATCAACACGGATGGATTCTTTGGCGGTAACCGTGATTTTCCGCGGCGGTTTTCGGATTAGCCGCTGACGCCCCTGATGGCGGCGGCGATCTCTTCGGGCACGCGCCGATTTTGATGACGGCGTCAAACCTTGAGGGATTCGCCACGGAACTATCTCGTCGCTAGAGTTTCAAGATCGGCGATCACGAAGGCAAGAACGCGTTCTGCCGTCGCGCGAAGCTTCGATTCGTCGACGGGCGCGCTTGCCAGCAAACCACGATTCGCGATATCCGCCGCTTGTTGGAGATCAGCCAGACTCGCAAGGATCGCGCGAATGCCGTCTCCCGCACTCAGCGCAAGCTCCCTCCATTGATGGGGAAAACGGTCTTTCAGGGCGGCGAGCCAACGTGGTGCCCAGGTTTCCAGCTCATCCTCCGCGCTTAACCGGGCAAGGGCGAGGGAGCGACCGAGATCCTTGTTGCTGCGCTTGTCGCGCGTGCCCTCAATCAGATCGGGCTTGATCCTGGGATGCTCCAAAACGTTGGCGAGTGCCATCATCGATGGCTGGGCGCAACGAATTCCAAATTCGCTCGCTTCGGCATCAAAGGTGGCGATGCCTGTAAAGCGAAAGCTTGGAAGGGCATAGTAATCGCCCGAAGCCAGTGGGAGTGGCGTCCAGACTCGCGAGTCCTGTTCTTCCGAAGCAGGCTCGGTGAGGAGTTCGATAAACCACTCGCCACCTTGCGGAGGAAAGAGCCTGACGGCGGGCAAGCGATCCGCCGGGGTCTCGCTCGTGCCGGGTTTGGAGAAGCCCCCATCACTCTTCGGCGTCCACCCGGCAGCGAGTAGTCGTTCAGCGACGGTCCGACCTTTTTCGACGGCGGATAGATGGGGCGAAAGAACGCAGTCGATGTCCTTCGTACGGACGCCAATAGACGCGTTGCCCTGAAACAGCCAATAAGCTGCGGCAAGGCTACCGATAACGATGATGTTAGGATGCAATTCTGCCGGAACGGCAGCGGCGACTTCCGCGAGCACCTTGCGCGGCGAGACTTCTTGGGGCGCGTTTTTCATACGGCAGGGCGGCGGCGCTGGAGGGTTTCGAGAAATTGAGAAGCTTGCGCGCGGAACCCCGCCTCGTGGAGGTCGAAGAGGCATTCCAGAGGATCTGCCCATGCCAGCCCACCGTCGCGCGGTGCGAACAGAGAATCGGCATGGCGCACCGCATGGACGACAACGGTGGCAGGCTCCAGCGGATCTTCGACTCGCGCCAACGCCGGATCGAGGGTCTTAATGAAGCTGAGATCCAATCGCTCGC
>JAWLBD010000032.1:0-73616 GCA_041395145.1 Verrucomicrobiales bacterium | reverse complement strand
CGATGGCATGAAATAGAACACGTCGCGCGCGCATGAATCGGAGCCATTCTATTCTTTTCGCAGTCCTTGCCAGCCTTGCACTGGCGGTGATCCCGTCCGGCAACTCGCCCGCCGCAGAGCTGGAGTTTTCCGGCGCGCCAGAGCCGACGGCGGGCGGCGATTGGAAGCTCGCCTGGTCCACGGTCGAAGGCGAGCGCTACCGGCTCGAGCGAAGCCTCGACCTGCGCAAATGGGATCCGGTGGTGACGCTGACGGCGGGCGGCGCCCTGACCGAATTTATCGACACCGAGATTCCGGCGGAGGCGACCACGGTATTTTGGCGGGCGGTGCATCTGGGATCGGTGGCGGGCGACGCGGAGCCGCCGACCGTTTCGATCCTCAACGTGCGCCGGATCGAGGCGGGCGGCACCATCTCGCTGGAACTCACGGTGCAGGCGCAGGACAACGTCTCGGTCGTCGGCGTCAGCTACACGGAAGGCGGCGTCCAACTCGGCGCGGGATCGGAGGGACCGTCCGGGACGTGGAAGCGGATCGTGCCGCTCGATCCGGATGCCACCGCTCCGCGGCAGTTTCAGGCGGTCGCCGAAGACGCGGCCGGCAACCTGGGGATGTCGGAGGTTTACACCTTTGTGCCCGGCTTGGTCAGCGCGGACTTTCTGCCGCTGGACGGCGGCGGCGAGGCGGCGGCGGATTCGCTGGTCGGGCGCGCCTTGGACGGCTCGCTCAGCCCGTTTTCGTATCTGCCGGACGGGAACGGCGGCCGCTCGCCGGCGCACGCGTTGCGCATCGATTTCCCGGACGGCGCGGCGATGGTCGAGGAGGGCGGCGAACGGTTTCTCGAAGCGCGCCGATTCGTCATCGGGTTCGGCGCAGATAGCCCGGTCCAGATCGTCGTGCCGGACGGCTCCGGTCCGGCGGCTGGCAGCGCCTTGTCCGCGCGCGGGATCGAAGTGGCACTGCCGGAGGGCGAGACCGCGCGGCTGCCGGTTGGCGAGCTGCCGTTCGCGACCCTCGGCGCGCTGCTCGGGCTGGCTCCGGGCGAGGGCATCCGGCTGCGCGTGCACGACGCGGCCGAGCTCGAATGGACGGGCGGCGTCTTTACGGCGGGCGGCATCCGCGGCGGATCGTTCCGCCTGATCGAAACGGCACTCGATCTGCCCGCCGGGCTGGGCGGGTATCTCGATGCCGTCACCGACCTGCTCTCCGGCGCGCCGGTCCGCCTCCCGCTCTTCGGCGAGATCCCGTTCGGTCCGAAAGCGCGGCTGCTCGTCACCAAGGCGGCACCGCTGGTCCTTGAGATCCAGCCCGGCGGCAGCATCGGTCTGCGCGGTCCGGCGACGCTGGAGATGGAAGGCGGCGTCCGCCTCGCCGCCGAGGTGTTTCTCGATGACCCGACCTATTGCCTGACGCTGCGCGCCGGCGGGCTGGAGATCCCGCTCCTCGCCAGCCTCGCCGACCTGCTGCCCGCCGATCCGGCGAGCTGCATACCCGGCGGGTTCGACGCGGTCGCGCTCGATGAAGCGACCGACTGCCTGCGGGCGCACGAGCGCGCCTACCGGCTGTTCATCGCCGCCGCGCGCGGCGTGCGCCCGGATGCGCCCGGCGACTCGGTCATCGCCGGCGTGCCGACGGCTGCCGATTTGACCGGGGCGGCCGCCGAGGCGTGGGCGTCGCTCGCGGCCGCCGATCTGGCGGGGTCGGTCCCGCTCCAGCCGCTGCGCGACGCCATCGACGACCTTTCCCAAAAGGCGCAGAACGGGGCGAACCATCCCGCCGAGACGCTGGAGGCCGCCGCCCGCATCAGCGAGCTGGCGAAGGTCGTCGAAGGCATCGTCCTCTCCGGCACCGGCGACCTCGAAGCCCGGTTGGCCGCCGCGCTGGCGGACGCCAAGCCGGCGGTCCTCCGCGCCTTGGACGATCCTCGCGTCCTGAGCAAGGAAACGCTCGGCGACATGTTGGTGGCGCTCACCTCGGCGTTTTTTGATGCCGATCCGGACTATGCGGAGGCGGCGCGGCGGCTGATCGTCCGCGCGGTCACGCGGGAGGCGGTCGCCTTGGGGATCGAGCCGGGCGCGACCGATCCGGCGGGCAATCCGGTCCTGGCCGAGATGAACATCTATGAGGCGCTGAAAGTCATCGGGAGGCTCGCCGACATCGGGGCGGCGGCGAATCGCGCCATGATCACCTTCGAGCAGGTCCAGGCGATCCCGCTCTTCGAAGAAACCGTCGAGCAGGTTTTCGCGCGCGCCTACGCGGTCGCGCTGGCGGACCTCGACCGGACGATCGCGGAAAACAGCCCGCTGGAGATCTTCATCCACATCGGCGAAATCGGAAACCTCCAGGCGCAGGAATCGATCCTCGGCATCCCGGTCGCCGCCTCGCCGGACGAAAACGCCTTGATCGCGAAGGTGGCGCAGGCGGAGGCGCTCCTGCTGCAGGCGGCGGGCGTGATCCCGCCCGCCGACGCCAGCGACCCGGTCGAACGCGAGCAGATCTTTTCGTTCGCCAACCGGTTGCGACCGCTCCTCCGCCTCGCCGACCGCCTCCCGCAGGGCAGCAACCTCGCGAATTCGCTCGCGGCAAAAGTGTTCGCCCGCCTCGAAGAATTGCTCCCGCTCTCGGCAAACGCGACGGCGCTCGCCGCCGAGGGGGACCGCGAGAGCCTGCGGACGATCCTCGAAGCGGGGATCCTGCACGCCGAGCTGCGCCGCCGCGACCCGGGACTGGCGGGCGCGTTTGACTGGGAGGGACCGCCGGTCGGCGAGGTCGCCGCGCGCCTGGCGGCGCTCGCCGCCGGGGACAGCGCGGGTCTCGCCCAGCTCGCCAACAGGCTCATCGAGGTCGCCGATGAACTCGAGGGCGAGGCGCAGGGCGACGCGGCGCAAGCGGCGGCGCTTCGGCAGTCCCGCAAGCGCTACCTCATCGTCGCCGCCGATGTGCTGGCGAGGCTCCATCCGATCGCCGCCAGCGAATGGGCGGTCGCGGAGGCGCGGCGCGGCGCGGACCCCGATACGTTTTCGGCGGACGGCTTTCTGCCCGGCGACCTGCGGGTGGACCGCGTCTTTGGCACGGTGTGCTTCAACCGGTTGACCGGCGCCTTCACCGGCACGCTGGGCGGCCAGCTCCGGCTGCCAAAGCTCGACTCCGCCCTGGAGATCCAGCGGGCGACATTCGACAGCGACGGGCGCTTCGACCTCGCCGCCCACGGCGTGCTCCGGCTCCCCGGCACGCCGGATGCGCCGGTCGTCACGATGGCGGTGCCGCGCGCCCAGCCGCTCGCCATCGCGGTGCGCCCCGGCAGACCGGTCAGCATCGCCGGCCGCGCCCGGCTCGATTTCGACAACGGCAGCTTCGCCGAGGTCGCCGTCCGCTTCGCCGACCCGGTGTGTTCGATGCGCGCCGAGACCGGTGGCTTTGACGCCGATCTGCGCGACGCGTTGCTCGCCGTGACCTCGCCGCAGATCGGCTCGCTCAACCTGTCGCCGCTGTGGGCGGATTACTTCGAGGGCTTCGGCAACTGGCTGGAGGGGCGCGAGGAAAGCGAAAGCCCGGATGGATCGCCCGCCCTGGACCAGCCGCTGCCGGCGGGCGGCGACGTTTCGTTCGATGCGTTCGCGCTCTTGCAGGCGTGGCTCGCGCGGGTTTCGGCGGAGGCGGAAGCCGGCGGCACCCAATTGTTGGAGCAAAGCGGCGCGGCATTTCGCGAGGCGTTCGCCGCCTGGGTCGCGGGCTGGAGTGAACTGGGCGACCAATTCGCCGCGCTCTTCCCGCCGTCCGCCGAGGAGCGCGCCGATGACTTGCTCAAGCGCCTCCAGGAAATCGCCGATCTCCAGAAGCGGCTGGGCGAGGCGTTCGACCATGTGGCCGCCGACCCGGAAGCCGCGCAGCATTTCAACGCGGAGGACTATCGCCCGGAATTCGACGCCGCCTCCGAGATCATGGTCGAAGCGCTCGACACGATCCAGAGCGATCCGGATCTGCGGGGCGATCCGGCGGTCGTCCGCGCGGTGGTCAGGGCGGCGCTCGACACGGCGGCGGGCCGTCAGCTCGCCGGGATCGACGGCGGGTCGTCGCCGCCGCACCTGGACAGCGGCGCCTTGCTCGCCCGCGCCGCCGCCGTGGTCCAGACGGCGGAATCCGCGGTGCAGGCTCGCGCCGGATTGCTGCCCGGCGATCAGGTGGACGTCGCCGCCTTGGACAACCTGGATGCCGGGCAGGTCGAGGGCGCGATCCGCGAGATCCTGTCGCTCAACGCGCTTAGCCAACTGGCGGGCAACGAATCGGCGGTCAGCCTCGCCCATCTCGACGCACTCGCCGACCGCATCGTGGCGGACGAACTCGCCAAGCGCGGGTTCGACCCGGTTAGCGGCGTGCTGGACGACGGCGGCACCGACCAGGGGCTGATCGATTTCGCGCGGCGGCTCCATCTCGTTTATTTCGGCATCTCGCCGCAGCTCCCGGCTCCGCTGCCCGCCCCGCAGAACTTCACGTTCACCGCGTTTCTGATCCACAAGGAAATCATCGAGCGGGCCAAGGCGCTGCCCGACGACCAGTGGCTCGCCCGCTTCAAGCTGCTCAAGGCGGCGCAGCAAGTCCGGGACACGCGAGTGCTCGTCGGCGGGCCGCCGTTGGCGGATGTCGAGGTCGCCGCCGAAGAAAACCGGCTGCTGCGGGTGTTTCGCGCGCGGGGCGTCGGATTGCTGCGCGCCGAGGAAGCCGAGGTGCTCGCGTTCTTTAAAGGGAGGCTCGGCGATAGCAGCATCGTGGGTCCGTATCGCGACCGGTGGCTGGATGCGGCCGCGCATGTGTTCTTCGCCAGCGCGGGTCCGGTTGACGCCGCCGAGCTGCCGCGCCTCCAGGGATTGGTCGGCGCGGTGGAGGCGCTCGATGCGCTCAGCGATCCCGCTTTGAATATCCCGGCGGACCGCCAGCCGGCGTTTCTGCTCAATCGCGTCACCGCCTTGATCCGGGCGACGGCGGAATCGGCGCGCCGCGGGAAGACGGCGGCGACCAGCGCGCGGCAGATGCTCGCCGCCGCCGATCCCGATCCAGAGACCGTCGCGCTGCGCGCATTGCTCGGACCTGAGCGCGCCGCGATCCAAGACGCCGTCGATCCGGGTGCCGCGCCTGCCGCGCCGACAGCTTCGTTCGCGGCGGCGTTGCGCGCGCAGTCGGCGAGCCTGCTGGAGGGCAGCCGGCTGGCGCTGGCCGCCCGCGCGGGAGACGCCCGCCCGCCGGCTCCGCCCGACCTTGCCCTGCCTGGAGACCTGCGGGTCGAGCGGATCTTCGGCGGATTCTTTTACCATCGGATCACCGGATTTTTCCGCGGGACGTTTGGCGGAAAGCTGCGTTTCCCGGACCCGCGCGCGTTGTTCGAGATCGCCGAGGCGACGTTTGATTCGCTGGGCAACTTCGCGATCCGGACCAACGCGGGCATCCCGGTCAAGGTGCTGGACAACGACCGCGCCAGGCTCGCGCTCGACCTGTCGGTCACCGGATCAATCAGCGGGCTGGACGCCGCCGCCGGAACCGGGACGCTGACCGTGCCGGTCGGACCCGGCGACCCCGGGACGCCGGGCACGCGGACCTACCAGGGCAGCGTCGCCTATGACGCGAACGCCCCCGGCCAGCCGCTCACGTTTTCCGCCGCCGTCGATGGCGTGCAGAACGAATTCAAGCTCGGCGACCACTTCGCGCTCTTCGCCGGTCACCTCTCGGTCACGTTCGCCACCGACCGCCCGGACATCACGCTGCGGGCGGGCGGCAAAGCCGGGTTCTTCGCCCGCCAGAATCCGCCGCCGGCGCTGGGCGACGACGGCAAGTTCTGGGTCGTCTGCACGATCGGCGAACTCGAACTCGCCGCCAACGATGAGCGGGTCCGCGCCGCCTTCACCGGCGGCACGCTCAGCCTCGCCGCCGATATCTTTTCGGAGGAGGCGACCGGCGCGCCGGTGAGCGGCAGCTTTGCCGGGACGCTGGGCGTCGAGATCCCGTTCGCGACCGGCGTGCCGTCATTCTTTGGCTCCGCCGATGACGCCGCGTTCCGGCTGGCGCTCGGCGATCTGCGGTTCGGCGTGCCAGGGATCGGCGACTCCGAGATCCGCGTCGCCTCCTGCGCGCTCGAATTGTTCGGCGACCGATTCCCGGTGCTCGCCGACTTGCAGGCGAGCTTCTTCTTCCCGCTGCCCGGGCAGGATGCGGCGAATCCCGCCGAGCGTGTGCCGCAGTTTTTGCTCGAAGTCGACGAGTGGGGTGCCGACGGATTCTTGCCGGAGAACATCACCGTGCGGCTCGCCCAAAACATCGAGCTGCTCGACCTCGACGGCTTCACCGTGTCGCTCCTCGGCGGCGGGGCAAATCCCACCTCGCTGGGGTTCGCGCAGGTCGATGAGGGCGGCGCGACCTTCACCCGCCTGAGCCTGGCCGGCGGCATGAAAGTCGCCATCGACGCCGGGCTGCTCGAAGCCAAGAGCGGGACCACCCCGGCGCTCGTGGACGGCGCGGCGGACCTCAGCGTGAGCGGCGGCGCGGTCGCGGCGACGCTGGAGGGCGCGTTCGCCTGGACGTTCGCGCCCGGCGCGCTGCCGGCGCTCGACATCGGGGCGATCGAAATCGAGGGCGCGTTCCTGCTCGGCAATGTGCTCGAGCTGACCGGGGTCGATAGCCCGCTGGCCCGAGCCCGCATTTCGGGATACCAAAATTTCTTCCAGCGGGACGAAGCGCATCCGTTTGTGATCGAGCTGACTGCGGCGGTCGGCGTCCCCGAGGTCGGCGCGTTCGCGCTGCAAGACGCCGAATTCGTCTGGGCGGACCAGGGCAGCCTCGTGCCCGCGTTCCGCCTCGGCGGCTTCGGGCTGGCGGTCGGCGATTCGCTGTCCACGATCTTGAGCGAGGGACTCCCGCTTTATGTCAAAAAGGCGCGGCTCGAATTCCTCAGCGTTTTGAACAACGAGCAGCCGCCCCGCGCGATCCTGCCCGCCGCCGGCCAGCCGGGGCTCTTCGATCTCGACAACCTCGCGTTCCGGATCACTGCCGGGGCGGAATTCCCGCCCGCCGCTGGTGGCGTGGCACCCGAGGGACCGCGCTTCGGCGGCGAGGTGCGCGATGTGGTCGTCTCGTTCCCGACCGGAAATCTGCTCCAGCCGGAGGTCGGGCTGAGCGGCATCGTCATGGGGATCGAAGGGCTCGACATCCCGCCGCTCTCCGGGCTGACCGGGCAGCTCGCGTTGCTCAACCTCGACCAGCTCACCAGCGATCCGGCGAGCCTCGCGAACGTCACGTTCGTCGGCCAGCTCGGCGGATCGTTCAACGGACCGGAGATCGGCGCGCTGCTCGCCGCGTCGCCGCTGGAATTCCACGGCGCCTGCCTGTCGGTCAACGCCGGGGTCGGCATCCCGCTCGATGGCGGCGTGCTCGGCGGCATCCTGTGGACCGGCGCGGCGGGCGGCATCCATTTTCAAAACGGATTCGCCGATCCCTGCGAGTTCTCGACCTTTGTGCAGACCGATGGATCGACCGGCGCGGTGACGGGCGCGGGTCCATTTCCGGAGCAAGGCACCCGCGACTTGGATGATCCGCTGGAGGAAGCCGAAGCCGGGGACGATGACTTTTACACCAAGCCGGATCTGCCCGCCGGGCCGGGCGGAACGTTCGATCCATTCGACTGCTTGCGGGACAACTGGCCGCCGCGCGCCGCCAACCCGCTGTGCGAGGATTTCAACGGCCGCCTCGTCTTCAAAGGCTCCCGCCTGTCCGCCGCCGCCGCCAACCAATTCCTCGACGAGGCGCTCCAGCTCCAGCCGAACGATAGCCGGACGGCGGACGAATTGATCGCCGATTTCATCGCCGCGATGCTCGCCGACATCCAGGCGGAGGCGGGCGCGGGCGTCCTCGATCTCTTACAGCAAAGCGGGCTGGCGGACGGGCAGGGTCAGGTCTTCGACGAAGAAATCGCCGCGCACCTGTCGGCGCTGACCGATAAGATCGTGGGGTCGTTCGACGATGTGGCGCGCCCGATCTTGCGCGGCGTGCTCCAGCCGGTCGGCGGGACGGCGGAGCCGCTGCGGGACCGGCTCTTCGCGCTGCTCACCGACGGCATCCCATGTTTCAACGTCACCTTCCTCGGCAGCGGCACCTTCACCCACACCGCCGTCGCCCCGGTGATGGACGTCAAGGGCACCATCAGCGTGTCCACCACCGGCGCGGCCCTCACCCGCGGCGAACTCCGGCTCGGCGGCATCCCGGTCGCCGAAGCCAGCGTCGGGCTTTCGCTGACCAACGAGTCCGGCGCCATCTCGCCCTTCGTCGGCGGTCTCGCCCGCGTCGGCATCGGTCCGCTGGATCTCGGCAAGCTCACCATGTCCGCCGCCATGCCGGATGCCGCCAACATCGTCGGGTTCTTCGATGAATTCGTCACCTGCTCGCTCGGCACGCTGCAAGGCGCGGCGGCGGCGCAGATGGAAGGCTTGATCGAGGCGGCGGTCGGCTCCGGCGTCCCGGCCGGGCAGGCGCTCAATGCGTTCTTGCTCGCGCGCAGCGATGCCGAAAAAATCGCGGTGATGGGCGCGCTACTCGATTACTTTGGCAAAGCCGCCGAGGGCAGCGCCGGGATCGCCACCGACCTGCGGGACGGATTGCTCGTCTGCTTTGCCGACTTCATGGCGGCGACGCTCAATGCGCTGACGCCCGACCTTTGTTTTGGCGGCAAGGTCGAGCCGAGGCTCTTCGACATCCCGCTCACCACCAGTGGCCAGCCGATCGCCTCCGCCCGCATGCGCTACGGTCCGCTTTCGCCGCTGCCGGCGGGCGACACCGGGTTTTTGTCCGCGCTGGGCGCGCCTGCCGATCTGGGCGCGCCGGGATCGGTGCGCGAGTTTTCCGCCTACGCGCAGTTTTCGCCCACCGCGCTGGTGCTCTCGCCGATCACCGCGTTTTTCACGCCTGCGTTTCCGGCGCTGCCGGGCGCGACGGCGGTGGACTCGGCGGAGTTCGGGTTCAGCTTCCGGCAGAGCGCGTGGACGCGGGAGAAGGCGGTCGCGTTTTTGACGGCACCGGCGGATTACTATGGCGGTCAGGCGGCGGAGTTTTTCAACACCGCGGTCTTCACCGCCGGCTACCAGCTCAGCCCATTCGGCATGAAGCTGGCCGACGCTCAGCTCCGCGCCGTCTTCCCCAACGAGGCGCTCCACCCGCTGCGGCCCGGCGGCATCAACGCGGGGCGCCGCGGCCATCCGGTCAACCCGCTGGACGGCCAAGGACGCAAGGTTTTGCCGACCGCCGACGAAGTCATCCTCGCCGCGCTCAACGCCGGGCGGATCAAAGATGGCGGATGGCGCGGCGATCCGGGGCAGCTCGACGATCTGTTTCCGGTCCCGCCCGCCACGCCGTCGCCGGATGGCTGCCTCGCCAAAACCGAGCGCGTCTCCGCGGCGATGCGCGCCAACGACCCGGACCTTGCCCTGCTGGCGGGCAAGTCGTTCGCCAAAGACTACTTCCCCTACGGCGGGATCATCGGCGGAGGCGCGCTCGCCATGCCGAAGCTCCTGACCCAGGAATTGCCGCCGCGCTGGGGCGATCTCTTCACCGCGTCCGGCGCGGATTGGCTCGAGGCGTTCGAGAGCGTCGCGGCGTTCCTCGGCTCCAGCGATTGCATCGGGCAGCTTGCGTTCTACGTGCCGGCCCCGAACCCGGTGTTGCTGCCCGGCGACGCGCCGGATTGGTCGGACATGACGGTGGACAAGCTCGCGTCGCGCCTCACGATGGATCCCGCCTCGCTCATCGGCAGGACGATCAATGACGATCTCTATGAGCTCGACGAGATCGTCTTCGCCGGCTGGGCGGATGTCGCGCTGCTCGGCGTCCCGCTCGGCGAGGCGCGCGTCACGTTCGACAACCAAACCAACGACGGCGACGGCCGCGGGCTGGAGGCATTCGCCAACATCCCGCCCGATGCGCCGGACGACGGCAATTGGATCAACGACTTCTTCTCCGGCGAGGCGCGCTTTGAGATCGCGCTGCCCGGCGAGCAGGCGGCGGCGGGGCTGACCGAATATGGATTCGAGGAAGTCGCGCAAAGCGTGCAATCGCTGCTCGCGGGCAACCCGGATCCGGACGCGGCGACGACCGCCGAGGTGATGGCGCGGCTCGCCGACGCGATGCCGAAGGTGTCGCTCGAAGTCGGGGCGGGCGTCGCCGTGCCGCCGGCGTTCGCCTCCTTCATCCGGGGCGGGGCGGACGTCCGGTTCTTCGCCTACTCGCCGTATTTCGATCCTGGGTTCGAGCCGGGCAACGACCGCCCGCAAGCGGTCGCGCGCCGCCAGGGTGGGATGGGGATCGCCGGGTCGCTCGATCTCGGGTTCTTCCCGGAAAATCCCGCCGAGTCCGTCTTCGTCAGCATTCCGGACGCGTCGGTCGCCATCAGCGCGCCGGCCGGCAACGGGTTGCTGCCGGGGCTCTCCGCCAACATTGAGATCGAAGCGGGATCGATGGCGGTCCCGGCGGGTCCGCTCGGCGCGGCGTCGCTGACCAACCTGCGGCTCGCCCTCAACACCGATCCGGCGGTCGGCGCGAACTTCCTGCTCGTCTCCGGCGAGACGCCGGATGTCGATCTCGGGTTCGTGAAAATCGAGCCGCTGGCCGGGGCGGCGATCGGGGGCGATTTCATCGTCCGGCGCGCCACCGAATCCGGTCCGCCCGCCGCCGCGCTCGCCTTGCGCCCCGCGAAGATCACGTTCCCCGGTCTCGCCGACAACACGCTGGATGTGCGCATCCACGGCGCGGGCGGAGAAGGCGAAGACTTCACGTTGGCGACGAGCGGCGACTTCGGCGCGGCGGTCACGCTGCGCGGCGGCATGACGCTGCGCGATCCGTTCAACAACGCGCCGCTCATCACGCTGAACGGACCCAGCGATCCGATCGCCGGATCGCTCTCGCGGGCGGGCGATGTGCTGGAGGTCGCTTTCTCGCTGCCGCCGGGCTTCACCGCAGAGTTCCACCCGTTCGGCCAGACCTACACGTTTTCGACCGCCGCCTCGGTCGCGCTGCGCAGCGACGGCACCTTCGACCTGCTCATCGAATCGTCCGACGCGCTGACCGTGCCGGATTTCTTCTCGATCGGACCGCCGCCCAACGGCGTCTCGCAACTCCACCTCACCCGCGGCGCCGGCGGGATCGCCAAGCTCCGCATCCAGGCTCCGCAGCTCACGCTTTTCCCCGGGGCGAACGGGTTGCAGAAGCCGACGTTCGCGTTGCCGGATTTGATCGAGATCGAGAGCACCGGGCGATTCTACGTCAACGTCGGACCGCGCACGCTCGACCTCTTCGGCGCGGTGCAAGCCGAGGGACACCTCGAATTCGGCTTCGAACCCGGCGCGCTCTCGTCATCGGTTTCGTTTTCGAAATCCGCGACCAGCCTCGCCTTCGGCTCCGTCTTCCGCCGCGCCGCCACCGCCCGCACGCTGACCGTCACCAACACCGGGTCCGCCCGCCTGCCGCTCGCCCTCGAACTCTCCGGCTCCGGCGCGGCGAACTACCACCTGAGCCACTCGAGCCTCAGCCTCGCCCCCGGCGAGAGCGCGCCGGTCCAGGTCACCTACATCGCGAAAGGCAACGCCAACGCCGCCACGCTGACGCTGCGGCCGCTGCACGGGCTCGCGCCGAGCCAATCGGTCGCGCTGAGCGGAGCGACGGCCGCCGGGGCGACGGCGCTGGGCGAATTGGTGCGGAGCGACGCGGCGGTTTCGTTCGGCCAGCTCGCGACCGGGCTGTCGGAAGGGCGGACCGCCTTGCTGATGAATGCGGGCAACGCGCCGGTCGAGATCTCGAACGTCGCGGTGCCTGCCGGGGTGAGCCTGCAAGCGGGCGCGACTGGCGCGCTGGAGCCGGGCGAGACGCGGGTCGTCCCGATGGTCTATGCGCCGTCGGCGGCGGGGGCGACCTCCGGATTGCTGAGCTTCGCGACCTCCGCCGGGACGCGGACGGCGTCGCTGAGCGGGACGGCGGTGGCGAAGAAATTTCTGCCGGTCCTGCAAACCGCGCGGGCGCTGCGCAGCCTGTCGATGAATGGCGACTATGGCACGGCGGTCGATGAAGACGGCCGCGTGTGGGAGACGAAGAATGGCGGCTGGAGCTGGCGCCCCAACGCGATCCCCGCCCTGCCGGCGACGACCTCGCTACAGCCGAAGATGCTGGCGGCGACCGGGTCGGGGAGCACCGACTTCAAATGGCTAGTCGGCAGCGGCGGCGAATTCTGGCAGGCGAACTCGACCACCGCATGGGCGAAGCAAAGCGATCCGCTGGCGATCAATCCCGCCCGCGACTGGAAGGCGATCGCCCGCCACAACGGAACGTCGCCGACGCCGCTCGCCCTCGTCGCCGGGAACGAAGGCACCAGCGGCATCGTCTTGCGCGAAACCACGCCGGGCAAATTCTCCGAGGTCACGTTCGCCAACACGACGCTGCGCGGGCTGGCGACCAACACCGGCGACCAGGTCGCCCTCGCCATCGGCAACGCCGGGAAGCTCTTCCGCTCGACCAACGGCGGCGCGGCCTTCTCCGCCGTCAGCGTGGCGGGCACCGCGGCGAACCTGCTCGCCGCCGACATCTCGACCAGCGCGGGCGGCTCCGGCGTGCGCACCGCCGTGATCGGTGCGGCCGGCGGCCAGATCTTCCGCTCGACCAACAGCGGCGCCTCGTGGTCCGCCGCCTCGATCACCGCGCCCGGATTTGCGGTCGGCGATATCGTGGCGGTCGGGATCGAAGGCGCGCGCGGCCTCGCGCTCGACGCCAACGGCACGCTGCTCACGTCGTCGAACAGCGGGGCGAGCTGGACCGCGGGCGAGGCGGGCTTCACCCGCGCCAAAGTCACCGGGATCGCCCGTAGCGGCAGCGACTTTTGGGCGCTGACCGAGGGCGGCGAAGTCCACTTCCGCATCCCGGACAGCGGGCTGCAGCAGCCGCCGCTCACCATCGACAACGACGATCTCAACCTCGGGAACATCGCGCCTTCCACCACCGCGACCCACACGCGCACGACCGGCATCACCAACGTCGGCACTACCACGCTGAACCTGACGCTCACCCCGTCGTCGGGCGTCACCGTGTCGCCTGCTTCGCTCAGCCTCGCGCCGGGTGCCGCCGCAGGCATCCAGGTCACGCTCGCCTCGCAGACCAGCGGCAGCGTCATCGCCGGGAACGTTATGATTTCCGCGCCGGGCTTTTCCAAGGTGGCGACGATCGGGATCCGGGCGAAGCTCCGCGACCGCGTCTGGACGGTGCAGGAGCCATTCACGAGCCAGAACTTGATCGACCTGGACATGCCGTCCACCACCCGCCGCTACGCGCTGTCGTCCTCCCGCCTTTTCCGGCAGAACCTGACCGTCTCCGGCGCGTGGACCGAGATCAACCCCGGCATCGGCAGCTACACGCGGATCGACTTCACCGGCAGCACGACCGGGCTGCTCTGCGGGAGCCTGGGCAGCGGCGGCTTCATCGCCCGCACGACGAACAGCGGCGATTCGTGGGCCGTCGTCTGGCAGGAATCCGGCACGCTGCTCGCGCCGGGGCGCATCCCGCGCGACATCCACATGCTGAACTCGACGACCGGCTTCGCGGTCACCTCATCGGCATCGCGCCTGTTCCCGAACCCATCCGTGCCCGGCATTCTGCTGATGACCACCGACGGCGGATTGACGTGGACGCCGGCCGCCGGACCGAATTCATCCTTCTCCGGCCGCGCGGTCCACGCCATCGATGCGGGCAATCTCTTCGCCATCTCCGGCACGCAGCTCTTCCGCTATTCGGTCGGGCTGAATTCGTGGACGACCATCCTGACCGCCTCATCCACGCTGAATGACGTCCACTTCAACGGCTCGTCCAACGGCGTGGTGACCGGCGAGGGCGGGTTCCTGCGCCGCACGTCGAGCGGCGGGATTTTCACCTCAGACTGGACGCCGGCGCTGGAGACATTCGCGTCCGGCAGCCTCGGGCGCATCAGCGCGACGAGCAGCTTCCCGCGGTTCATCGGCATCGCGGCAGAAAAGATCGAGGTCTGGAAGGGCAGCGATCCGGGCGGCGCGCAATTCCTCCGCGACGAGGACTTCCAGCTCCCCGCGCCGGCCGGCACCGCGCTGCCGCGCGCGATCCACATGCGGACCGAGACCGACGGCATGATCGTGGGCGATGCCGGTCTCTTTTTGCGCTATCTGCCCCCGACGCCCGATCCCGAGGCTCCGCTCGTCTGCGCCAGCTCGCTCGACTTCGGCGTCCAGCGGGAGAATGCCGCGCCGGCCACGCTGAACCTATCGGTCGCCAACCGCAGCCCCCAGGCGGTCGCCATCCGCGACATCATCGTCGAAAACGGAACCTTCGAAGCATCATTCGCCTCCGAGTTCGCCGGTGCCACGCTCGCGCCAAATGCGTCGGTCAATGTCCCGGTCACGTTCTCGGGGCGGACGCCGGGCCCGCACAGCGCGCTGCTCCAGGTCGTCAGCGACAGCGAGCTTGGGATGCCGAACCGGGTGCGGCTCACCGCGCTGGTCCAGGCGGAACCCGCCGGTCTGGTCGCCCGGACCAGCCCGCCGGGGCTGGCGCTCGCGGCGGACGGCGTCTCCTCGACCGCCGCGATCACTCGGGTGATCCGCGATAGTTCGCCGGGTGCGGGCGAGCTGAAAGTCGGGCAGGGTCTCGCGTTCGCGGCGCCCGCCACGCAGACGCTCGGCGGCGTGACCTATGCGTTTTCGAACTGGAGCGGACCCGCCGGGGCGAGCGGTCCGGCCTTCAACTTCACTGCGCCGAATGGCTCGCGTTTTGCCGAAGCGATCTATCGCCCGGTCTTTCCGGTCGCGACGATCACCGCGCCCGAGCCGGGATCGCCGACCGGCGGCACCGCGCCGCCGAACCGCCCGGCGAGCGGCGCGTGGGTCCGGCTCAGCGGCGCGAAGCTGAAGGTGCCATCGCTCTCGGACTTCGTGGTCTCCGGCGACCTGTTCCTCAGCGGCGAATCGATCCACGCGAGCCTCGCCTCCACCGCCATCGCGCTGCCTGCGGGCCAGAGCCCGATCCTCGAAGTCGGCTCCGGCTCGTGGTCGCTCGATTGGGCGAAGAACGGCGCGTTTTCGCTTCGGTCCGCCAGCCCGTCGGTCAAGCTCTTCCGCTCCGATCTCCTGCCGTCCGCGACCGCCGCGTTGGATATCTTTGCCAATGGCGACTTCGGCATGAACCTCGCGATCGACGAAGCCTTCCAGGACATCACCGGGCTTTTTGAAATCGCGCCGAACGGGGGCGTGCCCGCCTCGGTCGGGTTTTCGTTCGCCAACAACAACCTGCGGTTCAGCCTGAATGGCCGCCTCCGCGCGCTCAACGACGGCGGCGGCGGCTGGCTGGTCGACCAGGCGGTCGCGATCAATAATTCGGCGCAGATCTTCCCGCAGACGTTCGCGCTGCCCGCCCCCGTGCCGCTCGGCGCGTTCTCGATCACCAGCGGGTCGCTCGCCTTGACCCGCAACCCAGCCACCGGCGTGATCGCGCTCGCCCTCAACAACCTGACGTTCGACGGCCCGCTCGGCACCATCCCGAACCTCTCTGCTTCCATCGGCAGCGACGGCACCGCCACGTTCACCCAATCCGGCACGGTCAACCTCGGGCCGTTCGCCCTCGTGCCGGTCTCGGGTTCGACTTCGCTAAGCCTCAATGCGCTGACCGGCGAGTTCGCGGTGAACCTGCCGTCCTGCCGGCTCAACTCGCGTTCGGGCCAGGACTTCCACGGGCGCTGGCCGCAGAATACGATCACGCTCCCGTCGTTCTCCGCCGACAGCTCGGGCGCGTTCGATCTTATGATCCCGCTCCCGAACCTCTCCATCGACGGCATCGGCTCCAGCTCCGGCGGCTCGCTCGACACGAACCACGTCCGGTTCCGGCGCACGCGCGGCGGCACGCTCACCGCCGTCGTCCGCGACCGGCAATCGTTCTTCGACAACGTCTCGGACCTCGAATTCGAAGTCCGGTCCGACGGCGTCCTGCGCGGGCGATACTTCGGCGAGATGTCGTTCTTCAACGCGCAGTTCGGCCAGGTTTCGATGACCTATGATTCGTCCGACGCGCCGTTCCAATTCCAGGGGACGTTCCGGGCGCTCGATTCGTTCGTCTGCGTCGAATGCGCGTTTGGCACCGGCGGCGCGTCGCTCAAACCCTGCGGCTGGCCGTAACGGTGGCGCACTGCGCGGCGCGCGAATGTTCTTAGGGCCGACGGCAAAGCGGGCGATTGATTTCCGGCGGATGCCGCACTTTGTTGGAACCCAAATAATTTGCCTCATTGTTCCGGCGCCTTCGCGGCGCCGGAGCGCCTGCCCCATCCATGAAATGCCTGATCGTCGATGACGACCCGATCGTCTGCGAAACGGTGGAGGAATTCCTCCGCCGCGCCGGCGGCGTCGAGTATTGCCTGAAGGTCGGCGACGGCGCCTCCGCGCTCCAGCTCATCGCGGCAGAGCGGTTTGACGCCGTCTTCCTCGACCTCGACATCCCGGAGATCGACGGCGCGTCGCTGCTCGAGTCGCTGCCCGCCCGCGCGCCGGTCGTGGTGATCAGCGCGAGCGATGACTTCGGCGCGCGCAGCTACGATTTTGGGGTCGTCGATTACCTGGTCAAGCCGCTGGAGTTTCCGCGCTTCGCCAAGGCGGTGACCCGGCTCCGCGCGCAGGCGGCACCGGGAGGCCCCGGCGTCCCCGGCGGCGCGACGCCCGGCAAGCCGAACGAGATTTTCCTGCGGGAAGGCGCGCGCATCCAGCGCATCGACCTCGATGAGGTGCTCTACGTAAAGGCGGAGTCGAACTACGCGAGCTTCGTCTTGGCGGGCGGCAAATCGTTGCTCAGCCTCGTCAGCATGAAGCGGCTCGAAGACCTGCTGCCGCCCGACTTCGTCCGCATCCACCGGTCCTACCTGGTGAGCCGCCGCCGCATCGCCCAGATCGACGGAGCCAGCGCGATCGTCGGTCCCAGGGCGAGCATCTCCCGATCGGGCAATCCTACCGGGCGGCGCTTTTGGAAAAGCTCGGCGTCATCAATTGAGGGCGTATCTGTCAATCCAGATCACATGCCGAGTCCGCCGCCGCCTTGAGCATCGCCGCGCATTTTTCGCGGAGCCATGGCGCGTCGGCTTGGGCGAGCCGGTCGAGATTGCGGCGGAGGCGTGCCAGCCCGAGTTGGGCGAGGGCGGTGGTCAGGCGGTGCCGGAGCTTGGCGGGATCGGCGCCGGTGGCGAGTTCACCGGCGGCGGCGCGCAGTTCTGTGGCGATGAGCCGGGCGTGCTCGCGCCGCTTTGTCCGGTCGGGAACAGCTCGGTGAGCGCCTCGGGATCGATGGGGTCGGCGGGCGCTTCCGCCAGCGCGCGGCGGAGTTCGCCGATGAGCGCCGCCGGTTCGTAGGGCTTGAGCAGGAATCCGCCGATGCCGTGCCGCGCAGCGCCGCCGGACGTCTTCGCCGACTTGGGCGGTCACCGCGATGAGCGGCAGCGTGGGGTGGCGATGGCGGAGCGCCCGCCCGAGGTCCTCGCCGCCCATGTCCGGCAGCGAGGTCGACGAGCGCGAGGTCGAAGCCATCGGCATCGGCGTCCGCGGCGGCGAGCGTTTCCGCCCCGGTGTTGGCGAAGCGGATCGCCGCGCCGGTCCCGGCGAGCGAGGCGGTCAGGACTTGCTGGTTCGAGGCGACGTCCTCCGCGCAGAGGATGGCCGCGCCGCGCAGCGAATCGGGCGCGGTCGCGGAAGGCGATGCGGTCGGCGCATCGAGGCGGCGGTTCGCGCTGACCGGTAGATCAAGGGTGAAGCAGCTTCCTTCGCCGGGGGCGCTTTGGACCGAAAGCGTGCCGCCCTGCCGGTCGGCGAGCGCCTTGGAGATCGCCAGCCCGAGACCGGCACCGGGTTCGTCGGCGGGGATCGCTCCCGCCTGCTCGAAGGCTCCGAAGATCCGGTCGCGGTCGGCGGCGGCAATCCCGCGCCCGGAGTCGCGCACGGAGAAGCGCAGCGCCCCGGCGCCGCGCGGCGCGCAGCGCACGGCCACCGATCCGGCGCCGGTGAATTTCACCGCGTTGGACACGAGATTGTGGAGGATCTGCTTGAGCCGGACCGGATCGCTGTGGATCGATGGCGGGACATCTTCCGCGATTTCGACATCGAGGCGCAATCCCTTTTGCAACGCGGCGGGCGCGTGGGCTTGCGCCACCTCGCGCACGGCGGCGGCGGGGTCGAAGTCTTCGTTTTGAAAGGCGATCTGGTTGGCGCGCAGCTTCGTGTAGTCGAGCGCCGAGTTGAGGAGCGCCATCAGGTTGGAGGCGGAGGCGCGCAGCGTGCGGAGCATCGGAGCCTGGTGCTCGCCGGGGCGGTTCGCCTCCAGCGCGCGGATCATCCCGATGACCGCATTCATCGGCGTGCGGATCTCGTGGCTCATCACCGCGAGGAATTCCTCCTTCGCCTCGGTCGCCTTTTCGGCTTCGCGCCGCGCGGCGTCGAGCGACGCGATCTGGGCGCGGACTTTTTCGTCGAGCTCGCGGAACCGGCGCGCCACGATCCCGACCTCGTCCTCCGGGTCCTCCGGCAGATCGGACGGCGGCGCGCCGGCGGTGTCGTAGCCTTGGATCGCGGCGGAGAGCTGCCGCAGGCGCCCGGCGAGCGGGCGGCTGAGCGCAAAGACGATCACTCCGCCGACCCAGCCGGAGTTCCCGGACAGATCGCCAGCCGCCGGAAAGTCGGCGACCAGCCGCGCGTCGAACCCGAGATCGCCGCCGAATTCAAATGCGGGATCGGGGTGGGCGAGGTAGTCGCCGCGCCCGCCGGCGGCGCGCAGCTCCGCGCCGGGCGCGATGCCGGCTTTCAGCTCGCCGATCAGGCGGCGGAGGTCGGCGTTGATGACCGCGAGCACCTGGGTTCCGCCCGGCACTCTGGCGGCGGCGCGCAGGGTCGGCGTATGCGGCACGGCGATCTTTCCGAACTCTTGGTTCAAGTTGATCTCCGATAGATAGACCGCGTCGCCTTCCCCGCCGAGGAGCGCGGCGGCTTCCTGCACGTAGTCCCGCCCGCCCTTGCTCTGGAGCTGGTCCGCCGGCGTGATCCGCGCCGCGCCGCCGGTCCGTTCGAGCCGGAGCAACTCGCGCCCGCCATCGGCGAGATCGATCAGCCGGACTTGGAAATACGCGGGCTTGCCGGCGAGCAGCGCGCGAAATTCCTCCTCGGCGATCGCCCGCCAGCGCCCTTCCTCATCGCTGCCGCGGGCGGCGATGAACCTGCCGACGACCGGCGAGTGCGAGACGAAGCGGGCATCATCCTGCAAGACATTCGCCCACGACTGGAGCTTGACCGCCGCCTCCGACGCGCCGTGCTTGAGCGACGACCGCAGCGCTTCGGTCAGGTTTTCGCGCGCGCCTTGGTAAAGCGAATAACCAAAGACGCCGACGGCCAGCGCGATCAAACACGCCCACAGCGCCGCCAGCCGGGCGACGAGCGAGCGGCTGAGCGGGAGGCGCGGGGGGCTTTGCGGCATCGCCCAGTATGCGGCGGGATCCGCCGCGCGCAAAGCGGTGCGGCGCGCGGCTCAGCGCTTCGGGCGGTGGTCGACCAGCTTTTCTTCTTTGAGCGCCTTGCCCACGCCCTGCCGGTCGCGCATGGCCTGCGGGTCGTGGAAGACGATGTCGTTCGGGCGGATCTCGGCGCCGCGGGCAAGGCGGTCGCCGATTTCGCGCCGCAGCGTCGCCTCGTCGGCGTTGGGCATGGCCTGCGCGTGGACGACCAATTCGTCGAGCCCGAGCGGGTCGTCGTCTTTTTTGCGCAGCTCGATCTGCCACGAGCCGAGCCCCGGCGCGTCGTCGAGGATGTGCTCCAATTCGTTGAAGTCCACCAGCGTGCCTTTCACCTTGCCGAGGTTCATCTCGCGGATGTTCGAGACGCGGGAGATGCGCCCGATGAGGCGCGGCAGGGTCCGCCCGCAGCCGGGGCACGGGTCCCACGCGATGCCGCCTTCGATCAGATCGCCGGTGCGGTAGCGCAGCACGCAACTGCCCCGCGCGTTGATCGGCGTATAGACGATCTCGCCCGGCTCGCGCTCGCCGCGCGGCGCGCCGGTCTCCGGATCGACGACCTCGAAGATGCCGAAGTCCGGGTAGAGGTGGAACCCGGTGGGCGCGTCGCTTTGCCCGAACGCGCATTCCGGCCAGGCGGTCTTCGCCTCGGTGAATCCGTAGGTCGCCATGATCTTGACGTCGTGGGAGCCGAGCGCCGCGCAGAGTTCGCGCAGCTTGGTGCGCAGCCCCTGCGGCACCTTTTCGCCGCCGAGCACGATGCGCCGCAGGTTGCGCCAGCGCTTGCCGCGCTCCGCCGCCGTGGTCAGCAGATGGTAGAGGAACGTCGGCATCCCGATGATCGCGTCGGGCTTGATCTTTTCGAGCATCGCGACGTTGCCGTCGGTCCCCATCGTCTTGCCGCCGCCGGTGCTCAGGCAGAAGGTATTGAACCCGAGCCCGGCGTAGTGCATCTGCCAAAACGCGAGGTGCGGCGCGAACGGGAACACATTGAGGTGCCGGTAGTCCGGGCGCGAATCGCACAGCACCATGAGCCGCCGCCCGGCTTCCTCCAAGTTCGCGATGTCGTGCTGCGAGTAGAGGAACGGCACCGGGTCCGACGACCGCCCGGTCGTCGCCGTCATCAGGATCGGGCGGAACTCGCGCTCGAACCCCGCCTTGACCCGCGCTTTGCCGCGCATGACCGCGCGCACGATCGTGGACAGCCGCTTCGCCAGCACCTTTTCGTCCGGGATCAAAACGAAGTCGCGCGCTTTGTTCGGGTGCTCCGGGGAGCTGAGCAGGTCCGCCTTCTCGGTGAACGGCAAGCGGGCCAGATCCGCCGGCTCGCGCAGGCTGTCGAGGTCGATGCCGTCCAGCTTCTTCGCGTAGTAGGCGGAAAATGGGATCAGGCGGTCGCGCAGGTGCCGCCGCAGCTCCGCCATCTGCGCGGCCTGCGCCTCCGCGCGCGGCAGGCGGTCCCAGTGCTTCTGTAAGCGTGCGGTAGCTCATGCGGTCGTGGCGTTGGCTTCGGCTTCGGCTTCGGCTTCGGCGTCTGCGTCGGAAGGCGGGGCCGGCGGCACGGTAGCGAGCGCGCGCAGTTCGTCGAGCTTGCCTTCCGCGGCGGCGCGCCCTCGGCGATGATCCGGTCGTGGTAGTCGAATTCATACCAGCGCGAGCCGAACGGGTAGGCGTGGATGAAGACGTCGGCGCGGCGGCCGGCGCTTCGGCAAGGCGGACCTGCCCCGCCTGCAGCCCGCGCATCACGGTGTCGAGGATGTTGCCTCGGGCGAAGTAGTTGACCTGCCGGTGCAGCCAGCGCCCGAGCTGGCGCCCAGCCGGCGAATTCGCGGGTCGCCGCGCTCCTGCTCCAGCCGCGCGAGGTCCGCCAGCGACGGCAGCACGCTGACCGCGATGATCCGCTCGACGCCCATTTCCTCCAGCACATCGACCGGCAGCGGGGACGAGGTCGCGCCGTCGGTGTAGCGCACGCCGCCCAGCGCGACCGGCGCGCAGACGCCGGGCATGGCGAGGCTGGCGTGCACGGTCTCGGCGACCTTGCCGCGCGAGAAGACGGCGCGCTCCAGCGTGTTGAGGTCGGTGGCGACGACGTGCAGCGGGCGGGCGAGGTCGGAGAACGCGGCGTCGTCGATCGACTTCCGCAGGCGCTCGCGGATCTTTTCGCCGCGCAGGAAGCCGACGCGCGGCGGAAGATCGGATCGACGAGGCGGAAGACGCCGGCGCGCCCGACGATCTCGGCGGCCAGCTCGCGCAGGCGCGGCGCGGCGTTGCCCTTGCACCAACACGCGCCGACATACGCGCCCATGCTGGTGCCTGCGACGACATCGACCTCGACGCCGTTTTCCTCCAGCACCTCGATGATCCCGATGTGCGCCAAGCCTTTCGCCGATCCCACGACAGCGCCAAGCCGATGCGGCGGCGCGCGACGGTCCGCGCGACGTAGCGCACGTGCGCGGCGACCCGGTCCGGCGCGGACTGATCGAGGAAGAGCGGCGGGTGCTGGAGGTCGGCGCTGCGGGCGTCGGGTCCGGCCGCTGCCTGGGCAGCACGAGATGGGCGCGCGCCTGCGCGGCGGCGATCAGCCCCGGTCGCCGCAGCGCAGGCGTCCTCCGCATAGATGAATCCGAGGTCCGACTGCGCGAGGAAATCGGCGCAGCCTTCGCCCGGCAGGCAGGCGCTCGCGGCGACGAGGACGAACGGGAAGAACTGGTTGGCGTGGCTCAGGAATTCGGCGGCGACCGCCCGCGAGCCGCCCGCCCCGGCGGCGGCGGTTTCGATGTCGAGCACCGACCAGCCGTCGGCGTGGGCTTCCAGCGCCCCGGTGAAGGCGAACTTGCCGTTGAGCTTCGCGCGCGTCTCCGCCCACTGCGCCAGGCTCGGCGCGCCCTGCGCCCGCCCGGTCACGCCATTGTCGCCGTGCAGGCGGACGAGGAGGACTGGCGAGCCGGTCTCCGCCGCGATGCGCGCCGCGATGCGCTCCGGCAGGTCGGCGAGCGGCAGCCCGGCGGAGACGAGGGTGGCGGCGCGGCGCGGCAGGTGTGGCCGCTTTCGCGCGCCCACCGAGGTGCCGAAGGCGAGCCGCGCCGCGAGCCGCGCGTGGTGCGGCAGCAGGTCGCCGACCGCCGCCGCCGGGACTTCGAGCAGCGCCGCATCGGTCGCCACCGTGACCGTCGCCTGGTAGCCGCCGCCGCACACCAGTTCGTGCTGGCCGATCACCTCGCCGGGACCGAGGATCGAGACGGCCGGCCGCGTGCCGTGCACCGCGATCTGCGCCGCCCGGCAGCGCCCGCGCACGACGAGAAAAAGCGTCTCGCACCCCGCGCCTTGGCGGCAGATTTCCTCGCCCTTATCCGCCGCCCGCAGGCGCGCCGCGCCCGCCAGCGCCGCCAGCGCCGACTTCGGCAGGCAGGAGAAAAGCGGATGCGCCCGCAGGATCGCCAGCGGGTCCTCCGCGCCCGGCTCCGCCAGCGGCGCGATGCCATGCCCGTTCCCGTTCCCGATTCCCCGGGTGGCGGGAGCGGCGGCCGGGCGAAGCGCCCTCTTTAGGGTTTTAAACATGGGGTTGTTCGTTGGTAGGACGCCCGGCAGCGCCGCGCTATTCCCAGAGGATAGCGCCGCCTGCGCCGCCGATTTGTCCTTCTGCTGCTCGTATCTATAACCGAAATTCCGGGGCGCGTGTTAGGAAATTCGGCAACGCCCGCCGCCCCGGCGCATCCCGTCCTACACGCGCCGGGAAACCGCCGCGCTTTTCGCACGGCAACATCTGCGGGGAGTCGCGCAATCCGCGCCGAGCCGTCCACTGCATGGTCGCGTCATTATAGGATCAACCCATTTTTCTAGATGGCGGACCCGGCGTCTCGCGCCGCTGCCACTCCAACCCCGTGACCCATATGAAAACGGCACTCAAACGAGCGTGAACAGGGGGATCGGGGCGGCGATCGTGTGGCTTTTGGCATTCGCCCCGGCAGGTGCGCCCGCGAGGCAGACGGCGGCGGACAGCTATGGATTTTTCGCCGCCGACCAGAACGAATCGGGCGGTCCCGCCTACCAGTTTGTCTTTATCAACGAAACCGGGCTAAAGGTGGCGGGACCTGGGGACGACCATTCATCGGCCAGCCCGGTCTCGGAAGGCGGGATCAACAGCGCGGTCCAACTCGCCCAGCCGTTCTTCTATTATGGCGAGGAATACTACACGCTCACGCCTTCCTCCAACGGCTATCTCTCGACCGATCCAAACGACCTCGGCGATGACTTTAGCAACGACGCCAATCTGCCGGCGGCACCCGACACCGGAGGCGGCGCGCGCCTCTATCCGCTGCACGATGACCTGATTATCAGTCCGAGCGGCGGCATCTACTACGCCTATTTTGCCTCGGGCGCGCATCCGCACGCCGCAGTCGGTGGTGCCTACCATGTTTTCCAGTGGGACAACGTCTATTTCTGGGGCGGCGACCCGGAGCGGATCTTCGACTTCGAGGTCCTGCTCTTCGAGAACGGCGACATCTTGTATCAATACGGGCTGAGCTTCGATCCCAAGGCGGACGGCGCGACCATCGGCATCCAGAATGCGGCGGCGGACACAGGCACGCTTTTCGCCGCGAACGATCCGTCGGCGCTCCCGCCCCTCCCGCCCGGCGGATCGCTCTACCCGAGCTTCGCGATCCTCTTCCACGCCCCGCGCATGGTCACCAATCTGACCGATACCGTGCCCCCGCCGTTCGGGAGCCTCCGCTGGGCTTTCAATACCGCGCCGGACGGCGGCACGATCCGGTTTGCGCCGTCCCTGTCCGGAGGCGGTACGATCCCGCTCGCCGATCAATTCTTCCTAGCGGGTAAAACGATCAAGATCACCGGCGAGGACTCGGCGGGCGGCATCACGCTTCAGGCGGCACCCGGCAGGCGGCTCTTTGAGGTCGATGCGGGGGCGACTCTGAATCTACGTGATATTGTCCTCACGGGAGGGCGGGCGACCGGCGCGTCATTCCCCGCCAATGCGGTGGGGCGATCCTTTGCCGCGGAATCGTTTCGGGGGGCGGGTGGCGATGACGGACTGCCAAGCCGGGGGCGACGGCGGGGCGATCTGCAACGTCGCGGCGAGCGGCTGGCTGCAGGTCGGGACAAGAGCTCGATCGTGCGGCTGTTCGGCAGGAGGGCGCGGCGGGCCATCTATTCGGAGAGAGCCGATCGCGTTCCACACCGTGTCGATCGACTCGTGCCAATCGGCGCAGGCAGGCGGCAGGATCTATCAGTCCAGCCGGTCTAGAGCCGCAAAACCAGATCATCAATTCCGCGATCCGGGATTGCCAGGCGTCGACCTTCGGCGGAGGATTATTTCTCGATGATGGGGAAGTCATCATCGCCGAGACGGACGTCACCGGCTGCTCCGCCGGTCAGAGCGGCGGCGGCATCTATGTGCCCGGCTCGGAAAACCACCAGGTCACATTTTCAGAGGGATCCATCAGCCGATGCGCTGCCGAATCCGGACAAGGCGGCGGCGTCTTCTCCGGCGGGACGTTTTCCCTCGCGGCGGCATCTCTGTATGAAAACACTGCCGCCACCGACGGCGGCGGAATCTTCAATATCAACGATGCCACGATCCGCTATGCCTCCCTCTACGGCAATGGGGCGCAGCGGGGCGGCGGTGTCTTCAATGCGGGGGCTAGCTCGATCGAGATTGCCAACTCCACCGTCGCCGAGAACTTCGCCTCGACCGATGGCGGCGGTCTCTACAACGCGGGATCGCTCCGCCTGATCAGCGCGACGGTCGCCTTCAACCAAGGGCGCTCGCGGGGGCGGCGGCATCTACAGCAGCGGCGGGGCTCTTCGCCATATACGCCTCGCTGGCGGCGGAGAACAAAGCGGGATCGGCGGCTCCCGATCTGTTCGGATTCATCGGCACCCGCGACGGCGTCAACCTGATCGGCGACTCATCGGGAGCCTCCGTCTCAATGCCAGCGATCTTCGCGACGTCGATGCCAAGCTCGGTCCCCTCAGCGATTATGGCGGAGGCGGAACCTATCCGACGCTCGGCTACGTCGGGCATCTGCCGAGGCTCTTCACCGTCCCGCTGCTCGGCAGCAGCCCCGCGATCGACGCTTGCCCCGACTTGACCGCGCTGTCGCTCACCACCGACCAGCGCGGCTTCCCCATTGCCAATGGCGACGGCGCATCGTCCGCGACTGAGATGGACATCGGCGCGTGGAGGGAACTGCCCCGATTGTCGTGAACACGTTGGAAGACCAACTCGACCCGCCCGGCACCGGCGGTCCGACTTCACTCCGCGAGGCGATCCGCGACACTGCCGCACCCGGCGCGCGAATCCTATTCGACCCGGCGGTTTTCAATACCCTGACATCCGGACCATCAACCTAACTCGCGGACTGCTGGCGATGGTAGGGCGATTTTGGCTGGTCGATGCGACGAACCTGACCAATGGGGTCCGGCTGGAAGGCTCCGAGTTCGCCATCTTCGCGACAGGCGACAAGGTCAATGGGGTCGATACGGCGGTGGCTCTCTTCGGGATCGCTATCGAGCACGCTTCCCTACAATGCAATCGGGCGACTGGGAGGAGGGTGCGCTCACCGTCTTCCGCTGCCGGTTTTCAAACAACGGTGCCGGACCGATCACCTCGTTTCGCACTAACGGCTCGGCGATCTCGCTTCCCGCCCCTGCGGGCGTCTCGCTCCGGGAATCGTATCGGATAGTCCGCGTCATCGACAGCCGCTTTGCAGCAACGGAAATCATTCAGGCTGCCTGTAGGCGAACAGATTTCCGGATTGATCCGCAACTGCGTCTTCGAGAACAACCGCACGAGTCCACCTGAACCTGGCGGCAGCGCCGGAATCGGTGGCGGAGCCATCTTTTTTAACGGTGGCGACAACCGGATCACCCGCAGCAGCTTTGACCGCAATCGCGGCGGCACCGGAGGCGCGGTATTGGCGGTGGAAGGGAAGCTGGCGGTCGCGGACTCGACGTTCTCTGGAACGTTGCGGATTGGTATTTGGGTGAAGGTGGCGCCGTTTCCGCATCGAATTGCGATCTCTCCATCGACCGTTCCACGTTTTGTGAAAACCGGGCGATCACCGCGGGCGGCGCGGTGTTTGCGGAAGGTCCCATCTCGATCTCCCACTCGATCCTCGCGGGGAACTACGCCCCATCTGATCCCGATCTTCCGCCGTCGCCGGCTTCGGACGCGCCTTAAGGCGTCAACCTCATCGGCGGCGACCCGAGGCTCGCGCCCTTTCCTGCACTATGGCGGCGATCGCCCACCATGCCGCCTCTGGCTGGCAGCCCGGCGCTCGATGCGGGAATTTCGCTGGCCCAACCTCCCGATGGTACCGACCAGCGCGGTCTCCCCGGGAAGTCGGGCTTAGCGCCGGATATCGGGGCTGCCGAAGCCGGTCCGCTCATCGTGGTGAACACGAAGGACGACCTGCGCGGTGGTGGCGAAGGAAAGGTCTCTCTGCGGGACGCCATCGCCGCCGCCACCGAGCCGGGGACCCGCATCCAGTTCGATCCCGCCGTCTTCACCGGGATAGGCAGTACTGGAAACCAGATCCCGATCGATCCCTCGCTGGGATCCATCGATCTGGCGGGCAAGCACGTCGCCATAGACGCCACGAATGTCCCGGGTGGGATTCAGTTAAACGGGGCGGCGTGCCCCTCTCCCAACCTTTCCACGCCCTCTTCCGAGCGGACGCGCGGACGACGCTTTCGATGCATCAGGTGGAGGTCCGCGAGACGCGGGCGCAGGCGATCTGGGTGTCGCCCGACTCCCTGCTGACGCTCGACCGTTGCCGCCTGACCGAAAATGACGGGCATTCCATGGTGGGAGGTTTCCCCGGCGGAACGGCGCTGGCGGTCCAGGGGAGGGCGTATCTGATCGAGAGCCGGATCGACTCCAACTACACCAGCCGATTTGGCGCTGCCGTGAACGTCTGGGACCATGGGTTCGTCTCCTGCCAAAACTGCCTCTTTGACGAGAACTTCGCCGAACTTGAGGCGGGAGCGATCTACGCGGTCACCCAAGGGGGCGTGGCCCTGGACCTGATCGGCTGCACATTTCTTGAAAACGAATCCGCGCAGCTCGATGGCGGGGCAATCTATCTCAACGGTTGCGATCTTCGGGCGACGAATTCCTCCTTCGCGGCCAACAAAGCAGGGCAAGGCAGCGGCGGAGCGATCTTCTTTGCGCCGGGCGCTAGCGCTGAATGGTCTGAGATCGTCCACTGCACACTCTCGACCAACCTCTGCGGTGTCCGGGGCGGGGCGCTTGGCGGCTCCGGGACAATTGAGCTGTCGAACTCCATTGTGGCGGGAAATGATTCACCCCTAGACGCTGATCTCGGGAGCGGACTTTCCGTAGTCAATCCAGCTTCCAACCTCATCGGCGGCGACCCGCAGCTCGCCCCGCTGGGCGACTACGGCGGACCCACCCCAACGATGCCGCCGCTGCCTCGATCGCCCGCCATCGACGGCGCGACCGACTCATGGGAGGTCGAAGATCAGCGCGGCACCCTTCGAGATAACTTTTTCCGGGAAAAACAATTTCCCGATCTCGGCGCGGTCGAATACCAGCGAGCCGCCGACCTCGCCCTCTTCTGGAATCTCGACTGGGACGGCGACGGATCGCCGTTTGGCGCGGAGTTTGCGGGCGGGACCGATGCGCTCGCGCCGGACCGCGGCGATCCGGCGCATCCGCGCCTCACGGCTGATGCCGGCGGGCACCCGGGCATCACGTTCGGGATCGATTCCTCGGTTGCCAGCGACGTCGCCTGGGTGGTGCGCCGCTCCACCGATCTCATCCACTTTGAAGAAATCTACCGGTTCGACGGGCGCGCCCAAAGCGAGACATCGGCTCCCGGCATCATCGCGGTGCTCACCCCGCCGCTGTCGCCGGACCGGATCAGCGTGTTCGATACGAACCCGCCCAGCCCCCGCGCCTTCTATCATTTCGGAGCGGTTCTGCTCGCCCCGTAACGGCGCGCAGATCGGAAACGCGAATCGGGTTCCAATCCTGACCTGGACCCAACCAATCCGTTGCCGACGCGGGCGCGGAGGGCGAGGGTGCGCGATCGTCCCCGCATGGAACCGCCGCTCCACATCGTCCTCTACCAGCCCGAGATCCCGCCGAACACCGGGAACATCGGAAGGCTGTGCTCGGCGGCGGGCATCCGGCTTCATCTCATCGAACCGCTCGGCTTTTCGCTCGACGAAAAGCAGGTCCGCCGGGCGGGCATGGACTACTGGGCGGAGGTCGATCTGCGCCGGTGGGCGTCGCTGGAGGACCTGATCGCTTCCGCCCCCGGCGCGCGGCTTTTCTACTTTTCGACAAAGGCGTCGCGCGTGATTTGGGACGAGGCGTTTCAGGCGGGCGACTATCTCGTTTTCGGACCGGAGACGCGCGGGCTGCCGGAGTCGATCCTCGCCGAAAATGCCGCGCGGTGCCTGCGCCTGCCGATGCAGTCCGGGCGCAGCCTCAACCTCTCCAGCGCCGCCGCCATCGCCGCGTATGAGGCGGCCCGCCAGATCGGCTGGCTCAACGGGTGACCCCGTCTAGCTAGCCGCATTCGCCTCCGGTTCCGGCTCCGCTGCATTCGCCTCCGGCTCCGCATCCTTCGCACGCGGCGGGAGCAGCCAGGCGACGATATCTTCCAAGATGTAGTAGCAGACGGGCACGAGGATCAAAGTGATGGCGGTGGCGAAGATGATGCCAAAGCCGAGCGACACGGCCATCGGGATGAGGAACTGCGCCTGGGTGCTGCGCTCGAGGATCAGCGGGATGAGCCCGCCGAAGGTCGTCAGCGAGGTCAGGATGATCGCGCGGAAGCGCCGGGCGCCGCCCTGCCGGATCGCCTCGGCCAGCGGGATCCCGTCGCGCCGGCGGCTGTTGATGAAATCGACGAGGACGAGGCTGTCGTTGACCACCACGCCGGAGAGCGCCAGCATGCCGAACAGGCTCATCATGCTCAGCGGCATGTCGCGCCCGAGGATGTGCTCCATGAAAAGGTGCCCCGAGACCGCGCCGATGAGACCGAACGGGATGACCGACATGACGATGAGCGGCTGCAGGTAGCTGCGGAACGGGATGGCGAGCAGCACGTAGAGCGCGAAGGCGAGCATCATGCCGCCGTATTTCAGTGTTTTGTTAGAGTCGCGCTGCTCCCCGGCGTCGCCCTCGAACTGGAACCGGAGGTGCGGGAAATCGGGGGCGAGCTGGGTGTCGATAAACGTCTGGAGGTCGCGGAGCAGCGCCTGCTGGTCCACCGCCTTGTCGTCGGCGAAGTCGGCGAGGACGTTGAGGTTGCGCTTGCGGTCGATGCGCCGGATCGAGGTCGGGCTCGATCCCTGGTCGAGGGCGGCGACCTCGCCGAGCGGGACCTCCGCGCCGGCGGGCGTCAGCACCTTCATGTCGCGCAGGCTGGCGAGCCGGGCGCGCTCGTCCCCCGGGTAGCGGACCATCACCCGGATGTCGTCGCGCCCGCGCTGGATGCGCTGCGCCTCCACGCCGAAGAACGCGGCGCGGACCTGCCGGCCGAGCGCGCCTGGCGTGAGCCCGAGTTGTTCGCCCCGCGCATTGAGCCGCACTTTGATCTCGCCCTTGCTGTCCTCGAATGTGTCGCGCACGTCGGTCACGCCGCTGAACTGGCGGAGCTGCTCCTGCAGGCGGGCGGAGGCGGCGTGCATCTCGCCGAAGTCATCGCCGTTGATCTGGATGTCGATGGGCGAGCCGCGCCTGCCGATCTGGGAGAAGAACGACAGCTCCTTCGCGCCGGGGATCGGACCGATCAGCTTGCGCCACTCCTTGGTGATGTCCGGCACCTCGATGTCGCTGGCGCGGAATTCGCTCGGCGTGATCTCGACCATCACCGACCCCTGGTTCGTGCTGCCGCGGCTCAGCGATCCGGTGTCGCCGCGCGTGACGTCCTGCGTGCCTTTGGTGACGACCACATTCTCGATCACGCTCTGCCCGGACTCGTGGTCCACGAACTTTTGCTTCAGCGCCTCGGCGGTTTCGGCGATGCGGTCGAGATGCGCATCCGTCACCGAAAAGGGCGTGCCCGGCGGCATGGTCAGGGTGGCGGCGGCGGAATCGCGATACACGCTCGGCATCTGGACAAAGCGGAGCTGCCCGCCCAGCATCAGCCCGAGGAAAAGGATGAGCAACCCGGCGAACGCCGCCGCTGTGACGTAGCGCCAGCGCAGCAGCCCCCGCAGGAACGGCGCGTAGATCTTTTCGACGAACGTCTCCATGCCGTCGGAGAACTTACGCTGGAAACGCGCGAGCGGCCCGAGCTTGTCCCGGTCCGCCCGCCCGGCGCGCAGGTGCTTGAGGTGCGACGGCAGGATGAGCTTGGATTCGATGAGCGAGAAGAGGAGGACCGGGATGATGATCGCCGGGATGCCGAAGAAGATCTTGCCCCAGCGCCCTTCCATAAAAAAGATCGGCGCGAAGGCGATCACGGTGGTCAGCACGCCGAACGTCACCGGCACCGCCACCGACTCCGCGCCGTTGATCGCCGCGCCGAGCGGGTCCTCGCCCTTGCGCAGCCGGACAAAGATCGCCTCGCCCGTCACGATGGCGTCGTCGACGACGATGCCGAGCACCAGGATGAAGGCGAAAAGGCTGACGATGTTGATCGTCACCCCGATCGCCGGCATCAGCGCCAGCGCGCCGCAGAAGGCGACCGGGATACCCGCGCAGACCCACGCCGCCAGCGACGGGCGCAGGAATAATGTTAGGATGATGAAGACGAAGATGCCGCCCTGCCACGCGCTCTTCACCAGCGTGGCGAGCCGCGCCCGCACCACCTTGGTGGAATCCCGGTAGGTGGAAAGCTCGATGCCCGGCGGCATCTTCGGCTGGTTCTCCGCGATGTAGCGCTGGACCGCCTCGGCGATGTCGATGGCGTTCTGCTCGCCCATCCGGAAGATCTGGACGATGGCGGCGGGCTTTCCGTTGTAGAGCAAGGCGACCGGCTCCTCTTCGAAGGCGTCGCTGATCTCCGCGATGTCGCCGACCGTCAGCCGCGAGCCGTCCGCCCCCGCCAGCAGCGGGATGCCCGCGAATTCGTCGCCGGAATACGCCTGCTGCTGGGTGCGCAGCAGGATCTCGCCGCCCTCCGCCCGGATCAAGCCGACGGGCACGTTCACCGAATGCGCGCGGATCGCGGCGGCGACTTCGTCGAGCGTCAGCCCGTGGGCGCGCAGGCTCGCCTCCGGGATCTCGATCGCGATCTCGAACGGCCGCACGCCTTTCACCGCCGCCACCGTCAGCTCGGGCAGCGCGGTCAGGTCGTCGTAAACCCGATCCGCCACCCGCCGCAGCTCGCGCTCGCTCACCTGCCCGGTGATTATCACGCTGATCACATTCGACGGCCGCTGTTCGAGCGCGATGATCGGGCGCTCGGATTCCGGCGGCAGCGTGTTGATCGCATCGACCCGGTTCTTCACATCGTCCAGCACCTCGCGCGGGTCCGCCCCACGCTCGACCTCCAGCGAAAGCCGCCCGCGCCCCTCGAACGCCTCCGACCGCATCTCCTCGATCCCCTCCAGATCGGCGACCGCCTGCTCCAGCCGCTCGACGATCAATTCCTCCACGTCCGACGGCGTCGCCCCCCGATACGTGACCGACACGCTGATCTCGTCCACCTCCACCTCCGGAAAGACCTCCAGCGGGATCTGCGTCGTCGCCGAAAAAATCCCCAGCACGATCACCGCGAACATCAAGAGGTTCGCGGCGACGCCGTTTTTGGCAAACCAGGCGATCATGGGGCGGAGGGGGGGGGCAGGGGAGAGTGAAAATTTTGGGCAGCCAATGAAGCCTCGCCACGCGATCCTGCAATCGCCGCCTGCGGGTCGCATGAAATGCTAAGGATCCCGCGATCCGATGCGCTGCCGAGGTGTTGCCACCTCGCGGGGATAAAGCGGGCTGTAGAGCGTCGCGAAGGTTTCGCCCCGTGTCGGTGCCGCCGTGGGAGGGACGCCTCGGCGAGGTGCCCGACCTCCCGACCCAAGCGCCGATCGGGATGGCGGACACCTAGGCACATCGGCGGATGGCTCGCCAGGACGTTCCTGCCTCTATCCGGAGCCGCCTCGCCTGGTAGGATGAATTCTTCCCTGAAAGGGCGACATGCCGTTGCCTAGGAAAACGCCCAGGGTTGAATTGCCCATCGGCGGCTAACCCAAAAGGGTCGGGTCAAGAATCCGCGAGGGAGTTTCCTCGCCTCGTGCAATCTACCGATCTGCTCCCGTTTGATCGGCACGTAAGCATTTGCCGCCCGTTCATGGCTCCACGATTAGATGGACGCCAAAACCAAGGGCGTTGCCATAGGCTGTGATATAGCTCCTTTTGGGGCGCGTTGCGGGACGCACTGCCGGACGGAATCGGGTTTCGCCGTTTGGCTGGATGACCGGCGGTGGACCGAGACTGCATTGTTGCCAGCATCTGGCGCCCCCCCTTGGCAAACCGTTCCGTCCGGCGGATATCCGCTCCGCTCGCTTCTGCGGTTGTCCAAGAAACGAAAGAACCCCGCCGGGTGGGGCGGGGTTCTCGCGGGAAATCGGCTGTTGGAAGCGCGGCGTTGCTTAGCTGCCCGCCGGGGCGTCCTTGTTGAGGTCGGCGATGATCTCGTTGCTGAAGTCGATCGCGTTCTTCGAGTGCAGGAGAAACGGCACGCCGTTCATGCCGAGACCCGACTTGTCGAAGACGAGGTCATGGCCGTCGGTCTTCGACTTTTCCTCAACGACGAGGCGGATCTCTTCGAGGATGCCTTTGCGCATGCGGATGACCTGCTCCTGGAGCTGCTTCTCGCGGCGGGCGCGGAACTCGGCGATCTCGCTCAGGCTCTTGGCTTCGGCGGCGATGTCCTGCGCTTCCTTCTTCTTGGTCTCGCGCAGCTCCTCGGAGATGGCGGGGTCGCGGATGAGCTTGGTAAGCTCTGATATTCGCCGAGCAACTGCTTGTATTTCGCATTGCGCTCGTCGAGTTCCTTCTTGGCGGCGGCTTTCCCGTCGTTGACCTTTTTCTCAGCGTCCTTGGTCTTGTAGTATTCGGCGAAGACGCGCTTCATGTCGACGATGCCGACTTTCATGCCCTGCGCCTGGGCGGCGGAAGGCGCGGCGAAGGTGACGAGGGCGGCGGCGAGGAAGGCGATGGGGAGGAGGCGGGCGATCATTGGTTCTTTGTTATAGGTGGTTGGTGTTTGGACTGGACTAATTAATTAGAGAAGGTCGGGATTCGATCGGGTCGTTGGAGTCAAAGAACTCCGGCGGCGGCGGCAGCGAGATGGCGAGCGAGAGCGGCTCGGCTTCCTCCGCCGAGATCAGGCTGGCGACCCCAGGCGCGCGGTCGGCGAGGTCAAATTCGCCGCCCGGCTCCGGCGAGGCGGCGAAGACCGGGAAGCCGTCGAAGGGAAATAGGCGCTTTCCGATAGCGGAGGCGGCGAGGCAGCATCGCCGTGGGCGACCGCGCCCGGTTCGTCTAACGATCCGCTTTGCCCGAAAACCACAGCAGCCAAGCAGCCCCGGCGAGCGCAACCAGCGCGGCGGCAGCAGCGGCAGCGGCAGCGATCGTGAAGGCGGGCGCGCGGTGCGGCGCGGCAGCTGCCGTCGCGGGGCGGCAAATTCTTCGCGCAACGCTTGGTCCAGCGTGCCGAGAACCGAGGAACGCCGCGCGGCGCTCCGGCGATTCGCGCAGGAGCGCGGAAAGCTGGTCGATCTCGGCGCCCGGCGGTCCCGTCGAAATAGCGGGCGGCGGGATCTCGAATTCGAAATCGAAGTCGGATCGGCATCGGCATCGGCATCGGCTCATGCGGCACCTCCCTCCGGAGTCGTTCGCGGATGCAGCCGCGCAGGTGCTGATAGGTCCGCGCGAGGCTTTTGTAGATCGCATCGACTTTGCGGTTGGTAAGGCGGGCGACGGCGATGCCCGGCAGCGATTCGGCATAGCGCAGGTCGAGGACGCGGCGGGCGTGCGGCGCGAGGGTGCCGAGGCACGCCTTGAGCGCGCGGAGCCGGTCCTGCCCGGCGGCGGCGGCATCCGCATCGGCGTTGCCCGGCCAATCGGCGGACTTGGCGGATTCGGCGGCCCCGGCGAGCAGCTCGGCGGTCGCCTCGTCAAAACAAGCCTCGCCCTGGCGGCGGCGCTGCCGGAGCAGGTCGATCGCTTTGTTCTTCGCCGCCCGGCGGAACCAACGCAGGGCGTGGACGGGATCGGAAAACGACCCCGCCTCGCGCAGCGCCCGCACGCAGGTGTCCTGGAAGATATCCTCGGCCGCATGGGCGTCCCGGACCAGCGCGCGGATGAATCCGGTGAGCTGGAGGCGGTGGCGCAGCAGGTGCGCGGCTGTTTCGTCGGGCGGCATAGGCGATCTACCTAAGACAACGCCCGCCCGCCGCGCGTCTGGACATTTTTCCCAAACTTTTTTCCAGAGCGGCGGCCGCTAGGGTGCGGGCGGCGCCGGCGCGGTCAGCAGCTCGCCCGCGCTCTGGAGCTGGCGACCGGAGGCGACCCACGCATCGTAGGCCATCCAGCCTTGGTTGAGCAACTGCCGGGCGGAGCCGAAGCGGTCTTGGGCGTTGAGGACGATGACGACGAGGCGGTGCGGCATCACCTGGGTGCGGCCGTCGGGCAGCGGCGTGATCGTCGATGGCTTGTCGGCGGTGATCATCAGGCACGGTCCCGCTTTGCCCGTCAGCCCGGTTTTGCCGCCGTCGATCCGGTCCACGCCGATGAGCTGGTTGGTGTTTTTGATCAAAAACGACCGCTCTTGCCCCGCGCGGACGATGCCGACGCGCCGCTCCGCCTGGCTGGAGAAAAACCGGAACGAGGGCTTCGACAGCGCGTAAAGCGAGAGGCGGGCGAGGTCCTCGGCGGTCGAATACGGGACCGGGTTGAGGTGGTCGAGACCGTGCGGGTTGGAGAAGCGCGTGCGCGCCATGCCCTGCACCTTGGCTAGCGCATTCATCTGATCGACGAATTTGGCGATCGGATGCCCGCCTTGCCCGGCGCGGCCGAGCAGGTCGCGCCCGACGTGGTCGGCCAGCGTTTCGGCGGCGATATTGTCCGATGCCATCATCGCGCAGTAGAGGGCGTCGCGCAGCGAGATCTGGTCGCCGGGCATCAAGCCGACCGGGTTGGCCCCGCCGATGGCTCCGGCGCTGGCCGGCACGGTGGCGAGCTGCCCGAGGTCCGCGCCGATCCCCTCTGCCCAGTCGAGCACCACCGCCGCGGTCGCGATCTTGGTCAGGCTCGCGATCTGGACTTTGCGGGTCGATTCCTTGGCCGCGACCACTTTCTTCGAGTTCGCATCCACGATGATGTAGGCGCCCACCGCCTGCGGTCCGCCCGGCAAGGGCGGGACGACCGACGAGTCCGGTCCGGTGGTGGTCAGGCAGCCGGTCATGGCGACGAGCGGGGCAAGGGCGAAGGGGAGGATGAGTTTTGGAAACACGCCGGGATTTTATTGATCCGGGCAGCGGCCGCAATGGTTTTCGGCCCGCGGCGGCCGGCAAATGCGCGGCAAACTTGAGCGCGGCGGACTTTGCCCTATCCTCCGCACCCGCACCGACTATCCCTTTTCCAAAAAATCCACCACCGCACCCCCGAACCTATGGGACGAGCCTTCGAATACCGCCGCGCCTCCAAAGAAAAGCGCTGGGACAAGATGTCCAAAATCTTCCCCAAGCTGGCCAAATCAATCACCATCGCCGCCCGCGAAGGCGGTCCCGACGCCGAGATCAACGCCAAGCTGCGCACCGCGATCAACAACGCCAAGGCGCAGAACATGCCGAAGGACAACATCGACGCCGCGATCAAGCGCGCCGCCGGCAAAGACGCCGCCGACATCTCCGAGGTCAACTACGAGGCGAAGGGCCCCCACGGCGTGCTGCTCTACATCGAATGCGCGACCGACAACACCAACCGGACCGTCTCGAACCTGCGGACCTATCTGAACAAGAGCGGCGGCGAGATGGTCCAGGGCGGATCGCTCGACTTTCTCTTCGCGCGCAAGGCGGTCGTCGAATTCCCCACCGAGGGTCTGGAGATGGACGAGATCGAGCTCGGGCTCATCGATCACGGCTTGGACGAGCTAGAGATCAACGAAGGCACCGCCTACGCCTACGGCGAATACACCCAATTCGGAGCGCTCCAAGAAGGCGCCGAAAAGCTCGGCATCAACGTGAGCAAAGCAAGCCTCCAGCGCATCTCGACCAACCCGCAGGAATTCAGCGAGGATCAGCTCGCCGAGATCGAAAAACTCATCGACCGGATCGAGGACGACGAGGACGTGCAGGCGGTGTTTACGAACATTGCTTAGCGTCTGCGGCGCAGGGATTTTCCCGCCAAAACGATGAAACCAGCATGCTATCATTGTCTGCTGGCTCACACGGCTAAGTTTTGCATCCTGGCGGGGATCGGCGGTTCGGTCGGGATTTTGCTCCTTTCTCTGAATGCGCAGGACGCTCTGGTGGGAAGTTGGCCGATGATCGGTCTGATAGGATTGGCGGTTCTGCCGGTTGTGGGTATCGGCTATTTCTGCGGCGCATTTATCTGGATGTTTGTCGGTGGGATATCGGCGCGGATTCAGGGCTGGCCGTTCGAAGTCGGCGATGAGGTCATCGTGCTCGCGGGGAAGAACAAGGGGCAGATTGCCCGCGTCTATGAAGTGTGGGAGACCCGAGGGCAGGTCCGCCTCGACTTGGGGCGCGAGGCGAAGGAATCCGTCGAGGACGTCTTTTGTGCGGTTTTGGTCACCCGCCTAAGGAACGCTGTCCCGCCAGTTCCGTAGCTGAACCCGAGAGAATTCAGACTGGCGGGAGGAGGAACACCGCTGATCGGCTCACCCTCGGCGAAAGCCGGATTCCACCTGGCGTCCCCAATCAGGCTAATTGCCGCCGCCGAAGAGATGGCTGATGGCACCCTCCATCTTGGCGATCGACTCCATCTGCCGCTCGAGGTGTTCGACGCGCCGTTCGAGTTCGGCGATCCGCTCTTCGGCGGTCGGCTTCGGGGAAGCCGCATCGATGGGCGGCGGGGATTGGCTGGCGGATTCGGCGTTGGATTCCATGGGGGGATTAGAGCGGCTCGCCGGGGCGCTGTCCAGCCTTGGGCGCAGGGCGGATGCCGATCCGCCGCAACAGACCGCGACCGAATGACAAATTTCGCCCACAAAATCGCCTGAAACCCGCGCGTATTGCTCTAAGCGTTCACGCCCGACCCGAATTTCCCCAAAACACCCCACCCCCACGAAAACCATGGACATTACCCGCACTGCCTACGGAACCTGGAGCGGCGGCCGCTTTATGCACTTCGGCGAGATGCTCGACGAAGACCGCTACCTTTCCGTCATCCAGCGCGCCTACGAGAGCGGCATCCGCACATTTATGACCGCCGATGTTTATGGCGTGGGGGAGGCGGATACGATGCTGGGCAAGGCGCTGGCCGGGATCGACCGCAGCACCTATTGCCTGGTCGGCATCATCGGCCACGACTTTTACGACGGGAAGCGGGTCGGCTCGAAGGGCTACCCGCGCTTCACCGATCCGTCGCTGCGCGGGCCCGAGGGCTATGCCAGCTACATGCGGATGGCGGCGGAGAAGGAGCTGGAGCGCTGCGGGACCGACCGGTTCGACTGCCTGATGCTGCACAATCCGGATTCGGTCGGCTATCTGAGCGAGGACGTCTGGGCGGGGATGCGCGCCTTGAAGGAAGCGGGGTTGACCGAGATGCTGGGGATCGCGCCCGGCCCAGCCAACGGCTTCACCATCGATCTGGTGCGCTGTTTCGAGAAATTCGGCGCGGACATCGACTGGGCGATGATCATCCTCAATCCGCTCGAGCCGTGGCCAGGCAAGCTGTGCCTGAAGGCGGCGGAGGCGAACGAGATCAAGGTGATGACCCGCGTGGTCGACCACGGCGGGCTTTTCCACGGTGACGTGCAGCCGGGCCATCACTTCCGCCCCGGCGACCACCGGACGTTCCGCCCGGCGGGCTGGGTCGAGCACGGCTGCGAAAAGATCGCCAAGATGGCATCGGTCGCCGAGCGCCACGGGCTGACCACGCTACAGTTCGCCTGCCAGTGGAACCTCGCCCAGCCGGCGGTCGAGAGCGTGATCCCGACCTTGATCCAAGAGGCGGGCGAAGGCGCGCGCCCGATCGAAGACAAGGTCGCCGACCTCGCCGCCCTGCCGGCGGAAAATCGCCTGACCGCCGAGGAATGCGCGGAGGTCGAGAAGATCGGCGACAACAAAGGCTGCATGGCGCTCAAGGGCGCGACCCGCCAATTCCAAGGTCCCGCGCAAGCCGACCAGTGGCAGATCACGCCGGAGCTGGAGGACGCCGCCGCGCGCTGGGGCATCAACCCGGACCGCGATTTGTATTATCGGGACGACCCGCGCGACCTGCGCGAGAAGGCGATGCCGGTCAACGGCGTGATCCAGGCCAGCGACAGCCGCCTCTACCTGCAGCTCCAGGTCTTCACCGGTGCCACGCCCGAGCAGACCGCCGCCGCCGTCGAGGCGGTGCGCGCCAGCGGGCTAGACGCCGTCGTCTATGCCAACGCCAACGACCCGCGCGGGATCGGCGTCCTTCTTTTCGCCGAGGACCCGGACCTCTTCGCCGGCAAAGCGCGCGACCTGCTCGCCGGCGGTGCCTTCGCCGACCTAGAACCGGTGCCAGACATGACGATGGTCGGTCGCACCTATGGGTTCGGGCGCGAGCCGAATCTCCAATACTACCTCACCGAGCGCCCGTTCGACCAGGCGATGAATCCGGATTGGCCGTGGGCGGTCTGGTACCCGCTCCGCCGCTCGGGCTCATTCTACCGCCTGCCCAAACCGGAGCAGATGGAGATCCTCAAAGAACACGGCATGATCGGCTTCCGCTTCGGCGACGCCGGCTACGCGGGCGACATCCGCCTCGAATGCTTCGGCATCGACCGCGACGACAACGAATTCCTCCTCGGTCTCATGGGACCGCGCCTCGACTGGCTCTCCAAGCTAGTCGCCACCATGCGCCCCACCGTCCAGACCTCCCAGTATATCGACAAACTCGGGCCATTCTTCGTCGGGCGGGTCATCTACCAGAGCCGGGCAAAGTAGCGTCCATCCCCTTGGTCGAGCTGGGCGATGCCTCCGAAACCGCTGAGAAAAAGCCACTTTCTGCTGTCTAGGCAGTTCGGTCACGCCCAGGGCTATATTTGCCGGATCAAAAGAGCGCCCGAAACCGCCTTCTGCTCGAGGCATTTTGTGTTTCTTGGCCGAATCCCGCTGCGGAACCTCAACCTGCCGCGTGCCGCATTCCCGGCAGCGCACCCTCGGTATGCACGTTGAGAGCCGGGTTTCGCATCGCTAGAAAATATGGCGTCGCTACTCGCGCTCCATCTTGTCATGGATGAGCGAGGGCTCCCCGCCGCAGGGGCAGTCCAGCCGGGTGGTCTCCCCCTGACCAGATCCACCGAGAGGAAAGGGGGACCCTATTATTTCAGCCCGAGGTCGTTGTCGCGGACCGCTTCCATCGTGGCGGCGAACTTTGCTTTGAGGCGCTCGACGGTGGCGGCGTGCTCCGGCTTGTCGGCGAGGTTGGTGTATTGGAGCGGGTCGCTTTCCATGTCGAAGAGTTCGATGCCGCCTTTGGCATCCTCGCCGTATTGGATGTAGGCCCACTTGTCTTCGCGGAGGAGGAAGCCCTTGCCGTTGACGGAGAAGGCGGCGTCGCGGACTTCGGATTTCGGGTCGTCGAGCATCTTGGAGATGTCTTGCCTGCAACCGCCGGGCACCTCCAGTGCACAGGCTGGCGGCGGTGGGAGAGATCGATCAGCTCGACCAGCGAATGGCAGACGGCGGGCGGCTTCCCGGGCACCCGGATGATGAGCGGGACCTTGGCGGATTCTCTCGTGCAGGCTGACCTTCGCCCAGAAGTCGTGCTCGCCGAGGTGGTAGCCGTGGTCGCTGGTGAAGATCGTGATCGTCGGTCGGCGATGCCTGCCTTCTCAAGGCGTCGAGCACCTTGCCGACCTGCGCGTCCATGTAGGCGACCGAGGCGTAGTATCCGGCGACCGCCTTGCGCTGCCGCCCCTCGTCCATCTGCATGTTCTTGCTCGTCTTGTAGTTGATGCCCGGCTTCGGGATGTCGCCCCAGTCGCCCGCGACCTTTTCGGGCAACGCCATCTGCCCGTGCGGAAACGGCGCGTAGTAGTCCGCTTCTACCGGCGCGACAGAAGGGACGTGCGGGCGGACAAGCCGACGCCGAGGAAGAACGGCTCGCCCTTGTGCTTTGCAGGCGATCAATTCGCAGGTTCGCCGCCGTCTTGCCGTCGCTGTGGACGAGGTCGTCGCCGTCCGCCTCCACCACCACGGGCATGTTGCCGCCGACCACCGGCTTCTTGCCGTCAGGGTTGCCCTCCAGCGTCTCGCCCTTGCCCGGCGCGCGCCATTCCGGTCCCTGGCTGTTGAAGCGCTCGGTCCATGAGACCGGGTCGTCAGCTCCATCGGTGCCCGCCTCGATCCCGCCCGGCACGCCCATGTGGGAAGATCTTGCTGACCCGCGCGGTGTAGTAGCCCGCCGCGAAGTGACCCGCCCAGGTCAGCGGGTCGCCCGATCCGCCGGTCGCGGGCTGCCGTAGCCAAGCATCTTGATCGCATGCGGGTAATAGCCCGACATGAACGACGCCCGCGACGAGCCGCAGTAGGTGCCCTGGCAATACGCCCGCGTGAACCGCACGCCACCCGCCGCCAGCCGGTCGATGTTCGGCGTCCCCAATGACTTCGTTGCCGTAGCAGGACAGCGCCGTCGAGGGTCAGGTCATCCGAGATGATGAAAGGACGTTGTAGCGCAGCGTTCGGCGGGAAGGCGGGCGCGGCGAGGATGAGGAAGGTGATGGTTGAGGCGAGGCGCATGGGTTGGGTAAATGCAGAGGTATGGAGTCAATCTAATATTCAGCGAATCATATGGTTGAAACCCAGTCGTGCAATCAAGTTGGACGAATCATAATGCGCCCTGAACTATCGCGATCGCCAAACAAGCCCCCCCCGGCTTTCTCGCCGTTTTCGCTTGAACTCAGGGCTTCGGGATGCTTTCATACGAACAAAATCGGTATCGCCTGGAGCGATATCATTGGATCAATCGCTAATATTACCTTTCTCTGGAAATGAAATCCTTAAAATTTAACGCCTGTATTCTCGCGCTTTCGCTTTGCTCCTGGCTGCATCTTCGGCTGAAGAAACAAATGAATTTATCTATAAGAAAAGCTATTGTTGCGGTTGTCATTCACCACTTAAAGAGCGACCGCCTACGGAACGCTTCTCGATTTCGTTCTCCCCGGAAGTGCCACGGCTAAAGGTCGAGCGCTCCCTCCGGTTGAGTCTGAAATACTAAAGATATTGGAGATGCCGCGAAACTTTATGTGGTCGCCTCAAGCCTGACTTTTTCAGGCAATGGCGTGCCAGGCGTGATCCTGGACAGTGAGGGAGATAAGCGTGGCGGTATTGGTGCCAAACCACATCGAGTATATCAACGACAGAACCTTGTCGATTTTTTGGGACTTCGGCTCTGGTCCCCTTGCCGGGGAAGGGGGGAATTACATTGTCACTTCAGAAAGTGGTAAACTGAGGATATCTCGAGGAAAGCTGAGCTACGACCGATAGAGAAGGTATTCTGTTTTGCAATGTGTCGCGTCACATGCGTTGAATCATCGAGGCATTGCATCGATGGATGAGTTGCTGCTTAAACGGCAATCAATTCCTCTCACCTCCCCATCTTTTCTCCAGCAACGCCGCCAGCGCCGCGCGGCTGCGTCGGCGTGTTCTGGGGCGTGGGCGACGTTTTGTTTTCGCCGGGATCGGACTGGTGGTCGTAGAGCATGCGCCCGATTTCTTTGCCTTTTTTGTCCCGGTAAATGCTGAAGCGATGGCGGTCGTCGCGGATCGTGTCGCCGTTGCCAGATGCCGATGGCGTAGCCTTTACCGGACTTGGAGGGATCGCAGATGGGCGCAGCGAGGCTATCGCCTTGGAGGTGGTCCGGCTTGGGCAAGGCGGCGGGTCGCAGAGGGTGGGGTAGATGTCGATGAATTCGGTACAGCGATTGGCTCGCGGCTCCGGCTTTGATGCCGAGCGAATCAGAGTAGAAGCGAAGATGAGCGGCGCGCATCGAAGTTTCGAAGCAGGAATGTTTACACCACATCGTGTGCTCGCCGAGGTTCCAGCCGTGGTCGCCCCACAGGACGATGATCGTATTCTCCTTGAGCCCGAGATCGTCATAGGCGTCGAGCAGCCGCCCGATCTGGGCGTCGGTGTAGCTGGTCGCCGCGTAGTAGCCGCGGATCAGGTCGCGAGTAGCAGCATCGGCGGGGAGGACGCCTTTTGCGGGGATGCCGAAGTAGGCGCGCAGCTCACCGGAGTTGTGGACGGCTTCCGGCGGCGCGCCCTCGGGCGGATAGTAGTTGTCCGGCAGCTTGACCGAATCCGCCGGGTAGCGGTCGTAGTAGCGGCCCGGCGCGACGAACGGCAGATGCGGGCGGATGAAGCCGACCGCGAGGAAAGAACGGCTGGTCCTTGGCGGCGAGGTCACGCAGCTTCGCCCTCGGCGCGCGCGGCGAGCTGGTAGTCGAAGAATGTATCGTCCGGCACGTCATTTTTCGGCGTCTTCCCATGTTTGATTTTCGGCTGGCCTGACCCTACGCGCGTGCCCCGCCCTCCCGCGGGGGTCGCTCTTCTGGTTTTTCTTCGCCTCCTGCGTGGCGTAGGCGGCGGCATTCGGGCGCCACGGCTTCTCCGACCATCCGTCGTTGTGGTCGTCCATGTGGTGGAAGATTTTTCCCAGCGAGATCGTGGTGTAGCCGTTGTTTTTGAAAAGCGAGTGGAGCGGCAGCTTGCCGGGCGCGTCCTCGCTCGCCCGCGTCAGATGGGTGACAAACCGATCGCGCGCCGGGCGGATCGATGTCATCAGCGCCGCCCGCGAGGCGCCGCAGGTCGGCACCATGCAATAGGCGCGCTCGAACCGGATACCCATCGTGGCCAGCCGGTCGAGGTTCGGCGTCTGCATGCCCGCCGCGCCGAAGCTGCCGATCTCCGGGCGAAGGTCATCGACGGCGATGAAAAGCACGTTCGGCTGGTCCGCCGCCCCGGCAAAGGAGGCGATCGAGGCGAGAGACGCAGCGGCAAGGAGGGCGATTCGTTTCATGGCAATCCGTACCCGGCAACGCGTCCGGCGCAATCGCGGCGGCGAGTTTTACGGACGACCGCAACAGCCCCCTAGATGCCGATGACCGACGCAATCTGATCTCGAAAATGGCAGTAGTGGTCTCCGGACCTAGAAACGAGTTTCAAAAGCTCGAAAAAGTGATCGGTCGTGGGGCTTTCCTGCCTTGCGAAAACGGGATCGAACCCATCGACGTTTACGACGGTCCAGCATTCAGAGTAGCCATCCTGCTTTGCATTTCGATGGCTCTTCTCCGCTTCGCCGAGGCGATTGTGGATATTCGAGATATCAGAGCCTCCTTTGATCTCGATGGCGAGGCTCTTCCGAACTCTTTCCCCGCCCATCTCTTCGAGAATGACGATGTCTGGATCGGCGGCAAATTCGATACGGACCTGCCTGCCGGCAGCATTGGAAACCCTGATTGAGGTGCCGCCCACTTCTGGTGATTTTCCAGATACAATTTCCCGTATCAATTCGAAGACGGCACCGATTGCGGCCTGCCCTCGGCGATTGTTTGCGCCGCCTCTCAACTGAGGTCCAAATGTAAGGATCGTTAGGTCGTGGAGAAACGCCTTTGATATCCAATCAGGATTGAGGCTCGTCACCAGTCTTGCGCAGGAGAAAGCGAGGGAGGCGCAGAGGTCATCAAGGCGGGATTCGGCGGGCATCGTCAGCTTCCCGCTGGTCTCCATTGATTTGAAGCCACTTAACCCGGTGCCGTTCCCGAAAAACTCCTTCTGGCTTAACCCGAGGAGGAGGCGATAGTAGCCGAGCAGCCTCGGGTTGGCGCGTAAGATTGACGGTGTGGCAAATGCCAATTCCCCGCGAAGTCCTTTGGTCGCCAGTAACCGCCGGGCTTCTGGCGGGGCAATCTTGGCGAGTTCCGCGTCGAGTTCGGTGATGTCGGCATTTCCCACGGTTTCGAGCAACGCATCCATCAGCCACAATTTGCGTGCGCGTTCGATTTCCGCCCCGAAGAGGATCTGCAAATCTGGTGCGGGAACCGAGATGCTATGCCGGTTTGATGCCATCTTAGCGCAAGGCAAGTTCAGGCTCGCGGGCCTCCGCGCGAAGGCGCTTACGGGCGATCCGGAGATACTCGGGATTCAGCTCGATCCCAACAAAGGGTCTGCCGAGCCTTTTCGCCACAACGCCTGTCGTGCCCGACCCCATAAATGGATCGAGCACGAAGTCGCCCGGCTGGGTTCCCGCGAGGATGCAAGGTTCCACGAGCTCGCAGGGAAAGGTTGCAAAGTGGGCTTCCGGCATCGGTTTGGTGTTGATGTTCCAAACCGTCCGCCGATTTCTCGCCCCACTGCCCCCCGCTACCAATTGCGCCTCGTAGTTGTAAAAGTAGCGTTCTGATTTTGTGAACATGAACAGGAATTCGTGGGCGCGAGACGGTCGGTCCTTGACGCTTTCTGGCATGGCGTTCGGCTTATTCCAGATAATGTCGGTGCGCAGATACCAGCCGGCATCCTGAAGCGCGAACGCGAGCCGCCAAGGAAGACCGATCAGATCCTTCGGTTTGAGTCCGTCAGGCGTGTCTGGGCGAACATTCATCGCCCTCGCCAGTTCTTACGGTCGGGCGCTCGCCACCCCCTGTTGCCGCTGGTGTATCCATCGCCGATATTCAGGCCAAGAAGGTTCCGTCTTGCCTGAGGACACGCCGGACGCCCTCGAAGACGCGGACCAAACTTTCCAGATGCTCGTTGAGTTTGGCTTCAAGCCCGATCTGACCCGAGATTCCGTAGTCGCGGAGCCCAAATACGGCAGGGGAGGTGACAACGCATTGGAATCTTTCTGGTTCGATCTGGGCGGAGGCTTATTTCCGTGCCTTCCGATCAACTCGTCTTCAAAATTCATAACATTTTGATTGTGGCGATGGGGGTATGCTCTCCTGATACACGACGCGGGGTGATGCCAAGCAGGAAAATGACCAATCGGCCAACGCCGTATTCTCCCGCTATGCGCTCCGCTTCATCCCGCCTGCTGCCGCCCGCGCCTGGGAGGCGTTGGTCGCGCGCGAGGGCGGGTCTGGATCCTGGCGGCGTTTCTGGGCGGCGCGTCGGGACCGATTTTCGCCGGGGTCGGTCGCGGCGTTGTTGGGCGAGGCGCTGGCGATGGAAGATGCGGGGGAGACCTCGCGGTATCCGCACCCGCTCCGGCTGTCGGCATGGCGCACGGTGCGGACGACGCGCCGGGTGGACGGGGCGGTTTCGTTTACGATCCCGGCACCGGCTCCGGCGGAGTCGCTGGCGGCGGAGGTGATGCGGGAGGCGGGGCAGCGCTCGCTTCGCCTGCCGTCGGATGAGAGCGGCGGCCGCCGCTGGAGAGGACTTGGTAGCAGCGCTGCTGCTGGCGGCATTGCTGTACGCCATCGTTGAACGACCGCTTTGACCTGCGGCTGAAGATCGAGTGCCCGGTGTCGGCGGAGGGCGACCGGAAGCGTGAATTGATGCTGATGGGGCCATCTTCCGCTGGGCGGGCAGGCAACCTTATTTTATTCTTCTTCTCACGTAGCGCGCTGGCTGGCGCTGGATCCAGCCGCCGCAGGGAATTCGCCGCCCGCTACGAGGCGCGGCGAAACGAACCGAACCTTGACCCTGCATGAAACCGAAGCCGATCCCCGGGCGCGCCAGCGCATCGCCGCGCCGCCAAGCCTACCTCAAAAGGAAGCCGCCAGCGGCGGGAGCCTCCAGCTCAGCTCCGCGCCAGCCACCGGACCTTCCGCCTCCCACCCATGCGCGTCGCCCCAGCGGCTCCGCCGGGCGCGGCTGAGGCTCCACGCTAAACCTGAGGGCGCGAAAATTTCGCCAATTGCGTCGCCGCCAGTTGCCGGATCGCCTTCCCCGCTGCAAAATCCGCCCGTTTCCGATCCCCCGCAGACCGAATCCTTACCCAACCCCGAATCTCCCGCCTCTATGGATACCAACACCCGCATCGCCTTCGTCGGCGTCGGCCGCATGGGCGCGAACATGGCGCGCCGCCTCAAAGACTGCGGCTACCCGATCGCCGCGCTTTACGATTCCTATCGCCCGATCGCCGAGGACCTCGCGCGGGAGCTGGGCGCGCAGGCACCCGCCACGCTGGCGGAGGTCACCGCCGCCGCCGATGTCATCTTCACCGTGGTGACCGATGACGCCGCGATGCGCCGGATTTTCTTCGGGGAAGGCGATAGCCTGCTGCAGGGCGCGACCGGCAAGCGGTTCGTCAATTGCGCGACGGTCAGCCCCGGCATCCACCGCGAGGTCGAGGAGGCGGCGCGGAAGGCGGGGGCGTCCAGCCTAGAGGCGTGCATGGCGTCGTCGATCAGCCACGCCCGGGAAGGCAAGCTTTACCTCATGATCGGCGGGCAGCGCGCCGCGTTCGACAACCTCGAGCCGATCCTCAAGCAGATGAGCGTGAACATGCGCTACGTCGGGGCGTCGGGGAAAGCGGCAGAGGTCAAGGCGCTGGTCAACATGGTCATGAATATCAATACCGCCGCGCTGGCCGAGGGGCTGGGGCTCGGTGCCGCCTACGGGCACGACCTCGACATGCTGCGCGAGGTCTTCTCCCAGACCGGGGCGAACAGCCGCGTGCTGGAGACCGACGGCGGCGACATGCAGGCGCGCGAGCACGACTGCTGGTTCTCCGCCGCCCACGCCGCCAAGGATTCGGGCATCGCCCTCGGCATGGCGGAAGCCAAGCTCATCGACTTGCCGCTCGCCGAGGCGACCTATCACCAGTATCGCAAAATGGAGTCGCTCGGCTTGGGCGAACTCGACAAATCAGGCGTCGCCGAGCTGACCTTCCCCGACCGGCACCAGCAGCGAAAGTATAAGGTGACGAAGCGCTGCTGAACCGGGAATCCTAGCTAGTTCCGGCAGATCGTCTCGTGGAGGTTCAAGAGCGTGGTGGCGAGGGCGAAGTAGCCGTCCTCGGCGTTCGCCGCGTTTAAATACAGAACCTTGAGCGTGGTCGCTTCTTGTTCGTCAGGGTCGCGGGCGACGGCGGAGCGGAATGCCCAGCGGACCTGCGCGTCGAGTTTTGCCCGCCCTCGGTTTTGATCCGCTCGCCGAAGGCGCGGGCCATCGCGGCGAAGTTCGGGTCGTTCATCAGGGTGAGCGCCTGGAGCGGCGTGTTGGAGCGGCTGCGCTGGACGGTGCAGATGCCGCGGTCGGGCGCGTCGAAGTTCGCGAAGGCGGGCGGGTGGGCGCTGCGTCGCCAGACTGTAGAGACCGCGGCGCCACGCGTCCTCGCCGGTCGAAGCGTCGTAGCGGGTCGGGTGGCAGCCGGCGCTTTTGCGCCAGACGCCGTCGGGCTGGGGCGGGTAGGCGGGCGGTCCGCCCATCTTGGCGCAGAGCAGGCCGGAGATGGCGAGCGCGTTGTCGCGGATGCCTTCGGCGCTGAGCCGGTGCCCCGGATGCCGCCAGAGCAGCCGGTTCGCCGGATCGGTGTCGGCGGCGAAACTCCGGTAGCCCGCGCTTTGCCGGTAGGTCGAGGACAGGACGATGCGCCGCACCATCCGCTTGGTGGATAGCGCGTCGTCTTCCAAAAACTGACCGCCAGCCAATCGAGCAGCTCCGGATGGGTGGGCGGCTCGCCCTGGCTGCCAAATTCCTCGGGCGTCGGCACCAGACCGGTGCCGAATATCTCCGCCCAGATCCGGTTGGCGGCGACCCGCTGGGCGAGCGGGTTGTCGGGCGAAGCGAGCCACCGGGCGAGACCGAGCCGGTTGCGCGGCGCGCCTTCCGGAAACGCATGCAGCGCCGCGGGCGTCGCCGGCTCGACCTTGCTGCCGGGCGCCAGGAAATCGCCGCGTTTGGCGACGAAGGTCTCGCGGCGCTCCGCCCCGCGCATCTCCGCCATCACGCGCACCGTCGGGTCGGCGAGCGCGGCGATCTGTTTTTCGATCTCCTGGGCGCGGGCGGCGAGTTTCTCCGAAGGTCGCTCCTTCGGAAACGCCGCCTTGATCATCGCCCGATAGTCGGTCGGCGTCCGCTTCTCCGGCGGCGTTCTCGCGATCTTGCGCGCTTTGTCGGGCAGCGCTTTGACCTTGGCGGGATCAGCGGAAAGCTTCTCCCACTGCGGGTCGATGGCACCTTTGATCTTGGCGAGAATTTCGGCGAGTGCGGATTCGAGCTGGGTCCGCTCGCGCTGGTCCAAGGCGCTGCGCGGCACGGCGAGGTCGGCTCCGATATGCATGAGGTCGGACGCCCCCATCTGGTCGCCGCGCTGCTTGCTCTCGATCGGCGTCTGGTTGAAGAAGGCGAAAAGCTGGTAGTATTCGGTGATCGAAAACGGATCGTATTTGTGTGAGTGGCACTCGGCGCAGTTGAGCGTGGTGCCGAGCCAGATCGTCCCGGTCGTGTTGACGCGGTCGACGATCTGCTTGTGGCGGTCTTGCTCCGGGTTGGTGCCCGCCTCGATGTTCAGCGGCGTGTTGCGGTGGAAGCCGGTCGCCACCTGCTGGGCGAGGGTCGGGTCCGGCAATAGGTCGCCGGCGAGCTGCTCGATGGTGAATCGGTCGAACGGCAGGTCGCGGTTGAAGGCGTCGATCACCCAGTCGCGATACGGCCACATCGAGCGAAGCTCGTCCCGCTGGTAGCCCTCCGAGTCCGCGTAGCGGGCGAGGTCGAGCCAGTGGCGCGCCCACTTTTCGCCAAAGGCGGGCGAGGCGAGCAACCGGTCGGCGGCGCGGATCGCGGCTTCCTCGTCAGGCTGGGGCGGAAAACCCGCGACCCGCTCGGCGCTCGGCGGCAACCCGGTGAGGTCGAGGTGTAGGCGCCGGAGCAACTGCGGCGCGCCGGCCGGCGGGTTCGGGCTGAGCTTGGCGGCTTCGAGCCTGGCGAGGATGAACCGGTCGATCGGCGTGCGCGGCCAATCCGCATCCGCATCGGCGGCTTCCGGGAGGCTGGGGCGGACCGGCTTCGCATACGCCCAGTGCTGCGGCGGCCGCCAGCCGTCGTCCGGCCACTGCGCGCCCTCGGCGATCCACTGCCGGAGCAAGGCGATCTCGCCCGGCGCGAGCGGCGGTTTGTCCTTCGGCATCCGTTCGCCCGGATCGGCGGCGGTGATCCGGGCAAAGACCAGCCCGAGCCCCGGCTCGCCCGGCGAAAAGAGCGGCTCGCCAGAGTCGCCCGGCTGCTGCGCCTGGTGGAATTTCTCCAGCCCGACGCCCGCCTTTTGCTCGTCCAAGCCGTGGCACTTCGTGCAATGCGCCGCGAATATCGGCTCGATCTGGGTGGCGAAATCGACTGCCCCGGCAGGCGCGGGCGCGAGGCCCGCGACCACGAGGATCGCCGCCGCCGCCACCGCTGCTGCCCGGTCTTGCGCGCTTCCCGCCATCCGCTACTCCGCTTTGGTCAATTCCTTCACCTTGATATTCCGCAGCGAGAGCGGCAGCCCGTGGTCTTGGAATCCGATCGGTCCGGATTTCGGGCGGCTGGCGAGCTTGCCCTTCGATAGGTCGATCTCGTTTACCTTCTCGCCGTTGAGGACGACCGTCAGCGTGTCGTCCTTCACCGTGATGTGGAATTTGTTCCACTCGCCCGCCGGCTTGGCGACGCGCTTGGTCGGCGGCACGCCGGGGATCACGCCGCCGCTGTCGTGGTCGTTGAGCGGCTTGTCCTTCGGGTGGCTCGCCGAATCGTAGATCTGGACTTCGATGCCCTGCGCGACCGGGTCGTTTTCATCGCCGACGCGGAAGTAGAACCCGCTGTTGCCTTTCGTCTCGAGCTTGTATTCAAACTCGACCTCGAAGTCCGCGTATTTTTTCTTCGACCAAAGATACGCCGACCAGCGCGACCAGCCGCTCTCGCCGGGGCGCGGCGTCAGCGTGGCGACGCCGTCTTTCAGCGACCAATTGCCCGTCGTCTTCCAGTTGGCCCCCAGGTCGTCCCCGGTGAGCAATTCGGTCCAGCCATCCTTCGCGGCACCCGCGTCGGCAGGCTTTTCCGCGTGGAGGGCGGGCGCGGCGGCGAAGAGGGCGGCGGCGGCGAGGAGGGTGAGGGAGGTATTGGCGATCATGGGAGTGTTGGTGGAGATTCGTCCGCTACTTTACTTGGGAAATGAGGATGTCACGCAATGCCTCGGCGGCGGCGCGGCATCTACAGATCTACGGGGCGAACTTCGCTCCGATTTCCAGCTTTGTGCAAAACGAAATTCTCGGGTTTCGTGTCACCTACGATAAGCCGATCCGCCTCGCGATAGAACAGCCCCCAGGAAGCGGGTAGAAAATCTCGTTGTTGCAGGTAGGTATGTATCTGCGCTTTGGATGGTCTGTCTCCGAAGAAGAAAGGTTGAGACGTAACGATAGAAAGGATTCCCCTTGGTCCATCGGTTATGGCTTCAAGGCGGAATGCTGACTCGGGAACTCGCGGTTAAAATGGGCCAACCTCTCCAAGTACCAAGACGGTGGTGAAAGGAGCATTGCGTTGGGTCCGCCATTGATGGCGAATCCGCCATCTGCTTTCGGCTCTTTGATGATCGTAAAACCAAATCGGTCATTCTTTGTCGCCTTGAAAATACGCCGCTCTCCGTCCGGAAGTACCGTGAGCCAGAGCTGGTGCTCGTTTCCGTCGTTGTATTCTACGGAGCCGCGTGGCGCGGAGAATTCGCGTGGGATGCACAGCTCTTCCGCCCAGATTCGCAGCCGCCGTTCTTCGGACTCGGCAATTTCGATCAACTCGAGACCTGATCTTCCTGTGAGTGCGAATTTCTCCGGATTTGTGCGAGCATTTCCTCTGGCGATAGCTGCGGCTGTTCGGAAAGCATCCGATGTGTTGAAGCGACGGCAGACTTCCGCAGTTTCGCTATTTCTGATTCGCGAGGCAGTTTCTGTGATCGAGGAGGCGCGATCATTTTCTGATTTGTCTGGCTTACCGCTATCAAAGGATGGATAATAGGGTATTTTCATGGGGAGGATAATCGCCAAGGATGATCATCCCAACACCTTCGTCATTTTACCCTAAAGGCTGTCATTCGCAAGGGAGAATTCTGGGCAGCGTCACCTTTCGCCTCACGCCGCCCCGGGGGAATCGCCGCCGCCGCCCTTGCGCCCGAAGATCACGTTTTGGAGCGCCGCGTCGATCTCGTCGCCGCGCGGGTGGAACCGGATGTAGGCGGTGTAGGCGTCGATCCGTTCGAGCTGGAGCTTTTCGAAGCCCCGGGGCGACATCGTGTGCTTGAGCAGCATGTAGTCGAGGTAGTGGGTCACCGCGTATTTATGGCAGATCTGCATGAGGCGCCCCTCTTTGGTTTCGGCGACGCGGTTGCGCACGTGATTGCGGATGCAGTCGATGAGGCGGGGGTCGAGTTCCTCGAACGAGTCGCCGAAGAAGTGCTGGCACTGCTGGAGCGAGTAGATCGCTTTTTCTTTGTAGCTGTGGGCGACGCCGGTCTCTTGCAGGTAAGCGGCGGCGCGCAGGATTTCGACGTCCTCGTCCTCGGCGGCGGCGATCACGAATTTCTCGACCAGCTCGCAGAGGCGGAAGCGGACGATCTGCTCGGCGGCGGACAGCGGGCGGAAGCAGCTTTTGGCAAAGCGGCGGCTCGCTTCGAGGTCTGGGATATTGGTGTTCGTGGCGGGGGCGGGATGGGTGCTTGGTGGGATAACGGCTTACTCCTTGAACCGGATGGCGGTCCCGCAATACATGCAGCGAACCCAATTGAAGAGCAGCGTGTGGACCGCTGCGCTGAAGCTGTATCCCAGCGGATACGGGCGGTGCGCCTTGACGTGCTTGTGGCAATTCTTCGAGTGATACAAATGGCAACTGCACACCCGGCAGCGGATCTTGAGCGAGATCCAGATGTACCCGAACGCGGCGACCAGCAACGCCGCATAAACCCAGAGGAAGTGGAAAAAATACTCCGGGAAGACAAACATCATGACCGGCGTCCCGATCAGGGCGACCGGCATCAGGAAAACGGCCAGCGCGCAGAAGAACGCCCCGATTTTCGCCCGGCCCGGCAGCGGGTAGAGCACGCCCCGGACCGTGCCGCGCGGGATCGCTTTCTTCTTGGCGTCCGCGATGATGCGCTGTACCGCCCGTCGGTTGGCGCTGGTAAGCTCGCCCGGGTCGCCGGCGTATTCCTCGAACGTCTTGACCCGCGCCTTGTCGATCCCGCCCCGCGGCTTCGGCTTGACGGTCTTTTCCCGCGTGAGGTCTGCGATCAGTGGTCCCGCCTCGTCCGCTCCCTGGGGCGCGCTCTTCGCGGGCGGTGGTAAGCGCTCGGACCGCTCGACTCGGGCGCGATGAATTCTGGCTCGTCCTCCGGCTCCGCCGCCAGCTTCCCCTTGGGTCGATGGGCGGGGGCTGGCGCTTTCGTCTTCGCCGCTGGTTGGGCGGGGCGGCGCTCGACGCGGATCGCCTCCGGGATGCTTTCGAGGTCCACCTTCCGGTCGGGGCGCACCACGCTGGCCGCCGGTGCCTCCCGCAGCAGCCTTTCGATCTCGGAATCCGAAATCGCCTGCACCTTCGCGGCCACCCGGCGCGGCGCGGTCCGCTCCGCGTCCTTGATCCATTTGATCACCCGCGCCAGGTCCGGCATCGGTTCGATTGTCGCGCCCTTAGCCGCTGCCGCCTCGATTTCTTCCAACAACGTCTCAGGGTCCCGGTTCTTCAATACTACGGCAGAGGTGATACCCAAGCTCTCAAGCAGTTTCGCCGAGGTCTCGTCAATGCTTCCAATAGATCGGAGGTCGCCCATGGTGATTTTCGTCTGCGCTGGGTCGTTTTTTTGTGAGCAATGAGGGCGAACAACTCGATTTAGCTGCCGCTATACTGAACCCGAAATTAGACAGCCGATTCTAGGATGGCAACGCCATTCAACGCCCAATCTCGATTTCCCCTCGATTTTTTTCGCGATTCTTGACTTTACAATCGCCAATATTTTTTAAAATTGATCGGCTTCTCGCGTCTAACTCTCGCTTCGGAGAGCGACCGCCAAGTAATTTATTCTTTTTACAATATTTATGATTTTGCTTTCAGCCAGTCAAAAAAGGCGTTGAATTGGCAAGGAGCGATCATTTATTTTTCCAGCGTCCATGCCTCGTCTAACGTTCATACTAAAGGACCAAGAACGATACACCGTCGATTTAGAAGGGGAGCGCACCACGTTTGGGCGAAACCCCGAGAATACGGTGGTCATCGGGGCATCGTACATCAGCGGGCAGCACGCAGAATTTTTATTAAATTCGAGCGGCGAAGTGGAGGTGGTGGATCTGGGGTCGCGGCACGGGGTCCGGGTAAATGGCGAGACGGTGAGCCGGTCGAAGCTGAAGGACGGGGACAAGCTGATGTTCGGGCAGTTGGAGGCGTTCTTCGAGGGCGAGAAGAAGCCGGTCAATGGATCGGAATCGAAGGTGGCAGCGCCCCCTGCGCTGCGCGCCGCCCCGGCGAGCCCGCCGGCCCCGATCCGGATTCCGACGGCACCGGCGGCAGCCAGTTCGGGCGGGGCGGTATCCCTCAGAGGCGATACGACAGGCGTGTCCGCGCGGCCGGTTCAGGATGGCGCGGCGCGCAAAGAACTCGCCGCCGCCAAGGCGCGGGTCGAAGAGCTGGAGCGCGAGCTTTCATCCGCCCGCGAAGACCTGAGCCGCCACCGTTCTGGCGAAAGCGAGCAGGCGCGGCTAGCGGAGCGGGAGCGTGCGGAGATCTCCGAAGCGAAGGCCGATATCCAGATGCAAGTCAAGGCGCTGGAAGCGGCGAAAGCGGAGCAGGCATCGGCGAAGGCCGCGATCGAATCAGAGCGGGCAGCGCTGGAGCGGAGAAGGGCGGAGATCGCCCGCGAGGAAGAGGCGCTTCGAGCCGCCAGATCGCACGCCCAGCAGCAGGCGGCGGCGACCTTGACCGACCAGGCGAAGTCGGAGCTGGCGGCGATCAATTCGAAGAAAGCCGCGCTCGAATCATCCATCGCTGCTTTGATTGCCCGGCAGAGCCAGCTCGCGGCGTCCGAGGGCAAGATCAGCGAACAACACGCGGCGGCGGCGCAGGCGGCGGCGGAGCTGGAACAAAAGCGGGCGTCGATCCAGGCGTCGATCGCCGATCTCGAACAAAAGCGTGCGGACACCCAGCTCGCCCTCACCGGGATGGCGGCGGAGGCGAAAGACGCCGAATCCCGCCGGGACAGCGCCGCGAGAGAATTCCAAGACCTGCAGGCGAAGGCGGAGTCCGCCCGCCGCGAGCAAGAGGCCAAGCTCGAAAAATCGCTGGCCGAGCGGTCGGAAACCGCCGAGGAGGCGTTCGCCAAGCGCGAGGAAGCCGTCGCGCAGCGCGAAGCCGCCGCCGAGCAGGCGATCCGCGAGAAGGAGGCGGCGTTTGAGGAAACGCTCCGCCAGCGAGCGGCGGAGGTCGCCGCGCAAAACAAGGAGCGAGAGAATGCCGCGGTCGAGGCCGTCCGCGCGAAGGAGGCTGCCTTGCTGGAAGCCGCCCGCGCGAAGGAGGCCGCCGCCCTCGAAGCCCTAAAGTCGAAGGAAGCCGCCGCCGAACAGGCGCTCGAAAAAAAGGCGGCAGAGATCGCCGAGGCCCAGGCGTCGCTGGACGAAATTCGCGCGGCGGGGGAAAAGGCGCAGGCCGACCTAGAAGCGGCGCGCGGCAGGGCGGGCGAGTTGGCCAAGGAAGCCGATGGCGTCCGCGAACTTGCCGCGAAAAAAGACCAGGCGACCCGCGACTACGAAACCGCCGCCTCCAAGCACGCCGTGCTGGAGGTCAAAGTGCGTTCGCTGGAGGAAAAGATCGCCGGCCTGGAGGCGAAGGAGCGGGAGCTGTCGGGGGTCGAGGACAAGCTTAACTCGCAGGTTGCCTCGCTCGGGATCGCCGCCGGGATCGCCGCGCTCCACGCGCGCACCGAGGCCGCCCAGCAGGAGGCGGAGGAAGCCGAGCGGAAAGCAGCGGGTGCGAGAGGCGCGCTCCACGCTGCCGAACAAGAACGCGCGGATTTGCTCCGCGAGATCGACGAGATGAAGGCGGACGCCGAAAAGCTCGCCGGGGTCGATGAGGCGCTCAAGTCTGCCGAGGCGAAGCTCGCCGCGCTGAAGGCGGACTCCGCCGCCCTGGAAAAGTCCGTCGCCGCTGCCCAGGCGGAGGCGAAAAAACTATCTGAAGAGGCGGGTGCCTCCCGCGCCGCCGCCGAGGCTGCCGAGGCGAAGCGCTCGGATCTGCAGGAAAAAGCCGCCGCCCTTGAAGCGAAGATCGAAGCCCAGCGGAAGGCGCTTTCCGACGCGGAGAAATCCGAAAAGGACCGGCTTGCCACGCTGAAGGCTGAAACCGAGGCGGAGGCTGCCGACCTCGCCAAGCTCCGCGAGCAAATCGCGGCGGCCGAGTCCGAGATCGCGGTCGCCCAGAAGAAAGCCGCCGACGCGAAGGCGGAGGCTGAAGAGCAGCAGGTCGCCGCCGCCGAGGCGCGGGCGAAGGCGGACGCCGAGAACGCCGCCGCCGTCCAGGCAAAAGATGAGGCGGCCGCCCTCGCGCGGAACCTCGCCGACGTTGAAAGGAAAGCTGCCGAAGCCCGACTCGTCCTCAATGAAACCGAAAAGGCGGTCGCCGCCGCCAAGTCGGCCCGCGAGAGTTCGGAGTCGGCAGCGGCCAAGAGCGCGGAGCTGGCCAAATCTCTCGAAAAACAGGTCGCCGATCTGGAGGCGAGCCATGTGACGCTGGCGGGCGAATTGCAGGAGGGCATCGCCAAGAAGGCGGAGGTCGAAAAGGCGGTCGCGGCGCTCGCCGCCGAGCAGCAGACCGCCGAAGGGCGGATCGAGAGGCTCACGGACGAGGAGGAGCAGCGCGCCGCCCAAGCGGAAGAAGCCGACCGCAAGATCGAAGTCCTGCGCGCGGAGATCGCCGACTTGACCGCCCGCCAGAAGCAGGAACGGACAAACCTCTCCGGCATCGAGCAGGCGCTGGCGGTCGCCAGTTCGCAGCAGCGCGAGCTGGCCAGTCAGACCGCCTCGCTCGGCGAACGCAAGGCGGAACTCGAAGCGATCGAGGCGCGGATCGTCGAGCGGGCCGCCCGCGCGAATTTCCTCACCGAACAGCTCGAAGAGCGCCAGAGGCTGGCGGAGGCGGCGGAGCGGGCGCAGTCCGAGATGGAGCGCAGCGTCGAGGCGCTGCGCCGGGAGCACCAGATGCTGCGCGACGAGATCGCCAGCGCGAAGGCGAAGCGGGAGGCGCTGGCCAGCGGCATCGCCGACCTCGGGGCCCGCGGCAAAGACCTGCAAGATGTCGAGGCGCGCGCCGCCGAGCGGCGCAAGGAACTCGGCATGGCCAACGAGCGGCTCGCCTCGCTCCAAAAAGGCATCAAGGACCTCACCGCCCAGCGGACGATGCTCGAAGAGCAACTCGTCGACCTCAAGCTCCGCCTCGAGTCGCAGGAGAAGGAAGTCGTGGCGCTCGAATCCAAGAGGACGGCTCTCGCCGACCGCGAGCGGGCCGCCGCCGAAGTCGAGGCAGCCATCGCCGGGCTGCGGGCGGTCGAAGACGAGGCGAAGGCGCGCGTCGAAGGGTTGGAGGAGCGCGAGCGGACGCTCAGCTCCGCGATCAACCTGGAGTGGGGGACCGTCCACGCTTTTTCCAAAGACCTGATCCGCCGCATGGATCTGGCCGAAGAATTGATCCGGCGCCTAGAGGCGGTCGGGCAAAACGATGCCGCCGCGCAGGTCGGCGCGCTCCGCGATTCGCTCTCGGACATCTTGCAGGAGAACTCGGTGGAAGCCTACACCTTCGAGGCGGGCACCGAAGTTTCCATCTCGATGCGCAAGCTGATCAAGATCGTCGATTCCGAACCCGCGCCGCCGGGGACGGATCGGACGAAGATTTTAGAGACCCTGCGGCCGGGTTACACTTGCCGGAACGGCGATTCCGGTGAAGTAATCCTCCGCAAGGCTGAGGTGCGGACGTTGCAGGCATGAGTCGCCTAGAAATCGAATCGAACGACCGATGATACCGACCCCCGAAACGACCGCCCCGCCGCCCGAACGCTTTCCCTACCCAACCATCTTTTCCCCCATTCAACCACCGACATGGCAGACTTTGTAGGCATCGACCTAGGCACGAGCACCTCCGCGCTCGCCTACCTGCGCTCCGACGGCAACCCTGAAATCGTGCCCAATGCGGACGGCGAGCGACTCACGCCCTCGGTCGTCTATTTCGACAAGCACGAGGACATCAAGCTCGTCGGATCCGCCGCGCGGGACGGCGGCGACCCGGACCGGACCATCCATTTTATCAAAAACCAGATGGATAACCCGGACTACACGGTGGAGATGGATGGCGAGAAGTGGACGCCCACCGAGATCTCCGCGATGATCCTCGCGAAGCTCAAGCGCGACTGCGCGAACATCATCGGCGAGGTCAACGATGTCGTCATCACCGTGCCCGCCAACTTCAACGAGATGGCGCGCCGCTCGACGATCGCCGCCGGGCGCATCGCCGGTCTCAATGTCAAGCGGATCGTCAACGAGCCGACCGCGGCGGCGCTTTACTACGCGCACACCCAAAGCATCCAGGGGCGCACGATGGTCTATGACCTCGGCGGCGGCACCCTCGACATCACGATCCTCGAGGTCGAGGGCAAAAATTACCGCATCCTCACGTCGGAGGGCGCGCGCCGGCTCGGCGGGACGAACTTCGACGAGATCATCCTCGATCTCTACGCGGCGCAGTATCGGAAGATGAACGGCGCGGAACTCTTCCAGGACGAGCGGCAGCGGCGGCGTATCCTGAATGCGTCTGAGGACGCCAAGAAGATGCTGTCCAAGCTCCGCCAGATCACCGATACGGTCGGCAATGACACGGACGGGATCGCCCGCGTGGAGCTGACGCGCGAGATGTTCGAGGAGGCGATCGGGCGGCTGCTCACCCGGACCGTCATGCTCGTCGAACAGGCGCTCGCCTCGGTCTCGCTGGTGCCCGGCGACATCGACAATGTGGTGCTGGTCGGCGGCTCGACGCGGATGCCGCGGGTGCGCGACCTGCTCAAGAAAATTTTCGGCTCGGCTCCGCGGAGCTGCGGAAACGTGGACGAATGCGTGGCGCTGGGAGCCGCGCTCTTCGCCAAGCACTCCGCCAGTGTGCAGGAAATCTGCAACCACGGCTACGGCACGCTGGCGCTGGTCGAGAACATCGAGACCGGCGAGGAGTCCTTCAAAAACACGGTGGTCATCCCGAAAAACACGCCGATCCCGTGCGCGGAGACGCAGACCTATGTGACCTCGGAAGATGACGAGAGGATCATCGAGGTCGAGATCACCCAGGGCGAAGACGACGACCCGCGCTACGTCGATATCGTCGGGCGGATCACGCTGGAGGTGCCGCCCAACCGCCCGGCCGGCTGCGAGGTGAGCGTGACCTATAGCTACGACGAAAACCAGCGCGTGCGCGCCCTCGTCGTGGACGAGCGCACCAAAAAGTCGAAGGAAGTCGCCGTCACCTACGATGGCGCGGGCGTCCTGAGCGACGCGCAGATCGAAGAACGCCGCGCGCAATTCGAGCGAATTCACATTGAGTAACCGAACGGTCTGGCTAGCCTGCCCGACCTGCCAGAGAAAAGCTATGTTCAAGCGCCTGCTAGATTCCCTCCGGGGCAAAAAAAATGCCCCCAAAGTCCGCACCCAAGGCGGGGCGGATGCCGCCGCCGCCAGCTCGCCCTTCACCGCCGCCCCCGACCGGGCGAAGCCGGCGAAAGGAGCCGCCGCCGATGCCGACGCGAAAAGCGAGGCGCAGCGCCGGTTTGAGGAGCGCAAGTCCGACGGCTCGATCGCCGACCAGCTGAAGCAGGGGGCGACGCCCGAGGAAATCTGCGGGCTGCGCGACGGGATGACCCCGGCGGAGATGCGCGTCCACCTCGCCAATCTCTACCGGCGCTACAACCACGCGGCCTCGTCCTTCGACAATACGATCCGCGACGAAGCCGAGCGGATGCTCGATGCGATCGCCGAGATGCGGGAGAAGTACCTGGCCGCCTACGAAAAATAGCCTTTGGCGGTTTATCAGCCGCCTTGGACCGGCGGCATGATAGCGACCTCGGCTCCGTCGGGGATCACCGTGCTTCGATCCGCATACTCCTGGTTGACGGCGATGAGGATTTTGGCGTCCCACTTGGCCAGCGCCGGGTGATCGGCCCCCAACTGCGCAAGCAAATCGCCCACCGTCGCGCCACCGGGCAGCTCGCGCTCCTCCCGCCCTGCGCCGGTGGCGTTCCGTAGCAATGAAAAGTAAAGGACAGAGATTTTCATGCGCCGCAGTTGGGTCGCCTATTCGTTCGCGATCTTTTCAGGCTCGGGGAGCCCGGCTCCGCTCCAGCCCGTGCAGAGGAATTCGTCCACCTGGACGGATTTGGATGGCGCGGCCGGAGAGTCCGGGATCGATACCCGGATCGTGACGGGCACCTGGCTGCGCCCGGCGAGCAGGCCCAGAAATCGGCTGCCGATCTCGCTCGCCCGCGGGGTGAAGCCGAAGAACATCGAATTGCCGTCAGCCTCCCCTAGCGCGAGCGAAAGGTATTTTGCTTCGTTTTCGAAGGGTTCCGGGAAGTAGTCTGAAAGCGTGGCGGTCACGCGGAAGAGATAGCTGCCCGCCGGGCGGCGTTCGAAGAATTTCGCCGCCGGGATCTCGCAATAGCCGACCGCCTCCTCCCAATCGACGTGAAATACGCCGCGTTCTTCGATCGCCGAGAGCGTGCGGGGTTGGCGCGCTTGGTCGAGAAAGCTGAATCGGTAGGCGCGGCTGTCTTTCGATTTCCCGAGCGGGAAAAGATTCGCTTCGCTCCGAAGATTGAAAAATCGCGAGCCGGGGCGGATATAATATTCGCGCATCAGGGGTCCGACGCGGTCCCGATCATAGACGAATAACTCCATTTCGGGCAACGAATCGGCGGCGAGGAACCCGAGGACCGCATCCGTCGCCTCGTCCGGCACCGGATTCGGTTCGGGTTCGCTGATCGCATGCGGGGAGCCGATACGCGGGGGGAGGTCCGCGCCCTGCCTCCGGGTCAGCGCCCAGAGCGTGGTGCCAGCGATCAAACTGACGATCGCCGCCGCGACCGCGCCGGCGGCGATCCTCTGCCGCCGGATCCGCTCCAATTCCTTTTCCTCGTAGGTAAGGCTAACCCTCGCCGCCTCCGGTGGGGTGGCGCGATGGCGGGGCGAATTCCTGCGGGCATTCTCTGGTCGTCTATGATTCAAAATGGCTCAGGTTGGGCATTCTGCCACATTTGGGCGCTATGTCTCGAAAATTCGGGGCGAAAAAAGTGCCGCCGGACCCTCGCGGGTCCGGCGGCTTCGGTAGAATTGCTATCGGTTGTGGCGCGGGTTCAATCCTCCTTGATCCGGTCGCGGAGGGAGTCGAGGCGCAAGCTAGACGGGTAGGTGATTTCGCGCACGGTCTGGCCGTCTTTTTCGACCGTGACGAGGATTCCTTCCATGACGTCAACCAGCGGACCCGCTGGCTTTGAGGTTTTTCAACCTTGTTTCAATGTTCAGCCAGGACCGCCCCGGTTCGGGCGGTCGGAGACGATCGAGACATAGTCGGTGCTCTCGATCTTCTCGCTCTGCGGAACGAGTTTTTTGACGTCGATTTCGCCGGAGACTTCCTTCGGGGCGCGTTTGGAGTCGTATTGCCCGTCCCGCTGGTCCTTCTGGTAGAAGATCGTGTATTTCACCGTGAAGTCGGTGAGATCGACCTTTCCGTTGTTCCGGAGGCTCAGTTGGTAGGATGAGGTGGTGTCGACGATCTTGCGCCCGCCGGACTCCTGCGTCTCGCCGCGGTCTTCGAGCGGCGTGATTTGCACGGAGAGGCGGCTGCCCAGCGCCATGACCTCGGCGACGCCTTTAAAGTATTCCTGGTCCTCGTCGCTAAACGAGGCGGCAGGCACTTTATAGCGGCGACCGTTGTCCTTGCGCTCGATCTCGATGGTCATCCCATCCTGGGCGGCGAAAACATTCGTCACCGCCGCCTCCATTTTTTTCGAGCCGTCCTTGCTGGTGAGCGTGCGGAACTTTTTAGCCGAGGCGAACCCGGCTGACATAAGGACCGCCAACGCGATACTCAGGGTAGTTTTCATGATGTTGGTTTTGGTTGTCCGCCCAGCTACCGAACCTGAACGAACGATTGCCATGACAACTATTAGGTTTTCGCCTCGCGGGCAAGCGTAATCGGCGGCACGATTCTGGTCCGGTGCGCCTTGCATGAGAGCAGCGCCGGACTAGTATCGACGTTTCCTATGCCCATGACCCGCCTAATCGCCGCGCTCGCCGCTTTATTCGTCGTCTGCTCCTCCTCTTTTGCCCAAGAGCCTGCGCCCGCCCCGTCCGCCGCGCCTGCCCCTGCTGCGGGAGGCGCGCCTGCGGAGGAAAAGACGATCACGTTGATGGAGGTAATCGATCAGGCGGGCGTGATGTTTTACCCGCTCGCCGTCCTTTCGATCATCGCGGTTTTTCTCATCGTGTTTTACTTCCTGACGATCCGGCGCGGGGCGGTTGTCAGCGACCACTTCATGAATTCGGCAGATGCCCTGATCCGCAAGCAGGATTACCTCGGTCTGCTCTCGGTCTGCAACCGCCAAAACGAATGCATCGCCCGCGTCTGCCAGAAGACGCTCGATTTTGCCACCAAGAACCCGACCGCCAGTTTCGAGGAGGTCCGCGAGGTCACCGAGGCGGAGGGATCGCGGCAGGCCAGCCTGCTCGTTCAGCGGATCACCTATCTGGCGGACATCGGCTCGATCGCGCCGATGGTCGGGCTGCTCGGAACGGTCTTCGGCATGATCAAATCGTTTAACGATATCTCATCGGACAAGATCGTCGGCGTGAAGCAGATGGGGTTGGCCGCTGGTGTTTCCGAGGCGCTGATCACCACGGCGGGCGGTCTGGTCATCGGGATTCCGGCGCTCATTTTTTATTCGATTTTTCGCGGCAAAGTGAACCGATTGATCGCCGAACTCGAAGCGGCTGCCACCCACCTGATGGCGCTTCTCGCCGCCCAATACAAGCGCGCGACCTCCCGCGCCGCCGCCGCCTCCCGCGCCGCGCAAAAATAAAGCTTTTCCAAAATGCGCTTCCGCAGCCCAACCGCCGAGTCAACGGGGTTTCAGATCGCCCCGATGATCGATATCGTCTTCCTCCTCCTTATCTTTTTCATCGTCACGTGGAAGCTTGCCCGCTTTGAGACCGAGATCGAAATCGCTGTCCCGGCGGCGGAAGAGGGCACCCAAGATGAGCGCCCGATCGGCGAGATCATCGTGAACGTCCACTCCGACGGGCGCATGGTGGTCAATGCGGTGGTGCTGGATGACGCGCAGCTCCTCCAGAAGCTCAAAAACGTCGCGGCGCTCCGCGAGGACCAGCCGGTCATCCTGCGCGGCGATGAGGAATCCGCCTACAAGCACATCGTCAAGGTGCTCGACATCTGCAAGAAAGCCGGCATCTGGAATGTCGCCTTCGCCACCCAGCATCCGGAGATGAAGGCGCGGAATGAGGCGGCTGGCTCTGGGGGAACTGACCCCCGGCAAAACAAAGGTTGTGTGACGGGGGAGCTTTCTCAAAACTACGCCCCATGAGCCGACATCCTGCCCTACTCGCCGCCGCCGCGTATTTTGTCCTCGCACAATTCGCCCCAACGGCTGTTGCCGCGCGTCCCGCTGATGCGCTCGATCCGTTCGAGGGTGGGGCGGAGCCGCTGGTCGCGCCGAAGTCATACTCGAACTTCCGCCTTCACCTGGACTATGCGTTGCCGGAGGGCGAGGCGGCGCTGCAGATTGGCGAGGGGCTTTCGGTCCCGCTGAAGCCGGGCGCGCATCGCGAGGTCGAGGTCGCCTACGAGCAAACGGAGTCGGGCGGAGCCTATGCCCGCGTGTGGGAGGCGGGAAAGCTCGTCCAGGATGGCGCGGTTGCTGGCGCGGCGTCCCAGCATGGCTTGGCGCTGTCCGCCAAGGAATCCCGCGAGCGCTTTAACTTCGGCGAAGATTTCACGCTCGTCGTCCGCTTCGCCACGACCGATGGGGGCACGCTCGCCGCGATGGCTCCGCCGGAGGGCAAGTGGCAGGCGAATTCCAAAGCGCTGTTCTTGAAGGGCGGGCGGCTGACCTTCGACATCGGCTGGGTCGGCGCGGTATCGGGCGGTCCGAAGCTCAACGACGGAAAGCCGCATACCGCCGCCATCGTCGTGCGGGGCGGGGAGGCGGCGTTGTATGCCGATGGCAAAGCGGTTGGTCGGCGGGGCGGATTCGCGCATCCGGACAACGCCGGCGATGTCTTTAAGATCGGGGCTGCTTCGCCGAATTTCGGCGGCGATTTCCAAGGCGGTCGGATCGACTGGGTGCGCGGCTATGCGCGCGCGCTCGATTCGCGGGAAGTCGCCGTGCTATCCGAAGGCGGCGGCAAGGCGGCCAACACGCCGGATTACGAATGGCAGCCGTCCGGCGCCGCCGCGCCCCGCGCCGAGGGCTTCGGCATCCCGGGCATCCCGGCGGATATCCGGATCGATGCCGGGGCGGGCTTCCGCCTTAACGAAGCGTGGATCCAGCCGCTGGGGGACGCCGATCACGCGGCGCTCATCGCGGCATCGGACGGCGAGGCGTTCGAGCGCGGCAAGGCGATCTTCAACACGCTGTGCGTGACCTGCCACGGCACGCCGGAGAAGGAAGGCACGCTGCCGACCGCGCTGCGCTTTCACAGCCAGCCGTTCAAGAATGGCTCCGACCCGTTCCGGATGTATCAGACGCTGGTCAAGGGATTCAACCAGATGGTGCCGCAGCCGCAATACAACGCCCGGCAAAAATACGATGTCATCCACTACATCCGCGAGGCATTCGTCAAGCCGCACAACCCGACGCAATACGCCGCCGCCGATGCCGCCTATCTCGCCGCCTTGCCGAAGAAAATGCAGACGCTGCAGGAGGAGGCCCCGCGCGAGGAGCGACTGCCGCAATACAAGCTGATGGACTTCGGACCGTCGCTCTTCTGGACGTATCAGGTCGAGGAGGGCAACATCGCCTACAAAGGGATTGCGGTGCGCCTCGACCCCGGTCCGGGCGGCGTCTCCAAGGGGCGCGCCTGGATGCTCTACGACCACGACACGCTGCGCGCCGCCGCCGCGTGGTCGGGCGAAGGTTTCGTCGATTGGCGCGGCATCGCGTTCGATGGCTCGCACGGCACCCACACCAGCATCGCCGGGAAGAAGGCATTCGCCAATCCGGTCGGTCCGGGCTGGGCGTCGCCGGAGGGCGGCTGGGAGGATCCGCGCCTGCGCGGGCGCGACGACAAGCCGTATGGTCCGCTGCCGCGCGAGTGGGCGCAATACAAGGGATTCTACCAACACGGCGACCGCGCCGTCTTGCGCTACACCGTCGGCGGCGCGGAGGTGCTGGAATCGCCGGGGCTGATCGAATACGGAGCCGTTCCGATCTTCACCGCACGCTGAACATCGAAAGTCGGCGCGCGATCTCGTCCTGCGCCTCGCCCCGGTGCGGGATGGATTTTCGGTCACGATGTCCGGCGATGGCGCGGCGCTTACCAGCGAGGATGGCCTTCACCGTGGCGCGCCTCCCGGCGAGCGGCACCGCGGAAGCTACGGTTCTACCTGGGCGAGATCGACGCGCCATCGCTCGCCGCGATGACGAAGGGCGACGCGCCCGAGGACCTGGCTCCGCTGATCAATGGCGGGCCGCAGCGCTTTGCCCAAGTGGTCGAGACCGAGGCGCAGATGGGCGAGGCGGACGGTCCGTTCGCCGCCGACGCGCTGGCGCATCCGGAGTCGTCCGCCAACCCGTGGGAGTCGTGGATGCGGATGGGCGGCTTCGACTTTCTGCCCGGCGGCGACAAGGCGGCGGTCTGCACCTGGATGGGCGACGTCTGGATCGTCGAGGGCATCGGCGGCGACACGCTGGGCAAACTCAAGTGGCGGCGGATCGCCAGCGGCTTGTTCCAGCCGCTCGGGCTGAAGGCGGTGGGCGACACCATCTTCGTGACCTGCCGCGACCAGATCGCCGTGCTCCGCGATCTGAACGGCGATGGCGAGGCGGACTTCATCGAGTGCTTCAACAACGACCACCAGGTCACCGAGCACTTCCACGAATTCGCCATGGGCTTGCAGCGCGACGAGGCGGGGAACTTCTATTATGCGAAGTCCGCGCGCCACGCGCTGCCCGCGGTCGTCCCGCACCACGGCACGCTCTTGCGCGTCAGCGCCGACGGTTCGCGCACCGACATTTTGGCGAATGGCTTCCGCGCGGCCAATGGCGTGTGCCTCAACCCCGACGGCACATTTTTCGTGACCGACCAAGAGGGGCACTGGAATCCGAAGAACCGGATCAACTGGGTGCGCGGCGACGGCGGCTTTTACGGCAACATGTATGGCTACCACGAGGTGACCAACGAATCCGACGACGCGATGGAGCCGCCGCTTTGCTGGATCACCAATGCGTTCGACCGCTCGCCCGCCGAACTGCTCTGGGTGCCGAAGGACGCCTGGGGGGCGCTCGGCGGCAGGCTCCTCAATCTGTCCTACGGCTACGGCCGCGTCTATGTCGTGCCGCACGAGAAGGTCGGCGGCCGGCTGCAAGGCGGCATGTGCGCGCTCCCGCTGCCGGACTTCGCCACCGGCACGATGCGCGGCCGCTTCCACCCGCAAAACGGCGACCTCTATGTCTGCGGCATGTTCGCCTGGGCGGGCAACCAGCAGGCTCCCGGTGGCTTCTACCGCATCCGCGCCACCGGCCAGCCGATGCTCCTCCCCGTCGAATTGCACGCCAAGCGCGGGGCCATCGAGGTCGAGTTCACCGACGCCCTCGACCCCGCCGCCTGCGCGGACCCGACCCGGTTCGCCGCCAAAGCCTGGGACCTCAAGCGCTCGAAAAACTATGGCTCAAAACACTACAACGAACGCGAGTTGGAGATAACGAAAGCCGAGCCGCTGCCCGGAGGAAATGGCGTCCGCCTCACCATCCCGGACCTGGCCCCGAGCTGGGGGATGGAGCTGAAATGCCGCGTCCGCAGCGCCGCCGGAGGCGATGAGGTGGAGCGCGTCATCCATCATTCCATTTTCGAATTGGGCGAGTAGAGTCGCCGCCGATGCGGGTCCAGATTGTTAGCGATTTGCACTTAGAGTTTGGCGGTGATGGCATTTCTGATGCCGGCGCCGACCTGCTCATCGTGGCTGGCGACCTGCATACGAAGCTGAATGGCGTCCGCTGGCTGCTGGAGCATTGGAGGCGCTGCCCGGCGATCTATGTCTGCGGGAACCACGAGTTCTATGGGGCGCGCCTCCCCCGGTTGATCGACAAGATGAAAGCCGAAGCTGTGGGATCGGACATCACCGTCTTGGAAAACGAGTTCGCCGATCTCGGCGGGTATCGATTTTTCGGCGGCACCCTGTGGACCGACATGGCGTTGTTCGGGGATCAGTTCGTCGGCAGCGCGCTCGCCATGGAGAAGATGAACGACTACAAGCGCATCCGGAACTCGAAGGATTACCGGAAGCTCAAGGCATCCGACACCCGCGCGCAACACGCCCGGTTCATTGCCGCGCTCGGCAAGGCGGCGGAGGGAGCCGCCCCCGGTCGTCTCGTGGTCGTGTCCCACCACGCGCCCAGCCTTCTTTCGCTGCCGGAGCGGCGCCGGGATCAGTTGCTCAGTTGCGCCTACGCCTCCGCTTTGGACGGAGTCGTTTTAGATCTCGAACCCCTGCTTTGGATCCATGGCCACATCCACCACTCGCGGGACTACCGGATCGGGAAGACGAGGGTTTTGGCAAATCCGCGCGCCTATCCGGGCGAGGAGAATCCGATGTTTGACCCGACGCTCTGCGTCTGCCTTTGAGCCGCCGCCAGCACGCTGGCGATGATCTCCAGCATTTTCCCGTTCGTTTCACGATCTTTGACGGCGATGCGGATCGCGCGTTTGCCGAGGGACTTGCCCATTTTGGCGGCATCTCTCAAGAACAGTCCCTCCTCGCGGCAAAGCGCTACCACGGCCGCTGCTTCGGGCTGCGCTTCGGGTAGGTGGGCGAGGACGAAGTTCGCGATGCCGGGGATCACCGTCCAGCCGAGCCGCTCCAAGCCGCCCGAGAGTTCGGCTCGCAGAACGTGCGTTTCGCTCCACCGGCGCCGGTAGTAGCGGGGTGATTCCAGCGCGCGGACCGCCGCGATTTGCGATGGCAAGCCGACCACCCATGGGGGTGTGATGGCGCGCAGATCTTCGAGATTGTGCGGGGCGGCGCACAGGTAGGCGCACCTCGCTCCGCTGAGCGCGTAGGCTTTCGACATCGATTTGCAGACATACACATTCTCTGAGTGCGCGGCGATCGCCTCGGCGGAATGGTCGCCGCCGGCGTAGTCGATATAGGTTTCGTCGATCCAGATTCGAAGCCCTGGCGGCGCGCAGGCGGCGATCTTCGCGAGGTCATCGCGCGCGATGCAACCTCCGGTCGGGCTGTTGGGATTTACGATGACAGCGAGGTCGTATCCGCCCGCGAAGGCGCGCTGCAATGCGGCGGGATCCACGCGGTAGCCATCGTCCTTCCGCAGGGGAAACCGGTCCACCCGGCAGCCGATGACGTTTTCTAGCACATGCGCGTACTCCCCGTAAGTCGGGTCGAGCAACAGCGCCCGCCGATCCATCGCCATCCAGCGGAGAAAGGCGCGGAAGATCAGGTCCGACGATCCCGCCCCAGGTAACACCGATTCGCGCGGCACGCCGCGGGCGGAGGCGATCGCCTCGATCAAGCCGCCGCAGTCCGTCGGCGGCGACGTCCGCAGCGCCCAGGGGAGGGCATCGCCTATGGATGAAAGCACGGACGGCGCAGGATCGAACCAGGCATCCAAAACATCGGCATTGATGACCGAACGCCGCCGATCAAGATCGTCGAAGCGATCCCCGATCGCCTCGAAAAACGCCCCGCCGTGGAAGCACGGGGCCGGCATTTCAAATCGCGCCCCGAGCTTCCAGCGGACCCGCTCCGACGCCCTCCGCAACAGGTTCCAGCGGCTCACGGCGCGGGCGCGAAGCTGGGGCACCGCCGCGTCCATCAGCACATAGTTGACCGCCCCGGATCGGATGTGCGTTTCCGGGTGGATACGCAGCCCCGCATCGCGGTAGAATTCCGCGAGATCCGCCCGCCCCATCCCGACTATTCGCCCGCCGCGCTTGCTCTCCACCCAGCGGAGCGCCGCATACATCAGCAGGGCAGACACGGCAGTCTTCCGCCACTTCTTCGCCACGCAGAGCAGCCTGACCTCCCACGTTTCGTCCGATCTTCCGATCTCATCGCGGGCGATATACTTCTCCAGGGAGAAACGTGGGGCATCAGGCGACGTCAAACTGATGCAGCCGACGACCTCCGCCCCAGATACCGCCACGATGTAGTCATTGTGTGCGTCGATGGGGTCCGACAACGCCCCCGACTCGCTGGGCGGGTGCTGGCGGAGTTCGGCGGCAAATGCGTTGTGCCGCAGCCGGTAGATCGCGGGTCGATCGGCAGCGCCGGCTCGGCGAATCTCAAGCGGCTTGATCTGCCGGGGGCTGGCCTTGCTCCGAATCCTCTTCGGTCGGGTCGTTTCTGCGTTCATCGCCAAACCAAGGGGATCTGAGCCAGCATTGCCTATCGATTTTTATGGGGCGATCTATCGATCAAACTGATAGGTCCAACATGTTTTTAACATAGGTATCCAAAACGGGGCCGCCATAAAAATTCGATCGCAGGCACCGGAGAAACGATGCGGCGCAAGGCGGTCCCGGCAGGGCGGCGGCGGACCGGCGTCGCCCCCCCCCCACGTCCCCGCTGACCTGATACTTGGCGTGCTGGTGTAGGGTCGAAAAGCGGTCTCCGATGCCGCCCTGTCGAACAGGGAGAGTCTTTTCTTAGCGAGTCCGCAATGCTGGGAAGACCGCAAGGAATATCGCTGGTTACCGATGGATCGTTTCAATTCCGGTAATTTTCTAAATTATGAAAAATAATATCAAATATTAAAAATTGATTTGAAAATTGGCAGAGCTGCCCTATTTTTCATAATTATGATATCTTCCGTCGAAGCCCCTCATCGCAAGCCAACACCCTTTGATCCGGTCGCCAAGCTGGAGAATGCAGCGTCTGAGGACGAGGTGATGCCGTTTCGGCGGGAGTGGTCGCTGGCGAATTTGCGCGACTTGGAGTGGCGGCAGCTGGAGGAATTGGTGGCGGCGATCGTGGATACGAAGCCGGGGTTCCGGTCGAAGCTGAGCGATCACGGATGGCGGAATCGATGTCCGCGCGTATCGGGAAGGCGAGGATCCGGAGCGGCCGGTGATGGCGTTTCAGTGCAAGGCGTGGCGCAAGCGGCTGGTCGGGGTGCGGAATGTGCGTGAGTTTCTCGGGGTGATGTCGGCGCGAGGGCATCCCGCATGGCGTTTTTATCACCAGCGGGGATTTTGATCCGCAGGTCCGCAAAGAGATGGGCAAGGTGGATAATTTGGAGCTGATGAACGGCTTGGAGTTGCTCCAGCTCCTGCGCCAGGCACCGGAAGAAGGCGGCGGGAACGAGACGCTCTGACGGTCGCCTTTGCCACCGGCTACAACATCCCGACCTGCGTCGAATGCGCGGGCAAGATGATCATGGCGAGTGAGGCGGAGCGCCGCCGCAATGACAAGCGCTACGTCTGCGCGGGCTGTGGGACGCGGCTTTAGACTGATTGCCGCCATGGCTGGCAAGGCAAAGGGTGGTGCGAAATGGGAAGGGTGCCGCCCAATCCAGGCGTCGAAAATCCAATCTCCCCTTCTGGGAGGGGCGGGGCAGGTCCGCGAGCCCGGACCGCCTTGGCGGGATCGGTACCTGCCAAGCGCCGCACCTTTCGCAAACCTTTGGCTTCAAGGGGGATACCCTCATCTGCTCACCCAACAATCCCCTCCCAGGAGGGGGCTTGCGGCGCGACGCCCAGCCTCATCTGAACCAGACCCAAACACCGGGTTGTGGGCAGTCGATTCCCGCAATTGATTTTGGCAATGAGTCTAACGCGGACTTCGTGCGAAAGGTTGGGACGGGGCGCGCTCGGCGCGGCTGCTCCGATACCGACGCCAGTTGGCTCCCGATCCTTGCCGCGACTTTTCGCCTGGGAGGCGGTAACATCGCCCCATGGTCTTTTCCCCGCCGCCAAGTTCTCCGCCGCCCGATGCTCGGCTCGGCGTTCCTCTGTGCCGCGCCGGGTGCCTTTGCCGAGGCGCGGACCACCCGCGCCTTAAACAAATAGGCAACCGTTGGCGAGGTCCGCCTCCGGCGGCTATTATCTCCGGCTTATGAATCGATGGCTCAACTTTTTCCGGTGGCGGCGGGGGCTTTCCCCGGGGAAGCAAGAAATTCTGAAGTTAGTTTTGGTCGCGTGTCTGATCGCACCGTTTCTTTGCTTTTGCGCTATCGGGAGTCCGAGCTTCACTGGATTCGAGGTGTTCCCGCAGTACTTCATCGGCAGCTACATCGGGATCCGCGCGGCGATCACGTTCCGGGGACGCTGGCGTTTTGTCGGCACGATCTGCGCCGCGATCAATTTGTTACTTCTTGCCGCATTGGTCTCGGGCGCGGTGGAGGCGCTGGCGAGCGGCGAAGTCTCCTGGCGATACGTCCGGCGCTTTTGGAAAATCTGGTGCTCTGACGCCGGATCGGTCCCGCGTTCCCGCGCTTCTAACCACAGCATCCGTCCGCGACTTTTTCTGATTTCACCTGTATAATCCGCGCCGAAGCATTTCAGCCCCATCTTACCTATGACCATCCACCGCCGCCAATTCCTCCACCGTTCGATGCTCGGTTCCGCGCTCCTCTGGACAGCGCCGGGTGCGTTTGCCGAAGCCCTGACCCAAACGCCAGCGCAGACTGAGGGGCCGTTTTATCCGGACAAGCTGCCGCTCGATACCGACAACGACCTGCTCATCATCACCGACAAAATCACCCCGGCGGTCGGCGAGGTGAGCCACCTGCACGGCACGGTGCGCGATGCGAAAGGCGAGCCGGTCCGCAACGCCCTGGTCGAAATCTGGCAGGTCGACCACAACGGAAATTACATCCACACGCGGGGAGCCGGAAAATCTGGGGAACGCGACGCGAACTTTCAGGGCTACGGCCGCTTTTCGACGAACCGGAAGGGCGAGTATTACTTCCGCACGATCAAACCGGTCCCCTATGTCCCGCGCACGCCGCACATCCACGTGGCCGTCACGCACAAGGGGAAGCGCGTGTTGACCACCCAGTGCTATGTGAAAGGCGAGCCGCTCAACGCCAAAGACGGCATCTACCGCGGGATCAAAGACGCTGCCCAGCAGGCCAGCGTCACCGTCGAGTTCAAGCCGCTGGAGGGATCTGAAGCGGGCGAACTCGCCGCGCAATTCGATATCGTGCTCGGGCTGACCCCCGCCGATCCGGCGCATTAGCCTTGAGCGCCGGAGACGAATTTGCCGAGGCGCGCGAGCAGATGGTCGCGGTCCAGCTCGCCGGTCGCGGCGAGCGCCCGATCACCGATCCTCGCGCCCTTGAGGCGATGCGCCGCGTCCCGCGCGAGGCTTTCGTTCCGGAGTGCGACCGGCGCGACGCCTACGGCGATCATCCGCTGCCGATCGGGCACGGGCAGACGATCTCCCAACCTTACATCGTCGCCCTCATGACCCAGAGCCTCGCGCCCCGGCCGGGCGAGCGGATTCTCGAAGTCGGATCCGGCTGCGGCTACCAAAGCGCGGTCCTCGCCGAAATGGGGGCGCAGGTCTTCGCCGCTGAATTTATGGGCGACCTGGCGGAGCAGGCTCGGGAAAAGCTGGACGCCCTCGGCTATGGCGGCCGAGTCCGCATCCGGTCCGGGGACGGGCGCGCCGCCTGGCTGGACGAAGCACCATTCGACGGCATCCTCGTCGCCTGCGCGCCGGAGCACACGCCACCCGAACTCATCGCCCAACTCAAGCCCGGCGGTCGGCTCGTCCTCCCCGCCGGTCCCGCCAACCAGCCGCAAACGCTCCTCCTTGTATCGAAGGACCCCAGTGGCGCGATCCGCGAAGAGCCCATCTGCGGCGTCCGCTTTGTGCCGATGCTGGAGTGATAGCCTTTTGCCCCCAGCGGAAGATGACCTCCCCATCCGTTCCGGGTGAGGTTCCAGCGTTGAGGGAGGCGGACCGTGGCGGCAGGCGAGAGCGCGTTGCTTGCCCGCGCACTATCGGGCGGTTGGCTCCCCGGTGACCGCGAACCTAGCCATCAGGGCGCGGATCTGATCCGCCACCCCTCCAGGGGAGGGGACCTCTACGGTCCAGACGTCGCGCCGTTTGTCCTCCTCCAAGAAGCTCGAGAGCGTGGCATCCTCATCGGACTCCGATACCGAATGCCAACCAGATCCTGGAAGGAACATCTGCGGGATAGCGATCAATCCTGCCTCTGGATCAACCACGTATTCAAAGGTGACTGTGACGCCGCCGCCACCTTCCGGCTCGGCGGAGATCTTGGGGAGTTTGTCTGCGGCGGTCTGGCTCGAGTTGGTGCCGAGGGGAATGCCTGAGAAAAATTTGAGTATGTTGGAAATCCCATCGTTTGCAGGCGTTGCGAATAGCGACCGGTCTTCCGGATCAGAATATATGGTTCGAATTTGATCAAAGTAGGCTTGGGGAACCGTCTGTATTATCAAATTAGATGTAAATACTCCGTTTTCAGGGTCGTCGGAAGTGACTGTGATGGGAACAATGAAATTTTTGGCGGTCTGAGATAGTGTGACGTCCACAAAAAATCCCGCGGAACCCGGAGGTAGAGGAGCGGCGGGCGGGGGGGCTTCCCTTCCAGCTACTTCGATTGTGAAGATATTTAGAGGGGCGGTCGCAAATTCACTATTTATAATGAGAAACGGGCACTTGTGGATACCTCCGCCATCCGCCTCCGGCTGGCAA